>NZ_CP006019.1:1200000-1859370 GCF_000725425.1 Palaeococcus pacificus DY20341 | reverse complement strand
TTATGATGATCTCCTCATTTATGCCGCTTAATGTAAACTTCATGAGATTTATTTTTTCATTGAGGAGCAGCAACACCCTATACATCTTTAGGCGCTCTTTAGAATCTAAAGATGCAGTTTCAATTCCAGTGGAAACAATTAGGTGAACAAAAGTGTCCGAAAAGACGATGTTTAACAAGAAGGGCATTTTGGGGTGCTCTGCAACATAATAATTTTCTTTTACCCTTTTAAGGTTCCAAGGCAAGTCCACGATATCCTTAGCATCATCCGTTCCCTGCACCAACCATTCGAGCACATTTTCTTCCAACAGCATCACCAATACATAGTTATCTTCTAGTTCCTTAAATGATTTCCCGTTAGTTTTGCAGTGGAAACAACGCAGCTGAATGGACATATGAGTACATCCAACATTTACAATATTAAATGACCTTATGAATACAAAAGAACATTTCCTATGAAAACAAAATGAACATATATGGGCAGTCAAACACGAACATCAGTGACTATAAGAATGCATTAGGATTAACAAAACAATTTAACAATTTTAGAAAAATTAAACAGAACATAACCCCCCCAGTGTTTTGTTTCCAGTGGAAGTGGGCGAAAACACCGGTTTATACTCTCTATTTTGGTTTAAACACTCCCATTTTCTCTTCTCGTCATGGTATTTATACTTTTCTATGAACAATGTTCAAAAAATTAATGGAAAAAATAATAATTTTTATTAAACTGCTGGAAGAAAATTTAAATTATTTGAACAAAATCACATAGTCAATTATCAATTTAATTTATAAATCTGCGTTTACATACATCTGATGGAAAACATGTAGGGGGCTGTAAAACCCAGTTCCAGTGGAAATGAAACTCTGGGGGGTTTACATATATACTGAATAGTTTGTCTATTGCCAACGTATTGGAGTTTGTCTTAACGCATTGGACACTTCTGAGGAGTTATATTTCCTGTGGAAATGTTTGCTGGGAAATGATTTTTAAGTTAACTCGGGGAGATACTAATGTTATGATTCCAGTGCCGTTAGTTAGAAAGCTTATTCGAGTGGGCGTTAAAGTAAAGAAAAATAAGCTCATCACTATAGCTATAGTCGTTCTTTTATTAGCGCTTAGCTTTTCAGCTCTCTTTATGTATTTTGAGGGCTTAGATATGTTCTCTGCTATTTATTGGGCGATTATTACAATGTCCACTATAGGATATGGGGATGTGACGCCCCAAACTTATGGTGGTAGGATTGTCGCGATGGTTGCAGCGATTGCAGGAATTTCCACTTTTACAGCGTTAATATCATTATTGGCTGAGAGTTTTATTTCTTCATCAATTAGGAGGATGATGGGTATGCATAAGGTTGATTTTAAAGATCACTATGTTGTAATTGGGAAAGGAGAGAGCATTTTAAGCTGTGTTAATGAGATTATGCTGGCAATTTCCAATGGCTATGCTGATAATAAACCGGTAGTTGTCTTGCTGCCAAGTGAAGAGGAAAAGAAACGTTTGGAGCTTTCGCCTGACGTTGAAATTTTGATCGGTGAGCCAAGCAATAAAGACACACTAAAGCGGGCAAATGTTGAAAGTGCAAAATATGTAATTTTGGCGCTTGAGGACGACTCTAAATCCGTTTTTGTGACATTGCTTGTTAAAGGTATGTCAAATGCTAAAGTGTTTGTGGAGGCACTTCGCCCAGAGAGTTTTGAACTTTTGAAGCAGGCTGGTGCGGACAGAGTCATAGTAAGCAGGGAGCTGGGTGGTAGGCTTTTAGCGAGCTCCATCTTTGAGCCGGAAGTGGTGGATGTCATAGAGGATTTGACTACATCAACGGGGAGTTATGATATAACTGTTATTCCTGGGGATGAAGTGTGGGGGTTGGAGTATAAGCAAGCTTTTGAAAAGCTGTATCCTAAAGGTTGTTTTTTAATGGGATATATTGCTCAGAGGGTAGTTTTAATGCCAAGTCTTGCTGAGAGGATACCTAAGGGTTCAAAATTGGTGGTGTTAAAGAGGGCAGGTAAATGACTTATATCCATTTGGTGCCTCTTTTTTATCCGATTTATTCAAATTTTGGTTGTAGTAACTGTTGATAAGCTATTCGCACTCTTGAAACATCTTTTTATTTATGGGAGAAAAGTATATAATCCACCACTTCCCTCACATTACTTGATGTCATGCTTATGGGTGGTATACTATGGCGAGAAAAAAGGCTGTTGATGATGTTAAAGAGCTTGAAGAGTTTGAAGAGGTCCCAATTGAAGAGGAGGCAGATATAGAAGAGCTTGTTGTTGCAGAAGTTGTCAAGAAATCAAAGAAAAAAGAGAAAAAGGTCGCGAATTTAGAGGATCTTCCGGGTGTTGGTCCGGCAACTGCTGAAAAGCTTAGAGAGTCTGGTTTTGATACAATTGAAGCCATAGCTGTTGCTTCTCCATTAGAGCTCAAAGAAATCGCTGGAATAAGTGAGGGTGCGGCTTTAAAGATAATACAAGCTGCGAGAGAAGCGGCCAATATTGGAACGTTTGTTACCGCTGATGAGTACTTCAAAAAGCGTCAAACCATAGGTAAGATAACTACGGGGAGCAAATCATTGGATAAGCTTTTGGGTGGAGGAATAGAGACGCAAGCACTCACAGAGGTATTTGGTCAATTTGGTAGCGGAAAGACTCAACTGGCTCATCAATTATGTGTTAACGTCCAGCTTCCAGTGGAAGAAGGGGGCCTTGGAAAAGGTGCCATATACATTGACACAGAGAACACATTTAGGCCCGAGAGAATTAAGCAGATTGCTGAGGCGAGAGGCCTAGATCCAGATAAGATTCTAAAGAATATTTTTGTCTCAAGAGCATTCAACTCAAACCACCAAATGCTCCTTGTTCAAAAAGCGGAGGAGCTAATTAAAGAGCATGAAATTGGGCTCGTTGTTGTTGACTCCCTTATGGCGCACTTTAGGTCGGAGTATATTGGGAGAGGATCATTAGCAGAGAGGCAACAAAAGCTCGGAAAGCACCTCTCAGACTTGCACCGCTTGGCAAATCTCTATGACATAGCAATATTCGTCACGAATCAAGTTCAAGCTAAGCCTGATGCGTTCTTTGGTGATCCAACGAAGCCAATTGGTGGCCACATATTGGCCCACTCAGCCACAGTCAGGGTTTACCTGAGAAAAGGGAAAGCAGGAAAGAGAATAGCAAGATTAATTGATTCTCCACACCTACCAGAAGGAGAGGCGACATTTAAGATAACTGAGAAGGGAATAGAGGATTAATCCCTTTTTCTTTCTTCGCTTTTTTGGATTATAACCCTCTTTAGCTCCTCTACATTTGTCCCAAATTTTGCTGAGATTGGGATAAAAACATCTTTATAGTCTTCCCATGTTCCGTTTAGTCCAAACTTCTCTATCAGCTTGTTAATTGTCGCTTCAACATTTTTCATCTTATCTAGCTTGTTCACTGCAACAATTGTTGGTATCTCAAGCTCCTGCAAAAATTGGAAGAACTCGACATCTATTGGGATTTCACCCCTCTTCTCCCAGCGCTCAATTATTTCAAGCGTGCTCTTTCCATCTATCACAAGAACTGCTAGCTCTATATCCTCTGTATTGTTTTCTATAAAGTGGATTATATCCGTTTTAATTTTCTCTTGGACATGCTTAGGAACACCGCTCATAAATCCAAAGCCTGGTAAGTCTATTATTTTCTTATTTCTCCATCCTATTTCCACAGGCTTCCTAGTTACTCCTGGCCTTTTTCCTCTTTTAGTGAACTTTCCAGTTAACCGGAATATGAGCGTGCTTTTTCCGACATTTGAACGTCCCGCAAAGATTATCATTTGTCTCACCTTCACTCATTATATTTTTCGTCCCTTTTTAAAACCTCTGCGAAAGGTTTTTTACTTGAGACGAACTTTAATTATTTAACAAAAATGTTTGTGGTGAGAGTTATGGCAGAGTCTTCGCAGGAAAATTTGTTGGTCAACAAATTTTTAATTTCACTGGTGGATGGCAAGATTATAGGGTATGTTACAGGGATAACCGTGGAAGTGCAACATGACAAGTTTTACTTCATTTTGAAGGTTAAAGCATTGGAAAACATTGGAAAGACTGGGGAATTTCACCCAGGAATGTTCTCAACCGAGAAAAAGATTAAAATTTCCCCTGAAGATATAGTTAGCGTTGGAAGCGATGCGATAATCATAGGTGGAGGAAAAGTTCCCCCTGTGAAGGAAATAGAACGTTTAGTTCAAGTTGCGAGTGAGTACTCAATGCTTGCCAAAGAGCTTGAAGAAAAGGAAAAGTTGCTTCAAGAACTTAAAGCGGAAAATCTCTCTCTTTCAAAGCAGGTTAGTGAGCTTGAGAGGGAGTTGAAGAGATATCAAGTGCTGAAGGAAGACTTTGAGCACTTAAAAGAGCAGCTCATCAAGCAGGAGGGGCAATTGGAGATGGCTAGAGAATACATAAAGCTCTTGGAAGGGCTTAGACACGATATAGATGCTATAAAAGCAAACGTTGAGAAGCTCACCACGGGTTATGTTGAAGAAGTCGTTAGGAACATTGTAAATGAAGAACTAAATGCTAGAGGGCTGAAAAAGACTCTTCTTTAAACTCCTTCTTTTTTTAAAATAAAATCATCAACCGAAGATTTGGGTTCCGAATGCGTGAAGCAGAATTTCTATTGCCACGAATATGAGTACAAGGGCTATTGCACCTCTAGGACTAATCTTAACTCCAGGAGTATCTTCGTCAAAGAATCTCATCAATCCAGCGCCTGTTGGGGGTAGGCTTGTTTTTTGCTTTGCCATCGCAATCACCTCTCTTTTTAAAAGTCTCTCCTAAACTTATAAAATTTTTGCTATCTCTCCATTTTTTTAACTCCTTCCTTCGTGCCGACTAAAACCACATCGGCTATGTCGGCGAAGATACCATTTTCAACTACTCCGGGAATGTTATTGAGCTCTATCTCCATGTCCAATGGATCTTCTATCCTCTCAAATTTGGCGTCTAAAATGAAGTTGCCATTGTCTGTAACGATCGGTCCATCTTTTTTAATGCCCATTCTAAGCTCCGCTGTGGCATTGAAAACTTCAATCTCTTCTGCTATAACGCGCCATGCGCTTGGGATTACCTCAATCGGCACGGGCATCTTTTGGCCCAAGTAATCAACAAGCTTGCTCTCATCGACGAGCACTATAAAGGTTCCAGCCCTGTAATCGATTATCTTTTCCATAGTTAAAGCAGCACCGCGCCCTTTAATTAAGTTTAAGTTTGGATCGACTTCATCCGCACCATCAACGGCTATGTCAATCGCATCGACTTCATCTAAGCTCACTACGGGTATTCCACTCTCAATTGCCAAGAATTTTGCTTGATACGATGTGGGTATCCCATAAATCTCTAACTCTTCTTCCATAACGAGCTTCCCAAGTAGGCGTATGAAATGAGCGGTGGTTGAGCCTGTGCCTAATCCCACTACCATGCCATCTTCAACGAATTTTAGTGCTTCCTTGGCCACGAGCTTTTTCATTTCATCCATTAAGTTCACCCCGTTGTATTGTAGAGGAACTTGTATAGGAGTGCTCTTTCTGGGGCGTAGAAGTTCGGCTCAAAGTGTCCCATTATATTGTACGTCAACACCCAGAAGTAGAACCAGAACAACAGGAAGCCCCAAAAACCTCTCCTTAAAATTAGCTTGTCCTCGTTTAAGTCATCTGGAAGTTCTTTAATAACTGTTGTTATTATTTTTGGTGAGATAAAGTAAATTGCAAGTCCCACGAACAAACCTATTGCTGTATTTGCTCCAGTAAGCCCGCTAAGCACTCCTGCGAGAGCACCAAGTCCATAAATCATGAGTGTTATTTTGTTATTCACATTCACTCCTTACCACCTAAGCCACTCTCTTTTAAAGTGTTTAAAATTCTTTCCCTATAAAACCTTGATCTTCATTGTTCAAATATATATTCTATATATGTTTATGGGTTTGTCTATATTATATTGCGGAAAACTATTTATTTAAGCTTTTCAAGTGGGCTTTTGGTGGTGCAAATGATCGATGTATTCGGTGATCCTTGGCTCCTAATTACAATAGTAGTTGGCCTCTTTATGGCTTGGGCAATAGGTGCAAATGATGCTGCCAACTCCATGAGCACTGCAGTGGGAGCAGGTGCAATAACTCCAAAGCAAGCTGTGCTTATAGCTGGTGTTTTGGAGTTTGTAGGTGCTTACTTCTTTGGAAAGAGTGTTACGGAGACCATAAGAAAGGGTATAATCGATCCATCTCAAATAACCGAGCCTACCGTTTTAATCTATGGCTCAATAGCAGCTTTATTGGCTGCGGCGCTTTGGCTCTTGATAGCCACCAAGTTTGGCCTGCCCGTTTCGACGACACACTCAATTATTGGTGGAATTGTGGGTTATGGTGTTATCTACGCAGGTATGGACATTGTTAATTGGAGTAAATTAGGGCAAGTTGTTTTGAGCTGGATTTTATCCCCAATATTTGGTGCTATAATGGCTTTCGTGGTGTTTAAAGCTATTTCCAAGTCTATACTTCAATCAAAAGATCCTGTCAAGAGTGCTAAACGATATGCTCCAGTGTGGATTGGTTTGGCGTTTGTGGTAATTGGGACGATGTTTTACATAAAGACTCTCCACGGAAAGGAGCTTGCTACTGCTTTAGGATATGGGGCTATGGCCGGTGTTTTGGCGTTTATAGTGAGCTTTATTCTCTTAAGGAACCATGTTAAGGCAACTGATCCTTACTGGTCTGTTGAGGGGATATTTAAGAGAGTTCAGGTACTTACCTCCTGTTACGTCGCTCTTTCACACGGTGCCAACGACGTTGCAAACGCTATAGGTCCTGTTGCGGCTGTTTACGCTGTTGCCACCATGGGATTGGCGGGAATGAAAGTTCCAGTTCCAAGATGGATTTTGGCGATGGGTGGTTTAGGAATAGCTTTGGGTGTTGCTACATATGGTTATAAGGTCATGGAGACTGTTGGAAAGAAAATTACGGAGCTTACAAACACGAGAGGATTTAGCATCGACTTCGCAGCAGCAACAACTGTTTTAATAGCTTCTCGCTTGGGAATGCCAATCTCGACTACACACACCGTTGTAGGAGCAGTCATAGGTGTTGGTCTTGCTAGAGGAGTAAAAGCAATAAACAAAGACATAGTGAAAGATATAATAATATCTTGGTTCATAACTGTCCCAGTTGCGGCAATAATTTCGGCCATGTTGTTTAAGGTCCTAATGATTGTGGGGTGAGAAAAATGCAGGTTTGGACTAAGCTCTTTGCGAAGAGCCCCTTTAAGCCTATGACAAAGCATGCAGAGGTTGTCTTGCAGACAGTGGAGACTCTGGAGAAGGCAATCCAGCTTTGGGAAGAAGGGAATTATGAGGCCATGAGGAAGTACGCACTTGAAGTCGACCGTTTAGAAGACGTTGCAGATAGAATAAAAGAGGAGATTAGGGATAGCTTAAGCTCAAAGCTATTCATGCCCGTTAACAGGGGAGATATTTTGCGTTATTTGCACATGCAGGATAAAATAGCTGATGCGGCTGAAGACACTGCAAAGTGGCTCTTAGTGAAAGAGCCAAATAATATTCCAGTGGAAATAAAGGAGTGCATAGTAAAGATGGCAATGGAAAGCATTAAAGCTGCAAAGCTCGTTTATGAGGCGATAGTTCAAATGGACACGGTTATTGAAAGCGGTTTCAGTGAAGCAGAAATTAAAAAGGAGTACGAAATAATCAAGCAGATTGAAAGCGTAGAGAATAAGATAGATGGTCTTGATACAAAGCTTATGCAATCTGTTTTTGAAAACGAAGACAAGCTGAGCTGGGGGACGGGACTCTACGTTCTAAACATAGCCCGCACTCTGAGCAATATCTCTGACAAAGCAAAGGATGCTGCAGAAAGAATAAGGCTAATGATGAGCAAGTAGCTCAGAGATCACCTTTCCTTCTTCATCTCTCCGTTCGCCCATCAATCATCATCGCTTACTCTTAAGCTCTTTTGAAAAGTATTTAAAAGTTCCTACTCAAAGAAAGTTTGGCGATGATGAGCTGTCACCGGGCAGAGCGGTGAAGAAAGTAGCCACACCTGAGCTATCTTTTTAACTTTTGGAGTCAACTATTTTTTAGGTGAGTATCATGACAGTTAAGCTCTTTTACGAGGATGCATACCTCAAGGAAGCGACTGCAAAAGTTGAAGCGGTTGAAGTAAATGGGGAAAGAATCCGGGTAAAGCTTGATAGGACTATTTTTTATCCTGAAGGGGGAGGTCAACCGAGTGATAGGGGCGTTATTTACGGCGAAGGTTTTAGGATTGAGGTTGAACACGTTGAAGGCAAGGAAGAGATATGGCACGAAGGCGTTTTGAAAGGCAGAGAACCTAAGGAAGGTGAAGAAGTTAATTTGGAGCTTGATTGGGAGTGGCGCTATGAGAACATGCGCCAACACACAGGCCAGCACATTTTGTCCGCTATACTAAAACGGATGTATGGAAGCGACACAACCGGATTCCAAATTTTTCCAGATTACAACAAGATAGAGATAAACTTTGATGGCGAATTAACATGGAAACATGTTTTAGCGGCCGAGCTGGAAGCAAATGAGGTTGTTTGGAGTGATGTGGAAGTTAATGTTGAGGAGCACGAAGAGCTACCTGAAGATCTCGTTAACATCTTAAGAAAGCGCGTTCCGGACGTAAAGAGCAGGATTAGAATCGTTGGGATTGAGGATGTTGATATAACCCCTTGTGGTGGCACCCATGTTAAGCGCACGAGCGAGATAGGTTTTATAAAAGTGCTTAATTTCTACAAGAAGAGTAAAAATATCTGGCGCATTGAGTTTGCCTGCGGCTACAGGGCTTTGATCTATCTAGACAAGCTCTTAGAAGATTATTGGGGTGCCTTGGAGGAAATGCCCAACAAGAATCGTCCTTTGGTGGAGCGTGTTAGGGAGTTTAAGGCAGACTATGAGAATCTCGAGGAGGAAAAGACTAAACTGCGGCGTGAGCTTTGGGAGTGGAAGGCTAGGGCCTTGCTCAACGATGCTGAGGAAATAGGCGGAATAAAAGTTGTGTCTCACTTAGAGAGCGCTCCAATGAAAGGTGCTCAGGCCTTTGCCGTCTATCTCGTGGACAAAAACCCAAATACAATAGCATTAATCGTGGGGGACAACTACGCCCTCTTTGCAAAGAATGAAGAAATTGAAGGCATTTCAATGCGCGAGCTTTTGAGGAGTGTCCTCAGCGAAGTCGGCGGTGGCGGCGGAGGAAGCGATATTTTGGCAAAAGGCGGTGGCTTTAAGGTGAGCAAAGAAGAGGTGCTTGAAAAAGCGAAGGAAATTTTGAGGGAAATGCTCACCAGCTGAATCTTTTTTCTATTTCTCTGTTTATCAATAGTCTTTATGTTCCTCGAAATCCTTCCGAATAGGAAGGCCAAAAGTAATGAAAAAGTTAGTACACTCTTTGGAGTTTTCAATAACTAACTTTCACACCTGAGCTACCTATCGGGGAGAGACAATCCAAGCCTCTCATAAATCTTGAGTTTTATTTCCACTGGAACTTTTGGCTTTTGGACTTCCTTTAATGCTTTTTCCTTATCCATAAGGCCGTATCTCACTAAAGCCGCTATTCTGCGTGTCTCAAAACTGTAACCTCTCTTCTCATAGTATCTCTCCAAAGCTGGCCCCAACATTAGGCAGTTCGTTGTGTAGCCGTAGAGCTTAGGGAACTCGAAGGGAAGTTTTTCCAAAATGCTCAACCTCTCTTTTTCCGTCATGAGTGTTAAAAGTCTAATTTGTACAACTCCTCCACTCATAAGCCTGTAGGGATGATGTCCAAAGGGTAGCTCATGCCCTGTGATGATGTACTTCATGCCTTTCTTTAGTGCGTACTTCCTCAGCTTTTTCATAGTTCTCGAAGAACAGCGCTTGCAGGGTGATTGGGACTTTAAAAGTGCCTCTCTAAAAATGTCTGAGTAATCGTATTGTAATACTGTAAATGGGACGCCTAAGTGATCAGCTATTCTCTTGGCGTTTTCTATTGCCTCCTTAGCCATAAAGCCGTGATCCACCATAACAGCTTCAACGTCAACTCCATACCTTTCTTTGGCCAAGTATAGAGCCACGGTGCTGTCTTTTCCTCCAGAAAAAGCCAAAATTGCTCTATCTACCTTTTTCATAAGCTCCTCTAATTCAGCTTTAATTCGCTCTTTGTCTGGTTTGTGATTTAGGTAGTCCCTACACTCTCTGCATAAGGGGACTCCATCAACTACATCAATTTTTCCAGTTCGTTCGTCATGGATGCAAAGTGAACATCTGAGCATGGAGAAAGAAGAGATAAGGGGTTTAAAAGACTATCCCTTTCTTTGTTGAAGCAATAGCAATAGGTTTAAACTAGTTTGAGGCTATCTTTCCTTTCCCTCTTCACTATCGGCGCCACATCCCTCGCTACTCTCTTAGCACCCCATAATGTTAAAGCGTCCATCTTCTTGTACTGCACGAGCTGGCATCCACTTATCCTCACATCTATGAACTTTTTGGCTTCCATGGCAGCTTTGAGATAATCTGCGATGCTCTCTGCTCTTTCAAAGTCCAAGCCAGCGTTATCAAGCTTTATATGGTTGTGGTAGTGAACGGTCAATGGTTGGAGCATCATCTCATCAATGCCAAGGGACGCTGCTAATTCAGCTATTTTTGGAATGTCCTCATCGTTTATGCCGGGCATAAAAATTGTCCTAACGATTGAGCGGACGCTTTTGTCCCTTCCAACTATCCTTAAGGCGTTTACAACGTCATCGAACGTGTCCGCATTTGTAATCTTAAGGTGCTTTTCTCTACTGGCGGCGTCTAAACTGATCATCACCAAATCGAAGTCTAACTTAGCCCAAAGCTCCTCCGTTAATAGAGAGCCGTTGGTCTGAAGGTCGAGCCTTGCATCCGGAAACCTTTCACGGAGCATTTTGTTTACTTCAACTATTTTGGGGGACATTAAAGGCTCCCCGTACTGTGAAACGGTAATGGCCTTTGGATTATCCCACCCGTAGTAGCCGGGCTTGGGGGCTTTTCCAAGCTTTACAGCAACGTTTGAATAGCAAAAGATGCAGTTATGGTTGCAAGCTGGTGTTAGCTCATATGAAGGGTGATGAACCGGGTTTTCTATGCTTAAATCTAAGCCTTGACAGCCCTGGCAGTGAGTTGGAGGGATTAGCTCGTCTACAAATTTCTTTAAAAGCCTCGCTTCTTTATTCTCCAAGATTTGGGGCTCAACACCCATTTTTCTCGCAAATTCTTCCCATGAATACTTCATACTCTCACCTAATGGCCGTCGGTGAAAGGGGGTTAAAAATGTGATGGAGCAAAAATGATTAAAATGTGGTAATTCTCCCATCAGGCAGTCTCTTGAACTTCCCCAACTCCGTCTCTTTAAGCTCTTCTCCATAAAAAACAGGTCCGTCTTTGCACACCAAGTACTTTCCAAGGGCGCAGGAGCCGCAGACACCAATGCCGCACTTCATGTATCTCTCAGCAGAAACTTGGACGTTCTTGAAGTCCATGATTTCCAAAACCTTTGCCATCATTATCTCGGGCCCGCACGTATAGACCTGCTCAAACTCGTCCTTTCTCTCCGCTAGAACGTCCGTTGGGAAGCCTTTAATGCCTAAGCTCCCATCGTCTGTGGTGAAAACTATTTCATCCACGTATTTTTCTACATCGAGTGTTGCAAATTCATCTTTGGAGCGGGCACCGTAAATGAGCGTAATTTTCTCGAAGTCTTCTCTATAGTGCTTTGCCAGCGCATAAAGAGGTGGAATTCCTATTCCTCCAGCAACCAAGGCTATGTGCTTACCTTTTGGTTCGAATCCCCTTCCGTAGGGCCCGCGTATCCAGAGGTAGTCCCCTTCTTTTAGCTCAAATAGGCGTGAAGTAAAGGGCCCCACGTTCTTAACCACGATTAGGTCGTTATCGGCTAAGCTGAAGGGCTTTTCCCCAATACCAGGAAGCCACGCCATTATAAACTGTCCAGGCTTAAAGTTGAGCATCTCATTAAATCGAAATGCTTTTATGCCGCTAGCTTCTTCCCAAACTTCTACCAGCTCAACTCGTTTCAATTCTCTTCCCTCCAGGCTTTCCTATGATTTCGTCTTCCTCCATAACAAGCCTTCCCCTCAAAAACGTCATCTTAACTTTTCCCTTAAGTTTTTTGCTTTCCCAGGGGCTCCATTTTGCTTTGGTGTAGAATTCCTCTGGCTTGACTTTCCACTCTTCTCTGAGGTTCACTATGATTAAGTCGGCGTCTTTTCCAATCTCGAAGCCCTTGTTCTTAAGCCCAAAAACCTTCGCTGGATTTAACGACGTCTTCTCTACAATATCATTCAAAGAGAGTAATCCCCTATTGTATGCGTCAAAAAGTAAAGCTAATTCCGTTTCAAGGCCGGGGATTCCGGCACTTCCACTTTCCTTGTCCTCAAGTGTGTGTGGTGCATGGTCGCTGGCTATTATTGGTATTTCATCTATATACCTCCACAGGAAATGAAGGTCATCTTTGGTCCGTAATGGGGGATAAACCTTTAACATATTATTATGTTTAAAGTCTTCCTTTGTCAAGAGTAAGTGGTGTGGGGTGACTTCAAAGCTTATCCAAGGGCGATTTTTCTCTAAAATTATGCTTAGCCCTTCTTTTGTAGAAACATGGCATATATGGAGAGGCTTTTTGAATTTTTCAGCACTAGTTAGGGCTTTTTCTATTGCTTTTACTTCAACGATATTTGGCCTATCTGGGAATTTTTGGATCAGTTCATAATCTTCGGCGTGGACGCTCACTCTCCGAGGAGCACATTTATAGTCATTCTCAAAGTTTTTTGAGTAAATTCCTCCAGTTGAAGCTCCCATGAAGATTTTATAGAAGTCTGCATTTACATTTTTTGCCTCTTCGCAGTTATTCGCTAGTAAAAAGCTCAATGCATAATCCGCGTATGCTTTTTTCTTAAAGATGGCAATTCTTTTTTTAAACGTCTCCTTGTCCATTATGAGTGGATTTGTGTTGGGCATATCAAAAATTGTTGTTATTCCTCCGTGTAAAGCTGCTTTTGTCCCACTTTCTATTGTTTCTTTATGTTTTTGGTTGAAGTCCCTTAAATGAACATGAACATCAATCATGCCCGGCAAAATAACTTCATGGAGTCCTGTTTTAATTGTTTCTTCGCCTTTCAGCGCGGACTTGGAGAACTCTAGAATTTTGCCATCGGAAATACCAATATGACCTTCAACTATTTCCCCATGATAGAAAAACTTGCCGTTTATCACTAACTCATACATTACGTGCCCATATCAACTTCAAAAAGGCTTATTTTTTAAAATTTTTGCCTAGATTAAATTTTGAAAATTATCCAAAAGCTTTTCTGGGCTTTCTTCAAGCGCATGGCTCCTTTATTCATCTAGAGCATTCCTTTTTCTGTGTTTTTTTGAAATAGTGGTTATTTAATCATTGCAAAATAAGGTTTGTCTATTAAATTCGTGCAATTAAGGCTTATGGGCTTTTTTGAGATTACTAAGCTTTACAGCCCTGAAAAAGAACGTAAGTCTTAAATAGGTAATCCGGTGTATAATGATATGCCCTTATACCCTAAATAAGGCATTGCTGTAGAAATAGACAAGGGGGATATGAGATGAGAAAGACATTGGGTATAGTTGTTGCAGTTTTGATGTTGTTTAGTATGGTGGCTGCAGTCAACCCTGTGGCTGCTGCTACTGCAAGCGACGCTGCCGCAAGATATGATGCAGACATTGCTTGGGCCCAAAAATACAACCACTTGGCAATAAGCAATGGTCCATACATAATTGACACCTACGCCCCAGAGAACCTCTACTTAAAGCTTGTTAAGTACACTGGAAGTAGGAACGTCTTTACAAACGATCCAAACCTCTTAGCAGAGGGAATTCCAGAGGTTATTGAATACCAAGGTGTCCAAAACCCAGAGAACGTTATTCTTCAAATTGCAAGCGGTGATTTTGACATTGGAATGTTTGCATTCCCAGCCGGTAAGTATAACGGTCTTGGTGAGGACGTTGTTAGCAAGTTGAGCCTCTTTAAGAGTGCTTCAAGCTACAACGAATTAAGTTTCAACACCTATCACGATCCAGATAAAGACACCGGTATTGTTACTGTTGGTGACAATGTCTACTTTAACCCATTCGCTATTAGAGAAGTTAGATTTGCTATGAACTGGCTCATTAACAGACAATACATTGTCCAAAACATTTACCAAGGTTCTGGTGCTCCAATGCTTGGTTGTATAAGGCCAAGCCACCCAGCCAACAAGTACTTCGAGCCAGTTTATGATGCTCTTGGAATTACCCCAGAAGGTGATGAGGAGTTAGCTCTTCAAATGATTGATGAGGCAATGCAAGCTCAAATTGACAAGGTTAAGCAATACGGCCACACCCTCGAGAAGAAGGATGGAATGTGGTACTTTGATGGAAACCCAATTGAAGTCAACTTCATCATAAGAATTGAAGATGAGAGAAAGGATATTGGTCTTTACGCCTCAAAGCAAATCCAAAAGGCTGGCTTTAAGGTTAACGAGCTCCTCTGGGACAGACAAAAGGCTGGTGGTGTTGTATTCGCTACCCCACCAAGCAACTATGAGTGGAACATTTACACCGGTGGATGGGGAGCTGGTGGATTGCCAAGTGTTTGGATTGACGATTACACTGCCTGGTTCTACGCCGCCTGGTATGGTTACGTCCCAGGTGCTGTTGAGCCAAAGCACGTGAACACTGTTACTGTTGAAGACTTCTTGAAGGAAGTTGGTGATGGTGACGCTGACGCTGGTTTACAAGCCATTGGTGCTACCTACTACAAGAGCGCTGCCGATCTCGGTGATATCCTCAAGTGGACAGAAGAAGAGCTCACACAATTAACAACACTCTTCCACGTTGAGTTTGACGGTAAGGCTTATGAAATTACAAATGCTGACCAATACTGGGACCTCCAAAAGATTTCAATGGGTATCGGTGTAATGGAGAGCGCTAGAGTCTTTATGATTGAAACATGGGAGTTCTACCCAGCTAACAAGGACAGAGTTAAGAACATAAAGGCCCACGAGAGCGTTGGTCTCGGTACAAGATGGAGCGTCATGAGTGCTGAAACCCCAGACAAGAAGGTTAAGATTGCCCAATTCGCCGCCACTGGTGCTCTCTTCATGAGTGCATTTAATGATGTTGGCGGTATAAGCGACGTTTACTCAAGCAGAGTCTGGCAACTTGTTAGGGACTACGGAGGAACCAACAACTTCGACGGTGTTTACACACCATACAGATGTAAGTGGGAGCTTGAGAGAGGAGACTTTACAGTTCCAGAGAGCGCTGTAATCTACAACCAGACCCAAGGATGGATTGCCGCTAACGCCGGTGAAGACGCCAAGGTTAAGATCAAAGTAACCTGTGACGTTGGCGAGTGGCACAACGGTATTAAGGGCAACATGGATGACATTAGATACTACATAGCCTTCCTCTACACCTGGGCTTACAAGGACAGCCCAGATGATCCATACTACGATGAGGGTCTCTCAGGTACTGCTGCTTCACTCAAGAACGTCCTTGGTTTCGAGTTCACCGAGGATGGTTACGTTGCTTATGGAACATACACCCACCCAATTGCTGACGATATGACAGCAGCATTCTACATCTTCTATCCAAGATACCCATGGGAGCTCTACTACGCTATGGGTGAACTCGTTGCTAAGTCAAAAGACTACGGTATTGACAAGGTCTACTCATTCAGCAGCAGCGGTGAGGGTATCAACTGGCTTGACCTCTTAACCAAGGAGCATGTTGACGACCTCGTCAAGGTCATGGAGCAACTCAAGGCCAACGCTCCAGTTCCTGAGGCTATAAAGGGTGAGGCCCCAACACCAACCGAGACACCAACTGAAACACCCAAGGAAGAGGTTAAGACTGTTACAGTAACTGAAACTGCCACAGTCACAGAGACAACCACACAAACAGTTACTGAGACAGTAACAGAGACTGGCGGTGGAGTTTGCGGTCCAGCAGCAATCCTTGGACTTGCCCTATTGCCACTCTTGGCCTTAAGAAGGAGAAGAGAGTGATTTTCTCTCTTCTTATTTTATGATTTTTATTCTTGACTATTTTTGATGTATTTGTTTAGAAATGGGCTTTTTATCTGGATTCGTTTTTTCTAGTTTTAGCGTTTCGACATGCATCTAACATAAGGTATATAAATCAAGTTTTACAAACGAGAAAAAGATAATGTTCAAAATTGGGCTTTGAACCCCCTTTAGATTCGGAGGTGACTGAAATGGGATACGGTAGATATCTTGCGTTTAGGATTGTGAACGCAATAATAGTTCTAATAATAGTTACCTTCTTAATATCTGCCCTCTTCGTTAAAGCATCTGAGCAAAGCGCTGAGGGTAAAGTGATCGAAGAACTTATGATGTGGGAAAAGACGGAAGGTAGTAATATTAAGAAGAGTCAGGGAATAGAGGCTTTTGAAGCGGCAAAGGAAGCTAAAATCATAGAGCTTAGGAAGAAATATGAGCTTGATAAGCCATATTTGCAGAGAGTTGTGTCGAAATCCCTCCGTACTCTAAAAATTGACTTCGGTAAGACTAGCATGCCAATATTTGGAACAAACCAAGTGAGTGATATTATAAAACAAGCACTTCCAAGAACAATCTTGTTGTTCACGAGTGGAACAATAATCGTTATTATAATAGGACTTCTTTTGGGTGTTAAAGCTGCTCAAATGGCAGGAAGTGCATTCGATAGAGGATTGTCCATATTTGCTTTGTTAACTTACAGTCTGCCAATGTGGTGGACAGGAATGCTCATGTTGTTAATCTTTGGTTTTGAGCTTCGCTGGTTCCCACTCTCATCTCTGCCGGATCCAAATCTCACGGGATTTGCACACATAAAAGATCTCGCATGGAGACTTGCACTCCCAGTTATGACCTATGTCCTTGTTGCATTTGGTGGTTGGGCTTGGACTACAAGGAACATAATGATTGGTACCCTTCAAGAGGACTTTATCATGGCTGCTAGGGCTAAGGGTGTCCCAGAGAACAAGGTTATATATGGGCACGCTTTGAGAGCTGCAGCTCCGCCAATTGTTACAATGACAATTTTCAGCCTCTTGTTCTCAATGGGTGGTGCTATTATTACGGAGAGCGTTTTCAACTGGCCAGGAATGGGAAGGCTTTACTGGACAGCATTACAGCAGGAGGAAACTAACTTACTCATTGGAATCACGTACTTCTTTACAGTGTTGTTCCTAGCTGCAGTGATATTAGCTGATATGGCGTACGGTTTCCTTGATCCAAGAGTTAAGGTGGGTAAGTCCTCTAAGATGTGAGGTGATGGAGAATGAGATGGTCAGATTTAAAAGAGAGCATCAGCGAGTTCCTTTTTGAATTTAAGAAACAGAAAGGAGGTATACTTGGAGTAATTTTGTTAGTTTTACTAGTGCTAACTGCCATTGCAGCTCCGTATATTACAGAGCCAAATATCCCTGAAAAGTGGAGTGATTCACAAGCATGGCTTGGAAATCCAACCAATGTTCCACCTGCATGGTATAACATGTTCACATCAAAGAAGTTATCTCCTCATGAAATCGTCACTGTCTCTGATCCAGATATAAAAATAGAACAGGTTGATGAAAAAACAACTGTAGTTGAAGTCACATATACATTTGAGGATTACTATTACGGACCAAAGGCAATCATAATTAAAGGCTTCAACACGACGGTTAAGAACAAGAGGAAGCCAGTTAAAATGACTCTCACTTTAGAAAGACCAGATGGCAGGGAAATAACGTTCTTTGAGAGAAAGTCTATCAGAGGAAGCACAGTTATTCAAGTAGGAAAAGATGCTGAGATCTCAAAGGAAATTTACAAGTGGCTTTACTATGAAACAACAGGTGAAGAAATCTCTGAGATGGATATACCCCTTGATAGGCTCCTCATAACCGATATGGTTCAACCATTGTTCTCAGTAGTGGAAGGAAAAACAATAGAGGATGTGCTTAAAAACCCAGAACCACTTCACGGCACTTACACTTTGAAGATGAAGTTTACTAAAGTTTATCCTGAAGACACAATTGATCTATCAAATATGGAGGTCTTGTTTGTAGGAAGGGCATATGGTACCATGGGAACTGACTATTTGGGAAGAGATCTCTGGGCAGGCCTTGTATGGGGTAGCAGAGTTTCACTTGTAATTGGTATACTAGTATCTCTTATTAGTACCGTCATAGGAATCGTCTATGGAGTTACAAGTGCATACTTGGGAGGAAATGTAGACGAGCTTATGATGAGAATAAACGAAATATTCAGCTCAATACCACGTCTGCCAATACTTATCCTTCTTGGAGCTACAATAAAGGGACACATAACACTTGGAGTAATGGTCTTCCTGCTGGTTATATTCGGATGGATGGGTGTTGCGAGAGTAGCCAGAAGTATGGCCCTCCAAATTAAGGAGCAGATATACATTGAGGCTGCAAGGGCATTGGGTGCTGGAAATGGAAGAATTATAATTAAACACATGCTACCTCAGCTCTTGCCTTATGCGTTCGCGGTTATTGCCCTTGGAGTTCCAGGTGCAGTTATTGCAGAGGCTTCACTGAGCTTCCTTGGACTTGGTGACCCAACACAAGTTACATGGGGACAAATACTCAACGCTGCTCAAACTCAAGGAGCAACACTCAAAGGATACTGGTGGTGGGTTATTCCACCGGGATTAGGAATAGCTCTAGTTGGTCTCACATTCGTGTTAATCGGTACTGCATTGGATAAGATATTGAACCCAAGGCTCAGGAGATTGTGAGGTGGGAGAAATGGCCAAGAAAGTCCTTGAAGTTAAGGATCTTAAGATGTATTACTTCGCATCAAGAGGTGTCGTTAAAGCTGTTGACAGTGTCAGCTTTGACCTTCACAAAGGTGAAGTATTGGGACTTGCCGGTGAGAGTGGATGTGGCAAGTCCTCCCTTGGTTTTACTTTAATGGGAATGCCAACAGCACCAGGAAAGATCGTTGGGGGAAGTGTTAAAGTAGATGGAAGGGAGATAGTTGGTCTTCCAGAGGATGTTCTTAGAAAGGAGATTAGGTGGCAGAAGATAGCTATGATATTCCAAGGTGCAATGAACGCTCTAAACCCCGTTTATACCATTGGATATCAAATGATTGAGCCTCTCCTCTACCACAAAGGAATGAGCAAGGAGGAAGCTTTGGACAAAGCCCAGAAATACTTGGAGTTGGTAGGTCTGGCTCCAGACATTGTTTACAGATACCCTCACGAGCTCAGTGGTGGAATGAAGCAGAGAGTAGTTATAGCTATGGCCCTCCTATTAGAGCCCGATGTTGTCATAGCGGACGAGCCTACAACAGCTCTGGACGTTGTTGTTCAGGCCCAAATCATCAACTTGATGAAGAAGCTCAAAAAGGAGCTTGGTCTCTCAATGATATTCATCACACACGACTTGAGCATTTTAGCAGAGATAAGTGATAGAGTCGCTATCATGTATGCCGGAAAGATAGTGGAAATTGGAGACAGTAAGAAGATTTACTATGAGCCAGCCCACCCATACACACAAAAGCTCCTCTCAGCTATTCCAAGACTCCATGAAGACGTTGAGAAACTTGAATTTATTCCAGGACAACCACCAAACCTAATTAGTCCACCAACAGGCTGTAGATTCCACCCAAGATGCCCATTCGCAATGGAAGTTTGTAGAAAACAGGAGCCTGAGTTGAAGGAAATTGATAGAGATCACTATGCTGCATGCTGGTTGTTGTGAGGGATGAAAAATGAGCGAGCCAGTTCTTAAAGTTGAGAACCTTAAGAAGTACTTCCCGATCAAGAGGGGACTCGTGGATGTTTTAAAAGGAAAGCCAGAGAGACACGTTAAGGCCGTTGACGGGTTAACCTTTGAGATAGGGAAGCAGGAGGTCTTTGCCCTAGTCGGTGAGAGTGGATGTGGTAAGTCAACTACAGGAAAACTTGTGATGAAGCTCTTGGAGCCAACGGACGGTAAAATATATCTGGAGGGCAAAGATGTCACTGAGCTGAAAAGCAAGGAGGAAGTTAGGGAATACAGAAGACGCGTGCAGATGATATTCCAAGATCCTTTCTCCTCAATGAACCCGAGATTTAGAATCTATGATGTTCTAGAGGAACCATTATTGATCCATGGAATTGGTGAAACAAGGGCGGAAAGAGAAGAGCTCATTTACAAGGCTCTTGAGATGGTTAAAATTATTCCGCCGGAGGATTACGTTGGAAGATTCCCGCACATGCTCAGCGGTGGACAGAGACAGCGTGTCGCTATAGCCAGAGCGTTGATACTCAACCCAACGTTCATTGTTGCAGATGAGCCGGTTTCAATGCTTGATGTGTCGATTAGAGCAGAAGTCCTTGAGCTCATGAAAGACCTCAAAGAGAAGATGGGTGTTACCTACCTCTACATCACCCACGATTTATCCACAGCTAGATACTTCGCCGACTATATTGCGGTCATGTACTTGGGAAGGATTGTTGAAATGGGTCCAGCACACGTTGTCATTGACAACCCAATACACCCATATACAAGGGCACTCTTGGCTGCTGTTCCAGAGCCAATCCCAGAGAGGAGAGAGATTATCAAGGAGCTTCCAATTAAGGGTGAAGTTCCAAACGCTGCTAACGTCCCAGCAGGATGTAGGTTCCATCCAAGATGTATCTACATGGAGAAAGGCCTCTGTGATACAAAGCATCCACAATTAATTGAATATGAGCACAACCATTGGGTAGAGTGCTGGTTGGCTGGAAAGATTTGATTTCTTTTCTTTTTCATTAAACTTTTTGGTGGTGTAAATGAAGGAAGAAATTAAGCTGGCTTTTTCATACAGTGCGTTTAGAGTAGGATTTATTCTCCTAATATTGGCTCTTCTGCTTTCTGGGATATCCCTTTACAGTGTTCCTAAGTCTTATTTAGAGAGAGGCACGTTATATCAAAATGAGACCAAAGAGTTTTATGTCCCCTACTCCTCATACTCCATAGACAATGTAAGTTTAATATTTCACTCAGATAACGCTCAAATAGAATACTACTCGGCCGTAAATGGCACGATAAACGTTAGCGGAACCCAAGAACTTACATTTAAATTCCTTCCAAAGTTATATGTTGTATCGGGAAATGCTAACTACACACTTAAAGTTGAAGGAAAGAGGTATCCCCTCTTGAGTTTATCTTATATATCCTTTGTTGCTATGATCTCTGGCATAGTTTTAGTTTTACTCGGCTACTCAAAATTCCTAGGTGAAGCTGTTAGGAGGCATAAAAAATGAGGGCATTGGATTATGAAGCCCTAATAAGCAATCTTGAGAAGTTTATTAGGGAAAAGACAGAAGAGACAGGTGTTAATGGGGTAGTAGTGGGAATTAGTGGCGGTGTTGACAGTGCAACAGTGGCGTTTTTGGCCACAAGGGCTCTCGGAAAAGAGAGAGTTTTAGGCCTGATAATGCC
Organism: Palaeococcus pacificus DY20341; assembly: GCF_000725425.1. Classification (NCBI taxonomy): domain Archaea; kingdom Methanobacteriati; phylum Methanobacteriota; class Thermococci; order Thermococcales; family Thermococcaceae; genus Palaeococcus; species Palaeococcus pacificus. The sequence continues at coordinate 1,837,842 of NZ_CP006019.1, read as the reverse complement.
CTACTATGAAAACAAGGACTTTGAAGATGCAAAGTTCGTGTGTGAAATGCTTGGTATAGAGCATAGAATTATTAACATAAAGCCGATAGTTGATGCTTTTGAGCAAAGTTTGGGATTTGAAATCGACAAGAAGTCAAGAGGGAACTTAATGGCCAGAACGAGAATGATGCTCCTCTATGCTCATGCCAATGTCAACAACATGCTCGTTTTAGGGACAAGCAATAGAAGCGAGTTTTTGGTGGGATACTTTACAAAATGGGGCGATGGAGCAAGTGACTATGCGCCTCTGATAACCCTGTACAAAACTGAAGTTTGGGAGATAGCGAAGAGAATAGGTGTTCCTGAGAGCATTGTGAACAAAAAGCCAAGTGCTGGTCTTTGGGAAGGACAAAGCGATGAAGATGAGCTTGGAATTAGCTACAAACTTTTAGATGAGGTACTCTATCGTCTGGTTGATTTAGGGAAGAGTAAAGAGGAAACAGCAGAAGAGCTTGAAATTTCAGTTAAACTGGTTGAGTATGTGGAAAAGCTAATAAAGGGCAGCGAACACAAAAGGAGGTTGCCAGTGGGTCCAGAGATATGAGGTGGGAGCTTGAAGAGGGGATATCTTTTAGTATTTTTTGCCGCAAGCATGTGGGGGACTTTGGGAATATTTGCCAAGCTCCTCTATAGATACAGTTTAGATCCATTTACTATAGTTTTTTATCGAGCATCGATAGCTTTTACTCTTCTCTTGCTGTACAATGCATTTAAAAACGGCTTAACTTTAAAGAGGCAAAAACTGAAGTTTTACGCTTTTTACGGATTTTTCAGTGTGTTTTTGTTCTATGTACTCTATTTTTATGCAGTGAAGGTTTCGTCAGTATCTTTGGCGGTTTTGCTTTTGTACACTGCCCCAATTCACTCGACGATTTTAGGTTATTTGGTCTTTAAAGAAAAAATAACTCCGATGAAGCTCTTTTCATTAAGCATGGTGCTTCTGGGTGTGCTCTTTGTAACTCAACTTAATGAAGAGGTCAATCTCTTGGGGATTGTTTTGGGGCTTTTATCCGGCTTTACCTACGCTTTATACGGTATATTGGGCAAAATCGCAGTTAAAGAAGAAAAACCTGAAGAGGCTTTGATGTATACGTTAGGCTTTGGAGCATTGTTTTTGTTACCCTTCTCCAGATTTAGTGTTCCTCTCGAGGCCATGCCATGGATATTTGCCTTGGCATTGTTCCCGACTTTCTTGGCTTACCTCATGTACAATCATGCCCTCCAAGAAGTGGAAGCAAGCAGGGCTTCGATTGTAGCAACGATAGAGCCTGTGGTTGCTCTAATCTTGGCTTACCTGATTTTCCATGAGACCTTAAGTGGAAGACAAACCATAGGCGCTGTACTGATTATTTTGGGAGCACTAATCCTCCAATATGAAGAAAGCATATCCTCATGATTTCCTGATTCTATTTAACCTTTTTCTTTTCTTTAAATGATTGTGTTTACTATTCATTTTTTGCACACTTTTACAAGTGGTAACAAAAATCCGAATAGAAAAAGTTAATATATGAGTCTTTCCTTTGTTATCTTTGGTGAGTATAATGGAGAGAACTAAAATTGAGCCTGTTATGGTTGATTCCACCCTTGTTGAGGGTAGGTTCATCTCGATAGCAAAGCCTCCTTGGACTAACCGAGAGCACAATGGGAAGTTAGAGAGATTGATAATCCAGCTAGGGAAAGGTAAAGGAAAATACTCGGAAATTGATGGTATAAGGCGCTCTATTGGTTGCATAGGCAACAACAGCTTTATTCTCCGAAGGGAGCCTTTAAGCGAGGAAAGAATAAAGGAGCTGATCTATGAGTTCTCGTTTACGCGGGGAGATGAGCTTTATCTCACGAATTATGACGATGTTGAAATGCTCGTTAGAGTAGCTGACTACGCTGGTAAGCTTGGAATTGAGAATGTGTACATGATTGTGAGGATTGAGGACATGGAGGGGATATCACCTATAGAAGGCGTTAAGATCATAGTTGAGGCTGAGTACAATGAGGAGAATCTTAAAAAGCTGGAGAAATTGTCTTTCATCGATGGGGTTTTGCTAATAATGACTCAAGAGGATTACTTAGAGTTTATGAAGCATGGGACTAGCTTCCGCACCGATATTTACTTGGATATAATTTATCCTCCCAGCCTCAGGAGCTTTAAAATAAATTCAATTGAGCTGAAGAGAATAAGAAATCCAACAGCAAATAAATACCATCCCTGTCTCTCTGGAACATTAGTAATAAGCGCCGATGGGTATGCGTTGGTGTGTCCGTTGCTGAGGAACTTTATCATCGGTGATGCCAAGAGAGAGGGCATTAAAAAGCTCGTAAGAAAAACACGCTTGAGGAATTTCTGGAAGCTGAAGAAGGATAAAATTGAAGGATGCTCGTTATGTCCTTTCAAGTATATTTGCCATGATTGCAGGGCATTGGAGTATCAAGCTTCAGGAGATCCCTTTGGCATTGAGTATTGCCAGCTAGAAATCTAGGATTGATCTGTACCCTTTTCCATCCCTTCTAACTCTCTCTGAGAATTTTCCCCATCTGTTTATGTCCCTAAGTATATCCAAGTACTCCACGGAAAACTTGTTTACGTATTTGCTCATCTCCAATATTTTTAGACCAATGTCCTCTTTTGAAGTGAAGTACATTTCTATCAAGTAGCCCTTTGGAACTATAGCCCCAATGTGGAAGTCGTATCTCTTTATCCACTCTTGTATTATGGATTCGTCCAGGTCTTCCGCTATTCCCACGAATGCTCTGTTGTATGCATAATCATCATAAACGGCGATGTAGTTTAGTATTATCTCGAGGGATTCGAGCCTTTCAATCATGTATTTTACGGTGGGCCTTGTTTTTCCGAGCGTTTGAGAAATTTTTGAAATACTTGTTCTTGCGTCTTCTTTTAAAATATCCATCAAAATGGCATAGTCGTAGCTTAAATTCCACTTTCCGAATTGTCTTGGCCTCTTTGGGTATCCTCTAACCTCATAGTACTCGTAATCATCACTGTACTTTGATAATAGCTCGTCTATGTATTTTACTTGATCGACAGGGATATGGTAGTATGCAGCTATGCCAAGCTTAAATCCAAAGGAAGCATTTAAATAGTTACAGAAAGGATTTTTTAGAATCTCAAGGGCCTTACTTCTAAGTTCATCTCTAGGAACGCTTATAAACGCTACAAAGCTCTTTAGCCCAATTTTTGCTATGTTATAAATTGTACTAACTTGAACATATTTATCTGGGCCGTAGTATTTATCGTAGATCCGTTTCAGCTTATAATACTCGATACCTTCCAACTCTGAAATTTTTTTCAGGCTCTCCTTGGGATATTTGGTAAGGATTTCAACCAAAAAATCAAGTTCTTCATAGTTAATGCTATTGTTATTACTAACTTCCATCATTTTTATCTCACAGAAAACGTTTTATCAGTTGAACATATATTATTTTTTTGGTGGTGCAGAATGGTCAAAATTGAAGTTGTGGACATAGAAAAGCCTGAAGGTATCGAATGCATAATAGGACAGGGGAATTTTTCTATATTTACAGTGGATGACTTAGCTAAATCTCTTTTAACAACAGTGCCGGGTATAAAGTTCGGCATTGCAATGAATGAAGCAAAGCCACAATTGACTAGGTACACCGGCAATGATAAAGAGCTGGAGCAGTTGGCAGCAAAGAATGCCTTAAAAATTGGTGCAGGACATGTTTTTGTGATTCTAATGAAGAATGCGTTTCCAATTAACGTTTTGAATACAATAAAACTTCATCCAGCTGTTGTAATGGTTTATGGGGCGAGTGAGAATCCTCTGCAGGTTATAGTTGCTGAAACGGAGCTTGGTAGGTCTGTTTTGGGGATAGTCGATGGAAAAGCCGCGAATAAAATCGAGACCGATGAGCAAAAACAGGAGAGAAGGGAGTTAGTGGAAAAAATTGGATATACCATTGACTGATCTTTAACTTTTTTAGAAGGTGATTGGATGAGAGTTTTGTTCATAACTTCGAATAGAGGCAAGTTTGAAGAAGCAAAGAAGTATTTGGAGCCCCTTGGAGTTGAGCTCATCCAAAAAAAGTTTGAATATCCGGAGATACAAGCAAGCAAGCTTGAGGATGTGGTGAAATTTGGGATTGAGTGGCTGAAGGATGAGATAGACATGCCCTTTTTTATAGATGACTCTGGCCTTTTCATCGAAGCGTTTGGGGGTTTTCCTGGGGTTTATTCAGCCTATATTTTTAAAACTCTGGGCAATGAAGGTATTTTAAAACTCATGGACGGTATTGAAAATAGGAGAGCATATTTTGAGAGTGTTATTGGTTATTACAATGGTAAGCTCCATATTTTTAAAGGGATAGTTCATGGTTCCATTGGGCATGAGAAGAGGGGAAATAGGGGCTTTGGCTTTGATCCTATATTCATTCCTGAGGGGTTCTCTAAAACTTTTGCAGAAATGACAACGGAAGAGAAGAACAATATATCTCATAGGGGGCGGGCTCTAAGTGAATTTTCAAAGTGGCTAAAAGAGAATTTGGGGAGTGAATAGATATCCAAATGCGATAGGTTTATATTGAAAATATGACAAACAAAAGAGGGGGAAAGTATGGGGGATACGTTGGATAGAGTTGATATGAGACTGTTGGACGAATTGAAAGACAACTCAAGGGAGAATATAGCAGCTTTAAGCAAAAAACTTGGTATTCCAAGGACTACTGTTCATTATCGTATTAAAAAGCTCGTTGAAGAGGGAATAATTGAAAAGTTTACTATAAAGCCGAATTATAGAAAGCTCAATTTGGGAACAACTGCATTTATATTGGCGAGGTATGATCCAGCATCTGGCCTAACTCAAAGGGAAGTCGCTGAAAGAATAGCACAACTAGAGTGGATCTACGAGGTTCACATTATAGCAGGCGAATGGGACTTGCTGATAAAAGTTAGGGCACCATCAGCTGAGGATATTGGGAAAATAGTTGTAGATAAACTAAGGGAGATCAAAGGAATTGGACAAACGGTAACTATGGTATCGTTTGTTACGGTAAAAGAGGATGTTTAATTAAGAGGGCGATGATTAGCGTTCTCCTTTCTGATTTTATGATGAAGCGAGGAATGAATGAGCCTAACAATCTTAAGAGAATTGATAGACTTGTTTTTCTTTTTGTTGTTTATTATTTTGTAAATAAGTGAAGAAACACCTTTAAAAGAGTATTTTCATAAAAAAGTCTTTTTTATGGCGAGAAAACTGTTCAGCAAAGTTTTATACTAGAGCGAGAAGTGGTGGGGGCACGGGGATTTGAACCCCGGTCCGCGGGTTTCTCCAGCCGCTCGGGGCTCCAAAGGGTCATCATGCCCCGAGTCAGCAAACCCGCTCCTCCTCATGGCCTCTGGAGCCCGCGATGATAGACCAGGCTACACCATGCCCCCAGCCATTATCTCTTAGGGCTTCGGGCATTTATAAGCTTTGCGGGCATTATTTCTACAAGCGATGGAAATTCTTATTAGGAATGACACTCATAGATATTTATGGTGATTTTATGGTAGAACTCAAACACATAAAGGTTGGTGAGGATAAGTTCAAGATTAGTGATGACGAAGTTGCCAGAAGGGAACTCAAAATTACAAAAATTGATGAAGACGTTATTCAAGTTCAAGAAGAAGTTCATGGAATTATAGCAGCAATTGGGGGAGTTAGCAGCGTCAACATCAAAAAAGAAGAGCTCAAAGAGATAATAAAGATAGCAAAAGAAGAATTTGGATGGACTGACCTCTGCTGATTTGCTTTAATTTTGTTTATTTTTTCTGATGCTCTTGGCATTTTTGTGTCATTCTTAGTGATATATTTTCTCATAGTAAAATTTTATAAACTTGAAATTATAGTTAAGAGTGGTGATTAACATGGCTATTGGAGAGAAGATAACCATTAGTGTTATAAAGGCCGACATAGGGGGATGGCCAGGCCACCATAAGGTTCACCCAGCTCTCATAGAAAAGGCAAACGAATTATTGGCCAAATCTAAGGAAGAGGGAACCATTATCGACTTCCACGTTACCTACTGTGGAGACGACCTTCAGTTGATAATGACCCACAAGAAAGGTGTTGACAGCGAGGAAATCCACGGTTTGGCTTGGGACACATTTAAAGAAGCAACTGAGATTGCAAAGGAGCTTGGCCTCTATGGAGCAGGTCAAGACTTGTTAAAAGACGCTTTTAGTGGAAACATTAGGGGCATGGGACCAGGAGTAGCTGAGATGGAGATTACCTTAAGGAGGAGCGAGCCAATAGTGACATTCCACATGGATAAGACGGAGCCAGGAGCTTTTAACTTGCCAATCTTTAGAATGTTCGCTGATCCATTCAACACAGCTGGGCTCGTTATAGACCCACACATGCACATGGGCTTTAGGTTTGAAGTTTGGGACATTATGGAACACAAGAGAGTAATTCTTAACTCCCCAGAGGAACTCTACGATCTCTTGGCGTTGATAGGTGCCAAGTCAAGGTACGTTATAAAGCATGTTTTCCCCAAAGAGGGCCATGCAATACCAAGTGATGAGCCTGTTGCAGTTATAAGCACGGAGAAGCTCTTTGAGATAGCTGGAGAGTATGTAGGAAAAGATGATCCTGTGGCTATTGTTAGGGCACAAAGCGGTCTTCCAGCTCTCGGTGAAGTTCTTGAACCTTTTGCGTTCCCACACTTAGTAAGCGGATGGATGAGAGGCTCACACAACGGCCCAATCATCCCGGTTCCACTCAAATACGCGACACCATCAAGATTCGACGGACCTCCAAGGGTGATTGCTTTAGGATGGCAAATAAACAAGAATGGAAGACTTATAGGCCCAGTTGACCTTTTCGATGATGTAGCATTCGACGATGCAAGAAGAAAGGCTTTAGAGATAACAGACTACATGAGGAGGCACGGTCCATTCGAACCACACCGCTTGCCTCTCGAAGAGATGGAGTACACAACACTTCCAGGCATTTTGGAGAAGCTGAAGGATAGGTTTGAGGAGCTTTGAATGGGAAGCATCTTCAAATCTCCCTTTTACTCTTCTTATTTAGTATTCTTTGATTAGGACATTTCTAGTTCAAAGCTCGTTTGAGGGACAATTTTTAGTATTCTAAGCTGTTTGCAGCCAGAGAGTGTCCTCGGGGTTGTAGGGGCGGAGCCCTTCCGTTTTTGAGAGAGAATGGGGTGTGGGGTGGAACCCCACTTGAGAGGGGGAGGGGGTTGGCAAGGACGTGGGGGACGAAGTCCCCCGGTCCTGCATGGAAAGGTTTTTAAAAGGGGAATGGGTTGCAGTTTGACCATTCTGGCATCTTTCGGCCTTCCCCTTTACCCCTTCATTTCAGCGGGATGTCAGAATACGGGGTTAACGTAAGGGGCACGAGAGAACGCTGAAAAATAATCAGAACAATGCCCCTCGAGAGAAAGGTTTTTAAATATTTCCTCTTAAGCACCCCTGGGTAAGGGGTTTCCCCAATGAATCCCGCTAATGAACAGAAAGAGGTGGGAGGAAATGGTTACGTTTAAGGTAGTTATTTCAGACCCAAAGAGTGGAAAAGCTAAGCAAATCGAAGTTAGCGACAAGAAAGCCGAAGCTTTGATAGGTTTGAGGATTGGCGACACCTTTGACGCGAGCCTCTTGGGTGTTGACTTAAGTGAAGTTTTCGGCGAAGAGATACCAAGCAATGTAAAGCTAAAGATAACCGGCGGAACAGACAAGGACGGCTTCCCAATGAGGCCTGACGTACACGGCCCAAGGAAGATAAGGATTTTGGTTTCAAGAGGCCCAGGTTTCAGGCCGACAAAGAAAGGAGAGAGAAGGAAGAAGACAGTTAGAGGCAACACCATAAGCCCTGAAATAATGCAAATAAACACCAAGATTGTCTACGGGGAGTGAAGGCTCCCTCTTCTTTCAATCCATTTGCTTTTGTTGAGCCTCTCACATCTTTTCGGATGATGTCTTGGCTCAAATAAGGCAAGGTTAATAAAGCAAAATTCTATTCTATACTTTAGAGAGGTGATGGGGATGGCAAAAAAGAAGTTTAAACAATCTGAAGTTAACATTGGTATGGTTGGTCACGTTGATCACGGTAAAACTACATTAACTAAAGCTTTGACGGGAATTTGGGCCGATACTCACAGTGAGGAGCTTAGAAGAGGTATCACAATAAAGATAGGTTTTGCAGATGCGGAGATTAGGAAGTGTCCGAGCTGTGGGAAGTACTCTACTTCTCCAAAGTGCCCCTACTGCGGTGCTGAAACAGAGTTTGAGAGGAGGATTTCCTTCATAGATTCACCCGGTCATGAGGCTTTGATGACCACAATGCTCGCTGGAGCTTCTCTAATGGATGGTGCTGTTCTTGTCATAGCAGCTAATGAGCCATGTCCGAAGCCCCAGACTAGAGAGCACTTGATGGCTCTGCAAATTGTTGGAAACAAGAACATTATAATTGCCCAAAACAAAATCGAGCTCGTCAGCAAAGAAAAGGCCATAGAAAACTACAACCAGATAAAGGAGTTTGTTAAGGGAACTGTTGCAGAGAATGCTCCAATCATTCCGATCTCGGCTCTACACGGTGCAAACGTCGATGTTTTGATGAAAGCTATTGAGGACTTCATTTCAACACCTAAGCGCGATCCAAATAAGCCGCCAAAGATGTTTGTCCTCAGGAGCTTCGACGTTAATAAACCCGGAACTACACCTGAGAAGCTCATAGGTGGCGTTTTGGGAGGTTCAATAGTCCAAGGAAAGCTCAAGGTAGGGGATGAAATCGAAATAAGGCCTGGTGTGCCTTATGAGGAGCATGGAAGGATTAAGTATGAGCCAATAACTACGGAGATAGTCTCTCTTCAAGCAGGAGGTAAGTTCGTCGATGAGGCCTTTCCAGGTGGGCTAGTAGGTGTCGGGACTAAGCTCGATCCATACCTAACTAAGGGAGACTTGATGGCAGGTAACATCGTAGGAAAGCCCGGACAATTGCCGCCTGTTTGGGAAGACCTCCGCTTAGAAGTGCATCTTTTGGATAGGGTGGTTGGAACTGAGGAAGAGCTCAAAGTTGAGCCCATAAAGAGGAGAGAGATGCTGTTGTTGAACGTGGGAACTGCTAGAACAGTTGGTCTTGTCACGAACTTAGGAAAGGACGAGGCAGAGATAAAGCTTCAAATACCAATATGTGCAGAGCCTGGAGATAGGGTTGCAATAAGCAGGCAAGTGGGCTCAAGGTGGCGCCTCATTGGATATGGTCTTATTAAGGAGTGATTTTCTTCTTTCTTTTGGTGATTTTTATGGTTAAAAATGATTATTTGATTGTACTCGACACGAACTTTCTCTTAGTTCCCGGCCAGTTTGGAGTGGATATTGTAAGAGAACTCTACCGCATTTTGGATGTCAAGTTTGAGGTATGTGTTCCAGATGTTGTAAAGCAAGAGCTCGATGTCATAGAGCGAAAATCCCGCGGCAAAGATCTTTTAGCGATTAGAATGGCTAAGAGGCTAATAGAGGGTTTTAAGATCGTGGAAGTGGGCAGGTTTGGTGAAAAGCCAACGGATGAGCTAATTTTAGAGTTTGCCTTAAAAACGCCTAATGTAATCGTCTGCACAAACGATAAGGGGCTAAAGAAAAAGTTGAGGGAAAAAGGAATTCCCGTTGTTTATTTGAGGCAAAAGAAAATTTTAGTCCTGGAGGGGATGATAAATTAAATCACTGCAGGAATTCCCGGAATTCTTGGGAAAGGTTGCACCTCCGCTATGTGCTTTGCTCCTACTATGAACCTAACGATTCTCTCCACTCCAATGCCCGCGCCTGCTGAGGGCTTAAGCTTTCTCGCTTTTGCTACCTCTAGATAGGGCTTAAATGCCTCCAAGCTGAGTCCACTCTCTTTGAGCTTCCTTAAGATTACCTCGTACTGCCATTCCCTCTCGCCGCCGCTTGAGACTTCGCCATAGCCTTCGGGCATTATTAGGTCATAGTTTCTAAAGTGTCCTGGTTTTGTGGGGTCTTCTCTATCATAGAACTCTCTTGAGATGTCGATTATCCAGAAAGGCTCGTCCATAGCTTTGCTTGCTTCCTCATCGTCGCCATATTCCTCTTCAATCTCTGCCATGGTGAAGCGCTTGAAAGGAGCTTTTATCTTTGGGAGCTCTCTATCCAGCTCTCTCATCTCTGGTAATCCTCTTGCATAGTCAAATAAACCTACTATTAAGCCTTCTATAAGACCCATCACATCGTCCATGCTTGCGTAGGCCATCTCGAAGTCGAGCTGGGTGAACTCATAAGCGTGTCTTCCATCGTCTCTATCCCTCTCTTCAAGCCTAATGTTTGGAGAGAGTACGAAAATCTTTTCCAAGCCCATCGCTATAGCCATCTGCTTGTGGAGGATCATGCTGTGCATTAATTTAAGCCTAGTTCCATAGGCCTCAATCTCTGGGGCCCTCATTTTGCTCGCTGCGGGATCTGGCCACAGTGGATCGGTTATAGAGCTTAGCATTACAGGTAAGAGCCATTTAAAGCCCTTCTTTATGAAATAGTCAGTCATATATCCAATTACCTTCGTTTGTACTCTCAGGATTGGACTTATATCTCTACTAATCAGCTGAACTGCGTTCATGTTATCACCTATTTTCAGCATTGTCTTTAAGGTTTATGTCTTTTATGCAAAATATGTTGAATTTATGATAGATATTTCATTTTATTGGCCATATTTTCAACAGAATGACAAAAATTAATCTAAAATTTGGTCATCTAATTTAGACTATTTCAATTTTGTGTGAGCCCACTTGAGCATTGGAGGCGTTATTATCGTCGTTACAAACACCATGAAAACGGCTATGGTGAGCATGTCTTGATTGGCTACGCCGCTCTTTATTGCAATTGCTAACATTGCTAATTCCACACCCAATCTTGGTATCATTCCGATACCAATCCCAAGCGATTCTTTTAAGTTGAAGCCGCCTAAATAAGCTCCTGCCCCACAGCCGACTATCTTGCTCAATATGGCCATTATTGTGTATAAAACTGCGAAGAGGCCTGCGCTGTAAATATATCCCAAATCTATGCTCATGCCAACTTCGACGAAAAATATAGGTATGAAAATTGCGTATCCCAACGTGGAAATCTTCTCTATAATTTGCTTTCCGTAGTAAGTCTGTCCTAGGACTAAACCTGTCATATAAGCTCCCAAAATCGATGCTATATTCATTCTTTCGGCTAAAATGGCAAAAAATATTGCCGTTATTAATGCGAAGGTTGTGGTGGTCTCGGGCAGCTTTATTCTGCTCACTTGGTGGAATAAGCGCTCCATAAGAGGAACGCCAAACTTCAATAGTATAAACAAAAAGCCAACTACTTTTATCAATATTTCCAATATGCCGATGATGTGCACACTCCCTTCTTTAAGCACGGAGATTACTATAGTCAGCGCCAAAATTCCAAAAACATCATCTATAACAGCAGCAGCTAGAATAGCAGCGCCTTCTTTAGTTCTGAGCTTTCTTAACTCCATCAAAACTCTAACCGTTATGCTGACACTTGTTGGGGTCATTATGGCACCGAATAATAGGGCCTCGTTAGTCGAAACAAACGGCAATGATATTAAAAATCCAAATAAGAATGCTGTGATAACACCTATAGTTGCTATAAGCATGCTGGGCCTTCCGACTCTCTTAAACTCTTCAAGATCACTTTCAAGACCCGCCAAAAACAGCAGAATGAGAACTCCTAAGTTTGAGAATGCGTGTATAACTTCGTCACTCTTAAAGTATAATCCTATGGCTATCCCACCTAGAATTTGCCCTAAAACAGTCGGCTGTCCTATCTTTTCAAATGCGTATCCTGTTATCTTTGCTGTAATTAATATCAAAGCAATCAATAGCAGGTCTTCCATTTTTATCGCCACATGGGTTAGAGACTTACAATTCTGATGAGCCTTACAATGTCCTTTACTTCCAGGACACCGTGTACTCTCTTTTCTTTATCCACAACGGGAAGATGGTGCTTTCCGGTTTCAACCATGAGTTTAATGGCGTGATCCAAGTAATCATCAATAGTTATCGTAATGGGCTTTGTTATCATTATGTCCCTTACATATGAGGCTCTGGTTAAAGAATATCTCTTTAAGAGCCCCAGCCCTATAACTGTGTGTCTGTGGAGAGGTGCAAAGAATTTTAACAAGTCCTTTGCAGTAATAAAGCCTAAAAGCTTGCCTTCATCATCAACAACAACAGCCGAAGTCTCTTCCCCTCTTAGCTTTCCAACCAGCTCAACTAAGCTGTCCTCAGGATGAACTTTGAGAAAGTCTTTATCCATAACGAGCTTGACAGGAACTTTGCTTATGTATTTGATGTTGTGGCTCATCTCTTTTCTCTTTTCGAGTTGCACATGTCGCCTCTTTCCCACTATAATCTGCATCTTTTTGGTCTTCGCCTTAGCAGTTTTTTCAAGCTTATCCCCCGCTTTCTCCACCACTACCCCCAATCTATTTATGCAATGAAGGTGCTTAAATACTTTTTTTATTGGGAACGGAAAGAAGACCTTCTAAATCGGCTAAATTTGAGAATAAGACTCTAAAATTGCAGGATTGATGCGAGGTAATTCTTTATTAGAAGAGTTTATTTTTGGTGGTCCCGCGGGCCGGATTTGAACCGGCGACCTGCGGATCTACAGTCCGCCGCCACTCCCAGGCTAGGCTACCGCGGGACCCTAAGCCCGCCCGATAGTTAATCATTAGTGAAGGGTTTATAAATCTTTCTCTGGGTATTCGAGTCTCAATAAGCCAAAGCTTTCTTAGCAACATTTAGCTGCATGAGGAGTGATTAAAGTTGTGCATCTTCCATGGAAGCTCTTGATAATGAGGAATCCCCTAAAAATCACTTATGGAAAAATAAGCGAATTGATCAAAATTCGCGCAGGCGAAGTTTGTAATGCTGGTGGGGCCGCCGGGATTTGAACCCGGGTCTCGGGCTCCCGAAGCCCAAAGGATGGACCAAGCTACCCCACGGCCCCATCTCCCTATGCTATGAATACTTGGAGGTATTATAAACATTGCGGAAGGAAAAGGTTATTAATTCTTAAAGATGCATTACTCTGGGAGGCGAAAATGGTGAGAATTTCAATCATCGTCCCTACTTATAATGAAAGAGACAATCTCGAGGAGCTTTTCAAAAGGATAAGTGGTTCTCTGAGAGGTCATGACTTTGAGATAGTAGTAGTTGACGATGATTCTCCCGATAAAACTTGGGAAAAAGCCCAAAAACTCTCCAAAATATATCCTGTTAAAGTAATTAGGAGAAAAAATGAAAAAGGGCTCTCTTCCGCAGTAATTAGGGGATTTAGCGAAGCGGAAGGGGATGTATTTGTTGTTATGGATGCGGATTTGCAGCATCCTCCTGAGGTAATTCCAAAACTCATTGAAAGAATAGAAAATGGGGCGGATATAGCCGTTGCTTCCCGTTATGTTAAAGGAGGAAAGGTGGAGAACTGGTACTGGTATAGGCGGTTAATATCAAAAGGTGCCATAATGATTGGACGTGTAGCTTTGCCTAAAATTAGGCACGTTAGAGACCCCGTAAGTGGATTCTTTGCCCTCAAAAGAGAAGTCGTTGAAGGGATAGAGCTCAACCCTGTTGGGTTTAAAATACTCTTGGAAATTCTCATAAAGGGAAGATATAGTAGAATTGAAGAAATTCCGTTTACTTTTGGCCTAAGAAACGCAGGAGAGAGTAAATTAAGCCAAAAGCAGATTTTTAATTATCTGAGGCACCTGTGGCGTCTAATGAAGTGGGAAGGTGAGATAGACAGACTAGTTAAATTTTCCATCGTTGGCTTCACAGGTGTTATTGTAAATGAGTTCTTTCTCTGGTTATTTTTTGAGAAAACTGATTTAGGGTTAGTTTTGGCTGGACTCTTCTCCTATGAGCTCAGCGTTTTGAACAACTTCCTTTGGAATGACATCTGGACGTTTAGGGATTTGAAAAACGTGCCCTTTTTGAAACGCTTAGTTAACTTTCACTTAGCTTCAATAGCTGGGGGTGCAGTTCAGCTTGCGTTTCTCTATGGGTTAACGTACATAGGAATCCCCTATTTGATCTCTAACCTCATAGGAATTCTCATCTCGTTTATAGTCCGCTTTATTGTGAGCAGACATTGGGCTTGGGGTTAGTTCAAAAGTGATATAAATATCTTCGTTCATATTTATTTCTTAGGGGATTAACCTTGGGAGGTTATTCTCATGTACATTGGAGAAATACTAAAAACCTTAGATCGTGTTTCAACTGGGGTTCCGGGGTTAGATGAGCTGATTGGTGGGGGTTTAATCCCGGGGAGGGTCTACCTTATAAGTGGGCCTCCTGGGAGTGGTAAAACTACAATTGGAGTTCAGTTTCTTGTAGCAGGTGCTAGGAATAATGAAAAAGGCCTTTACATTTCTCTCGTTGATGATCCTAAAGTTATAATTCAAGACATGATGAAATATGATCTCAACATCCTACCTTACGCAAAATCTGGGAAGATTGTTTTCTATGATATTGGCTACCACCTCCTAAGAATAGAACAAAAATTGACATGGAGAGAGCTTTTCGTGAAGATTAAAGATGTAGTCTCAGCAGAAAGGCCAAAAAGAGTGGTAATAGATTCATTCACTTCAATAGAACAGCTTGTTGCGGATCCCGAAAACAAGAGAAGAGAGATTGGCAACTTTATAAGGTCTCTTGAAGAGTTAGATGTTACCACGTTAGTAATATCTGAAATGCTGAGCTCAGATAATTATACTGATGAATATTATTTGGCCAGCGGTGTCATAGTTTTGCATCACTTTATGAGAAACTATACGATGATAAGAGCGCTTCAGATATTAAAAATGCGTGGCACACCTCATGACAGTAATATAAAGAGAGTTAGGTTCTCAAAAGAAGGCATTAGGGTTTACAATGAGGCGCCGTTCTGAGGGGATCGAAATGGTAAAGAAAAAGGATACTCAAAAAATTCAGGAAATAATTAGGGAAGCGTATCGTTTTGGGTACTTTATTGGCTACAAAGGACACAGTGAGTGGATATCGTGGGTTGGACATAAGAAATCTGAGATATATGAAAAAGCCAGGGAACTTGGAGTTTATGAAAAAGCTAAGAAAGCATACCAGCGGGGAAAACTTGATGGTGAGAGGAAGAGAATGGAAGATGTGCAGTCTGGACTGGCTGTTAAGCTTTCTCCTTTGGATGAGTCTAAATCCAAATTAAAGGAAGCATTTATTGAAGAGGAGATTCAATCTGAGGGACGGTTCAATATAGAGTTTGCGCGGATTTTAAACAGTCCGTCAATTCTAGAACCACCTGAAATTTTAGAGCTTATGGGGATGTTAAAGAAGCCTAAGACTCTTGGTTTTCCTTCTTCCATAGGGTACATACAGGATGGTGATGACTGATGATGCAGAAGTTCGCTTATCACTTTCATGGCTACCAGCCGGGAGATATAATTTATATCCATGATGGCACGGGATGGGATCCTATAAAGTATTCGGAGCGCTTAAGTCCTGTCTCACTGAAGATTAGGGATGTTGATGTTGAAGGTAGGAATTGGACTAGGGCGGTCATAAAAGCCTACGATTACGTGGATGACACTTTGGGTGCCCTTAAGAAAGGGGCGGTAAGTGTTGATATCGAACCTTTTACGCTTTACATGGTCTTGAGATATAAACCGAGAATTTACGGAGAAATTATCGAACTCTTGGAGAATCACGTCGAAGCTGTCCCTACTACCCCCTTTCACCCAATAATGCCCCATATAAGCAAGTTTGCTCAAGAAGTTCTCGCGAGAGTGTCTTTTGACTTCTACAAACCTTTCATTAAAGATAAGGAGGTTGTTGGTTACTGGCTTCCTGAAAATGTCATAGCCAGAGATAGTGCTAAAATAATAAGCGACTCCACTGATAAGAAACTCCTCTTTCTCGTGGATGAGCGGCAGTTCAGGGAGCTTCACCTTTTTCAGGCTAAGTTTTCATGCAACACATTCAAAGCCAATGGTAAGCTCTGCTACATCTTTGGGAGAGACCACCAGCTTAGTGATGCCTTTGCATTCAACACGCTTGATGTTGAGGGCTTAATTAGGGCTGTTGCAGAGGGGAGGATAGACGTTTTCAAAGAATCCCAGAACATTCCTTATCTCGTTTACTTAGCGAGTGATTTGGAGGCCTTGGTCAGCAACCCCCAGCAGCTCGACAGGTTCATGACTTGGTTGAAGGGATTGGAGGATAAGGGCGTTGAGCTCATAAACGCGGCCGAATTCGTTAGGAAAAAGCTCAGCGGTGGGTTTAAGTGTCTCGAAGGGGAGTGCACAGAGAAGTTTGAGCTCCACGTGAAAGACTACTCGAGCTGGAGCGACTACTTTGATTTGAGCTTAGATGGGACAACGAGTGATACACGCTGGCTAGGCGTCCGGAGGGAAGATAATAAGGTGATACACCGCTTTTACAGGGGTAAAAAGTACTCCCAGCTTTGGAAGTTAGCCTTCACAAAGGTGTTTAAAGAGCTGAACAGGAGCATAAGATACGCGGTCTTTGATTTGATAAAGCGCAATGATTCAAGCGCTACGCTCGATTCATTAAAGGAGTTTCTTGTTAGGTATGCTAGGATATTCTTTAGGGAGCACTATGAGTATTTTGAGATTGATACGAGCGTTGAATATGTCACGGAGCCAATCAAAGATGTTGATCCGGCTATAAGTCTCAAGCTTGGAAGAATTTACTACTTAGCTTTGCTCGGCAACCACTCATGCCCGAGATTTTGGGAGCACATAGATACGAGAGTCACATTCGGCAATGTCGTTGCCATAAGCAAGGCACTCGCCGAGCTTATAGACCTTTACCTTGAGGAGGGCATTGAGGAGAGAGCTCACTATCTATTCCTCGAGTACATGAAGTTGCTCGCTTTTCCACAGCTCTACTATGATTACGAGTTCTTCCGCTTAGAGGGCTTGGAAGGATGGGAATCTACGGAGGAAGCTTGGTTTGCTTCACTGAAAAGCCTCGTCCCCAACTCGCGCTACAATGTCGTTACGAGAGCGGCTTTATATGTGGCCCAGAAGGACTTCCCAAGAGACATAGTATCAGCGTTAGAGGCTCTCTACGACTTCAGCCAAGCTGTCCCTGACACGGGACATATTCCGGGAGAGTTTCATGGAGACTGGGCGAACAAAGAGTGGTGCGAGCACAAAGGGAAGGAGTGAACTATGTTTTTTTCCTTTTCCTCCCATGAAATCGCTTTACCTTTTCCACCTCCATACAACCAGAAAAGCTGCAAACGCCCCGAGGAGAAGTGCGAGGGCCTTCTTTGAAATACTCCCTTCCTCCAGTGCCTCGGGTTTTATGAGCTCTGCATTCGTGTCTTCAAGGAGGAAGCCTACGAGCACCGTCCTGTCGCTGCTCTTCTCTGATTTGCTCCGCTGAAGGAGTGTATCCGCGGAATAGACTTCTTCAATGCCTAGGGCCTCCCAGAGGGGGCTTACAGGCATGTATATCGTTATGGCCAGCCCGCTCGTCCCGTCGAAAGCAACCGCATCAATTGCCCATCCCCCACCTGTATCTATCTTCTCGCTCTTAGTGAAAGATATGGGCGGTACAAAATCTCTATAGTATGTCATAACGGTCATGTTCAGCTCTCTGGTTTCCTCAAATGTAACTCCCTCCATAATCTCCTTCCCTTTGAGCTCTGCCGGATTATCGGAGAAGAGGAAGTTAACTCCAACAGGAGTGCCGTTTATTAAGAGCTCGCCGGTCTTAAGGTCGACCTCAACGACCCCGCTCCAGCTGTGGTCTTTTCCGGTGTGTGTGGTGTTCATTATGTATGCATAACCCTCATCAACACCGATGAGCAGCTCCCCTTTAGGGCCTTTTTCCCTATAGACGTTCTTGCACATCGTTATTAAAGTGTCGTTGACGAACTTGTTAACACACATCTCGCCGGAGTAGTCGTACATTCTCTGGTATTTCTCAAGGAGCTTCCTCCCCTCCTCAGCGCTTACCTTCCTCTCAACGATCCTGCTGCTGTTTTCACTTCGAAGGAGAATTCCTAAAACAGCTTTATCGCCCTTTATGTCGAGAACTGTCCACTTAAAGTAGATGCAGGGGCTCAGTAGATGTGTTGTCTCGTTTTCCTCCCTGATGATGACTTCGTTTCCGTACTTTATGTCTCCTTCAAGGGCCTCTGCGCTGCACGCTTTGTATGAAGCGTAAACGCCCGGTTTGAGCCAGTATGGTGTTGCAAGTGCACTCTGCATAACGATTGAGAGAAAAAGAAGAAGGGTTAAAAACTTCTTGGTTTTCCCCATTGAGTATCACCCTCTTCTAGTATTCGGGGGATCTATTTTGCATTTATACAATAATTACCCCTTCTACCTTTATAAGGTTTACCATGTTTGATAGTTGTATCTTGATAGTTTCTAATGAATAATTAATCCTACCACCGGAAACCTATTATATTCTCGTGAGAACTCTAATTGGTGAGCCTATGGAGCGCTTTTTGAAGGAAGCCGAAGTTTTTAGCTCGGATAGAGTATTGCAGAACATTGCGGATATAACAAAATTCCACCGAATTCAGGGTTCAAAAGAGCTTTTTGAGGCAGCCAACTATGTTCTAGAGGATCTGAGGATTTGGGGGATTGAAGCAGAGCTTTTAGAGGATGTCTATGATGGGGAAAGGTGGCACTTAACTCTAAAATCTCCCATAGCTTGGGATTTAATCCATGGTGAAATCGAAATCGGAGAGAGAAAAGCAACCACAGAAAAAACGCCCCTTGTAGTGATGGCGCACTCTCCGAGCGGCGAAGCTGAGGGAGAAGTAGTTCTAATCGAAAGAGAAGAAGATTGGGAGAAAGCCAAGGACAGGATCGTTCTAGTGGGAGAAGAATGGAGAGAGAACTACGAAAAAGCTAACAAGAGCGGTGCTAAAGGCTTCATAATCTACCGCAAAGGCACTGGAAAGGCTTTCCCCTACGTTGGACTCTTCTTGGCAAAGGAAGATTTGGAGTGGGCAAAAATTCCTGCGGTTGCGATAAGTGAGGAGTGGGCCAATGAAGTCATCGCCAAGCTCAAGAAGGGTGAAAGCGTTGAGGCCAGGCTCAAAGTAGTGAGCGAGATTAGAGAGAAGCAAGTGCTCCCTATGGTCTATGCTAAAGTGGGCAAACCGCCGTATATTCTCTTCACTGCTCACCTGTGCCATCCCAAGCCCGGAGCAAACGACAATGCGAGCGGGAGTGCAGCGCTTTTGGAGCTCGCGAGAGCACTCTCTAAATTATACGACGAATCATTCCGCTTCGGCTTTGCCTTCCTCTGGATTCCTGAGTATCATGGCACACAAGCCTTCATAGAGAGCTTTGCTGAGCTCGAGCATTACTATGTGGTAATAAACCTCGACATGGTGGGAGGACGGGAAGGAGTTGTCATGCTAATAAGAACGCCTCTTTCGAGGTTTTCAGTAATAGAGGGCATCATGGAATACTATTTGGACTTGGCCAACTCTAGAGGAAAGAGTTTTGGCGGCAGCTCTCTTCCAAAGGTGCCCCTTAAGAGCTATCCCTATGAGATGGGGAGTGACCACGACGTGTTCAGCTTCTTTGGGATTCCTTCGGTAATGCCCATAACTTGGCCCGACAGTTTTTATCACTCAAGTGAGGACTCAATAGAAAAGCTGAGCAAAGAAACACTCGAAATAATTGGAAAAGCTGTTTTGGCGACGGCTTTGGCCTTGGCAAAAGCCAGCAAAGAAGAGCTCCAACGCTTTGCGAAGGCATATGCCATGAAGTATCTCGGTGAGCTGGGCCTAACTAATGAGCTGGATGTGGCGGAAAAGCTCGTCATGAAGGGACTTGCTAGGGATGGACATTTTTTGGGTGTTGATATTGGTCATGAGTTTGAGTCCAACCCTTGGCTCCAGTGGAAACAAAAGGGTATACTATCCCCTAGGGACATCATGAGAATTGATAAAGCACAGGGAAAGGAGATGAGGGAGCTTTTAAAGGAGCGTCCATTGATGGCTTTGCTCCATGAACTCTTGATGTTAGGGGAGCTTTTGCCTAAGGATGATGCTTTTAAAGCCTTGGAAGAAGAATACGGCAAGTTTAAAAGAGAAAGTCTTGAGAAAGCTCTGGAGATTTTAGGGGCCCTTAACTTCGTCAGTTTCCTTTAGCTCTCTCTCAATTTCGTTGATTTTCTTCACAACGTTTTCTTTTAACCTTTCGAGGAGTTCTTGGGGAGACACCGCTGTGTAAGTGTAGCCGAGCCAGCCTTCTTCAATGAGCTTCCTCTTTAGGAATCCTCTGCGGTAGAGGTTTAGAACATGTGCCCTAACGCTCCTCTCGCTTAACCCCACTTCCCTCTGTATTTCTTTTATTCTTAAGGGAATATTTTTCTCCAAAAGCAGTTTGTAAATCCTTATCTCGCTTTTTTTGACCCCAAGTGAGCGCAACAGGCTTTCGAGCTTTTCGTGCATTGACCTCACCCTCTAATTTTCCCACCTATGCAATCTTCTCTTCATATATTTTATACGTTTAAACTTCATAAAACTTGCGGTTTGTTTAGTTTTTCAAATTAAAACATTACTTCCCCCAAGTATGTCCAGTCAGGAAGGAAAGCTTTTCCTTTCTTAGCCTTCTTCAAGAAAGGTATCATCTTTATGCCTTCCCTAACATCAAAGCCTTCTATGTAGGGATTTACTGTGGGGAGAATCAAAAATTTATCCACCCTAATGAAGCACTTTGTCTTTTTAACGATGCTCCCGATTTTAACGCTTACCGCTGGGTGTATATGACCTAAAATGGCCCGCTCAAAATCTATTTTTGGAAGATTTTGATGACCGTGGATGAAAAGGGTGTCATCAATGAGGAAGTAGTTCTCGACCTCAATGTTTCTGAATTCCTCCTCGAGCTTTTCAATGTTGCCGTCGTGGTTTCCTTTGGTTATCAGGATTTTAAATTCCTCCAGCTCGCTGAAGAACTCTAGGAGAAGCTTCTTTGTGAATGGTTTTAGACTTAAGGGTTCCTTAACATCACCGAGCAAAATCACTAGATCAGGATTCCTTGACTTTATAAACTCCACTAAGCTTTTCTCAAAATACGTTCTAACTCTCAAACCCCTTGAAAGCTCAAAAGCAATATGCAAGTCTGCTAAAATAAGCGTCTTCCCTTTGGAGGTGTCCAGTTCTAAAGAAAGCCTTTCAAAGGTTTTGAAATGCTCCATGTGAGGCACCAAAGGGAATATAAAAAGAGGTCAAGAACCTCAGATTAATCCTCTCTCTTTCCTGTGCTGTCTCTTTAAGCGCCTAATCCTCTTCTTCAGCCACTTCCATCTCATTCTTCCTTTCTTCTTCCACTTCCTTGGTCTCCTCTTCATGATGACCACCTCGATAATCGTTCCATCCTCCCTTCTTATAGGAGCCTTTTTAAACTTTTCCCTATCTAGCATTCGACTAAACTACTGGGCAAAAGGACACTTATGGGGCTTCAATGGGAAAATCTGGCTCTTCAGGACTTTGTTTTAATTTTTAGAATTTTCGGACTTTTAATCCATTTTAATTTTGAACTGCGTCTTTTATACATCTTTTACTAAATTTGCAATTTTGTTGCTATTGCAATGACAAAATTTAGTATTCTTGTAGCTCAGCATACTTATTGGGGCATTTTTGAGGCTGTTGATATAATAACACCCAATAAAAAACGCAATAAATGAGAAGTGCTAAAGAAACCTCGGTGGTGGCATGAAAGTAGGATTCATTCAGATGGAACCAAAGCTTTTGGACTTAAATGCGAACTTGAGCAAGGCCGAGCGCTTCATCAAGGAAGCTGCAAAAAAAGAAGCCAAGCTCATCGTTCTTCCGGAACTCTTTGATACAGGTTACAATTTTGAGAGCAAGGAAGAAGTTGAAGAGATAGCTCAGCAGATACCCGATGGTGAAACAACACTCTTTTTGATGGAGCAGGCGAGGGAGCACGAGCTTTTCATTGTGGCTGGGACAGCTGAAAAAGACGAGAAAGGAAAGCTCTATAATTCGGCTGTGATTGTAGGCCCAATAGGTTCCAGTTACATAGGAAAATATCGTAAAATACACCTCTTCTACAGGGAAAAGCTCTTCTTTGAGCCGGGCAATTTGGGCTTTCATGTCTTCAACATAGGTATAGCAAAGGTTGGAGTAATGATATGCTTCGACTGGTTTTTCCCGGAGGCTATGAGGACTCTGGCTTTGAAAGGCGCTGATATAGTTGCCCATCCCGCTAACCTCGTCATGCCCTACGCACCAAGGGCAATGCCAATTAGAAGCTTGGAGAACAGAGTCTTCTCAATAACGGCCAACAGGATTGGCGAGGAGAGAGGGCTTCGCTTTATAGGGATGAGCCAAATTAACTCACCTAAAGCGGAGATTCTCCTTAGGGCCAGTGAGGACAAAGAAGAGGTTGGTATCGTTGAGATAAACGTGGAGGAAGCGAGAAATAAGATGCTCAATGAGTTTAATGACATCTTTAAGGATAGGAAGAGGCAGTATTACGAACTCTAAATTCTCTTTATTATTTAAAGAGATTCAGCAATTCAACTCTCTCCAATCGCCAGTAAAAGCCTAAACATCTCAACCAATATTATTATGATTGCTCCAAAGCTTATCCCACTTATGATGGCTCCGCTGTGGATGTTATAAGCGTTGTAGGCTATTATGTAGGCCCATGCTGAGATTATAAGGAGCTCCGTGAAAAACATGAGCTCAACGAAAATTTTGCCTGCCTTTGGGTTGAATTTCGGCGTGAACTGCACAAATAGGGGCTTTTTTGATAGGTACGTTATTCCTATTATCAGAGCGGAGATGACCAGCGGAAATGCCACGAGGGAGGTTATGCTTTTCTCCATGAAGCCATTGGGGTTTCCGTAGAAATCAAAGTGGGACGCTATGTTCTGGGGCATTTTGTCGTAGCTGAGGGCAAGAAAGAGGAAGTAAATACTTAAGATGGCAAACTCTCCGAAGAGATATGGCCTTACATTCAGCTCGGGGATGTTTTGGGGGATGATTTCTGGCGCTTCAATTTTAAACTCTTCGAGTTCATACGTCTCTTTTGCTATCTTGTAGCCTTTGTAGAAGATTACAATTATCCCTGCGAGCATTATTATCGTGTTCTGCATCATATCAACAAAGGGGCTCAGGATGAGCATGAGCGCTCCAAGAGCCATAAATGCTTTTCCAGCAAAAGTGTTGGTTTTGCGCCAGGCTTCTTTTGAGGCAAATGTGTAGCCTATTCTAACTCCTATCGCATAGTTTGGCTTATCCCGGAAGAGATATGTTAAAAGGCCGGCTGTGAGCATCAGGAGCGCTATGAAAATATTAAACATGATGTTTATGATTTCGATTCCTTCCATGCCAACCTTGCTTATCTTTACCGAACTTATTTAAAATACTTCCGGTGAAAGAAATTTCACCTCCTAAGCTGGAGGGCGAAACAGTGAGAGGAGAATCATCGCAGAGGGAATAGCGATGAACAGTAATGAGAGCGTGGTGAGAGAGCTAATGGAAAGCAAATGTGCTCCGTTGAGGCTGAACCAGATTATGTCGGTGTATGCAATAAACTGGACAAACATTCCTGCGAGGAGTAGATTCAAAGTCCACTTCCTTGTTTGTTCTGGATTTTTTGAGTAGATTGAGATGTACGCTCTCTTGAATGGTTCTTTTGCTAGGTAAATCAGGCCTAAAAAGAAGGACATGATTGTGAGTGGAACTATTAGGACAAAAGGGAGCTTTGAGCCGAAGCTGTCCGGGGCTCCGGAAGAGGTGAAGTGGATCGCTATCACTTCGGGGAGCTTGGGGTAGTAATAGAGGGCGATGAGTAAGTAAATTATCATGATAAGTGCACCGCTGAAGAGCCAAGGTTTGACGTTAAATTCTTTTAAAGGCTTTATCTCACCTTCAGCAGGCTTAAACGTTTCTCTCTCAAGGGCTATCTTTGAGACGTAGGCACCGAGGGCTATTATGACAAAACCTCCAAATGTGGCTATAAGCACAGCTTGATTCTCACTCAGTGAAAAGCTCAAGAAGATCACGAGCACACCTAATGCCATAAATCCTATTCCCACGAAGGTGTTCCCCGCTCTCCAGGCCTCCTGAGATGCTAAGGTGTAAGGAATTCTAAACCCAACTCTAAGCCCCCTCCTGAACTCCTTCTTATTTCTGAAGCCGTAGCTGAGCAGCCCAGCTAAAAACATTGTTATTCCTAAGATTTGAACCTCATTCATATCCCTCACCGAGCCTCTCTAGAATTTCACCAATAAACGAAACCTCTTCCTTGAGTTCACTCAGGACCTCCTCTCCTAGGGAGGTTATTTTATAGTACTTCCTCGCCCTCCCCCCAACTTCGGCCCAAAAGCTCTCGACCAGCTTGTACTTTTCGAGACTTTTGAGCAGGTCATAGAGAGTGCCCTCACTCGGCACTATTCTTCCTTCGCTGAGCTCGCTGAAGGCCTTTCTTATCCCATAACCGTGCATAGGCTTATCCTTGAGGAGGGATAAAATAATAAATGAGTAAGTACCTGCCCTGAGCTCTTTTTTGAGCTTTTTAATGGCTCTCCTCTTCCCGTTACCAAACAACCTTTTCTTCCTCCTTTTCTTCCTTCGCTTTTGGTAGCGCATAGCGGAGTATTATTAGGGTAACAGCAATTAGGACAATGTAAGTCAAGATTAAGCTCGTTTGAGACTGTGTCAGCTGGTAGTGAGCTGCGAAGGTGTCTATTATTCCATGAGCTATGCTCAGGCTTAAAAATGCTTTCCTTCCAAAGCCGTTTTTGTAAGCATAAGCTAAAACTATCGTAGTTCCAGCGTGGAATAGGGTAACTAAGTAGCGTTCTGCGCCTCCTAAGAGTGTCATTGAAAGAGTTTGGGAAGGTGGAATCCCCAAAGTCATAGATTGGACAAGCTGGAGCAGTGGAATTATTATGGCCTCGCCGACTCCAAAGCCAAGCCCTATGAAGAGAGCTATCCTAAGGCTCTTGTTCCTTGAGAAGACATACTTAAGGCCCTCTTGGAAGAAGCCTGCAACGAAACCGAGCCAAATTGATGTTAGGACTATAAACATGGCGCCTTTTGCTATTACATCAGTGTTTGACTTTATGCCCATAATTAGGAAGGGCACCTGCTGTATTGGGCTCTGCACAAAAAGCGTCACCAGCACCAGAAAGAAGCCTAAAATGAGCTCTGCCCAGTGGATTTTCTTAAATCCCATGAGGTAGAATGTGAGGAAGGCTAAAATGCCTCCCAGCATTGGAAAAGCCATAGCTACAGGCGTTGGAATTCCTTTCTCTCCCTCCGTTGGATTCACAGCATCTATCCAAAGTCCAGAAAGCTTGTATTCTCCATTAACCTCTCTAAAAACGAGCCTAAGTGTGAGATATGCTTTTTCAAACTCAAAGCGGTAGTATGCTATAATAAACTCGCCCTGTTTTCCCTCTTTAGTGAATTCATAGCTTTTCAGCTCCCCATATTTTGAAATCAGCTGATCTCTAAATGCTTTGAAGTAGCTCTCGGTAAATGCTTTTTTCATCTCGCTATCCAAATGAGGCTCTAAGAGCGCGTAGTCTCCGCTTTTGAGACTTTCAAAAGTTGCTTTGGCTGCTTCATCATAGGGCCTCTCTGCAAGGGCAAACCCTAGGAACAGCAGAAATATTAACATTACAGCAACTTTTTTCATCACCATCACCATACCTCGGACTTCGAGGTAATTTGGGCAAAAATGTATAAAAACATTGCGATTGGACTGTGTAGAAAAGTGTGAAGAGAAGACTCTAAAGCTCTTTAACTATTTGTGTTCCTGTTTTTCCTTCTAGAGCGTCCACAGCCTTGTCCAAAGCTGCTATAACTGCTCTCTCTCCTCCCCACTCGACGAATCTTATCGTGGCTAGAACCTTGGGCCCCATACTTCCCTTCTTGAAGTGCCCATCATCATAGTAGCGCCTCATTTCCTCGACGCTCACTTTGCTGAGCCACTTTTCCTCCGGCTTTCCATAGTTTATCGCAGCACCATTCACATCGGTTAAAATCATGAAGATATCCGCGTTGACGACTTCTGCTAGCTTCTCGCCCGCCAAGTCTTTGTCTATAACGGCTTCAACACCCTTTAACTCTCCATCTTCTTCAATAACGGGTATTCCACCGCCACCGCTCGCTATGACTATAACTCCTTTCTCCACTAGATCTTGGATTACTTCCTTCTCGATTATGTCTTTTGGATCTGGCGAGGGAACCACTCTTCTCCATCCTCTTCCGGCGTCGTCTATAACTACCCATCCTTTTTCCTTTGCGAGCTTTTTAGCTGTTTCTTCATCATAGAAAGGCCCAACGGGTTTTGATGGGTTCTCAAAGGCGGGATCGTTTTTATCAACCAGCACCTGAGTCACCACTGTGGCAACGGGCCTATCAACACCTCTCCTCTTAAGCTCGTTTTTAATTGCTTGCTGGATCATGTAGCCTATCTGCCCTTGGGTCATGGCTCCGCAGACGTCCATAGGTTGGGCAGGAATGCCGTGTGTTTGACCAGCATCATGTTGCAAGAGTAAAGCACCCACTTGAGGACCATTTCCGTGAGTTATAACTACCTCATAATCGTTATTAAGGATTATATCAACAATCTGCTTTGCAGTCTTTTTTACATTCTCCATTTGCTCCTCATAAGTTCCCTTTTGCCCTCGTTGAAGAATTGCGTTTCCCCCTAAAGCAATAACAACTCTTTTCCTCATTGCTCATCACCTCTCACGGGTGTATTATAATGGTGAGGCGAACATAAAAGGGTTTCTTAGTTATGAAATGATTTACATAGGAAAAATTTCGGAAAATTTTGGACATTTGCTTTGCTAACATCAAGTTATTGGGGGTTGATATTTTAAGTTGTATCTCCGGTGAATTTTTGAGTTAAATTTTAAAGCTTTCCCTGCTTATCTTCTTAGAGGTGAGAAAATGCTTGAGAGATTTGTAGAAGAGCATTCATTGGAAGTTCATGAACTCTTAAATCTCATATGGAGAGAACTTATCGAACTCAACGAGGAGCTTAGAGAGGAGCTGAAGCCGCTGGGCTTTAAGGTTGAGCCAATTGAGGAAGTTTTTAACGGCTACATCTTTTTAAATGGCGAGTGGAGAGAAATGACCTACCCTTATCCCGCTTTTGAAGTTAAGCCTCAGGGAGAAGTAGGTGCCACAATACATGGATTCTACTTTGTCTTTGGAATTCCTACGAGGAAGATAAACAAAGCGTTTTTAGATGAGTTCTTAACAACATTCCCCAGGAGCTACATTTACGGCAGCGAGAGCTTTTTGGAGGATGTTTACAACTATCAAACAAACCCCGCAAGCTATAAGGAGGTCTTTGAGCGCATTAAGATGAGCGACGAGGTTTTGTTCAACTTTGAGGTTGAAATCAAGGATTTTAAGAACCCAAGGGAAGCCCTAAAGCTGAAATTCTACAGATTCCTTGATCTTGCAAAGAAGTACGAACTTTTGCCGGTCTTTAAGGAGGAGTAGGTGATTTTAGTGTATTTAGAGGCCTTTCCGGAGGAGCTTCAATCCTACTACCGCAGCCTCTTTGGCGATGAGGCAGAGATAATAATGGAGAAGCTTAGAGAGCCCGTTGAAAAGTACTACATAAGGGTAAATACGCTTAAGATAAGCAGAGAAAAGCTCATGGAGGAGCTTAGAAAAGAGGGACTTAAACCCAAGAGGAGCCCTTACCTGGAAGAGGGTATTTACTTCGACAGGGAAGGTCCAAACTTTTCTGATGATTACGACCCAAAGCTCCCAAAGGTAATAGCCAACAAATTTGCCTCTGAAAGCGTTTACCAAGGTGCAATGCTCTACGCTCCGGGAGTTTTAAAGGCCGACAAGGGAATAAAGGAAGGGGATGAGGTTCAAATTAGAGACCCCCGCGGGCTGCTGGTAGGAGTTGGTATCGCAAGGATGAGTGCTAAGGAGATGATTCTATCCACGAGGGGCATAGCCGTTGAAGTTACCCTCCCAAAGTTCAAGCTCCCCAGTTTGAGTGAGCTGAAAAGCTATGAGAAAGGCCTCTTTTACGCCCAAAGCCTGCCCTCCATGGTGGTCGCTCATGTTTTAGAGCCGAGTGAAGAGGAGCTTATAGTTGATATGGCCGCTGCTCCTGGCGGAAAAACCTCTCACATAGCCCAGCTCATGCAGAACCGCGGTAAAATCATAGCTATGGACAAGTCGAGGAACCGTCTAAAGAAAATGGAGGAAGAGCTTAAGCGCTTGGGCGTTAAGAACGTTGAGCTCATCCACATGGACTCGAGGAAGCTCCCTGAACTGGGGATAAAAGCCGATAAGATACTTCTCGATGCTCCCTGCACTGCCCTCGGCATAAGGCCCAAGCTATGGGAAAGCAGGACTCCTAAGGAAATAGAGGCAACGGCGAGGTATCAAAAGCACTTCATCAATGCAGCGATAAAGAGCCTTAGGAAAGGAGGAGTCTTAGTTTATTCGACATGCACGCTAAGCTATGAAGAGAATGAAGCCAACGTCAGATACATGCTCAAAAAAGGCTTAAAACTCGAGGAGCAGAAGCTTTTCATAGGCTCACCGGGCATTGGGATTAAAGAGGTGCAGCGCTTTTATCCACACAAACACCTGACGCAGGGATTTTTCATAGCGAAGCTTAGGAAGGTGAGCTGATGGAGAGAAGGAGGATCACTTTAATTTTGATAGGAGTTGTGGTTATCCTCCTCCTCATATGGTGGGCAGGGGTAGAGGAAACGCTAGCTATAGCTATGAGTGCGGATGTTAGATACCTTCTCCTAGCCCTTTTAATGCAGATTTTGGCGGTTCTAGCTTGGGCTCTTAGATGGAAGGTTTTCCTCAAAAAAGCGAACATAGATGTGAGTGTAAGCAGGATTCTGATGGCCGTTCTCGTTGGGATTTTCGTTAACAACATAACCCCGGGCGCTAGAGCTGGCGGTGAGCCTGCGAGGACTTATATAGTCGGCAAAAGGAGTGATAAGAGATATGCAACAATATTCGCCACCGTGATGGCAGATAGAATTTTGGATGTCATCCCTGTAATGCTGTTCACGTTTATTGCGTTTAAATATGCTCTGAGCTTGAAGATACATCTTCTACTCGTTGTTTTGGCTATTTCCACGTTTGTTCTTTTCTTGGTACTGGCTTTAACTTTGCTCTTCTCATTCAATGAAAGGCTTGCTATGGGGCTGCTCAGACGGATAATCTCACTCTTAAGGCGCATATTCCCACAAAAGTTCGCTGGAATTGAGGAGAAGCTTGAAGAAAAACTTCAAAAGGCAATCTTTGAGTTTAGAGAAACATTATCCGATCTCTCAAAGGACCCGGGTGTTTTTTTCAAAACTCTCTTTTATTCTCTCATTCTATGGGTGGTCATGGTTTTCAGGACGTTCTTTGTGTTTAGGAGCATAGGGTATCCTTTGGAGATCTACAAAGTTTTGATGGTTCAGATGGCTGGAATAGCTTTGGGAATGATTAGTGTCCTTCCGGGAGGTGTTGGCATAACCGAAGGTGTTAACTCTGCGCTATACTTGAGTCTATCCATAAATAAAGAGCTGGCAGTAACTGGAACAATTTTGGATAGATTTATATCCTTTTGGCTACCTACAATAGTTGGGGGGCTAATAAGTTTTTACCTGGGTGCTAAGGGTGAAGAGGATAGCTGACATCTTAGCTTGCCCAAAGTGCAGAGGTGAGCTGAAGAGAGAGGGTGAGAGGTGTAAGCTTAAATACCCAATTGTGGAAGGAGTTCCATCCCTCCTGATTGAAGAAGCCAAGCCTCTGGGGGAGTAATATGAAGTTCGGAATAGTAGCAAGGAGAGATAAGGAAGAGGCATTAAAGCTTGCGTATCGTGTTTATGATTTCCTCAAGGTTAGCGACCACGATGTTTACGTCGATGTGGAGACATATGAGCACTTTCCCCACTTTGAGGAGGCGGATTTGAAGCCTTTAGAGGAAATGGACGTCGATGTTATAGTCGCTATCGGTGGGGATGGAACTATTTTGAGGATAGAGCACAAAGTAAAAAATAACATCCCAATTTTGGGAATAAATATGGGCACGTTGGGATTTCTAGCCGAGGTGGATCCGAGTGAAACATTCTTTGCTTTAAACAAAGTTATTGAGGGAGATTATTATATCGATGAGAGAATTAAGCTCAGGGTATATCTCAATGGCGAGAGCAATATCCCTGATGCTCTCAATGAAGTGGCTATACTCACGGGAATCCCCGGAAAGATTGTGCACTTAAAGTACTACGTTGACAAGAGTTTGGCCGAGGAGATTAGAGCGGATGGATTGATTATCTCAACCCCCACAGGTTCTACAGGGTATGCACTGTCTGCTGGGGGCCCGTTTTTAGATCCAAGGATTGATGGAGTTGTTATTGCTCCACTGGCACCTATAGCTTTAAATGCACGCCCAATGGTTGTTCCTGCGGACTCTACGATTGATGTCGCGGTTTTAACAAAGGGAAGGGATGTGATTTTGACGGTTGATGGGCAGTTCTACACATACATCCATCCTGAAGTGGAGATTAGCATAAAGAAGTCCCCGAGAAAGACAAAGTTTGTGCGCTTTTCAAAGGGAATCTATCCAAGGTATACCTTAAAGATAAAGAAGAAGTTTTAGAGGGGCTTAAACTCTTTCAATAGCAGGGAGTGCTGGCTAACATTTAGAGCATCTTTGTCTATGAGAAGAATTAATGTATCTCCGCGGAGTGTTAGGTGATCCTTCAGACCTACCAGGAACTTGAATGTAGTTTCAAATCCGTTGTAGAGGATTATATATTCAAGACAGTCTATTATTACGAATGCCCTTGGATTTTTCTGGGCAAAGTTTATTGCAAAATCCTGGATTACATGGAGCTTCGTTGGTGAAACTCCTCTATCAGTGGCTTGTGTAACCCACAGCGTTAGGATATTCTCATTTTTGAATTCCTCGTAGAATCTGGGTGCCCTTGTGATTATGAGGGTTGGGGAATCCAGATCATTGATGATCTCAAGTACGTCGAGGGCTCTATTTTTTGAGCTAAAAGCCAAAAATGCTTCACCTGGAGATTTTACTTCCTCATTTTTCTGGATTTTTTGCGAGTTTAATGTCGGCATATAGGTTTGCTCCACCGTTATTATATACTGCACAATGGTGTAGATTATGCCCACTATAGAGATGAAGTAGCATGTGGTTAAAATCTCCACATCATAAGGAATGCTGATGAAGTTGTCCAAAAAATCTATGAGCCTTCCAAAAACAGCAATCCCAAGGAAAAACGCCGCATTTTGCACAAACACTTTAAGTTCTTTTGAGTATCTCCTAAGGCGCTTCATGAAAAAGATCCACACATATCCAAGGGCGATTAGGAGTATTGAGTCATATGCTAAAAGATACAGCGGAACTCTCAGCTCCATGTAACCTCGACCTCATCTGTTCTAAACTTCTGCTTTACTGTAGTTTCTTCAATTTTAAATCTTATGCCGGCTTTGAACATCTTTAGGCCAGTATATGCTATCATCGCACCGTTATCGCGGCATAAGTCGTAGGGTGGAACGTAGAACTTCGCACCCCTATCCTCTGCCATAGCTTTTAGCATTTCCCTTAAGCGGTTGTTGGCAGCGACTCCTCCTACTAAAACCACTTCATCTTTGCCCGTGTGCGCTAAAGCTCTCTCTGTTACCTCGACTAATGCTGCAAAAGCAGTCTCTTGGAATGAATATGCTAGGTCCTCAATTCTATATTTACCGCTCTTGTACTTTCTCACAACTTCCGTTAGAATCCCTGAAAAGCTTAAATCCATTCCTTTAACAGCATATGGTAGTTCGATGTACTTCTCTCCTTTTTGAGCGAGCTTCTCTATCTTTGGCCCTCCAGGAAAGCCTATGCCCAGCTCACGCGCAAAGGTGTCTATGGCATTTCCAATCCCAATGTCAAGGGTCTCACCGAAAACCCTATACCTACCTCCTTTTAGTGCAATAACCTGCGTATTACCGCCACTGACGTAGAGGCCAACGGGATCTCTTACATCACCGTAAAGCTTGCTCACTTCAACGTGGGCTATGCAGTGGTTGACCCCCACTATTGGCTTGCTGTATCTGAGGGCTAGTGCACGTGCCGCTGTTGCGACTACACGCAAAGCTGGCCCTAAACCCGGGCCTTGAGAAAAGACAATTACATTCACATCCTCTATTTTCACCCCTGCTTCTTGGAGTGCTCTCCTCAAAAGGGGCTTTAAAAGCTTCGCATGGTGCTCAGCGGCTTCTTTTGGATGAATACCGCCTTTTTCCGTGGTTAGAGTGTCAAATATGTTTGCTAAAACTTTATCTTCTGTTGTAATTCCTATTCCAAGAGTGTGTGCTGTTCCCTCTATTCCCAGAGCTATCATGAGTTACCCTCTGCAGTTTTGATTTAAAAAGCTTGGGTCAAAATTAATAAGCATTGCCGACGTACTTTGGTAGTTAGAGGACAAGCCTTAAATATTGTGGTTGCTCAATAACACTGGGAGTGATATGTGGAGGTGGAAGTATGAAGTTCAACGTTCTCAAACTTAACGTTGAGAGAGGTGAAGTTAGGAGCGAAGAGTTCGAGAAGGAAGGCGTTTACGGCATCATCGATTATGCTCTGCACCTTCACGATGAAGTTTACAAAACTTACGAGCTCGATCCTTACGATCCTAACAATGTAACCGTTTTTGGAAAAGGTCCTTTTGCAGGCTCCCCCCTTCCAGGTGCCCATAGATTAATGTTCGTTTTTAGATCTCCCTTGTGGGGAGGAATTTTTCCCTCAGCTATGGGCGGTGCCGCTTACCAGTTCCAAAGAGTCGGCGTTGACTTTGTGGTCATTGAAGGAAAGGCGGAGAAGCCAACGGTCGTTATTTTAAAGAACGATGGCGAAAATATAAGCGTTGAGCTCCATCAGATCGAAGAGGAAAAGCTCATTGAAATTTGGCGCGGATATAAAGGTGAAGAAGGAGTTTATGCCCTCACCCAGTACCTCATCGACAACCTTGGGCACAAGTTTGATGGTATGGAGTACAGGATAGCTTGTGTTGGTCCTTCCGCACTCAACTCAAACTTCGGTGCTATATTCTCTCAAACCCTTAGAAAGGGCAAGCGCTTGGAGGGAAGCGAGGACTGGGCGGCAAGAGGAGGAAGCGGAAGTGTTTTGTTTAGGGCACACAACGTTGTAGCGATAATGTTCGGTGGAAAAGTGAAGAAGAGCTTCCCCAATGAGGACATAAGCAACATTAAGATAGCGAAGGAGATAGTTGAAGGAGTTCACAAGAAGCCTATGCTTGATGTAATAAACGAGAAGACGGTTAAGTATAAGTACAATCCCAAGCTCAAAACCGGTGGAACCTTTGGAGGGAACTATCCCGCTGAAGGAGACTTCGTTCCGATTCTAAACTGGCAGATGCCGTACATTCCAAAGGAAGAGCGCATTAAGATTCATGAGAATATAATAAAGCACTACTGGGAGCCTTTCAATAAGGAAGCTATAGAGACGAAGAATTGGACTACTTGTGGAGAGCCATGCCCGGTTTTATGTAAGAAGCACAGGAGAGGTCACCATGTTGAATACGAGCCCTATGAAGCCAACGGCCCACTGAGTGGAAGTATAAGCCTCAGGGCGAGCGATATAAGCGTTCATGCTGTAGATGCGATGGGCTTCGATGCGATAGAGTTTGGAGGTTTGGCTTCTTGGGTTCTCGAACTCGTTTATAGGGATTTGTTAAAGCCTGAGGAAGTTGGGCTAAGCGATAAGCCTGACTTTGATAAAGAGGCATTGCTGTTGAGGCCTGTTGAGGCGAGTGAGAAGAACGCCAAGCTTGTTGCGGAGTTAGCTCATAGAGTTGCTTTTGCTGAGACCGAAATAGCCAAAATCCTCGGTTTAGGAAAGAGGAAAGCCAGCAAAATCTTGGATGAGTACTTTAAAGATCGCTTAAACTACGGCGAGAGCTTTAAGGACTACGCTGTCTTCACGCCCATAGGTGAGGATGGAGAAATCACGCCTACGATGTACTGGGCCATTGGAAACTACATCCCCTATCCAATCCAAGGGCGCTACTGGACGTTCTACCAATTTGGTGTTTTCCTTGAGCCGGAAGAGCTTGCACAAAAGAGCCTTGGGAGTGCATTAAAGGAGTTCTGGTACGACAACATTGGCTGGTGCCGCTTCCATAGGGGATGGATGGGCGCTGTATTAAAGCCCCTCTTCATGGAGGCCTACGGTGAAAATGTGGATTTAGATGCTCACGCTAGAAAGATGCTTAGAAAGATTGTGAACTACGCCAAAAAAGCTGGCTATGAGCCTGTCTTCTGGGACTCAATGCGCGTTATAGACTTAGTTGCTAAAGGCGCGGAGGAGTTTGGAAACGAGAAGTGGGCTAAGCGCTTCGAAGAGGACAAAGTCGGAACTGCCAAGGAGTATCTTAGGAGAGTGCTCCAAGCTTACGGCAATGCTCTCGGTGTTGACTGGAGCATTTGATCTCAATTTCTCTTTTTCTAAAAACTTACTCATGAGTATCCTACTCAGAGTGCGTTTTAATAGGCAAAGCATTTAAGCTTTAAAGTAGATTCACTTTAGGTGATACCTATGAAGCTGAAAGAGCCGATTATAGCGATTAACTTTAAGACCTACATCCAGGCAACTGGAGAAGGCGCTTTGAGAATAGCTAAGGCCGCTGAGAAAGTGTGGAAGGAGACGGGAATTACATTCGTCGTTGCTCCTCAATTGGCCGACCTTTATAGGGTTGCTCAAGAGGTTGAAATTCCTGTTTTTGCTCAGCACATTGACCCAATAACGCCCGGAAGTCATACGGGTCATGTTTTGCCGGAGGCGGTTAAGGAAGCTGGTGCCGTTGGAACGCTCTTGAATCACTCCGAAAACAGGATGATTTTAGCGAATCTTGAGGCATCAATCGCTAGAGCTAAGGAGCTCGGCTTAATGACGATGGTGTGCACGAACAATCCAAAGGTTAGCGCTGCTGCCGCTGCTCTTGAGCCCGACTATGTCGCGGTTGAGCCCCCAGAGCTCATAGGAACGGGAATTCCTGTTAGTAAAGCTCAACCAGAGGTAGTCACAAACACAGTGGAGCTCGTTAAGAAGGTCAACCCAAGCGTAGGTGTTCTCACGGGCGCGGGCATCTCAACGGGCGAAGATGTTAAGAAGGCTTTGGAATTGGGAAGCGTTGGAGTCCTTTTAGCTTCGGGCGTTACGAAGGCAAAAGACCCAGAGAAAGCTATTTGGGACTTGGTTTCCCTTATTGTTTGAACTTTTTCTTTTCTTAAATTATGCGGCTTTGGATTATTCAACTTTAAATAAAATTTCAAAAAAGCGGATCACTCAACCCTAAACGTCAGGCCCTTTTCTTTTGCTTTTTCTTGGACTTTGAGCTTGAACTGGCATGCCTTGCATATCTCGCCGTTTGTGGGCTGGCCGCATATCTTACATCTTCCCAAATCGCGCTTTGCATAGGCTTTCGCTAAGAGGGGATACATCTTGTCGTAGCTCCTTAGGATTTGGTACTTCGTTCCCGGATGCTTCTCTTCCATATCATTTACCCAATCTCTAATCTCAGCCCTGAAGGCCTCGACAGCATAGGGGCACTCCTCTAAATCCACTTCGATGTCGTTGAGCAGCGTATAAAGGACAATCTCCTTCTCCGGAACTTCCCTTAGGGGCTTTATCCTTGGGACGAGGCCTTCGTGGATTACCTCATAGTAGGGGCCCGTTCTTCCCAATCGGGCTATATCGCCGCGCATTATGTTCATGAGGAACACTTGAGCTTCATCGTCCAAATTGTGGCCAACGGCCAATTTATCGGCTCCAACATCCAAAGCCGCGTAGTTTAACAGCCAGCGCCTCCACACACCGCAGTAAGAACATGCTCCAACCCTTTCGCCTCTCTCAAAGCTCCCCATTATCTCAACGGTCTCATCTAAAGAAAAGCCGAAATATTCCTTAAAGGAGTATATACGGTGCTCTATCCCGAGTATTTCCGCGTTCCTCTTTGCAACTTCAACACTCGGCGGCCTGTAACCTGCTATCCCCTCGTCTATCGTTATCGCCACGAGCTCGAAGGGGAGCTTCTTTCTGAGCTTCGCCAAGAGGTGAAGCAAAACAACGCTGTCCTTACCCCCACTTACGCCAACGGCTATCCTCTCGCCTCGCTCAATGAGGTGGTATTTCCTCACAGTCTGCTTTACTTTGCTCTCCACTAATTCGTTAAAGTGCTTGTGACAGTAATATCTTCCCTCATATTTGGCATGATATACAGCGTCTCTTCCACACTTACTGCACTTCATAGGCTCACCTTAATTTTCAAAGAGGGTTAGATTTTAAAAGGATTGAGGTTGGAATATAGAAAACTTTTTTTACAAATTATGCAAAATTTTTCTGTGGAGGTGCCACTATGCAAATTCTAAGCACAGGGATTGAAAAGTTAGATAATGCATTAGGTGGGGGCCTTTTAGAGGACAGCGTTACTCTGATAGTCTATGATACATATTCTCTTGGATGGGGCTTGGCAATTAAAATTCTGGAAAATAGAATCAAGAATGGAGATTTTGGCGTGATCATAAATTCAGTTCTTCCTCTCTCTTCACTTGCCACGGAACTAGGGATGACAGGATTTAACATATATAAATGCGCTGAAAGCGGAGATCTAGGTATAATAGATATATTTGCCTCGGTTAATAAAATAACATATCCCTATCCCTTTATCTACTCTGCTGAAGAGATGGATGTTTCAACTTTTCTCCCCAAGTATGCGAATTTATACAGAAGAATGCTTAAGGAACGCATAAAAGACAGACGGCCAGTGGGTGTTACTATAACAATGGATGGGTCTGCGTTTTTATTTGGAGAAGATCAGGTGATAAAGATTCTGCAAAGAAATTTAACGCTAAAAGAAACTGCACGAATGACTGAAACTAGAAAAAGACCACTAAATATTATGCTTCTAAATAGAGATAGAGTTTCAAGGAAATTTATTTCTTGGATTGCGCTCTATAGCCAATATATCATAGAGTTCCAGTCATCTGAAGGCTCTGAAACAGAAAAGATGGTTGTAAGGAAGTCTCCCCTGCCAAATTTTGATCCCCAAGCCTATGAATTTAGACTGCGGGGAGGAAGTATAAGGATACTATGACCTTTTATTTTTTGCGAGCCTTAAAGCCAGCTCAGCTGCTTCTCTTGGATCGCTCGTGAAGTAAACCTTCTCTATTTTCTTGTGGTCGAAGTAGCCATCTTTTGCTAAACCCTCAAGTTCATCGCTCTCATATGCCGTATCCGTTAGAACAACGAGAGGAATGCCGAGGTTGTAGGCCATCAAGGCCTCGATCATCGTCCCAACTCCCCCGCCTAGGACAACGAGGACATCAGCTGAGTTCACCAAAACGCCGCTCCTCTCGACAAAGTCCATCCCTGTTTTTATGCGTATTTTGTTAAACTCGTTTCCTTCTTGCCTATCTGGTAAAATGCCTACAACAATCCCTCCGAGCTTTGAAAACTCCTCACTAGCTAGGCGCATTATTCCCTCTCTTCCTCCGGTCAGCAGAACTACATCGTCTTTGTACCTCGCTAGTTCCCTTGCAAACTCTCTAGTCTTTTCAGCCGCTTTTTCTAGAGGGTTCCTATCGCTTGAGCCCGCTATAGCGATTTGTTTCATGCAATCACCCGATGAGGCCTTTTAAAGCGGGGAAGAGGTTCACCATAAGCAGGAAGAGTCCTATGCCTATGAATGCATAGCTTATTGGCTTTGCGACTTTCTCTGGGAGGTACTCTTTAAGCAAATCGTCCAGCATTCGCCCTCCATCGAGAGGGATTAGTGGGAAAAGGTTCATCAACCCAATGCCCCAGTTTAGGAGATATATCCAGTAGAGCGAGAACGCCAAAGGAAGAACAACGCTGTCAAAGCCTATCTTTGACTTCAAGCTTTGAGCGGGATATATGCCCAAGTAGCCTTTACCTTCTTTTTCTGGATGCTCCCCAAGCGTTATCTGGAAGTGCTTAACCTCTCCATTCCTCAAAATCTCCAGCTCTATTGTTTCTCCGGGTGCTGTTTTGTTCATAAAGTTTAGAAAGTCCTCTATTGTTTTTATCTGCTCGCCATTTATGCCGATTATTATGTCTCCTTTCATCAAAAAGTCCTTTGCTGGGCCGCTTGAGTCCAAGTTTGTGATTTCAACTCCACTCGGTGCTAAAACGGGCATTAGGGCATAGTTCAAGAGGACGATTGCTAAGAGTGCTACTACTATGTTTGCCATTGAGCCCGCGGCGTAGACTCTAAGACGGCTCAGGAGAGGAGCTTTTTTAAGCTCGTCTTCATCGGGCTCAACAAATGCTCCTGGAATCACTGCAAAGAGAACCAGTCCGACGGATTTTAACCTGAGCTTTTCCGCTCTTGCGACGACGCCGTGGCTGAGCTCGTGAACGACCATAACGACTACCAATCCTATTAAACCATACCAAAGAGGGATTGTAACTCCAGGAATTACCAGTTGAACTCCAGCGCTTGGAGCTTTTGTGCTTAAAGTGTTCATAGCGGTTTTAAAGAGCATATAAAAGACGAATGCCATCCCAACAAATCCTATAACAATTCCAATTGTTGCATATGCCTTCCAGAACTTCCTCCACTTTCTCGCGAGGTTGTTTATAAAGTTTAACAGCTTCTTAGTCCTCCACATTGCTACGAATAAGTCCACTTGAAGTCCTTCTTCCTCAAGTTCTATCCCTTCGGATTTTCTCCCAAATAACGCGTACATCACGACCCAAAAGCCGATGATTGCCGTGATTGCGATGATTAGATTAAAGTTCATTTGACTCACCTAAAATTTCATTGGAAAGAGGGTTTAAAAATTATGCCTTGAATCCATGTTTTTTGAGCCAACTTTTAACGTCATCTGCGAGCCATTTGTCGGGAACAATGCTTTGCTTATTCTTATAAGCGGTTTTATCTTCGTCTCTTCCGTAGTCTTCCAAAATCTTTTCAAAAGTCTGAGGATGATGTTTCTTGAGATAGCTCTCACACGCAACTGTAATCATTAAATAGAATCTTCTCATGAACCACGGTTCCTCCGGACTCTCGTTTTGATTCCTCATGTACGAGAGGTAGGGTTTAATCGCGAGGAAAGACTTAACTACAAGTCCCCCTAGCTCTTCTTGGATAAACGATACGTCTATAAAATCCTTGTACACGTAATAACCTACCTTATTAAACGCCACACTAACGTATCTAACTGCATCTATATTCTTCTTTATTGAGTTATCGTTACTCTTGGTGTCTCCTAAGATTTCTTCGGCTCTCATGTCCTTCTTTGCCCATTCAAAAATCGTATTTAATTCCTCTTTAATGTCATTGTTCAAAATGTCATAAACTCTATTGAGTGCTTCAAATCTTAACTGTTTAAGCGTAAGATCTAACTGATATATAGTTATGGCCATTACTACCGTTGCAATAGTGGATGCAGCCGTTAAAAGAATATCTACTTTATCAATGATGTCTGCTCTATACAATCCCCATAAAGTTATTAATAAGATTACAACGCTTGAACTCAAAGCTATTCTTTTCAATTGCCTCATGGAGTGAGATATAGTACACTTAAGCTTAAATAGATTTTCCTGAAATTGAATGCTTTTAACTTTGATAAGAAGTGTAATACCAAAGGATATACCTAGGATTCATTTATCTTTCCGAACCTAAAACTTAAAAAATCTCTTTTAATTAAATTTAGCGGTGAGGCACATTAAATGAAAACGAACATAACTGTAGTAATGTTTTCCCAAGTATTTCCTCCGGAAAAAGGAGGCAATGCATCAAGAATAGGGGATTTGTACAAGTATCTAACCAAATTTGGAGTCAAAGTTATTGTTGTTTCTGCAGTTGAAACTTATCCCTTTGGAACATTTCCCCGGGAATCTAGGCTAATTAAAAAAGAGGGGGATATTATTCGGTTGTTTACATATCAACCGATTAAAAAAGATGCTTCAAGCATTGAGAGAGTTTTGTATTACACTATTTTTCCAGTTTTGGCAAACATATGGCTGGTTTTCAATAGAAAACATTCAGATGTGATCTTGATCACTTCACCACCACCTCAAATGTACGTGGTTGCTCTTATTGGTAAACTCCTAAGAAAAAAAGTTATAGTAGATATTAGAGATCTATTTTTGGATGTCAGTGTTAGTCTCGGCTTTATAAAAAGGGGGAGTATTGTTGAGAGAGTTTTTAGGTTTCTGGAGTCCAAAGCCCTTCAAACCGCTAATGCTGTAACCCTTGTTACCCCCAAGATAAGACGTCAACTGGTTGAGGAATATGGAATAGACCCCACCAAATGTTATGTTGTTCCGAATGGCGTTGATCTAGAAACATTCAAATGCGAAAAATCTAAAAGAAAACCCCAAATGGTCTATACTGGCTATTTTGGACATGCTCAGGATTTCGACACGTTTTTAGAAGGCTATGCTCTAGTTGAGGAAAAAGATAGAATACCCTTGATCCTTGCAGGGAGTGGGGAAAACCTCAAAGAAACTCTAAAAAAGGCTGAAAAACTTGGTTTGTCCAAGTGGGTAAGCTACATCGGAATGCTTTCAAGAAAGGAAGTCGTCAATCTTCTCTGCTCTTCCACCATTGGTGTGGCCCCAATAAAAGCCGATGAGAGCTTAAAATATGCAATACCCTCAAAAATCTATGAGTATTTAGCATGCGGTTTGCCATTCATAGGAGTAGGTGTTGGAGAGATAGAGAGGATTGCAGAGGAAAGCAAGGTTGGATGCGTAGGGAGAACTCCAGAAGAAATCGCTGAGTGTATTAGGAAACTTTTAAACTCAAATTTTGAAAAGCTGAGGGTTCAAGCTCTCAGATATGTTAAGAGATTCAGCAGAGAAAGCTCCGCTAAAAGATTTATAAAAGTCTTACAGAAAGTTCACGGTGGAGATAATAATGAGAAGCATGAAAACTAAGAAATACATCTTAGTAACCCCAGCAAAAAATGAAGAAGAAACATTACCCCTACTTGCTAAAAGTGTTATTAACCAAAGCATTAGGCCAAGCTTGTGGGTTATTGTGAATGATAACAGCACTGACAATACTAAAACGATTATTGATAATCTTTCAAAAAAACACAGCTGGATTATAAGTCATGAGCTTAAGGATGAAGTTTTTGAGTATGATCCCACATATAGGTATTCTGTCGTTGTTAGAGAGGGATTTAAAATTGCTAGAAAAATTGCACGTGAAGCAGGGTTTCCTTATGGATTTATTGGACTTGTAGATGCGGATTTTATTTTAGAACGAAAATTTTTTGAAAAAGTTTTAAATGAATTTAGAAGAGATCCCCAATTAGGTATTACCAGTGGAGGGGTTTATATATTACGTGGAAAGAAATTAGTTTGGGAACGTACTAACCCAAAATTTGCCAGAGGAAGCCCACGTGTTTTCAGAAGAGAGTGCTTTAATGATATTGGAGGATATAAAAAATTCTATGCTCCAGATGTTCTTTCGAATTATATGGCTAGAATAAAAGGCTGGAAGGTGAAGCAAATTGTTAATGCCATTGCAGTTCAAATGAGGCCAACACAAGAGAGATATGGGTATTATAAGTCATCCATAAAACGGGGATATGTTAATTATTATTTGGGAACACCTACATTATCAGTTTTGTTATGGGTTCTGTATATGGGAATACTCGATAATCCAATAAAAGCTTCCGGGTTTCTCAAGGGATATCTGGAGAAATTGGAGAAAAAAGAGAATAGAGTTGATAACAAGTGGATATTGGAGCTTGTAAAAAAAGATATGAGTGTAACAAGTAATATCCAGAAAATACTACGGATAGTTAAAATTTGATCTTGGAGATTTACTAACAACTAATTTAAAGAGATCTTGAGGCTTCTTGATAAGTTCACCAGTATTACTACTGAAAAATCCATGATCTGAATGATCGCCACCTCGTGGATCTTCTGAAATTGGTTCCATTCCGTGATCTGAGATTATGTAGAGCACATCGGTTTCATCAAGTTTCTCAGAGACTTTCTTAACAAGTTTGTTCAAATCAAAGTAAATATTCATAAGCTTTAGCTTTTTTCTAATGTAAAAATGAGAAATCTCATCGAGGAATGGAGTGTACCAGAATATTAATTCATAATCTTTATCAAGTGCCTCAAAGAGAGCTCTTCTATCCTGTTCATAAGTCTTCATTGCATATTCTACAAGAGGCTTTAGGTTTCCCTTCACGGCCTCTGCCATAGCTGTTTTGACTTTAGGCGTCGAGACGTTTCTTCCATAGGATGGGATCCCGTTTGTCCAGGTCTTATCAAAGTAGTCAAAAATTGTCTTATACTTCCGTGTTCTTAGCAGGTAGTCGTGGGTAGCTAAAAATGGGTCTCCAGTCACTCTCTTTATTATTGCTTCTCCTATTTTTCTCCTTATTCCTAATGGCAATATCTTTGAACCCAGTCTTACATACCATGGAACTTTTACTTTGCTGGACTTGCCTTTGTGAGCAATGAATCTATGTCTTTTTATGAATGGTTCTTCTATCTCAGGTATCCTTTCTCCAGTAATCATAGATGCCCAAATAGGGGGGGTTACTATAACCTCAAAATCAGAGAGATTGGTTTTAGTGTACGCCTTTTGTGTGATATACTTAAGATTCCACTCCCTTACTAGGTTATACTCCAAGCCATCAATACCTAGTATGACTATTTTTCTATTCATTTTATTTCCCAAATCTCTTCCTGATGCAGAGATAATAAAGTTTTTGTATACTTTGCAGTCTTTGATACATAGGGGGTATAACTAATGAGTTATCTTAACGATATAAGTGTGATTATAAAAACATTTAACCGGCCGGACAAATTAGAGTCAGTCTTAGGTTCATTAGTTGGAAAAGGATTTGGAGAGATTATCGTTGCAGATGACGGTGAGCAGAATCCCTTGAAAGACTTCATTTACAAAAAATTTGAGAATAGCCTTCCTTTGAAAGTTCTTAAGCTTCCCTATGATTCCGGTTTAGCTTTTGGAAGAAATGAGGCTGTAAGGGCCTCTAAATCTAAATATCTATTGGTAATTGACGATGATATGACAGTTAACAATGTGGAAGTTTTAAAAAGAGTTCTTGAAAGGGAAAAACATTTAGGTGGTGTTGCGGGGTGTTTAATAGAGAAGGGGAGATATAGGTGTTTTGCATGTAATTTAAGGATTAAGGATAGATATTTGATAAAATACGATCCCCCTCTTAAGCCTAAGTTTTCAGAAGATGTTGGATATTTAGAGTTTGATCTAGTTCCCAATGCAATTCTGGTAAGGAGAAAAGTCCTAAACGACTATTCATGGGATCCAACTTATAAAATCGGGTTTGAGCATCTTGATTTTTATTTAGCCCATAAAAGGCTTGGAAGGTGGAGATTTGCTATCGTGCCCTCTGTTTTCTTTTTCCATTTTCCAGGAGGGGGCAGAGAGTATCTGAGCATGTATAGGTTCAACAAAAAGAGAATATCTCAGTCCAAACAATATTTCTTGAGGAAGTGGAATTTAAAAGGAGTTGTCTCTATGGAGTACGGATTAAGCTATCCTTCATTAAAGCGACTGATGTTAATCAGGTTAAAACAAAAGTTGCCATTAAATCTAGCAAGTTTATTGCCATAATAGGGGAAATCAAAATGAAGAATCCTCATATTGTCTTCATAGTATTGGATACCCTTCGGGATGATTATGGGAATATAATACGGGAGTCTCTTTCTGAATTGGGTTTTATTAGTTATAATAAGGTAATAACACCATCTCCTTGGACTCTTCCGGC
This sequence comes from Palaeococcus pacificus DY20341, assembly GCF_000725425.1. NCBI lineage: Archaea > Methanobacteriati > Methanobacteriota > Thermococci > Thermococcales > Thermococcaceae > Palaeococcus > Palaeococcus pacificus. The sequence goes on along the minus strand of NZ_CP006019.1, from coordinate 1,793,990 downwards.
ACATGCTTCTATTTTTAGTGGATTATACCCGTTACTTCATGGCGCTCATGAGACTAAAGATCGAAAGAATTTTCAAGTCAAATTTAATGGCCCTAATTCTCTGCTTAGTTATCTTATTGAACAGGAGTATGAAACATACCTTCTAAGTGCTAACATGTTTGTGAGGCCGGAATTTGGTTTTTCTCAGTTTGAAAAATTTTGGGATATCTATCCGTCGCAACCTTCATCGATTCTTACCAAAAAGGAGAGGAACATTGTTTTTAAGACATGGGTGGAATGTAACAGTTCAAAACTACGCCTTATAAAGCGTCTCGCAGGCTCTGGAAGATACAAACTTCTCCTTAAGCTTCCATTTAACTTCTTATGGATACGCATTCAACACTATTATCGGAGATACTTTCGTAAGTGGCCAATAGAAAAGGGTTCAAAAAAGGCTGTCAATATACTTAGGGGATTGAATTTTAAAGAGCCCACTTTTGTCTTTCTCAATCTTATGGAAGTTCATCATCCTTTATTTCTAAATCCTCCCATCTCTTTTTACTTGAACTTTAAAGAGAAAGGAATTGATGAGAAGCTTTTAAACTTATGGAGACAAAAGTATTGAGAGGCTACGGTCTACTTAAACTCCCGTCTCTTGGATATAATGAACATACTGAAAAGAAAGGGAGTTTTTGAGGATTCCCTGGTAGTTGTAGTTAGTGATCATGGTGAACTCATTGGGGAGCGTGGGAAGACACTCCATGGGACGTTCCTCTATGATGAACTCCTTAGGGTCCCTCTGATGATAAAGTATCCCTCTTCATGGGATGTAGAGATAGAAAAGCGCGAAGGCTACGTAAGCTTGACCTCCTTGGCATCCTTCCTAATAGGGCTTCTCGAGGGTCAAGTTCACTCGGATGGAGAGCTGTACTCAGAAACGGTTTTCGCTGAATCGTACGGTGTGTCAAATCCCATAGATCCTTCCCTACTTTCAGAGGCTGAGAAGATTCGCTACTCAGAACTCAACAGATATCGGATAGCAGTGTATCACAGAGGTTTCAAAGGAATATTCAACGTCACTGAGTGGAACTTTGAAAATATAATATCATATGACCCAACTATCGAAGTCACAGAAGATATTGTAAAACATATGAAAAAAGAGATCGTAAAGTTCCTAAAAACCACTACTATAACTAAAATTCCAAAGATAAAGCTCTAAACAAACCTCCTCAAAATTTTCTTTATTATCTCCAAATTTACCCCTAACTTCCTCTCCACCGCTAACAACAGCTCAACATCCTCTTTATCTATACTTTTACTGAGCAGGACGAGCAAAAAGTAAATTCCTAAAAACACCGCCAAAACAGGCACTGCGTACCAGATATTAGGCACTCTTAAGTGTAAACTCTCAATTAATCCCAGCAATACAAAACTAATCACCAACGGCTTAACATAATTCCAGCTAAAAGGATGAATTTTAGCATTTCTATAGAGCCAAAATGACCTAAAAACGTTAGCAACAAAATAAGAAACTGCAGTGGCAACGGCGGCACCATCAAGCCCGTATGCTGGGATCAGCAGGATATTGAGTATAACGTTAAGGACAGCTGCAAAGGAGTTCCCAATTAAATTCAACTTCGGCTCCCCGATTACAGTTAAGCTCAACCCATTCAATCCGAGGAAAGTATGAAACATAAAACCAAGGGCTAAAATCTGGAGGGCTTTGCTTGCCCCTAAGTACTTTTCTCCAAAGAAGAAATTAACTGCGACCTCTGGAAAGAGAAACATCACCGCAAAAGCGGGTAGAGTTAGCAAAAACACCCATTTTGTAAGAATTTGATAAACCCTTCCCATCTCTCTAAGTTTTCCCTGAGCATAAAGCTGAGAAGCGATAGGCATGTAGAGAAAGCCCGCAGAATTCAAGAAAATTGGAAGCATGCTGGCTAAAGGAGCGGCAGCATTATAAATCCCCACAATTTCCGAATTTAAATAGTACCCAAGCATTAACGTGTCAGTACGGGTCATTATAAACCCTAAAATTCCCGTAAACATTAAGGGTAAGGAGAACACCACAAGTTCTTTTCCTAGAGATGGAATGAGTTTAATTCTAAACTTAATCAGCCTAATTCTCGAAACATCGAAAAGCAGAAAAATTAGTGTTAATCCCTGTGCAGCGGCGTAAGCGAAGAATATGTACGAAAAATCAAACTTCAAAAGTGCGCCGGTTAAAATAAGGGCAAAAAACACCATTGGATAGAAAATGTTCTGGAAGTAAACCTTCTCCCTGACTCTCCCAAATCCTCTTGAAATTGCGACTATGCCTGCAGTTAAAGCCGAAAAAGGGAGTGCAAAGGCTATTATTTTTAAGGGCTCTTCAAGTCTCGCATCATGAAATATCTGAGCAGCACTGTTTGCCCCGATAATTAGAAAAAGTGCCAACAGCACACCGTTGAAAATAAGGATAGTAATCGCTGTTGAGACCAAATCCCACAGCTGGAAGGGCTTCTTCTCCTTATAAATCGCAACTTCCCGTGGAAGAGAACTTCCAAAACCGAGTGTGGCAATAACCAAAGCTATGCTGAAAACTGTTAGGGCTAAATTAAAAACGCCATACTCCGCCGTGGCAAAATACCTGGCAATAATCGCTTTATTAAAGAATCCGAAGAGTGTTGAGATAATGGTTCCGATGAATATAATGCTGATCCCCCTAGCAATCTTCTGCAGAGCTTGACTTGCCTCACTCATAAAACTCACCCAAGTTCGGTTAGGAGTATCACCAGTCCTATCCCTAGGATTATCATGTTAACGAAGCTCTTAAGCTTATCCTTGGGAATGCTTGAGTTTATATGTGTGCCCATATAAACCCCTGGAATCGTTCCTACAATCAAGGAGAGCGCTAAAAGATAGTCCACATTTCCAAGAGTTATGTGGCTCAAAGCGCTTAGTGAGGCAAGCAAAAGGCCGTAGAAAATCGTGGTGCCAACAACGTATCTCGGCTCTAAATCAGTGAAGTTCATGAGCGCAAAGCTGACAATAACGCCGGCGCCAACCGATGTGAATTGAACAATCAAACCCACCACAAACCCGAGAATAATCAAAGTATGGGAGCTAAACGTTCTCTTCCTAAACTCTCCTTTTAAAATGGTTATCGTGGATGTGGCAACAAGTATAATTCCCAATACGAGAGTTAAATATTGATTAATCTCCTTCTTACTTACTATCCTTAAAATAATTGAAGCTAACACTATGGCAGGAACGCTGCCCGTGAAGAGCTTTAGGGCAATATCTTTCTTAACGTGGCCCTTTTTGTTGTGGAAGAACACCCCAAAAACCCTTGTAATCGTGGCGTAAACCAAATCAGTGCCAACAGCTGTTAACGGTTCAACTCCAAAAAAGATGAGCGAAGGTGTCATTAATGCTCCTCCGCCGACACCCGTGAGGCCGACTAAAATGCCAACGAGGAAGCCAAGAAAAATGAAAGAGAGCATGGCATCACCTCAAAGATAGCCAAGCTCTCTGGCCTTGCTTAAGACTGCCTCTACCTCTTCCTCGGGAGTCATCTTTGAGCTGTCCACCTTAACTTCCGGGCTCTCTGGCTCCTCATAAACGCCGTCGTAGCCCGTCAATCCCTTGATTTCTCCCCTTATGGCTTTAGCATAGAGACCCTTTGGATCCCTTTGGATCCTCACCTCGAGGGGAGCATAAACATAGACTTCAATGAAGTTGCCTATCTCCTTCCTCGCGTACTCCCTGACGGCTCTGTAAGGGGAGATTAGTGATACTATCGTTATAACGCCGTTTCTCGATAGGAGCTTGGCCATGTGGATAACTATGCGGTTGTGCATCTCCCTCGCTTCCTTGCTAAAACCTAAGTTTGGATAGAGGGTTTTTCTTATCACATCGCCATCTAAAATCTCCACTCTATAGCCCATTCCCTTGAGCTTCTTTTTTAGAGCGTGTGCCAAAACTGTTTTTCCAGCACCGCTTGGCCCAGTGAGCCAAATGGTAAATCCCCGCTCCAACGTCCTAAGAGATGCTCCTTGGGCATTTGCTCCTACTTTCTCGCTCATATTACACTCCTCCCTCTAAGCGGCTTTTTCATTCCAAAGAGCTTGAGCACTGTTGGTGCAAAGTCGTAAATTGTGAGCTGGGTTTGCTTAGCCTCCTCCATACCTGGCAGATACAGGGAGAACACTCCATACTCAGCGTGGACGGCATCATCTGGGCCCAAGTCATTCTCTAAGAGGTATGGTGTTTCATAACCGAGAGTTCCAGCAGCTCTCCAGTTCAAATCGTCCAAATAAACCATCATGTCGGGTTTGTCTCCTTTAGCAATTGGATATATCTCCTCTGGATAGAACACTTTAGTATTCCACTTCTCACCGTTTGGCCCTCTAATGCCCTTTATGAGCTCGGCAACCTCGTCCCTAACCTTGTGATAGTTCTCGGGCTCGATGATTCCGTGGGGTTCTCTTCCCTTGACGTTGAGGAAGACCCTTGAGTAGTAGCCGCCCCAAGCCCAAGCAATCGTCTTGCTCCAGTCAACCTTAAGCTCGTTGAATCTAACCTGCCTCCCTTCCTTGAGAATCTCGGGGTTCTTGATTTTGAGTAGGCCTTCTTCAATCAGCCACTGGTTTATTGCGAAAGCTCCCTTCATAGCCTTTATTCCGTGGTCTGAAACTATTATGACAGCGGTCTCATCTAAATCCAGGAGCTCCAATGTTTTTCCTATCTCCTCATCGAGGAGCTTGTAGTAATCTGGGATGACGTTTTTGTAGGGATTGTCATCACCGGGATATAGGTGGTGGTTCTCGTCGAAGTACTTCCAGAAGGCGTGGTGCACCCTGTCAAGCCCTATATCCACGAACTGGAAGTAGTCCCACTCCTTCTCCTGGATTAGGTAGCGAATAACCTCGAACCTCTTTTTCGTCATCTCCCAGAGTTGCTCCTTAACCTCATCCCTGTTCTCTTTTCTAAAGACTACATCAAAGATGTACTCACCGACTAAGCGCTCAATCTCGCCTTTAAGCTCTTTTGGGTAAGTATAATCAACTGAAGCATCTGGGGTTATAAAACAGCTCACGAGGTAGCCGTTGATTGGCCTTGGTGGATAGCTCGGCGGAACGCCAACTAAAATTGATTTTTTGCCCTTTTCAGCTATGTAGTGCCAAACGGCCTTTTCCTTAACCATTAGGGCATGGGCAATCCAGATATCGTTGTATGTGCCCTTCTTTCTATGTCTAAAGCCGTATAATCCAAGCTCTCCAGGTGTTTTGCCCGTGGCCATGACCATCCATGCGGGAATAGTGATTGCTGGGATTGTGCTCTGCATTGGGCCGTAAATTGATTTTTCCAAGAGCTTCTTTATGTTTGGTAGGTCATCCAAAAGCCTATCGAAGAGCAGCTCTGGAGGAGCTGAATCTAAACCGATAACAAAGACTTTCTTAACGTTTTCCATCCCGATCACCTCAAATGGGCGTTAATTATCTCTAAAGCTTCGCTTATTCTATCCCTTTCGCAAACGCAGCCCAAAACCTCACTCTTTCCACCCGCGTTGAAGCCCTTTTCTTTGAGAGCGCCAATAATCTTACCCATGTTTATTCTCTCTTTCAGCTCGTGGGAGATTCTAAAGTATATCTGGCCTTTCCCGTGGAAGTCCCTGTTTACCACGATTGCCCCTTTATAGCCCACTTCCCAAACCGCTTTCCTTGCGATTTTTGAGATTATATTGAATGAACTCGTGAACTCTATGAACGCAAAACCCTCCTTCAGCTCTACGCTTGAGAAAGCGTCTTGGATTGCTTTTTCTATCGCCTCAACATTCTTAATCCACGGTTCGTACTCCAAAAGCTCCCTGAGAGTTGAGCTTAAAAGTATTCCAACGGCCTTCTCCACGCTCTCTCTTTCCATCACGATGTAGTTTGAATCAATGAGCTGAACTAACCTCAGAGCTTCCTCCTTTGTGAGTCCTTCTTTTTCTAAGAGCTCTCCAACTTTTGGAATTTCAAAGGCTTTGCTTCCAATATCACCAATTACCCCCAAAGCACTCCAAGCGTTCCAAAGGGAAAAATAAGAGGAGACTACGAAAGAGGCTGAAGGAGCCTCATTTCCCTCCAGTGCCGGGTTTATCTGCTTAACTTTTGGGTTTTTGATTCTCGGCTGGATGTGGTGGTCTATGAATATAATCTCTTTCTCTATTCCCTCAACTTCGTGGACTAAATTGAGGTCGAGGATGTAGATCTTTTCAGACTTTTCAATGGCTTTTCTAATCCTCTCGTCAAGACGGAACTCTCCGATTGGAGGGCTCAAGTTCATGAAGTCCTCTAACCTCAAAGCTTTGATAACGAGGGCCGCTGAAGTTATGCCGTCCGTGTCCCAGTGGTGAACTATTAGCATGGGGATCACTCTACGAAGGGCTTCTCAAAGCTCCTTATCACTTCATAGACCTCTGGCCTCATCATGTATTCTGGCGGCTTCTCACCGCTCGTTATCATCCTCCTGAGCTTCGTGCCGCTTATCCTGATGTGGAATTCTTCATCGTGGGGGCATATCTTCGCGTTAACCATTCCTCCGCATCTCCTGCAGTGGAAAGCCTCACGTATGAACATTGGGGTTATGCCCAAGTCGGGGAACTCATCAAAGAGGTCCCATGCTTCATATGGCCCATAATAATCGCCAACTCCTGCGTGATCCCTTCCAACTATGAAGTGAGTTGCCCCAAAGTTCTTCCTCATTATTGCGTGGTGGATTGCTTCTCTTGGCCCAGCATAGCGCATCTCATAGCGGACCGTCGCGAGCGTCGCGGCGTTCTTTGGATAGTAGTGCTCGAAGAGAGTCTCATAGGCCTTGATTATCACTTCATCTTTATAATCTCCTTTCTTCTTCTTTCCGAGGACTGGGTTTATGAAGAGACCGTCAACGAAGGTTAAAGCTGCTTTCTGCACGTATTCATGCCCGAGGTGCGGCACGTTCCTTGTTTGGAAAGCCACAATGGTTTTCCAGCCGCGCTCCTTAAAGAGCACCCTCGTCTCAACTGGCCTTAGGGTGTACTTCTCGAAGGGGTTTGGCACTTCATTGAGGAGCTCGATTTCACCGCCGACGAGGTATTTGGCCATTGAATACACCTTTGCGACACCAGGATGGGCCTCATCGGTGGTCTTGAATACTTTTTGGGCAAATTCCTTCTTGTCGTAGGTGTAAATCTCATCAACGTGCATCCTCGCTATTGGAGTGTTTTCATAGTAGAGCAAAATTGCATCACCCTCTTCAAAGTTGGGCTCATCAACGTCGAGAACTATTGGAATGCTCCAGGGAATATCGTTTGATAATCTCATATGGTCGAGAACGGACTGGAACTCATCACTCCTCAAAAAGCCAGTGAGTGGTGAATAGACTCCGTGAGCTATATTCTCAAGGTCGATAGCTAAACCGTGCCTAATCTGCACCTTTGGGAACTCGTGCTGCTCGCTTAGAATTCTCTCCCTAGTCTTTTCAGCGGCTACTCTCCTAACTAACCTGCCACCGTGCGGCTTAGAAACCATGACCATCACCTAAGAAAGAGTTAAAGAATCAGTCGAGGTACCCAAGAGCCCTCAGTCTCTCCTTAACCTTCTCTTCTTCCTCTTCGCTGAAGACCTCTTCCTTCTCCTCTTCCTCAAGGCTTGCCAAAACTTCCCTCAAAACGTATGTAACGTAGTCTGAAACTGAAGTGAATCCTGTTCCCTCTATTCTTGCCTTAATCTTATCATAGAGGGGCTTTGGAATTGAAACTGTTGTGTACTTCTTTTCATCAGCCATCACAAACACCTCCAACCTTAATGATATTTAATTACATTTAATTAGCCAACAAAGAAATATATAAAGATTTCGTTTGAAAGTTGAAAATCTGTTAGGAGAAATATTCAAAAATGGAACAAAAAGTAACGATTGATAAATTATGCATTTTAACCCAAGAGCTCTTTCACAGTCCTTTCTACGGCTTGATAGCTGTTCATCCTTGGCTTCCATCCCTTAGCTTTGGCTTTTTCTATGCTCAGACGCATGAACTTTACGTCGCCCTTCCAGCCCCTTCCTCCATCAACTCCACCGGTGAAGCGGAATTTTGGATTTAAGCCCATTCCTTTGCTCACCGTCTCTGCTATTTCCTTAACCGTAATCCAGTCTTCACTGCCGAGGTTGTAGACGTCGAAAATTTTTCCTTCTTCTTTAAAGCGCTCGAAGAGGTATAACATAGCTTCAACCGTGTCGCTAACGTGGAGATAGCTCTTTCTCTGCGTTCCATCGCCCAAAATTTCAAGCTCCCCTGGATTTGCTTTGAGCTTGTTTATGAAGTCGTAGATTACCCCGTGGTTGGAGCGCTCTCCAATTATGTTTGCCAAACGAAAGACGAGCGACTTTATATCAAAGGTGTGAGCGTAGCCGCTGATTAAAGCTTCAGCCGCTAATTTTACTCCTCCATAGACGCTTATGGGTTCTAGAGGAGCGTAGTCCTCAGGTGTGGGAATTATTTTAGCGTCACCATAAACGGTTGATGATGAGGTGAAGATGAGGTATTCAACATTTTCTCTTTTCATGGCCTCTAGGATGTTGTACGTGAGCAAAACATTGGTTTCGTAGAGAAGCTCTGGACTTTGGGCGCCAATCCTAACCTCGGGGTTAGCTGCCAAGTGAAAAACAGCCTCCACTCCTTTAACAGCTTCGCTGCAAACGCTCGGCTCCCTCAAGTCGCCCTTTATAAATTCAAAGCGCTCGTTATCCAGCCACCTTTTAATGTTTTCCAGGCTCCCGGCGCTTAAGTCATCAACAACTTTAACTTCATGGCCCCTCTCCATTAGCGCATCAACCAAGTGTGAACCGATAAATCCAGCACCGCCTGTTACGAGGATTTTCACTTTTACCACCACAACTATTAATGCAAAATGATTTAAATATCTTTGGCGTAAATTTTAACACTCGAGTTGTGAATCAAGGTGATAGCGATGAAAGTATTGATTATGGCTGGCGGCTATGCTACTCGTTTGTGGCCCATAACCAAAGATAATCCCAAGGCGTTGCTGCCTGTGGGGGATAGGGTTATTCTCGATTACATCCTTGAGAAGACAAAAGAGCTTGATATGGAAGTTTATATATCCACAAACCGCTTCTTCGCCAAGTATTTTGAGAGCTATGCTGAAGATAAGGGCGTGGAGCTTTTAGTTGAAGATACGCTCCACGAGGAGGAGAAGCTCGGCACTATTGGAGCGCTGAAGTTAGCTATAGACGAACTAGGCTTGGACGATTATCTCGTAATAGCAGGTGATAATTTGTTCTCCTTCAGCTTAAACGAGTTCTTAAAGCACTACTCAGGCAAACCGCTGATAGCTGTCTATGATGTTGGCGACTTTGAGCTGGCAAAGAGATATGGTGTGGTGGTGCTTGAGGAGAACAGGGTTATAGACTTCCAAGAAAAGCCTGCTGAGCCCAAATCTACACTGATAAGCACAGGTGTTTATGCATTCCCCAAGGAGATAATGGCCAGGATTGATGAGTATTTAAAAAATGGCAATAGGGATTCCCCGGGCTATTTTATTCAGTGGTTGCTTTCTGATGGGGTTGATATCTACGCTTACAAGTTCGATAACTACTGGTACGATATAGGTTCTTCCGACAGCTATCTTGAGGCGTTGAGAACTTTGCTAAAGGAAAGCCACATAGAAGAGATTCAAATTAGCCCATACTCCAAAATAATCCCTCCTGTGGTGATAAAGAAGGGTGCCCGGATTTTGGGGAGGTCTATGATAGGGCCCTATGCGTATATAGGCGAAAACTGCGTAATTGATAGTTCCGATGTAAGCGACTCCATAATTTTTAGGAACACGATAATCAGGAACTCAACGATCTGGCGTTCCATAATCGATGAAAAGTGCGAGATAAGGAATTTGGAGCTTAAGAAGAGCCTCGTTGGAGGACATGCGAAAATACAGAGGGGAGATTAGCTTAAGGTTTTATGTCCCAACAAATTTTTCCTTTTTAATATGAAATCTTCTGGTCTTTAGGCACGCTTATTAGTGGTTAATATCTCACGAATGTTTGTGAATTCCCTCGCTATTAGGGCAAATTCTTTCTCATTATAGGCGTGTTTAATAACCGGAACCAGAATTATTGTGTTATTTATAATCGCATAGTCTTTAAGCTTGGTTAGAACCTTGAACATTGGATCAAAACCATTTTCTAGAATCAAATACTCCAAACCGTCTAACAGAATAGCCTTTGGAATATTTTCTTTTTTCATAAAATCGACTAGGATCTGCATTAAATACTCCAACCGCGTTGGGTGAATGGTGTTTTCACCATCAACCTTGGTGATCCACAATACAGGAGTTTCCTTTAGTCCGAATGTTTCCCTAATAATATATGGAGGTCTTCTGGAAACTATTAATCCCGGCCTCTTTTTGAGGATTTCCAAAAACAGAGAATAGCAATCTATTTCAGTGTTACACAAGTAAACTCCCGGCGGGATTTGCTTTACAGCTTCACTTTTTATTTTTTCTTCTTTAAATTCCATGATGATGGGAATTAGTTCATACCGCTCTAAGAGTGTTGAGAAGAGGTATCCAAATCCGATTATGAATAATAAGACCGATAACGCATAGAGTGAATCTCCTATTGTTTGGATTGCTTCAAGCTGTTGTTCGCTAAGCTGAAAGTCAATATAATCCGGGAGATAAAAGAATTCCGACACAAAGTCGAGGGTTATGCTGGCTAAAATTACGTCATAAAACTTTTTTAATCGGGAATACTTTTCAATAAATCGCCTTCTAAACTTTACTGCCAAAACTAAAATGATGAAAAGACCTGCTATTGTTACAAATTCAATACCATCGAGGAGTATATCCAGCATCACTATATCACCGTATTATAATCAAATATCATTAAGGAATAATTCAAGGATTTATAAATATTTTCTTTAGCCAGTTTCCATTTAACGGTAACTATAAGCTCTCTTTTCCCTGCCAACTACTCATTTAGAGCTCTCTTCCCCCTTTTGACCTAGCTGTTCGTTGTTAGAAAAAATTAGCGGTTATTCTACAGATTTATGCTTTCCCTTTATTATAATCACGATTAGTCGAAACTTGTTTATATTTCTCGGCAATCTTTGAAAGAAAAAGATGCTTTCAGGAGGAAGGCTTCTATGTTTTTGACCTGAAAGACTTTCTTCAGCTCCTCCGTGAAAGTCTTAATAGGTTTCAGGGGTGAAACTTATGAGGTTTCGGGATAGGCCGGTTTCAAGAATTGACGAGCTTCATGGGATGCTCATAGAAAGGCTTTGAGAGGGTTTTCTACAGAATGCTGAATAATCTTATTGGTGCGGGTATGGTTGAAAAGAGAGATAAAAAGTATTTTATTCCAGAAAAACCTCTAAGGGGAGCAATTTTTAGATTTAAAAAAGTGCTTTGATAACTTTTGTTTTTAGGTGCTATAGAAAAAATGAGGGGTACTATATAGGTGGGGCCTCAGTGAGTTTCGCTCTGAGGCAGGGTCCACACCTTCACACATGAACCTTACAACTCTGGGTAAGTTGCAAGACCCATGTTTAGGTATGAACTCTGGGTCAGGGTGAAGCTTTCGCTTCGGTCCCTTCCTACACAGTACCCCTCATACTAATGTTGGCTTTGGAATATATAAAGTTTTCTGTTCCATTATTTTTATTTAAAGCAAAATTAAATTTGAATTTATTAAAAATAATGTGGTATTTAAGTGGAATTATAACAAAGTGAAAATGTCCTTTGTGCAATGCATTAGATATATTTATGCTCCATTGGTCATTCTGGATACTTCAAAACACAGTGCGGGGAGCACAACATTTTTATCTTTCGTCTGAGTTATTTTATTTTGGCAGGTTATAGGAATGCCCTTATCACGCTCTGCATCTTATTCCCAAAGGTATGTAAACTAATTGAGGGGTATTCATGAGGAACGAGAAGTTTGAAAAGGTAGTGAACTTGAGTGGGAGAATACTCGAGCCGAGGTATGCGCTTTCTTTTGTGGTGATTATTGCTGCGATATTTAGGCTTCTCCCATTGAGATATCACTACCTTTTCGGTTATGACCCCTATTTTCACTTGGCTTACATTGAGGAGAGCTTGAGGGCTGGGTATTGGATTAACTTTTATCCTTTGGCTAGTGCTCCTTGGGGACAATTGTTTGATAATTCATGGCATCCTCTGGGCTTTTATGCAACTCCAGTTTTTGTTTGGAAACTTTTGAAGATTTTTGGAGTCTCTTTATATGATGCATTTAGGGTGACAGCACCAATTTTTGGTGTTTTAACAGTAGCTTTCTTTTATTTGGCAGTGCTCAACTTCTACGGAAAAAAGGAGGCGTTTTTCTCCTCATTCTTCCTTGCGATAATGTATGGGCACGTTTTTAGGTCAATGGCCAATTATTACCGCGGTGATAATTACATGCTTTTCTGGTACAGCGTGGCTTTGTTTGGGATTTCATTGGCGTTTAAATACAAAAGGAGAGCTTGGAGATACAAACGTTATATGTTCTATTTAATTCCAGCTTTTGCAAGTGGGTTTGCGAGCGCTTTTTGGACAGCGTATTATCCGATATTTCTCTTTTTGCTTGGAAATGCCATGTTTTTAGCAATCGGGGCGTTTATTTTGGATAAAAGGAATTATTTCAAGCATTCGATTGCTTTAACACTCTCCACAGCTCTTGGTGTTTTATTTGCTAATTATCTCGGTGGGCATCTTAGATATGGAATGCTTGGAGGGAAGAAATGGCTTGCTAAAAAATTAGTCGAGAAATTTGGTTTAAACTTAGGCAGAATTAAGGATGTTTATCTATTAATCCACTTGAAATACCTTGTCCCATTGGCTTTGCTTGTGATTCTCGTACTCATGATGATTAGTAGAGTTATAAAGGATAAAAAACAGAGGGCTGTACTTATTTTGATATTCTCCATTGTGGGAGTGCTTTTAGTGTTCAGTAAGTTTGAAATATTGAAGGAGCTTTCCTCGGGTTTTGGAATCTTTAAAGAATCACCTATCTTGGAGACACAGCATTCAACATTTTCTGACCTTTGGAGTGCATACAATATTGGGATGCTTCTCAGTCTCTTGTTCATTCTGAGACTTACACCAAAGAGAGTGAAAATTGCGGACTTTTTAAGCCTCGGTTTAATATTTCCAAGCATCTATATGATTTATACATGGACGAGATTCTTATTCATAGGTTCGATGGCAGTTGCATTAATGAGTGGGGCAGGACTAATTGCACTTTATGAACAATTGAGTGCTTTCAATTTAGATAAGAGAAAGATTTTGGCACTAAATCTCAGCATAGTGATTTTGCTTTCAATGGGCTTTGCCATTGGATTTAGTAGGGTTAAAGCAGAGAGGCCTTTAATTAACGATCATTGGGTTGGTTCTCTAACCTGGCTGGAAAACAACTCCTATGAAAACGATATTGTTTTAGCATGGTGGGATTATGGGGCTTGGGTTGAATATTATGCAAGGAGGGGAACTGTTGCACAGATGGTTCCGAATCAGGGTGTGGCTCGATACTTGTTGGGTGATTTGAGCGAAAGATGGGCCATGAACTCCGGCGTTGATTATATAATCGTTTCTTATGACACAGCCCTAAAGTTTAGTGCGGTTTTAGATACTGTCAATGTTTCAAAAGAGGATCATGCTCTGGTAGTTTTGCCCTTGGTTTCTAAATTCGGAACTCTGCTTTTTGAAAAGGATGGATACAAAATAGTTGCCCAGCCTGGTGAGAGGTGGCAAATTTTGGTAAACGCTGGTGGCCAAGTATTCTCGCCGAGAGAAGTCTTTTTAGAGTATAGGAACAACTTAACAAAGCTCACTTTTAAAGGTGAAAAAGTTGGAAATGCTTACATTTATATAAACTTAAACTACGGTTATGCTGTGTTAATGAGTGAGAAGACATTCAACACGACTTTAGCTAAACTCATGTTCACCGATGAGTATGCAAAGGATTATGAGCTAGTCTATTCGGATGGCGGATATATCAAGATATTTAAGTTCAAGCATCCAAATGTTGTTGTTGAAAGAAATAACAGCGAGATAATTTTCAAGTTTGAGAATGCTACGGGAACTGACTTGGGAGTGTTTGCGTATTTGGAGAACGGAACACTGGTCTTTGAGAAGTGGTATCCTGTAAAAGACTTGAAGGAGTTTGAGCTTCCGGCTGAAGTCAATGGGACAATTATTAGATATATCTACTCCAAAAAGAAAACGGTATTAGATAGGGGAGTTTTTAGGATTGATGGAAGATGATTCAAAAATGGAGCAATACTAGTGCAAAAGATGCAAAAGGTGAAATCCAATGAGCGAAGCAAGCCAAGCTCTGCAGAGGATTGCTAAAGGGACGGGGATTGTATTTTTTGGAACTGTATTTTGGTTGTTTTTTGAGTTTTTGAGCAGGGCAATAATAGCGAGGCATTATTCAACTTCTGAATATGGTGTTTTTAATTTAGCATTGACTGTTTTGAGTATTGCTCTTGTAATAGCTACGCTTGGCTTTCAAAATTCTCTTCCTAGGGAAGTTGCATTTTATAGGGAGAAAGAGCCTTCGAGAGTTAGAGATTTGATTTCAACAGCTTTGATAATTGTAGCAGTGAACAGCATAATTTGGGTGATAGTTTTAATTCTTGGTGCTGAGGATATTGCTCAAATTTTTAATGAAACGAGGTTAGCTTACGCTTTGAAAATAGTGGCTTTTGCTTTGCCGTTTTCGGCTTTAATTGGAACGATAATTCCGATCTCCCAGGGTTTTGGAAGGGTTAGGGAGAAAGTGTATTTTCAGAACGTGGTTTATCCCACACTGTTTTTAATCTTTGTTATAGCTGGAGCTCTCTTAAACCTCCCCTTTGCTTATGTTTTCTTCGCATACATTGCTGCTCAGGCTTTCACGCTTTTAGCCTTGATTTTTGATGTCCTGAAGGTTAAGCTCTTTGAGTTTAAGACTTCGCTGGATTTAAAGCTCGGGAGAGGGTTAATTGTCTTTTCTCTTCCCCTGCTGTTTACTGGACTTTTAGGCTTTGTAATGACGTGGGCTGATACTTTAATGCTTGGTTATTACAAGTCTTCTGAAGTTGTAGGGCTTTATAATGCTGCTTCTCCCTTAGCTAAACTGCTTCCAATATTTTTAGGCTCTGCATCGTTCCTTTATGTCCCGATAGCGTCACGACTCTATGCCCAGGAGAAGATTGGAGAGATGGGCAGAGTTTATCAGATTTTGACTAAGTGGGTGTTCTTGCTTACTCTTCCCCTCTTTGCAGTGATGTTTCTCTTTCCCGAGGCTACAATAGGATTCTTCTTTGGAGCTAAGTATACTTCAGCGGCACCAGCACTTCGGATTTTAGCGTTAGGTTTTATGTTTCACACTTTCTTAGGTTTAAATGGATGGAGCTTGATAATAGTAAAGGAGAGCAAGTTTATTTCTTTTTCTACATTCATTGCAGCAGTCTTTAACATCATTTTAAATGCTCTGCTGATCCCTCCTTATGGCATGAAAGGTGCGGCTGTTGCCACTGCTGTTTCCTACTTTATTTCCAATGTCTTGAATTCTTTTAGGCTTTATCGGAGAACCAAAATTCATCCCTTTAGTTGGAATTACGTGAAGCCGTTAGTTATTAGTTTTGTGTTGTTGGGACTGATTCAGAGTTTGCACTTGAGGGTGCCAAGTATATGGTATGCAATTCTAATTTTAGCTGTTTTTCTTTTGATATACTTCTTCTTAGTTTTACTCAGTAAGAGTATTGATAAAGAGGATATTGAACTGTTCTTGGCGATAGAAAAGAAATTAGGAGTGGATTCAGGAATAATAAAAAGAGTGTTGAGAAGATTTGTTTAGATTTTGCCTTTTAGTTTTAGGTTTTTGATTGCTTTTTTAAGCTTTTCATCTTCTTGTCTTTTCTCATAGTAGCTTGGGTCAACATATTTTGGTTTCCTTTTAGCGAATTCCGAATCTTCTTCAAAAATTTCTATTAAAACTCTTCCATCCATATCGTTTGGAATTGGTAAGCCAAAGATGTGGAGGATTGTTGGGGCAATATCATAAACAGTTGGCAACCTACTAAAGTTAATATCTTCGGAAATTCCTTTTCCAGTGACTGAGAAAATGCCATGAATTTCATGGTCGGCCATGTACTTTGCTTCAGTTATCTTCTCCGAGAGCTTGTATGAATATTCCACACCCTTAGCAGGAATAATGAATAATGAGGGTAGGTTATCAACATGTGGGCCGTTATAGAGTTTGCTTGATTCA
Organism: Palaeococcus pacificus DY20341; assembly: GCF_000725425.1. NCBI lineage: Archaea > Methanobacteriati > Methanobacteriota > Thermococci > Thermococcales > Thermococcaceae > Palaeococcus > Palaeococcus pacificus. The sequence goes on along the minus strand of NZ_CP006019.1, from coordinate 1,777,730 downwards.
ACGATCGTTTTGATTTCTTCGAAATTTTGAAGATACTGCTTGACTTTCTCTTTTATTGACGCATCTTTAGTATACATTCCCCATGTTGTGGGCTCTGGGGGCATAAAGGCGTGAGTTTTCTCAGGGTTTAGTGTTGCTTCAAGAATATTAGAGGGAGCATTTGAAGATTCAACTGCTCTCTTGAGTAAAGATTTCGGAAATACTTTGTTAACTAATCTTGCCAACTTAAGCTTGGTTTTACTGTAGCTAATAAATCCACCCTTAGCGAGGGCGGAGTTAACATAAAATACTTTGTTTTTAATCTCAAATCCATGGTCGCTAACTACAAATGTTATATCTGCAGTTTCTTGGGCATCTTGTATGAACTTATAAAGGATCTTAAAAATGGGAGCAACTAACCCCTTGTCTTTCCCTTCCAGAATATGCGGATATATATGTGAGAACCAATCTGTTTCGCTAAACACTACAAAAAATAAATCCCAATCTTCTTTCTCCAGCAATTCATAGTAAAAATTAAGTCTAATTTGGATATATTCCTTGACAAGTGAAGCGTATTCTTTTTTGTTTTCAATGTGGCTCGCCCAATCGTGTGGTGGGTTGATAAGGTATTCTTTATATGTCTGAGATAGCTTTTTAGGATAGATTGTCTGTTCAGGAGCCGCCCAGTCAGAAACGATAATTGTGTTATTCTTATTGACTATTCCAGAAAAAGGATATGTCATTGGAAGATTTATCACTATACTCTTCAGTCCCGAAGTATCTAAAAGTTCTGATAATCGGGAATATTTAACATCATGTGAAGTAACAAGCTTTGTTTTTAGTGTATTAATATCAATCTTTTGCCATCCAATTATGCCGTGTTTTGCTGGATTAACTCCAGTAAAAATTGAAGTCCATGCTGGGGGAGTGTATGGGGGGATTGTTGATATGAAATCATAAATCGTATCCTTCTTTAGTCCAACAAGTTGGACTGTTGTTTTACTTGCGCCATCAAGGCCAATTATGACTATTTTCAAGTGCTCATTCATGAGATCACCTTCCAGCGAGTAATGATATATACAAGCTTTCTATCTCTTTTGCATGCTCTTTCATGCTCTTTGGAGGTTTTATGTTCTTCTTGAATTTCTTTATTAACCATGGATTTTCGATAATACGCATGATTTTCTCGTATAAATCTTTTGAGTCTCTCGGCCTAAATAATAATCCCGTTTTTCCATCTTTTACAAATCCTGGGATTGCACCCAAGTTTGAGGCTATAACAGGAGTTTTAGTAGCTCGTGCTTCCGCTAAAACTAAAGGACAGTTCTCATACCATATTGAAGGGAACACTAGAACATCAATTTCCGAGTATGGTTCTCTCACATCCTTAAACCTACCCATAAGCTTTATATTTTTCTTGCTTTTTATTTTTTCCAGAAGTTCTTTGATATATTCTGAGTTTGGGTCGTAATTTCCATAAATCCTTAACTCTGCTTTGTCTTCAGGTATATCCATAAATGCATCAACTAAAATGTGGAGACCTTTTTCTTTGCTAACCCGTCCAACAAATCCAAAAATAATTTTGTCAGTATCTTTCGCTCTTTTCTTAAATCCCTTGAATTCGTCTAGATTGTATCCATTTTCCAAGTATATTATTTTCCCCTCTGGCACATCATATCTAATGAGCATTTTCCTTAAGAACCTTGAAGGGGCTATAATTTTGTCAACAGTTAAAAGCATATGTTTTAAAAATTCATTCCTTTTTTTGAAGTCTTGGGGGTGATTGAGCCTTTTTAATGTGAATTTCAAAAAAGGTCTTAATTGCTTAACTGGAGTATTTGCGGAGAGTTTTTCAACCCAACATCTATAACACTTATCTGGTTCAGGCATATCACAAATATTATTTTTATAATTAATCATAGTGGAAAATGGACATAAAAACCAGTAATCATGAAGAGTGATGACTGCTGGAATATTTAATTGGTGGGCAACATCAATTAATTTGGCTGACCTGAACCTCCACAAATTATGAAAGTGAATTACATCTGGTTTTATGTGAATTAAAAAATCCATGAACTTTTGTTCTATGCTTTTGTTGGTATATGTATTTTTTATTTGAATTGCCTTAAACAATGCAAACTGTGGAATTTGCAGAGTGTGTATATGAAGGTTGCCGTATATTTTGCTAACAATCTGGGGTTGTTTAATCGTCTTTGCATATGTGGGGTAAACTACATGAACTTCATGCGATCTACTTATCTCTTTTGCCAAATTATACATATAAATCTCGGCTCCTCCAATAAAATCTGGGGGAATTCCCGAACCGACTTGTAGAATTTTCATTTTTCTGACCTCCATAGACTATATACTACAATAACACCATCATAGATCTTATCCTTATATAACAATTTTCTGTTGATTCTGTCTCTTAAGGTAAATAAAGAGACTGTTCCTTCAGCATACTGGGTATTAGGATCCACCAGAAAGCTACTATTAAGTGCAATATAAGAGAAAATAGCATAGCCTGAGCACTTATCAAGGTCTGAAATGTCTGTAATAACTCTTCTATTTATATACATCCACATAGGCACCACGTATCTCGACGTGGTCTTGTAGTCAGAACAAATAGGAAGTTCTCTATCGATGCGATTGCTAATGCCCCAAATACTGTATTTCTCTGAAGAAGCGTGGTAATATAAAACAGGGTACTCTCCACTATAAAAAACAGGATCCAACTGATTGCTAAGATTTGAGGAGATTGACAAAAAGCAAATAAATAGGGCTATAACGAATATCAAAGCATCTCGTAACTTTTCAGTTCTTATCACAGCGATGATTCTCCAAATAGCAATGGAAGATAATAATCCAAAAATTAATCCTAAAAAGTAGAATATTCTCCTCGGATTAAGCATATACATTCCCATTTTAAGAAGAGGGATAGATAAGACTCCGAGGGAAATCAGGGATAACAGGATTCTCGTATCCTCGGTCGATTTAAAATCAAAATTTTCAAGGTAAAGAAGACCACCTATTATGGAAAAACTGACATATACCAAGAATGGGAGGTACATAAGAAGCTCGCCTAGTGTAAAATGTGTAGTGGACGCTATTGTCAAATTTTTCAAGCTTCCGCCATATAGTAACTTGTAAAACCCCAATACAAAAGGAGAAAAAACATCTCGATACATTGAGACTTTACCAACATAGCTAATAATAGCCAACATAATTATCCACCTGGATAGTGCTTTTAGATGTTGTATATTGTTGTTGCTTATTGGCAATGCTACTAGAACAATTAACGGTATGAAGATTAAAATTACAAACACGAGAGAGTAAAAATAGTGGGAATTTAGGATTGAAAACCATGAGAGAATTAATATGATAATATAGGCAGGCGATTTTTCAAAGGAGAGATAGGATATCAAACCAAGCAATATGAAAATCATAGCAAAAGCCCTGCTGTCTTGGACATATGCCCATTTTAAAGTTATAGGGAAAATTAATGAGAGTACCATAGCAACGTAAGCAATTTTTTTGTTAAACTTTTTTTTGAACAGAATATATGATAGAAGAAGAAAATTAAATACTAGTATTACTGTTGAAATTAGCTGCAAATTTGCTTCGTGGATTTCTGGCACTAACAATAGTATAGCTTGCCATATGTTGTAGTTAGGTATACCATAGTGGTGAAACCACAAAGGAATTGGTGTAACCTTGCTATGAGTGATAAGGGATTTAGTCATTACTAAATATGCACCAGGATCGTCTTGGTACTGAATGATTCCCCCTACATAAAATGTTGAGATGAAACCCGTGAGCAATAGTATTGTAAGTAGGATATATCTAGATGTAATAGGGGGGGATATAATTCCATAAAAGATTAAGAGACTGAGTGCTATCGAAAACACAAGGAGAGTAATAGCTCCCCTATTGGTGTTTTCTTGTGCTAATATACTAATTACAGATAGCATAAACAACCCTAAAGATATCAAAAGTAAAAAGAACATCTTAAACTTCGAAACTTTTCTTATTCTAAGTATTTCAGAACTTTTGGGTAACATCAAATAACCAAAACTTCCAATAACGACAGATAAGACCTGGAAAAACGTTAAACTAAGTTTATCTCCTTGTTTTGTGAATACATATAGTAAGACAGAAAGAGAAATGACTAAGGTGAACGCGGCTATTTTCTTCGATATTTCTGTGAATCTCATTCTGCCCCACCTTCCCTCTTTAATTCGCTTTTGTAAAGGACATAATACAATTTTGCGATTCTTTCCCACTTAAAATTTTTTAGTCCTCTTACCTTGACTTTTCTTTTTGAAGACAACATTCTGATAGCTCTAACAACATCTTCAGGTGTAGGTTCATTAATTGGGACGATGCTTTCAGTAAAGTACTCTGCCAGCTCTCTAAGCCCCAGCTTATTATTAACTATTACTGGTTTATTAGCAACTAAACTTTCCACAACCATAAGTCCAAAAGCTTCGATATTGGATAAATTAACAATTATATGGCAAGAATGTAGTGTGGTATATAACTCCTCTTCAGAAAGCACCCCTAGGAATTTTACTCTATTTTTTAAATTTATTCTTTTTGTGAGATATTCTAATTCTCTTTTATATGAACCATCGCCTACAATAGTAAGAATAAAGGACTCTGGAAGATACCTTAAGGATTTTATAAGGATATGCACATTTTTATATTTCTCTAATCTCCCAAAATATAGAATACAAACTTTATCATGCAGTATTTTTCTTTTGTTTCTGAATTTCTTAATTTTCTCTATTGGAACCCCATTGTATATGATTCTCATTTTGTCTCTTGATAATTTGAAGGTATCTAATAGGATGTTCTTTTCAGTGTTTGAAACGCAGATAATCTTCTTAGCTTTGTTAAGATACTGAGAAACAATGAATTTATCATAAATTGGCTTTGTTAATCTAAACAGTAGAGTGCTCCCTTGTGGATGATAATGAGAGGAAACAACTACTTTACTCCAGTTTTCTATAGCCATTAACACCTCGAGAGGGTATAGATTTGAGGTTCCATGAATGTGAATAACATCAAATTCTTTTTGTGCCCTTTTTAGCTCCCCAATCAAAGTTAGACTAAGTCCAAAAAAAGATTTGAATACTCTAACTTTTATTCCATTCCAGAACAAGATTTCATTTTTGGATCCTTTGCACCATATTTCAATATTTATTTCCCTCGTTTTGGCTATGCGAAGTGTAGTTTCCTTAACTACTCTTTCAACCCCACCTAGAGCCCATGGAGGTTTAGGAGAGAGAACTAAAATATTCATTTTTCCTCACCGAACAAATAATTTACTGTCATTACCAATTTTATCTCCTATCTTTTTTCCACTCATATTTCTTCTCAGCTATTTTTCTTGCATTATACCCTAGTTTTCTTCTTATTTTGGGATTTTCAATTAAATATTCAATAGCTTTTATGAACTCTTCATTCACGTCATCTACTATTATTGCATGCTTACCACTTACCAACTCTAACCCCTCAGCGCCTTTTTTAGTCGTTACTATCGGCAAACCAACAGCCATATAGTCCAAGACCTTAAGCTTAACACCTTCGCCACTTACTAATGGTACAACAGCAATATCACATTCTCTAAGGACACTATAAATATCCTCAATAAATCCAAGGGATATCAATGTGCCATTATTCATCTTAGGAACTCCCTTGCCAAAAATTATGAATTGGAAATTCTTATATTTTCTAAACTCTCTTGTGAGTCTGTTTTTTATAATGTCAATAGCTTCTCTGTTTTGAACTGTCCTATAGATGCCATGAAATACAGCCCAAACTTGATGCTTGTTCTCTTTACTCTTCTTGACTTTTGGTCTTTTTTCAACATTAACAAGTGGTGGAATAACGACTATCTTTTCTGGGATTGCCCTGTATTTTTCTATGAATGTTTTTTTATTTTTATGGCTTATTGCCAATATATAATCAGCATAATTTAGGGATAATTTCTCAATAAAGCCTATGGTGATAAGATAAAATAGTTTGATTACTTTTGGGATATTATTGTCTTTTATAATAATTTTTGCATACTCACTTTCAACATTATGGGAATCTTGTATAATAGAAGAATTAAGCCCAAAAATTTTCTTTACAACTAAATAAGTAGAAAAAATTCCCCAGGGCTGACTTATTAGGATAATTGAAGGGTGATGTTTTTTTAGATATCTAAAAAGTGCATAGTAATAAAATGGATTTAAAGATAAAAAATATGATCCCAGACGCATGTTCTTTATTTTTATAAAATCAAATGCATAGAAATAAACTCTGTTATAACTTTCTTCATAATCTTTCAAGTCTGATGGCTCAATAATTAGGATTTCTTTATTTTTGGCAAATATTTGGGCAAGATAGGATATTCTACTTTCCACCCCCTCGGTGGGTGTTGTTTTTAATCTAACTTTTGTATGGGGTGAAATTATTAAAATAGCTGACACGAGTAATATACCCCCGTTATTTAATTCTCTTTCTAACTAGGTACCATCCAATCTTCAGTCCTGTCTTAACCGCACCTAAACTTGATCCATTTCCAAGCTTAGGTTTATTGGGCCTTCTTCTATAATTGATTGGGACTTCTCCAATTTTAAAGCCTTTCTTTGCGCTCTCGACATAAAGGTTTGCCTCAAGGTCAAAACCATCGGCATCGATTTCAATTGAATCTAGAACATACTTTCTAAAACCCCACATACCCGTGCACACATCGCTTACTCGTTTGTCATACAAAATATTCGCCATTAAACTTAACATCATATTTCCGAACTTGTTGACTTTAGGCATTGCACCGTCCTCAATCTTTCCTTTCAGTCTTGAGCCTATAACAACATCGTACCTTTCCAAAGCTTTGACTACATCATAGATATGCTCAGAAGGATATGTATAATCCGCATCGAGCATAACGAGATAATCATAATGAAAATCAATCATATTAAGAGCATGTTTTACATCCCTTGCTTTTCCGCCCTTTGCGATATTATACACAACTGCTCCTTTTTTCTTGGCGATTTCTTCTGTTCTATCTGTGCTCGGACCATTTGCCACAACAATTTTGATATCATATCCCAAATTTTGCAGTTTCTCAAAAGGGATTTCGTCTATAACCATTCCAATAGTGTCTTCCTCATTAAACGCCGGAAGCAGCACCACCAGCCTTTTTTTATCCATGATTTGCCCTCCTATTCAACAGATATCGCCGGCCAAAGCAACATCTGACTCAATGGTCAGCTCTTAGTTATAAGCGGAAATCTTCAACTTTACTCCCACCTAAATTCGACCCGTCTTATTTCCGTGAGCTCCTTTAGAGTAGCCAATATTGTGAAAGCTGTTACTATGGCAACTTGGGTCTCCGGGGTGTAGAGAGGTTCATAGGCTAATCTTATGGTGATTAATCCTAGAAATAACAACCCAATCGAGATTAATAAGTTTTTCGCCGTAACAAAGTGTTTAATATTCAGCTTTGGAAATACCATAAAAATAATACCTGCAAAAAACAAAACTTCATGTAAAATCCCCAAGAAAAGAAAAATTATTGGAAATAGTAATATAGCATCAATATTCTTGGGCACTTCAAAGCCCTCCAATACCTCCTTGAGCACCATTAGCGACGGGAGCACTATTAGGATGAATGTTCTCACTCCTTCATATGACAGCACATCCCTGATGAAAACTTCATTCACGAGTATAACCCCATAGAAGAAGTAAACTGCCAAAGCCAGCTCTTTGCTTTTCTTTGATGCCAGATAAGCCAGGGGAAGTAAGACAACAGCTTTGGCTTTTAGTATAAACCCTCCTATGAGCGAAGCTATCAGCCACATCATCTTATCTCCCTCACAATCTCCCTTAGGTAGTCGCTCGGCCCCAGATCAATCGTGGGGACAAGGGCGTTGAATCTTTTCAGCATCTTTTCCCTTTCCAAATACCTTTTATAGAGAAACTTCAGCTCATTTTCATCAAGCTTTTCTGCATAGAACAGTATCGGGTTTGGGGAGAGTATAATGACCTTGTGCTTTTTCTTGAGCATCATAATGACCCTGTAGAGCTGGGAGGTATGGCCCATCAGGTCTGTAATCACTATTAAATAGGATGGATTTTTTATGTTTAACAGTGCCTCGACAAAGCTTCTTCTCTTCCTGGGGAAGAGTTTCCTGAGGAACCTCTTTCCTTTCTCGCTGAACTTTGAGATGTTCCCTTTTAAGCTTGGCAGTCCCTTCTCGGGTTTAAACTTAACCGCCAGCCTTACCCTGTTGAGCTGCTCCCTTCCCCTCGATGGGGGAATTATTCTAAAGCCCTCATCGGTGTATACTATCATCCCCACGCTGTAGTTCCTCTTTAGAAGTAATGTGGCCATGTGAAGGGCAAGTGTTGAGGCGTAGTCTATCTTTGCCCTCTTGACCCCTTTTCTCATCTCTCTGGTGGCATCTAGAACCAGGTAAACGTCGCTCTCGCTGTCTTTTAGGAACTCCTTAACAATGAGCTCTCCCAAACGCGCACTCGCCTTCCAGTCTATCTTCTTCAAGTCATCACCCGGGAGGTATTCTCTCAGTCCATAGAGCTCCATGCTCTCCAGACCCAAAAGCATGCTCTTCTTATAGATCTGCCCTATTCTAATGTTGTAGTCCTCTTTTGCAGCTTCCCGTAGAGAGTCCACTGAAGGATAGACCTCCAATCTATACGTGCCCACATCAAACTCCTCAAAATAGAGCTCGGAGGGATCATAAACCTCGAGTTTTGTTGAGAGCTCATATTCCCCCCTCTTATTGGGGATTATGTGGTATACGATATACGCTGTCTCTTCGGGCGAAAGCAGCACCGGCTCTGGCTCTTCTACTTGCACCCAGGGGGGAGCATTTTCTTTCACTCTAATCTTCACTTTGCTCCCGAGATTTTTGACCTTAAGGGTTACTTTAGCCTTTTTCCCCTCTTCGAGGTTTTCATCAACACTCCTCTCAACTTCAACCTTTGGCTTAAACGTCATTCTTGAGTATATCAAATAGCCACCCAAGCTCGCCCCAAAAACCGCACTAAATGGATTGGAAGCTAAGTATCCGTGGACGAAGCTGAGTCCTATGAGCGTCCACAGCATATCCTCACGCTTCATATGGGCACCTCTATTTCATCGAGGATCTCTCTTATTATTTCCTCCGCTTTCACTCCTTCGAGCTCGTATTCGGCTTTAACTAAAAGCCTGTGAACGAGCACACTTACCGCTACGGCTTTTATGTCATCTGGAATGACATAATCCCTTCCCCTGAGGAAAGCCAGCGCTTTGGATGCGTATAATAAGTGCTCCGCGGCTCTCGGGGATGCTCCTACCAGAAGTCTATCATCTCTCCTAGTTCTCGCTATAATCTTGTATAGGTACTCCAGCACAGCTTCGCTCGTCTTGACTTGCTTAACCCTCTGCATGAGGCCCAATATCTGGGTGGGGGTGAATATCTGCTCCACTTCTCTAAACTTTCCTCTGTCTTTTCTGAGGAGCATGTTCATTTCCTCGTCCTTGGTTGGATAGCCGACTTTTATTTGGAGCATAAACCTGTCCAGCTGAGCCTCGGGCAGTGTGTAGACCCCTTCGAACTCGAGAGGGTTTTTGGTTGCGATAACCAAAAAAGGCCGGGGGAGCTTTAATGTGTGACCTTCTATAGTCACTTGGCCTTCCTGCATCGCCTCCAGCAGAGCGCTTTGAGTTTTGGGCTGTGCACGGTTTATTTCATCTGCAAGGATTATATTGCCAAAGATCGGTCCTTTTTTGATTTTAAACTCTCCCCTCTTTTGGTCGTAGTAGAGCGTGCCTATAATATCCGCCGGGAGAAGATCGGGGGTGAGCTGGATTCTCGAGAACTTTAACCCAATCGCGTTGGCAAAGCTCTTGGCTATAGTAGTCTTCGCGACCCCCGGAATGCCTTCGAGTATAACGTGACCTTCAGCGAGCAGGGCAACTGCCAAAAGCTCTATGACATCTTCTTTTCCAACAACAGCGTTGTGTATTTCATCCTCGAGCTTTTCGAGGAACTCCTTTCCGTTCATTTTTCACCACCTAACTTTTTACCTGTCTCAATTTCTCCAATCATCTTCAATAAAACCTTTTCATCATACCCCTCTTTGGACAGAGATGCTACAATATCTTCGATTGACTTCTTCTCCTCTTTCGGGATGAATTTTGAAATCAAATTGGCGATTTTTTCAGCAAGGTTCAAGGCCAAACCGCTCTCAATGATGAGTGCTATCACAGCGACGGTTAAGAATATGTAGAAGATTTTTTCTCTGTCTATAACTCTCTTTACCCTTATGTAGCCCTGCTGGTAGATGTTGAAGTTTGAGTGGTGTGCTTCATCGATGTAAATTCTGTCTGCGTTTATATACTCCACAAAGTTTCTTATGAACTGCTCGTTTATTTTGTACATGTCGTTTATGAACACGCTTGGGTCGGAAAATAGGATTATCCTTCCATTTCCATAGCTCAGCTCGGTCATTATTGGATATTCTCTCTGGTTCTTCCCTAGGATGGTCACTTTACTCGTGTATATATCGCCCTGGGTGTTTAAAAGAGATGAGGGTACATTCAGCACGATCTTGTCCACTCCTTTGCCCAAAGCCGGATCCAAAATCTTGACGAGCTGCGGGAAGTTCTCATTTTTGTAGTAGAAGATATCCAAGAACGGCTCTTTTGCAAACCTCACGGTTAGATTGAGGCCTTCCAAGATCTCATTGCCTGTTCCAAAGTCGTCCATCAAAACCAAAGTCCCGCCGTTCTCTAGAAATGCTTTGATCTCCAAAATTTCCCCTTGTGAATACCCCAAATCCGGCCCGATTATTATCAGTGCTCCTTCTTTACTTCCGAGGCCGAAGGAGTCAAAGGGGGACACTATTGGGGTTGGTTTAGACTCATTGTAAAGCAACTTCCCAAAGCTGGAGCATCCATTCCAGCGGGGATTCAAAACGCTGAACTCTGCGTTTGTCATGAACAATGGAAGGGATAGCGGCATTATGAGCATGAAGATGCCGAGTGCCAGTAATATGCCATAAGCGACCCCTCTCACAGCTCATCCCTCACTAAAAACCCTAATAACGTTCTGCCCACAGACCTTATGAACTCGATAATCTCGTTTGAGCTGAGTCTTTTCTTTGAGTATGTGTACTTCTCGTGGAGTATCGTTGCGATGGCTAAATCCCCTACGAAGGGCTCATCTTTGACCCGGGCTAAGAGCTCCCTTGGGGTCGTGCTCCTTTTGAGTCTATAGGTTTTGATGAGCCTTGAGTATAAAACCTTGTAATAGTCGTTGAGCTTTTTGCTTCTCTTTTTCTGTTTCTTCTCCTCCTTTTCTTGGGCTTTTAAGAGTGCCAAAAACTCCTCCTCACTCATTCCATCTATCGTTGTCTTCGCTGAGAGCGCTTTATATGCTAAAAAGCCTCCCACACTTAAGATTAAGAATAATATTGCTTTTAGAATTGGAACTCCTTCGATGACTTCAACACTCAGGATGTTGGATTTTGACGGAGCGTAAAAGCTATCACCTTGAAAAACCGCTTGAATATCGTGCCTGCCTGTTTCATTGAACACGACAGTAAATTCAAAGTTGCCTTTTGCTTTTATCTCCTTGTATTGCTTTCCATCGACATAAATAGTTATGGGCACTTCGTATTTTGAGGCTACGACTGCCTCTACTTTCAAAGGCTTCCCTACTTTGATTTTTTCTTGAGAGTTGAGCTTTATCATAAGAGGGCGCCTCAAAAATGCCACTTTTACTGTTGAGGATGTTGGAGCGTAGAGCTCATCTCCATTGTAGGATACTTTAACTTCATATCTCCCCGCCTGCTTGCTGGTGAGATTTGCGCTAAATGCACCGGTATCGTCAGTTGCGGTACTCATAGAGGTGTTTTTAAACGTTATAAAAACCGTCTGTCCTTTTAGGGGATTACCCCGGTAGTCCTGAAGAACTCCTGTAAGTTCGAAGCTTGTTCCTATGTATGCGCTCCCACCATAAGCAATTATCTCTGTTGGTATTCTTGAGACGTTTAATATCAACGTATTTGATCTCAAAATTTTGCCGTTTTTCTTTCCGGTAACAAAGACTTTGTAGGTCCCTATTTCACTAAAGGAATACACAAAGCGGAATCGATCCTTGGAAACTGAGACTAGAAGTATGGTTTCTAGACCGTTGGAATCTTTTACATGAAGATTAATTTTTTCGAGGCCCTTAGCATGACCGTAGAAAGTCACGTTCTCAAATACTGGCGGGTTCAAATCGGAGGCGTATAACGTTAATCTGTCCTCCCCTCCAAGGACGTCATATTCTCTTAGTATCCTCTCATAGCTTTGGAACATCTTCTGAATCTTTTTTAAGTTCTCCTCAAGCCGGTCGGTATTTAGCTTGAGCTCGTTTTGCTCCTCGCTTACGAACGTGAACTCGGCTATTGCCCTTATGCTCTCGTTTACCTTCAGAATACCCTCCTTTCCCATCTCAACACCATTGAGCGCAAGCGCATACGCTCTGCGGTCTTTCTCCTTCACCCTATCAATGTTCCCTAAAAATAGCATTTGGCCCTTTATTATATCCCTAATTCCATCATGGAGCCCCAAAAATGGGGGGATATATTCCTCCACTGCACTGGTGACGCCCTTCGATTTGTAAAAACTTATTTCCTCCACCGTTTGATTTAACCTAGCCCCTAAAAGATTGCTGTAGTCTATAGACGTGTTTCTCTCATCCACTATGGCGTTGGTGGAGGAGATTGCATAGTTGAGCAGGATTTCCAAAAATCTGTACACTCCCTCATCGCTTTTCTTGGCCTCCTCCAGAGGGATTTGCCTATCCAATGCTAATCCCAGTGGTGAAAGAATCAACATGATTAAAGCCAGGGTGATGATTCTCTTCATAGTCCCTCTCAATTTAATCAAGGGCAAATGTTTTAAATTTTTGCTCAAAGTTTACGAGGGGGAGGGGATTGGAGTTAAAATATGAAGTTAAACACATTACGAGCGCGTTCCTTGTACTTGTGGGAGCTTTTGCTGGTATTTTTGGAGCAATAAATGGAAATCAGGGCTTAATTAATCTTGGATTGGCGGGAATATTTCTGGGAGTGATTATTTTCACGTTTAAAAGCTCTGGCTATATAAAGAAGGAAGCATTGAATAATGTTATGAATTCATATAACCTCCTGCTGGAGAAGATGATAACGGATTTAGGTTTGGAGGGCAACGCTGTTTATATTCCCCCTTATGAGAACCTCCCGGAGGGAGGCTTATTTGTTCCTCTTCATGAGGAGTTTGACCTTAATTTGGGAAAGCTGAGCTCTGATGTTGTTTTCCTAACAAATGTAAGCAACGAGAGGCAGATGGGCCTTTCCCTTAGGCCTCCGGGTCTAGAGCTATTAAAGAAGTATGAGGAGCATCTGGAGTATCCCCTTGAGAGCACCAGCTACTCAGAAGTTGAGGCCTCATCGGGTTCTGTTTTAAGGGCTCTTGGATTGGCTAAAAGTGTCTATATAGAAGAAGTTGAAAAAGGCTTTAGAGTAGTCGTCCAGCCGGATATTGAGTGTGATCCTCAATCATGCGAAAAAGTTGCCTGTCCAATATGCTCCTCAATTCTCTTGGGATTAGCTAAAGCCACGGGAGAGCTGATACATGTTGAAAGCGTCGAGAAGAAGGACTATGGGATTGAGATAAAAGCTAAAAGGCTTGGAGGAGTTAGGGAATGGATGTAGAGGACTACATAATTCTTTTCCTCTCTCTGTGGGTTCTAATTTCCGCGTTAGCCACAAAAAGCGTTGATGTCTTCCTCACGCTAACCCTAATAGGGCTTTTGATAACTCTGGAAGTGGGAGGCCTCTTTTTGAGCAGAGAGCAGAAGGAGGGCATGAAGCCCATAGTGGAGCTCCTATTAGTCATATTCGCAATCATAGTCATGAAAAAGGTGTATGAGGTTCTGGCTGGTTGAATCATTCAATAAAATGAACGATCATTCATTGTACTGATACCCTTGTATTCCTAAAAGACCAAAAACTATAAATATCCAAAAATAGGATAATCCTATTGGTGGATACTTATGAAATTCTATGACAGAGAAGAGGAGATGGAAGCTTTAGAAAAAGCGTTCAGTCTAACCCGTTCTCGCTCATCTCTTATTATTGTTACTGGAAGACGAAGAATTGGGAAAACAAGGCTTGTTAGAGAATTTTTCTCCAGAAAAAACATTCCCTATCTTGATTTCTTTGTTTCAGTTAAAGAAGAAAGCCTCTTACTGGAAGATTTCCAAGATGAGATTGAAGAAAAACTCGGCTATTCACCGAAATTTGAAAACTTTGAGGACTTGTTGAACTTTTTATTTAAAACTCAGGATAAACTAGCCATATTTTTTGATGAGTTTCAGAACTTCTTAAAGATAAATCCTTCAATAATCCATGATCTTCAAAAATTCTGGGACAGATATAAGGAAGAAAAAAGATTCTTTGTTATTCTCTCGGGCTCTTATATTGGAATGATGAGGAAAGTGTTTCTTTTAAGGAAATCCCCTCTATACGGCAGGGCTGATCTTTATATCAACCTCAAACCCCTGCGGCCGAGTACGGTTTTTCAAATGCTGAATGACCTTGGAGTAAAAGATCTTGAAGAGAAAATAAAATTCTATGGCATTTTCGGAGGAGTGCCGAAATACTATGAATACCTGGAGCTCTTTAGAGAGAGGACCTTCTTTGATTTCTTAGAACAGATGCTGAAGTTTTCTTCAATCCTTCAGAATGAGGGTGAGGCTCTTCTCATAGAGGAATTTGGAAGAGCCCACAAAATATACTTTTCTATATTGGAGGCAATTGCAAGCAGCAGAAACACCCTTGTAGAGATAGCAAATGCAATTTCTCAAAAGCCTACAACGATACCAAAGTACCTGAAAGCCTTGGAGGAGTACTTCAACCTGATTTCAAAGGAAAATCCTGTACTGGAAAAGAAAACCAAGAAGTCCCGTTATATTATCAATGATTACTTCCTGAACTTTTGGTTTACCTTTATAAGAAAAAACCAGAATTTGGTTGAAACCGGGAACTATGAGGCGTTAATGAGGAAAATAGAGGGTAATTTCTCCAATTATTTTGGCAGGGTGTTCGAAAGAATTGTAAAAGACATCCTTTTGGAGCTGAATCAAAGGAAAGTTATAGAGTTTGATGAGATAGGTCCGCAATGGGGCCGGAGCAAAAAAGGAAGCTACGAAATTGATTTAGTTGCGACTAAGGGCAATAAAGCTCTGTTCATTGAGGTAAAATGGAGGGACAATGTCAATGGGATTGCCCTTTTCAAAGAACTCAAGGAGAAAGCGGACTTAACTAAGTGGAAAGGAGAAAGAGAATTCCTCATAATTGCAAAGAGCTTCAAAAAGAGGGCTCCCGATGCCCTATGCTGGGATTTAAAGGATCTGGAGGGGTTGATGAATTCGTAAGATTTTTGTTTCAACGCTGTGTTATCAAAACCATTTTAAACATTCCCACTCCTCTAGTATTGGTGGTCAAATGGACTGGAGAGATTACTGGGATCTGCTCACAATCACAGCGCTCTCACTCATTCTCGACCTGCTCATAGTGTTCTTTCCCAATAGCATTGCTAGAAAAGCCCTTGGTTTGGCATTTGTGCTCTTCTTCCCGGGCTATGTGTTTATAACTGCCCTGTTTCCAAACAAGAAGGAGCTCGACAACCTCGAGCGCTTAGCTTTAAGCTTCGGGCTGAGCATTGCAATAGTGCCGCTCATAGGATTGGCGTTAAACTACACGCCTTGGGGAATAAGGCTAACCCCCATATTAGTTAGCTTAACTATTTTCAACGTCCTCTTTGGCATTACAGCTATTTACCGCAGGATGAAGGCTATTGACCCGTGGATTCCGAGAATTGATGTCCAAAAGCTTAAAGAAGAGCTCGAGTGGGAAAAAGCAAGCCGCTTGGATAAAGCTTTAACCGTGATTTTAATAATCGCGATAATTTCTTCAATAGCAACTTTGGGCTACGTAATAACCCACCCAAAGCCAGGCGAGAAGTTCACGGAGTTCTACATTTTAGGCCCCAGTGGAAAAGCCGCGGATTATCCAACGGAGCTTTTCGTGGGTGAAAATGCCACCGTGATTTTGGGCATAGCGAACCATGAGTACAGGAACGTCACATATTATGTTGAGGTATGGCTCGTCAACCTGACATATGACTTCGACACCAATCAAACTCACATCCACAACATGTACTTAATGGACACGCTCAACGTTACCCTTCCCCACAAGCCAATAGATATCGAAGGCAATTGGACCCCCCAATGGGAAACCAACTATACATTTAGCATAGATAAACCAGGAAAATGGCAGCTCTGGTTTTTGCTCTTTAAAGACAAAGAGCCTCCTCTTCCAAAGCCAATAAACGGTGATTATGCCCAAACAGATGCAGCTCAAAGGATCCTCGACGCAATAAACGGCACCATCTTGAGCTTGAAACTTAATATCGACGTGCGGGAGATTTAGCCCCTGAGCTGTCCCAATCCTAGACATTGTATTCATTTACCACTCCCTGTTTTTACTCATCTTAGTAATCTTTTTGTTCAAAAAATATTTATGTTAAATATTACAAAAATCAATTGTAAAAACTTAGTTGGGTGAGTTGTATGAACAGGGGATTGTTAGCGGTTTTAATGGTGGGCGTTCTCTTAGGAATGGGAAGCATGCACATCAGCACCGCCCTCTTCAGCGACAGGAGTGTTTCTCAAAACAATGAAATCTCGACGGGGGAGTTTGATGTTAGGATAAGCAAAGATGGGAGCAAGTTCTACGATGATTTAAAGCTCTTCGACTTTAACAACCTAAAGCCCGGCGACTCTAGGGATGTGGTGTTTTACATTAAGAACGGCGGTGATGTTGATATCTCAACGCTGCGCTTGGATTTTGATGTGCAGGATTTAGAAAAAGGCTCGCTAACGGATGCGGAATCTCTAGTGGACAACACCACAGATGTGGGTGAGCTGAGCCAAAATTTGCTCATAAGGGACTTCGAGATAACTAAAGGAAATCAAACGTATAGTCTAACAGATTACATTGGAAAGAACCTAAAAGATGTCAGCTCCTCAGCCATAAGCATCTTAAACGAAAAATTAATGCCCAGAGAAACGCTAAAAGTAAAACTTTCTCTCCAGCTATCGCCGAGTGCTGGAAACGAATGCCAAACGGACACTGCAAAAATCTCCATAAACATCTATGCCGAGCAGTGACTGCTCTTTAATTTTTGATCCTTTATATGGACCAAAAAATTTAAATTTTGGTCCGATATATGGAACAATGGTGAAAGGTGTGGACAGAAAGGAACTGTTCAAAATAATCCTTATGGAAAGTTTTGAGAGAGAGCTCCCCTATGGGGTTGAGAGGGAGTATAATATCCCTTTAAACCTAAATCACAAGGCAGTGTCTATAGTTGGACCAAGAAGGAGTGGGAAGACCTTTTTAATATTTCAGCTGATAAATAAAATTTCAAATGATGTTCCAAGAGATAGAATCCTCTATGTTAACTTGGAGGATGATAGGATTTTACCTTTGAGAGAAAATGACCTGTCTCTAATGCTTGATGCCTATTATGAGCTGTTTCCGGAAAATGCCAATGAGGAGCTTTATTTATTTTTGGATGAAGTCCAAAACGCGCCGGGATGGGAAGCTTTTGTGAGAAGGTCTCTGGATAGGGGGCTTAGGGTTTTTGTAACCGGTTCGAGCTCAAAGCTTCTCAGCAGAGAAATTGCCACCTCTTTAAGAGGAAGAAGTATAACCTTTGAAATTCAGCCTTTTTCTTTTAGGGAATTTTTAAGGGCTAAGGGCATTGTGGAAGATCGAGCGGTGTATACCTCAGAACGCTTTAAAATCAAAGCCCTTTTCCATGAGTATCTAAAGTGGGGAGGCTTTCCAGAGGTTGTATTGATGGATGATGAATTTTTGAAGCTCAGAACACTTCAGGAATATTTTGAGGTAATGTTCTATAAGGATATTGTTGAGAGATACAACGTTAAAAAATTCCATGTTCTGCGGCATCTGCTAAAATTTTTAGCTTCAAATGTTTCGAGGTATTTCAGTGCCTCCAGCTATTACAAATTTGCAAAACAGGAGCTGAATGTTAGAAAAGAGGATATTCTGCACTTCACATCTTATATTGAAGATGCTAAGATGTTCTTTTTCCTGCCAATATTCTCTTATTCCCTGAAAGCACAGCTCAGAAATCCCCGAAAAGTCTACTGTGTGGACACCGGACTGAGAAACGCAAACACTTTTTTGGTTTCTGAGGATTATGGGTACCTAGCTGAGAATATTGTTTTCTTAGAGTTGCGCTCTAGGTTATTAAGGAATCCCTCTCTCGAGCTGTACTACTGGAGAGAGCCCAGAACCCAAATTGAAGTGGATTTTGTGGTTAAAAATGGTTCCAATATCCAAGAGTTGATCCAGGTAAGCTGGGATATTGAAGAAAGCATGGATAGAGGGGTCAGGGGAATGGTTAGGGCACTTGATGCATTTAGCATGAAAGAGGGAGTGATCCTGACTAGGGATTATGAGGATATTAAAAAGATGGACGGTAAAAAAATAATTTTCAAACCTATATGGAAGTGGCTACTTGGCCAGTGAATTTTTAAACTTCTCCACTCTTCTTCTTTAGGGGTCGTTATGATAGGTATCATCTTTGACATGGACGGTGTAATTTATAGGGGAAGCAACCCTATAGACGGCGCTAAAGAGGTTGTTGAGTACTTAAAATCAAGAGGAATTCCCTTCATCTTTTTAACAAACAACTCCACGAGAAATGCTGCTATGTACAGGGAAAAGCTCGAAAAGATGGGCATAAGCGTGAGCGAAGAAAGGATAATCACATCTGGCTATGCAACTGCCCACTACTTGGAGAAGCACTTCGAGAAAGGAGAGACGTTTGTAATCGGTGGGAGAGGCTTAATAGAGGAGATAAAAAACATCGGCTGGCCAATTATTGGTATGGAAGAAATTAAAGAGCGGTGGCACGATGTAAAATACGTCGTCGTGGGCCTGGACACCAAGCTCACATATGAGAAGCTCAAGTATGCAACTTTAGCCATTAGAAATGGTGCTCTTTTTGTGGGCACCAATCCGGACACAACTTACCCCGGTGAGCAAGGAATACTTCCGGGGGCGGGCTCCATACTAGCGGCCCTAAAAGCTTCCAGTGGAAATGAACCTCTTGTAATAGGAAAGCCCAACCAGCCTGTCTATGAGATCATCAAGGAGAAGCTAAAAGTGGATGAACTTTGGGTGGTTGGCGACAGGTTAGATACTGATATTGCTTTTGCTAAAAAGATTGGTGCTAAGGCGATAATGGTTCTTACGGGTGTTAATACGCTTGAGGACGTTGAGAAGAGTGAGATCAAGCCAGACTTGATTTTGCCGACCATAGGGGACCTTTTGGATTACCTGAAAGTTCAGCTGGGTGGTTAAATCTTTATACTTTTTGAGCGCTACACTATATGTGAGGGTTGTGTATGGAGAGCTTTGAGATTGAAAAAGAGGTTGAGGAGAGAGTTAGCCAAATTTTGCAGGAGCTTACTAAAGAGCCCCTTTATGAGGTACTCAGCTATGCTATAAGAGGAGAGGAGGAGGCTGTAGAACTTTATACTTTTCTCTCTAAGAGGCTTGAGGAGCCCCATGCAAAGAAAAGGTTTGAGGAGTTCATTATGGCGGAGAAAGGACACAAGGAAAAGATTATTCGTATCTTCAATGAGCTGTTTCCGGATAAAGAGCCTGGAAAAATAAAAGCTGAGACGTGGATTGGGATTGCAACGAAGGGCAAGCCCGCAATAAAAACAGCAAAGAGCTATTTAGATATCCTAAAAATCGCAGTAGAGTCCGAAAAGCTTGCGGAAAGCATATACAACTTCATCGGGAGGAACATTCCAGATGAGCAGTACAAAGCAATCTTCTTTGAACTCGCAATGGATGAAAAAAGGCACTACGACTTTGTAAAGAGCCAATATCTTTTTTACAAGAGAGCAAAAGCAGAGGAAAGCGTGCACGACATGATAAATGATCTGCTTCAAAAATAGTGGTTTGGTGATAGAATGAACCTTGAGGAACTCCTAAAAAGTATAATTCATCAGGAGAACGAACTTTACAACCTATACAAGCTCGGGGAGACTTTTGCAACTTATGAACTCCCCAGCATGGTGGAGCACTTCAAATGGCTCGCCGGCGAAGAGCTGAGGCACAAGAGAACGATTGAGTCCTTTTTAGAGGAAGACACATTAAAAGGAACGGCGGTTATAGACTATCTGGACTCACTGAGCTTAGAGCCATACTTTAAAGATGAGCGTGCAGAGCCAGCTGATTTAGAGGATTTAATTTTAGAGGCCCTCATCAGGGAGAAGCACTCCTATGAGCTCTATGATAGGCTAAGTCAAATACTAAGCGGCTCCCTGAGCGATATATTCAAGATGATGCGTCAGGAAGAGCTCAAACACGCATACCGTTTGAAAATTCTTTATGAGATGATTGGTGAATAGATAGGTAATTTGGGAGGAGAGTCAAAAAATGAGGGGTGATGGCTATGAGAGCTTTCATAGCAATTGAGATTAACGATGCGGTTAGAGAAAACCTCGTTAAAGCGCAGGATAAGATTGAGCGTGCTAAGGCAGCTAAGATAAAGTTCGTTGAGCCGGAAAACCTGCATTTAACGATTAAGTTTTTGGGGGAGATTACAGAGGAGCAGGCAAAGGAGATAGGCGAGATTTTGGAGGGTATAGCTAAAAAATACAGGAAGCACAGCGTTAAGGTTAAGGGTATAGGCGTTTTCCCAAGCTACAACTACATCCGCGTTATATGGGCGGGCTTAGAGGGAGATGAGGAAATCAAAAAAATTGCTCAGGACGTTGAAAACGCCATGAGGAAGCTCGGCTTCAAAAAGGACAAGGAGTTTGTGTCGCACATAACGATTGGAAGGGTAAAGTACGTCAGGGACAAGGTCGAGCTCATGCTCACTTTAAAGGAGCTTGTCAATGAGGACTTCGGTGAATTCACAGTTGAAGCTATAGAGCTCAGGAAGAGCACTCTAACGCCCAAGGGTCCGATTTACGAGACGATAAAGCGTGTTGATTTAGGTTGATAGTTGGCTATCGACTTATTTATATACCTCTTGATAGTGGGGTAGCAAGTGATGACGAGAGATATCCTGCAGGAAGTCCTTCAAAAGATAAAGCCAAGCAAAGAGGAGCGCGAGCTTGTTGAGAGGATAAAGGGCGAGCTCCTAGGCTTGGTTAGAGAGGAGATAGAGAGAGCTGGCTTAGAGGTCAAGCCCTACTTTGTAGGCTCCCTCGCTAAGGATACTTATTTAGCGGGAGACCACGACATAGACTTGTTCCTTGCTTTTCCTCTTGATGTTCCGCTAAATGAGCTCAAGGAAGAAGGATTTAAACTGGCTGAAGCAATAGGGAAGCGCTTGGACTCATATGAAAAGGCCTACGCTGAGCACCCCTACATAAGCGGCAAGTACAAGGGCTTTGACGTTGATTTAGTCCCCTGTTACGATGTTAACTCGTGGAGAGAAGTGAGGACGGCCGTTGACCGCTCCATACTGCACAACCGCTGGGTGCTTAAGCATCTGAACGGAAGAAACGATGAGGTTAGGCTCTTAAAGCGCTTCTTCAAGGGTATTAACGTTTACGGCAGCGAGATTTATGTTAAGGGGTTTTCTGGCTATCTAACAGAGCTTTTGATAATACAGTCCGGCTCCTTCCTGGATGTTTTAAAGAGCGCTGATTTTATGCACAGGAAGAAAATCATAGACCCCGAGGGGTGGCTTAAGAAGGAGAGGGAAAGGGCTTTAAAAACGATAGAGCGTGAAAAAGAGGCACCTCTAATCGTTTTAGACCCTGTTGATCCAAGGAGAAATGTTGCTTCTGCGTTAAGCTGGGAGAAGTTTGCGCGCTTTTACTTCAAGGCTAGGGACTTTCTTGAAAAGCCTAGTATAGAGTTCTTCTTTCCGAAGGAACCTCAAGCTGCTGACTACAGGGAGCTTATCCAAAGGAAGGGCACCCACCTACTAGTTCTCCTCTTTGAGAAGCCCTCATTTATTGACGACGTCCTTCTGCCGCAGCTTGAGAAGAGTGCTAGGGGGCTTTGGAAGGCCGTTGAAAAGGCGGGCTTTAACGTTTACGACGCAAACTGGGGCTATGGGGAGAAAGCTTTCATAATGCTTGAGGTTGAGGGGCTTGAGCGTCCAAAGATAAAAGTCCACCCCGGCCCGGAGTTTTACACCTCTAGGGGCTTAAACTTCTACAAAAAGCACGACATGGTCTGGGTTAGGGGGAGGAATCTGTTCAGCGAAAAACATCAAAAGTCCTATATCGTTGACGTTATAATCGATCTTTTGGAGAAGAACCAGGTGTCTTTGGGAAGGAACCTAAGGGATGCCATTAAAGAGGCGGATATTTTGGTGGATTTTGTCCCACCGGGCCTGAAGAGGGAAGCTTACCTCTTTTTGAGCAAGAAGAAGTGGAACCTTAAATGAAACCTTTTATAACCTGCCCCCGTAAGTAACTTACGGTGGCGTAAGTTGCTTTTCAATCCTATCTTAGAAACTTGAAAAATGGGATGGATAATTGATCCTGTCGTTAAAAAAGTGTTGAGGGAAATATAAAGAAGTTAAAGCTTCCTTCCAAGTCCGATTCCGAGGAGCAGGCCTGCTAAAAGCGCTCCCGATGCATAGATTACTGCCTCGTTTCTCCTCGAATCATCGGTTTGGGTGCTTGTTTCATTTTCTATTGGGGTTTGAGTGCTCGTCGTGTTTATCAAAGGAACAGCTGGCGTAGCTGGGGATTCTATCTTTGGAACGCCCTTATTTTGGAGGAATATTGTGGATGTTTCTTTAGCGTATTGGTAGAAGGTCATTGCTGTTACCAGGTTGTCGATGCCCATTTGCTCCTCATAGCTTTGTGCGAATTCGTAGTAAGCTATTCCCAGAAGGGGGTAGATGCCTTGGCTTTGGGCTATGGCTATGGCGGTCTTTGCGTCCTGCTTCATGCTGTTGAGCTTGTCTCTTAGAACGGTCTCGTTGTCTATACCAATTGTGTCGAGTATTATATTTGCCCTAGCTTGAGCTTCAATTGCCGAGAATAAAGCCGCTGAATACTTACCCTCTTCATAGTAGCTCTCGCCTTTGTCCAATTCGCTGAGCAGATCTTGGAGCGCCGCCTCACCGAACATGGAGGTTATATACGTTACTATAAGTCTTGCATTGTCTAAGTAGTCCCTAGCTACCCCTTTCACAACGTCTCTGCTTATTGCATCGCCATTTGCATACTTCTCTCCTAAGCCCGCCCAGAACTTGGCTGTTTGAAGCCTCTCATATGCAAACGCTCCGTTTCCTATTGCATTCCAGTAATCCCCTTTGTAATAAGCGGCCCAAGCGTCGCTTAAATAGCGTTTTGCCTCTTCGATTCTCTGCTCACTTGCCGCTATTGCCTGGAGCATTGTTATTCCTTGGATTGTCCTGCTTTCCGCTTCTTTTTCAGTGATCTTTATGTCCTCATCGATGCTCTTTAGGAGATTTTCTATATCCCTGTTATCTTGAGCCTCCAAGCTCCACTCAACCGTCCTTATGGTTATCCTTGCTTGGAAGTCCAGGCTTAACGCGGTGTAGTACATCCCTTTATCGATGGCATCCTTTGCGTTCTTTAGCTTTAGATCCGCCTGGTTTAGTGCGCTCCTGAGTAGAGTGTATGAGGAATAGCTAACATCGCTGTCCTTGAGCTTTTGCTCAACCTCTTTGTAGTATTTAGTCGTGTTCTCGTAGTCATTAAGCGCGTCATCTTTCAAAAAGCTGGTATCTATGCTAATGCTCTCGGGGGCTTGAGGCTTCTCTATTCTATGCCCTGTGAAGTAAAAAACCGCATCATAAATGTCTTTAATTTCCTTAACCTCAAGACCCCACCTTTCTTTTGCATACTCTACCACATCGACAGGCTCTACTTTGTTAGTTACTTGTACTAAAGGCCCTATTTGTGTCTGCTCGGTTTGCTGCACCATTTGGATTCTCTGGCCTTCGGGGATTAAGAAGAGCGTTGCACCGACGCTGTGCGCTGCACTAGCTTTCTCTAAAATGCCTCCAACGGGCCCTATAGTGCCGTCGGGATTTATCATGCCTGTCATCATCACGTCATCTCTCAATTTCCACCCCTTTAATGCCGCAATTATTCCTACGGTCATTGTGCCCCCTGCCGAGGGCCCACCTATGGTTGGGGCATCAGACTTTACCTGGATGTAGACGTCATATTTATCCATATCAACCCCTAAAACTTGTCCCGCAACTTGGACCGCTAAACGAGCACTCGCCTGCATGTCCACCTCGGTTAGGGGCCATGTTTCGATATAGACGTGCCCGCTTCCAGGGGCGACGGTTATGGAGAAAGTAGTGGCAACACCAATTAGCTCGCCGTTTGAGGTCTTTGAAACCGCTGGTGCTTTTATTATAACCGTAGTCCCCTCGCTTGGACACTGGGCCAAAGCTAGGGGAGATAAGAGCGATACGATAACTAAAAACAAGAATGCTGCACTGATGGTTTTTCTCATACTTTCACCTCCATTTTTGTGAAGATTCTCTCCTTTAATATCCCTTGTGGTTCATCGTTTGAAATTTTAGATGGATGAACCAAAAAATCTTAATTTGAACCAATAGTTTTAAATATTGAGCACTT
Organism: Palaeococcus pacificus DY20341; assembly: GCF_000725425.1. Taxonomy (NCBI): domain Archaea; kingdom Methanobacteriati; phylum Methanobacteriota; class Thermococci; order Thermococcales; family Thermococcaceae; genus Palaeococcus; species Palaeococcus pacificus. Next base: position 1,753,014 of record NZ_CP006019.1, on the reverse strand, counting down.
GAATATAAACGGGGAGTAAAATGGGGCTCTATTCGTCATTAATCCGGAGAAAATTTAGGAACATTGCGGGAAAGCGTTATGATAGGATATTGAAAGAATATAAGGAGTTTTTGCTTGCTGAAGAGGAAATGGTTCTTCCTGAGATTAGTTCGATTTTAATGCCCCTCGACAGGTTTGTTAAAGATATCCCTCTGGAGCTCTATGAAACGCTCTCATCCTACGATGCGAGAGTTTTACTGGTTTACATCATAGACTCTCAGGTATTTTCGATAATAAACCAAACGTTAAGCAGAGATGCCAGTGAAGAGTTTAAGCGTAAAGAAGAGATTTATGGACTCAAGATTCTCAGGGAGATATCGAGTGAGCTTGAGAATTTTGGATTAAAAGTTCAGACAAGGCTCTTTTTTGGTGATAAGGGTGAAGATGTTATTAAGCTTGCTGCAGATCACGATTTACTTGCCATTTCAAAGGCCTACGGCTCGGAGATAACTAAAACTTCTCCTCTAAGTCCGGTCGCGTTTAAGATTATACAGCACGTGAATATTCCAACTATAATCTATTAGGAGGTGAAAAAATGAACATGGAGGCAGTAGCACTTGCAGTGTTCCTCTTTACCTACGCTCTCATAATGAGCGAAAGGATACACAGAGCAGTAGCGGCAATGTTTGGGGCCTCAATAGTTCTTGTTCTTAGAATAGTCCCCTGGGATAAGCTGCCCACATATCTCGATTTAGACACTATATTCCTTTTGATGGGCATGATGATAATAGTCAACACCGCGAGGAACAGCGGGCTTTTTGAGTATATTGCTATAAAAACGGCGAAGCTTGCTAAAGGAAGCCCCATTAAAGTTTTAATTCTCTTCTCCATTGTCACCGCTGTTGTAAGCTCTGTTCTCGATAACGTAACCACTGTTTTGCTCCTCACGCCCATGCTCATTTACATAGCAAAGCTCATGGAGCTAAACCCGATTCCTTTTCTCCTCTCCGAAATATTCGCCTCCAACATAGGTGGAACTGCGACGCTTATAGGCGACCCTCCAAACATCATGATAGGCTCTGCTGCAAAGCTCAGCTTCAATGACTTTTTGCTTAATATGGGGCCAATAGCATTGATCGATTTGATTTTAACTATTGGATTTGTGTATCTCGCATATAGGAACAGCTTGAAGGTTGATAAAGACAAAAAGAATAAGATTGTTAGGACTTTGGAGCGTTTGGACGAGAAAGCGGCTATAAAGGATTTAACGCTCTTCAGGAAGTCCGTCACCATAATTTTGCTCGTAGTTTTGCTGTTCTTTGTTCATGATAGATTGGGATTGGAGCCGGCAATTGTAGCGCTCTTTGGTGCTTCCCTCATACTCCTCTGGAGCAAGGAGGATCCTGAAGGAATCTTGGAAAAAATTGAGTGGCCCGCTTTGTTTTTCTTTGGAGGCCTCTTTATAATTGTAGGAAGTCTGGAGGAGACGGGAGTAATCTTGCAGGTGGCTCAATGGATGATAAGCCATATACACAGCCAAGGAGGAGCCCTATTTGTAATAAGCTGGTTCTCGGCTTTTGCTTCTGCAATAGTTGACAACATTCCTCTAACCGCAGCTATGATTCCTTTGATAAAGAATATGGGAGCTTCAATGAACATCTATCCCCTCTGGTGGGCGTTAAGTTTAGGAGCTTGTTTGGGTGGTAATGGGACAGCGATAGGAGCTTCAGCCAACGTTGTCGTCATTGGTATAGCTGAGAGGGAAGGGATAAAAATCACATTTGGAGACTTTCTTAAGGTTGGAGCGATAATAATGACGTTAACCGTTGCTGTTGGTGTGGGGATACTTTGGGTTAGATACGTGTGGTGAGGAAGATGAAGATTTTAGTGTTAGTTGATGGTTCAAAGTGGAGCCAAAAAGCGGCTCTGCATGCTATAGCAATCGCAAAAAAGAAGAATGCTAAGGTTATACTGTTCTCTGTCTTGGATAGGAGGGAAGCAAAGGCGATGGCCTTCAGTTTAGGGGCTAGGAGCGGCAAGCTCGATGAGATAAAGAACTATGAGGATAGGATATGGGGTGAGATGAAGGAGAGCATAAACGAGCTTATGAGAGATTTACTGGAGTTCTGCCACAAAGAGAAGGTCAACTGCTCTATGAAGCTGGTTGAGGGTATAGCAAAAGAGGAGATTCTAAAAGAAGCGAACAGCGGAAAATACTCCCTTGTGGTCTTAGGAGCTTATGGAAAGAGCGGAAAAACAAGGATAGGCAGTTTATTGGAGGAGGTTGCTGGGGTTATAAAGCCCCCAATGTTAATTGTTCGCTAAACTATGGCCTCTAAATATTTCACTTCTTTGACCCCTTCCAATTCTGCTATCCTCTCTTTGAGCTCTTCAAAACCTCTCCTCGTTAAAGGTACGAAAATTTTCGCTATAATGTCAAATTGTCCAGTAACTACATAGGCTTCATCGAATTCAAACTCCTCGAGCAGCTTCTTTTGAACCTCTTTCTCTTTTCCAGGCACGGTTTTTAAGATATAAATCCCTAAAGGCACTTCAATCACCTTTCTTGACTATTGCAACGAAGAACAGCCCTAATATCCCTACCTCCACCAACGCCACAGCTACGTTTAAATATTCCAGGTGAATGTTTGGGAATATGAGATGAGCATTTTCCAGGGCTTTCTTTATAGTAAAGAACACAAATGCCAGTAATAGGAAAAGCACACTCTTTAAGTGGCTCTTTTTGTAAGCCCTCCATGATATTAAGGACAGTGCAAAGGCAATTGATATCACAATTAAGTCTAGGACTAAACTCACATGCTCAATCATGTTCCTCACCTTTTATCTCGAGCATTAAATCAATCAGCCTATCCGCAAGCTTATCCCAAAGCTTTGGTCTGTATTCGCTAATTACCCTCACTAGGGTCTCCACATCAAAGTTGGCTTCGTATATTACCTGCCTTCCTCTTCGATTCTTTTTTATTAAGTTCAGCTCTTCCAGCTGGTTCATATGATAGTTTACAGTAGCTTGAGAAAGCTTTAGTAAAGAGGCTATTTCGCTTTGGTTTTTCTTGCCTTCTGAGAGCAGCAGGAGTATTTTTCTTTGGGTTGAAGTAGAGATAGCTCTAATTAAGGGCTCATACTCCTTTTCAAACTCTTTTGGGAAGATGTATCTTTTTCCTCCAATTTTCTTTGAGATTATCAAGTTCTCTTTTTCAAGCACACTCAGGTGATACTGCACAGTTCCTATTCCTAAATTGAGATCCTCCACTAACCTGCGGAAAGTTATCCCCGGGTTTTCTTTGATGTACTGGAGGATGTGCTCTCTCGTGGATGTCATGTTCTTCATCAAAACCTATCTCCTAGTACTTTAATGTGTTTTTGGTACAAATCTCATAGCAAATGATATTCACACCTCAAAATTTTAGAGCACTGTTACCCTTTAATGGACATTGCTGTATGTAAAAGAAAGCCGTACGTGGCTTCTTTAAAATAAAAACTCCCCTAAATATTCTTGTTTGTTATAACATTTCCATACATAACCTTTTGTTTAGAAATAACGGTTTTCCAAGCAGTTTCAGCGAAAGGTTTATATAGGCTATTGCACAAGTATGTATCGCCAATCACCTAAATTGGAGGGATGAACATGGTTGAGCAAGACCCATTTGAAATTGCTGTTAAGCAGCTCGAGAGGGCTGCCCAATATATGGACATAAGTGAAGAGGCTCTTGAGTTTTTAAAGAGGCCACAAAGGATTCTCGAAGTAACAATTCCAGTTGAGATGGACGATGGTTCTGTTAAGGTTTTCACCGGTTTCAGAGTCCAGTACAACTGGGCCCGCGGTCCAACAAAGGGTGGTATTAGATGGCACCCAGATGAGACCCTCAGCACAGTTAAGGCTCTCGCTGCTTGGATGACCTGGAAGACTGCTGTTGTTGACATCCCATACGGTGGAGGTAAGGGTGGAGTTATCTGTAACCCCAAGGAAATGAGCGACAGGGAGAAGGAAAGGCTTGCGAGAGGATACATAAAGGCTATTTATGACATTATCAGCCCATACACAGATGTTCCAGCTCCTGACGTTTACACCAATCCACAGATCATGGGCTGGATGATGGACGAGTATGAGATGCTCGCAAGGAGGAAGACCCCAGCCTTTGGTATCATCACAGGTAAGCCACCAAGCGTTGGTGGTATCGTCGCTAGAATGGACGCTACAGCAAGAGGTGCTGCCTTCACAGTTAGAGAGGCAGCTAAGGCCCTTGGCATGGACCTTAAGGGCAAGACCATCGCTATCCAAGGTTACGGTAACGCCGGTTACTACATGGCCAAGATCATGACAGAAGAGTACGGAATGAAGGTTGTCGCTGTCAGCGACAGTAAGGGCGGCATTTACAACCCAGATGGACTCAACGCTGATGAAGTCCTTGAGTGGAAGAAGAAGAACGGTACAGTTAAGGACTTCCCAGGTGCAACCAACATAACCAACGAAGAATTGCTCGAGCTCGAAGTTGATGTCCTTGCTCCAAGCGCTATTGAGGAAGTCATCACCAAGAAGAACGCCGACAACATCAAGGCTAAGATCGTTGCCGAGCTTGCCAACGGTCCAACCACACCAGAGGCAGATGAGATACTCTATGAGAAGGGCATCCTCGTAATCCCAGACTTCCTCTGTAACGCCGGTGGTGTTACAGTCAGCTACTTCGAGTGGGTGCAAAACATCAACGGCTTCTACTGGACAGTTGAGGAGACAAGAAAGAGGCTTGACGATAAGATGACCAAGGCCTTCTGGGACGTCTACAACACTCACAAGGAGAAAGGCATCAACATGAGAGATGCCGCCTACGTTGTTGCCGTCCAAAGAGTCTACCAAGCCATGCTCGACAGAGGATGGGTCAAGAAGTGATTTCTTTTCCATTCTCTTTTACTTCCTCTTTAAATCTTCACCTAGTATTTTAGACACCCATCTAAAATTCTCAGTATTGTAAAAATTTCAGATTTTTGTTTTATTTCATGTAAATTGAACTAATTTTAGGCAAATTTTTGACAGATATCTAGAGCGGTTGCACTTTCTTTTTAAATCAACCGACAGAATGGCAATTCTTAACTTTCCTAATTTTAATATGTAGTAAATCGTCTTTTGCCGAAATCGACTAGGAGAAAGCTTTTTATATGGTTCACGTGTTTATATGTAATGCAAACATTTGTCTATCGATGTTGTATTTAGTTGAACTTTGCCTAGAGGTGAAATGAAATGGCTGAACAAAGAGATAAATGGGCAACTAAGATTGGTTTGATCTTAGCCATGGCAGGAAACGCAATAGGTCTCGGAAACTTCTGGAGATTCCCGTACCAGGCCGCCAAGAACGGTGGCGGTGCGTTCATGATACCATACTTTGCAGCGCTGTTCCTATTGGGTATACCCATCATGTGGGTCGAGTGGGTTGAAGGTAGATATGGAGGTAAGTACGGCCACGGTACATTGGGACCAACATTCTACTTAATGTCAAGAGAGAGCTTAAAGCCAAGAACCGCATTGATATTTGGTATCATTGGTGGTATGCTGGCATTTTCAGTTACAACACTCCTCAACAGCTATTATCTGCACATCATAGGATGGTCAGCGGCATACACATACTTCAGCGCAACCGGAGCATACTTCGGAAAGGACTCCGTTCAGTTCTTAATTAACTACTTGGGCAACACTGGACAGGTGCTCCTGTTCTGGGGTATCTCAGTGGCACTCTTGGGAGTTGCAGTGGGTCAAGGTGTTAGTAAGGGTATAGAAAGATGGGTTAAGGTTATGATGCCCTTGCTTTATGTGGCAGCTATTCTCCTGGTTCTTAGGTCTTTGACTTTGGGCTCTCCAGTTAAACCAGAATGGAGTGCTATAAAAGGATTTGAGTTCCTCTGGGAGCCAAGACTTAGCGAAGTAACCTGGCAATCTGCTTTAGCCGCTGCTGGACAAATATTCTTCACCCTGAGTTTGGGTATGGGTATCATACAAAACTACGCCTCCTACTTAGGCCCAGAAGACGACGTTGCACTCTCAGGTTTAGCAACAGTTTCACTCAACGAGTTTGCTGAAGTCATATTGGGTGGTTCAATTGCTATACCAATTGCTTTCGCTTACTTGGGTCAAGAAGGTGTCAAAGCGGGTGTAGGTTTAGCTTACATTGCCCTACCAAACGTCTTCATGAACATGCCAGCTGGTCAATTCTTCGGTGCAGTATGGTTCCTATTACTCTGGTTCGCAGGTTTCACATCAGCTATAGCTATGTACAACTATTTAACCGCTCTCTTGGAAGAGGACTTGAAGATAAGCAGAAAGACCGGTGCAATATTCGTGTTCATACTCTACTTGATATTGGGACTTCCAGTGGCTTTAGACCCAACAAAGGCCACATTGGACCTCTACTACTTAACAGAGCTTGACAACTGGGTTGGTTCATACTTACTGGTAATCCTCGGATTCTTCGACATCATAGTTGCCGTATGGCTCTTCAAGCCAGAGAACTTCTGGGAGGAGCTGCACAAGGGTGCATACATTAAGGTTCCAGAGTGGGTTATGATACTCATCAAGTACATAGCCCCAGCATACACATTCATACTGTTGTTCTTCACAACAAAGAGCTACATTGAAAGCGGATACTTCAAGGCAGTGCCAAGCTATGTTGCCAAGCCAGAATTTGCCAACTGGGTATGGCTCGCTAGAGGCATGATGCTCTTCATCCTCATAATAGGTGCAGTAGAAGCATACATGGCAATAAAGAAGAAGTATGGCGAGGAGCTGGAGAAGAACGAGGTCATTATAAGGCTGTGAGGTGGGGAAAATGAAAGGCAGTGCTCTCGCATTTATGGCATTTGCATGGGGAGTAATCCTAATTTGGATGTACTTGGCAATTAGCAAACTGATGAAGGCTGAGCAAAAGGCTTAAAGCCTTCCTATTCTTTTATCTTTTTGGGGGTGAATTCTTGTGAAAAGCATAGAACTTCTTGACCAAATAGTTCAAGTTTTAAAAGAGACGGAAAAGAAAGTTGAAGATTTAAGCTCACTCTCATCAAAGAACAAGGAAAAAGTACTGAAAATGATTAGAGAAGCTGAGGAAAACTTCTCTGCCCTTAAGGATGAGGTGGTTATAGATAACGAGGAGCTCGCAAGCTTCTTCTTAAAGAGAGCGACAAAATTAAAGAATGCCACAAACAATAAAACAATTGAAAGATTAGGTGAGAAGGAATATGTAAAGGATGTTAGGGCAATTTTGAGGTACTCAAAAGCTGCTCCATATGACTTTGCCGGCTATATGAAGTACGTTAATAGAGCATATAAAGCGTATGTGTGGGGTTTGATATCGTTTTTCATCATATCCGGTCTGTTCCCGCTGGGATTTAAGTTCACTTCACTGCTCCTCCTCATACCTGTTTTACTCTCCCTTCTAAGCCTGAAGAAGAGGGGTTATACCGGACTAATGCTGGCATTTGCGGTAACACCAATCCCAATAATCACAGGAGCTTATGCCGTAAACTATGGTATCCACGCTGTAGGAAACCCCGAAGAAATAAACGCGGTTGCACAGGCCTTTGGAACATCCCTCGGCGTAGCGCAGGGAATAATATTCCTCTTCCTGTTGCTGGGATTGATCGATGTGGTGTTCCTAGGGTATGCAACATACATGTTTTACAAACACAGAAGTGCCTTCCTTTGAGCATCTCTTCTTCATTTTTCAATAATTACTCAATGGCTCTACCGCTCTTTTGTTCCAATTTTGGAACAAACTTTTATAAATTTTGGAACAATAATTGTTCACGGTGATATCATGAAAGCGAAGGAAGTTGCTTTAATAGGATTAATGCTGGCTTTAGCGTTAATGCTCCAAGTCTCGCCCTTTAAAATCAAGACACCATGGGGCATGGACATAGACTTCGTGGCAGTTCCAATAATGATTATCTACTTCATTTATAGCTTTAGAGAGTCATTTTTAGGCTTAGCCCTGCTCTTTTTGGGCCTCACACTTATAGCTCAGTCCTCTTGGCTGGGAGCGAGTATGAAGTTCTTTGCAACTTTAAGCGTCCTCTTAGGCCTTGAAATTGCCAAGAGGCTCACAGGCTTCAGCACCTCAAGCTTAAACTCAGCGAAAACTCCAATCTTTATAGTGCTAGCTTTAACATTCGCCGTCCTAATAAGAGCTCCCCTAATGATAGCTATGAATTATTACTACGCTATTCCCATATGGTTCGGCATTCCAAGGGAGCAGGTGATCCCAGTCGTGGAAGAATTCACACACATGCCCTTCTGGCTAGCAATAAGCCTTCCAAATGCAATACAAACGGTAGTTGATGTCATTGGAGGCTTTTTGGTTAGCTTTCCTGTAATCAGGGCTCTCCCGCATGTGGTTAAGGAGTAATCCCTTTCTTTTCTATATATTCCTTCCATTTTTCAGCGTACTCCAAAAAGTACCTATCTCCTGTAGTGTTGTAGAGCCACACCAGAAGTTCTATGTGAAGCCGATGATAGCTTTCACTTGCTCTTAGTCCCTTCACGGAGTACAGGCTCCAATCTCCTGCATCACAATCTTTTAAGGCCTTCTTAACACTCTCAACTCCCTCGTTGAAGAGTTCCAATGCTCTCTCATCCCCTGTGACTTGGTAGTAGTTGTAAAGGCCTTTCATGGTGATTATGTGTCCGTTCAGGACGAGAAATGTTGGATCGAAGTTGTACTCCAAAAACCACGTGCCATAGGTCGTGTTTATTACAAAGCCTTCTTCTCCCTTCAGCTCGAAAGAATTTATTAAGAGCTGTGCCTTTTCAAGATAAGTTTCATTCTTTGTGATGTTGTAAGCTTTTGCATAGAGTCCAGCAGCAATTCCTTGAGAAAAGGAGGAAACCCATGGGATGCTCGAGTTCCGGTAATGGAAGTAAATCTTAAAGAGTGCATATCTCTCTCCATTGAGCTCTTCGACTTCCATAAGGCTATCAAGCTCGTTTAAGAGGGCAATACCTTTTTCATAATCTCTCCTATTGAAGTATGAGGTTATCCAATTGACTGCGGTAACGGGGTATGGGTAAAATCCCCTACCTTTATAATAGACGAAGGGCAGCTTGCTTTGGAATTTGCCCTCTATTTTAGGTATAAATTCGTAAGGCGTTTCATTCGAGAATGCAACGATGTAGTAGCTTTTGTTGGGAGATGTGTGGTTTGAGTAGTAGGCGTTGTTTGCTTCGAGTGTTAGCGTGAGTATTTTAAGTTCTGTTTCGGTAAGCTCCCGTTCTCTTCCTAAATCGGCAAATGCTCTGATTGGATAGCTCAAATCTATGTAAGAGCGGTAGTAAGCATAGTTCCCCGTTGAGTTAAACTCTTCGAGAAGTTTTTCTCTAAGTCTTTGGTTTTCTCTTATTGCTTCAACAAGCTCTCTGTGATCATCTTTTGTGAGAACTGAGGCCCTAACGAGCAGAACATCTTCATCTTTCATTGGAGAATTGTAGATATTTCCTATCTTGATTTTATAATTCTCGCTCTCTTTGATGATCCTAAGCCCAATTGTAACCCCACCTTCTTGTACCTTAACATTAGTAGAGAGGCTCTCGCTTATTCTGTGTGTGGTGTTGGAAGCATCTACAATACGGCCGGTAACTCTAAAGCTTAAGGTGTACTCCCCTTTTTCCATTTTACTCATGTTGAAGGCTTTGACAGGCGATACTACATCATCAACCACAATACTTCCGAAAGAAAAGTTTCCAAGCGTTAGGTTCTCTATATAGAGTTCAAGCGAGTGTACTTTAAAAACCTCTTCTGAGCTCTCTATTTTAAAGTAGAGTTCAAAATGCTCGACGATATCCCGTGAGGACACATTAATGCATGCGGAGGACATGACAAAAATCACAATTATAAGGGCTGAGGCATGTTTTTTCATACTATTCATGTTGGTTAAATATGAACTTGGAATTTAAATAATTTTCGTGTCTGAATCGCTGCTAACATACGTGAAAAATAATGAAGGAATTTTAATACGCATATGCATAGTTATATTTGCCAAAGGTTAGGCAATGGTTAATCGCTGGACTCAAAAAAGCAGTGGAATAAAAAGAAAATCACAAATTGGCCAAAATCTCCTTCTCCTCCATAGTCCTCTCGCAGTAGTGGCAGCGAACCTTTAGAGGCTCCTTTGAGATGACGTAGAACTTTGGTGTTGTATACTCATGGTTGCTCACACAGTTCGGATTTGCGCACTTCAGTATGCCGCTTATTTCCTCGGGAATCCCCACTTGGAACTTCTCCGCGACTTTATAGTCCCTAACTATATTAACAGTGGCGCTCGGCGCTATCAGTGCGATTTTATTCACTTCCTCCTCGCTTAGGAACCTTCCTTCGATTTTTACTATGTCTTTCTTTCCAAGCTTCTTGCTGTGGACATTCGCCGCTAATAAGAGTGCTCCACCGTCCAGCTTATCGAGTTTGAGGATTTGGATTACTTTGAGACCTTTCCCTGCGGGAATGTGGTCTATCACTGTTCCCTCCTTAATGGCTGTCACTTTGAGCTCGCTCATTCTATCACCCCCAATGTAAGACCAAGAAGCGCCATTCTAACAGGAACTCCCGAGAACACCTGCTTAAAGTAAATCGCGTGTTTTGAAGAGTCAACGCTTGGATGTATCTCATCAACTCTTGGTAGTGGGTGCATAACTTTTAGGGTCTCTTTTGCCTTCTTTAGAACTTCACAGTCTATTACATAGCTTCCTTTGACCTTTAAATACTCCTGCTCGTCTGGGAAGCGCTCCTTCTGAATCCTCGTTGCGTAGAGGACATCAAGCTCGCCAATCACGCTCTCTAAATCGCTCGTCTCATAGACTTTTATGCCCCTCTCCTTGAGCTCCTCTACAATATGTTTGGGCATTCTTAAGAGCTCAGGCGAAATTAAGTACAGCTCTACATCGTAGTGAGTTAAAGCTTCGCTTAGGCTGTGCACCGTTCTGCCGTACTTTAAATCTCCAAGAAGGCCTATCTTTAGGCCATCAATCTTTCCAAAGGCACTCTTTATGGTGTAGAGGTCGAGCAAAGTTTGTGTTGGGTGCTGATTGCTCCCGTCGCCGGCATTTATAACTGGAATATCCGCTACTTCAGCTGCTAATCTTGCGGCTCCCTCCTTTGGGTGCCTAATAACTATAACGTCGCTATACTGTTCGACCGTTTTTATGGTGTCCCTCAAGCTCTCTCCTTTCTTGACGCTCGTACTTGATGCTTCTGAAAAGCCTATTACGCTTCCTCCTAAACGGTGCATTGCACTCTCAAAACTCAGTCTTGTCCTCGTTGAAGGTTCGAAGAAGAGCGTCGCCAAAATCTTGCCCTTTGCATACTCCAAAGAGCCCTTCTCTTTAAGCTCATGCTCGAGGTTCTCTGCGGTTTTTAGAACGTACTCAATATCTTTTTTTGAGAAATCTCTAATGCTTATAACGTCTTTACCTTTCCACATTAAAAGCCCACCAAATGTAAATTTTTGTGAGTATTTAAAGCTTTTTTAACATAAATTTGTATATGGCAAGTTTTATAACTAAGTTTTTGGAAGTTATTAAGGGGTGAGCGGATGAGAACACCGTGCTCATTTTGGGCGGAGGTCATAAGCCCTAGCCTGAGGGCAAAGGTTGCTAAGCATCTCTATGAAAAAGGTTTTACTCAAGCTCAAATAGCTGAAAAGCTCGGTATAACTCAAGCGATGGTGAGCAAATATCTGTCCGGGAAGTATAAGCAGCTTAGTGAGGACATTGAGGTTATTATTGGGGAAATGGCGAGAGAAATTGCCAACATGATTTCCTATGGCGCTGATGATGAGGAGGTTGTTAAGTACACAGCGAGGAAATTTTTTGAGCTGATTCAAGGCGAGCTCTGTTCTGCCTATCTAAAATATGCTAACCTAAAAGATCCCAGCTTGTGCAGGGAGATTTTTGGTGAAATTCCTTCAAAAGGAGAGGTCCTGGAGACTCTTAACTTAGCATTGAGGGAGCTTTTGAAGGATGAGAAGTTCTTATGGTTGATACCGGAGATTAGGAGCAACTTTGCATATGCTCTTCCGAGCCCCAAGGGGAGTGAGGACGTCGCTGCTGTTCCCGGCAGGATAACCAACGCCAAAGGAAAAGCTTTTGCCCTCCCCCCAGAGTTTGGAGTTAGCAAGCACACTGCCCAGATATTGGTTGATGTCTCCAAAGTCCGCCCTGAGATCAGGAGCGTGATAAACATAAAGTTCGACGATGAGATCGAGAGAGCATTGAAAGAGGCGGGATTTTCATTTGAAGACATAGAAGAAGGGGAGAGGGACGAGGAAAAAACTGTAGAGCTCATAAGAATGCTGTTTGAAAATGCTAAAGAACCTCTGGATGCTGTTGTTGACAGGGGAGCTTTTGGAATTGAGCCTTGCGTCTATATTTTTGGCAGAAATCCCTTAGAAGTTGTGGAGAAGATTAAGAAGTTGGAGAGCTGTCTATGAAGCGTAGGTTCCTTTTCTTCTACGTTCTGCTTTTATTTGTTTTAAATCTCTCTCCAAAAGTCCCTACATCGCCAATACCCAATGGGGATAAACTTGTCCATTTCTTAGAGTTTGCCCTTTTGGGCGTTTTGGCTGATGGAAGTGCCAAGTATTTGCTCGGACTTCCTTTTCTCCTAGAGTTCCTCCAGTTATTCGTGCCGGGAAGGGTGTTTTCTACTGGAGACATGATGGCAAACTTAATAGGCTTCACCTGTGGTTATTTAGCTTGGAGGGTTTGGAATGAAGGTGGTAACTGAGGAGTTTCACTTCTCCACGAGGGGCGAGATTGACCTGGTCAACTTAACAGAAGAGATTGAGCGCTTCGTTGAGAGGGCTGGAGTTAAAAACGGCCAGCTCTTGGTTTTTGTTCCTGGTGCAACAGGTGCTGTTGTGGCGATAGAGGACGAAGATGGTCTCCTGGAAGACTTCAAACGAATCCTTGAGGAGCTTGTACCTAAAGGCGGGGGCTACAATCATGATATGATTGATAGCAACGCTCACTCTCACCTTAGGGCTACACTTTTAGGCCCGTCATTAGTGCTGCCCATTGCGAATGGAAAGCTCATTAGAGGAATCTGGCAGCAGATATTCTTCGTTGAGCTCGACGTAAGGCCTAGGAGGAGGAAAGTAATCCTCCAAGCGATTGGCTACGGGGATATTGTGGATGTTTAGATTTCGAGATGCATAAAGTCTCTCGCTATTAAGTACTCCTTTGCTTTTTCTTCCAGCTCTTCGTGCGTGTAGTTTGTGTGGCTTATGTGAACAAAAACTGTTTTCTTTGCCCTGACTTTTTGAGCGAGCTTTATTGCGTCTTCAACTCCGAGATGTGTCTTCGGAATTGAGTGTTTGTGTGTCATCTCAGCAACGAGCAGGTCGGCGTTGCTAATCTCTTCCAGAGTCTTTTTATCTTCAAGTATTTCTGGGCCAGTATCTCCGGTAATCACTATTTTTTTGTTTCCAATTTGAATTATAAATCCTCCTGCAACTTCTATTGGTTGATGGGCAACTTTAAAGTGATAAACCTTAAAACCAAAGTCGTACCACCTGTTGAATTCTAAAGGGAAATATTCCCAGTTCCATCTGCTCTCTCCTACAAACCGCTTTTGTAGGTATTCCGCCACTTCGAGAGTCTTAGCGTGCGCGTAAAGCTTGATGTGCTTAAAAATCTGGAGTTCGGGTAAACCGCCTATATGGTCGAAGTGAGCATGAGTGATAAAAACATGTTTAACGGGCATGTTGAGGCGCTCAAGGTGGTAGTGCAAATCTGGAGATGGATCTATAAGAGCTTTGATTTTAGGGATATACATTGAAAACCTTGTTCGCTTATATTGAGGATATTTTCTAGCTCTTGAGCAGTTCTCACAGTCGCATAGAGGTTTGGGAGTACCGCTATATATACCAGAGCCGAGAATTATAATCTTCACCTCTTTCCCTCCAAGAGATCCTTCCAAATTTGATTGTTGTGAACTATAAGCCACCAGTCCTTTAACTCTTTTCGCTTTTTCTTCCAGTCCGGGTGGAATCTTGATACTAAGCTCCAAAAGTCCTTTGAATGGTTCATTTTTCTCAGGTGGGCTACCTCATGAGTCACGACGTAGTCTATGAGGCTCTTTGGAAGCGCCATTAATGCTAGGTTGAAGCTGAGGTTGCCTTTGGCAGAACAGCTTCCCCATCTTGTCTTCTGCTTTCTCACGAAGAGTTTATTTGGCTCAACACCTAACACTTTTGCCCTCTCTTCTATAAGAGGTTCAATTGTGCTCTTAAGCTCTTTTCTAAGATTCCTTTCCAGCTGTTTTCTGGTGGGAATGAAAATTTTATCTTCAAGAATATTAAAACTTTCACCCTCTTCAACATCATAGAACCGCCCCAAATATGGAAATTTTGAGCTGAGCTCTTTTATTTTTTCTATCCTGTTAATTTTGTTTAAAATCCACGCTTTCTTTGCTTTTAAAATAGGTTCAACATTCCTTGTAGGAGAGACTACGATTAGCCTCCCATCCGGGGCGAGATAAACCCTAAGGTACTTAACCCTCTTTAGTATAAGCTCATAGTGGATTCTCTTTCCTCCCAGCTCTATCTCGGGCATAAAATAGTATTGGGCTTAAGTTTTTAAGATGTTTTCCCTACTTCATAGTGACCGATGATGAGTGTCATCCCAGCGGACTGGTGAAGACGTTTTATCCCCACCTGAGGTGATCATTATGTTTAGCTTTTTAAGGCGAAAAAAGGAGGAAGAGAAAGCAGGAATAACTGTTTACATGAGTGAGCCTACCCTCTTATACAACACGAAGACTGAGAAGGACTGCATTGGAATCATTGAAAAACATTTAGCTCCGGGTAAAATCATAGTTCCCTCTAAGTATGGGCTCAGGCCGACGGAGCACCTCATCGATGAGTCAGATGTGTTCGTTGCCATTGCCATAGTTGGAAAGCTTACTTCTGGCGTTGTTAGAGAAATTGAAAGGGCTCAGAGCTTAAAGAAGAAAATCTATACTCTTGAGATAGCTAGAAAAGGAGATCATCTCGAGTACGCTCTCATCGAAGATGTTCCGGATGAGCTTGAAAAACTAAGTCCTGAACAAACTAAAGAGTTTTACGACGAATTTAGAGTAGAAGACCTTCCAAAGCTTTCAGACTTATTCTTTGGGAGCAGAAAAAGCGGTTGGTAAACCTTATTTAGTTTGAGCGAGTAATATCTCTGGTGATGAGGATGAGATGGCTAGCCCTTTTGTTCATGCTAATTTTAGTGCCCTTTGCAAGTGCTTATGAAGTCGATTACACTTCTTGGGGAGGAGAGAGGTACGATGGTGCTGTAGCACTTTTCCCAATGGAAGATTTTACTATTTTAGTCGGCCCAACAGAGAGCTTTTCAGAATATAGGGGGCTATTTCTAACGCACTTAACCGGTGATGCTCAGGAATTCTCTAAGGTTATTTACGGTGATGTGATTATATGGCCCAAGGATGCCGCTCTCTACAATGGGTACATCTATGTGGTGGGCCAGATGGGAGATACGGTATTTGAAAAAGGAGATGCTTTCTTAGCAAAACTCTCGCTTGATGGGGATGTGATATACTTCAAATCGATAGGAAGAGCGTTCAACGATGGTGCAAACGCTATAAAAATTGCTGATGATGCCATTTACATAGCAGGATATACTAAGCCAACGGGCAACATCAAGAGAGCATTTTTGGCAAAGCTCGATTTGGAGGGCAATCTTATATGGATTAAAGAGTTTGGAGAGAACCTTTTTGAAGCTAAAGCTTTGGACGTGGGCGATTCTATCTATGTAGCATGCTCGGATGGAGATGACGTTTACATTGTAATGTTTGATAAGGCGGGGGAGTTTATCTCCGCTGAAAAGTGGGAAAACCCTGGAAGAGATGAAGTTGAGTACGTGACCATTAACAATGGCTTTGTTTATCTCTCTGGAAGCGTTGAGAACATAGGATTTGGGAATGCCTTTTTGATGAAGCTCGATAAAAACTTGACTCTAGAGTGGGCAGTATCATTTGGGCTTGGCTTTGGAGATAGCATAAACGCTGTTTTGTTCAACAACTCGAAAATTTTAGCGGTAGGAAAGTGGGGCAACTTTGAGATGAAGAGCTTCAACACGTTCATAGCTAGATTCAATGAGGATGAGTTCGAGTGGGTGGGCACTTTTGTGAGCAGTGGAGTTACCATACCAATGAGCGCTTTCTTGGAGGATGGAGTCCTTTACATAGCTGGCTACACAGAGACTTCCGCAGTGGAGTTCTCTATTCCGAACTTTTCGGATGTCACTAAAGAAACACTAACAAAGAAGCTTGACATAACCCTTTCCAAGGTCTCTCACAATGATATAGCTCCTATTTCACTGTCATTTACAGTGAAACCGGTTAAAGTATATGTTAAAAACGTTGAAGGGTACATCAATGCCCCAATAAAAGGTGACGCAATGCTCATAACTTTTGGAAAAAAGGAGGAAGCAACCGTAACTCCTACCACTACAACCACAACTCAAACGACTTCAACCACCACTACGACCACAACAACCACGACCTCGCCCTCAGAAACATCATCCACTACAACTACCTCAACTCCTTTGAGTACGACTACAACAACCACTACAACCGTTACAACAACTACAGTCTATACCTCTCAAGAGTCAACGACAACGCCAACAACTACTCCAAGTGAGGAAGGAGGAATATGTGGGCCCGCCCTAATTTTAACCCTCACTCTAATTCCAGCGACACTGAAGAAAAAGAGGTGGTAAAATGGCAGAGTTTAAAGTTCCAAAGTCCCATCCTCGCTATTGGAGCTTATACTACAGACATAAAATAGAGGAAGCTTTGGAGAAGGGTATTTTGGCAAAAGCAGGGACTATTGCCCACGGCCGTGGGGAGGCCTTTGACTACCTCATAGGTGAAAAAACCATAGAGCCTGCTGAAAGAGCGATGAGGACGGCTGTTGCAAAGCTCCTCTTAGCTGAACATCCCGTGGTTTCCGTCAACGGTAATGTGGCCGCTTTAGTCCCTAAAGAAACCATAGAGTTGGCCAAATCTCTTGGGGCTAAGCTTGAGATAAACCTCTTCTACCGCACGGAGGAGAGGGTTAAAGCTATTGAAAAGGCGCTGAGGGAGTTTGATCCTGATGTTGAAATTTTGGGAATAAACCCCACAAAGAGAATCCCAAACCTCGAGAGCGAGAGAGGCAAAGTTGATGAGGAGGGCATTTGGAAGGCCGACGTCATTGTCGTTCCTTTAGAGGACGGCGACAGGACGGAGGCATTAGTTGCAATGGGCAAGTTTGTGATAACTGTTGACCTCAATCCGCTTTCTAGGAGTGCTAGGATGGCCGACATCACTATAGTGGACAACATAGTCAGGGCATATCCAAAAATGATAGAGATAGCGGAGGAGCTCAAAGGAAAGCCGAAAGAAGAGCTTGAGGCAATAGTGAAAGGTTATGACAATGCCAAAACTTTGAGTGATGTTTTAATTCACATGAGAAACAGGCTGGATGCATTATCTAAAGAAGGAATTTGGAGAAGAAGGGAAATTTAAACCTCTTTTTCCTTCTTTTCTACAAGCCGCCTTAGGGAGCTTATGAGTGCGTCTTCGTTTTCAATATGAGAAACTATTAGGGGAACTCTTTCCCTTTCGGATATCTTTACGGCAAGCTCGTCGAGCTTTTTAACCCCGTGGAGCACTACAACGGCAGGCTTCATGCCTTGAACTCTAATCGCTATCATTGGACTCCTCCCGGTGGTGACTTTTGTGAAGATTAAAGCTCTCTCCGTTGTCCAGCCGTAGAGCTTTAGGAAGTCTTCGCTGCTCATCTCTAAAATGGCGTGGATGCTGTCCACAACTGTGTAGCCGTAGAGCTTTCTATCCATGAGGTCAAGATTAGCTACGATTTCCCCTTTTATGGCATCTACGAGCTCTTTAATAGTGACTGGAAGGGCAAATTCTCTCATATCCAAAATAGCATCTGTGGGCAGATCGCTTCCTATAGTCTTGCTAAATGCCCTAATTACATTTCCTCCCCTCTTTTCGTCTATGTGTATCAATGCTTCAACAAACTTCCTAATCGTAGAAGCACCTGGGCTCTTTCTTCTCCCACCTTCATAATCGCTGATAACTGAAGAAGAAACACCCAAATAATCGGCCAGTTCAGTTTGGCTAACCCCAAAAATCTCTCTCCATTTTCTCATGGTTTTCCCGGGGTCTGCTGAGAGGGTTATTTCTCCGGCAATCCTTTTTGCTAGGGCTTCCTTCTCCTTTTCCAACATGAATTAGTATTTGCAATAAATGCATATAAATCTTTCGGCAATTGCCTAACTTTTGTGTCTCCTTAAGAACTCCCCTACATCGGTTATGTTCCTAATGAAGGGTTTTTTGGTAGGCTGGATAAGCCCTAACCCTAATATGGTTCCATTTTCATCTAGAATCACGAGCTTTTTGCTTCCCTGCCAGTTATACTCTTTTACACCTTCTTTATGGATGCCTTTTCCAGTCGTAAATCTAAACGCAGAGCGGTGCTTTAAGATAGCATAGTTCTTCTCGATATCAACGAAGTAGAAGAACTCTATATTTGGGTAGAACTTCTCAACGAGGTTTTTATCCACTTTTATAGTCCCTACAAAAGTCCCAAAAGAGTGGGGCTTAATCTTCAATGATTCAATTTTCCTCCAAACTTCTTCATTCACGGCATAGACATCCCTAAACTTTCCCTCAACTATTCCAAAAAATTCGTGCCTAAGCTTTCCGTACTTCTCAGCTTCCTTTATTATGAGATCAAACTCCCATGATGAGGCCCTTCTATACCTTAGCTCCATTTAGGTCACCTATAGTAAACTATTAAACCCTTCTAAATCTGTTTTATCGAGCTCTTCCTTGAACTTAACTCCTAAAGCGGCTATCTCTTTCATGTTAATAATTTCTTCGCCTTCTCCAACGCCAGGACAGCTCTCATCGTAGTAGAGCCAGAGCTTTTCCCCTCTATACTCAAATGCCTCTTCACCTTCAATGCCTAAGGGTTTATGAGAGACCATGAACGGGTAAAGCTGGCATACTAGGGGATTGTAATCGTGGATTTTACATTTCCCGGTCTCCAAATCTTGGAAAATGCATCCTAGGTCCCATTCTCTATAGGAGAGCACGAACCGTATTTTTCCACTGTCCATGCTGAGCATAATAAAATCTTCTACATCGTGCCCGTTTTTGGCTATGCGCTTTATATCGTATAGAGTGAGATAGATAAAGCGCCCTCGGCAGCAGTCTAAACAAAATTTGCACTCAAAGTGAACATCTTTTTTTAGGGGTTTGGGTTTGAATCGCATATTTTAAACTTTCTTTTAGAGCTTAAAAAAGTAGAGGTGTAGCTATTCCTTGTATGTTAGTGTTAAAGAACCTTTTTTGGTTTCACCTTCAACCGTGGTGTTTATGTAAACACGCTCATATTTCGCAATAGGAGAGCTATCTTTCTTGTGGAGAACTAAATGGTAGCCGCGTTCCATGTACCAGTAATAGTGTTGTGTCACGTAAAAGGCATTCATGCTGAGCTTAACAGAGCTAGCACACTTTTCTTTGACTTCATACTTTTTTCCGTCCCAAACAACCAAGTCGACGCACCAGCCCTCCTGTACACCTATTTCGACTTCTTTTCCAAAGAGGGTGTTCCCCTTTAGAACTAGTATTCCTTGTAAATCCACGGCGTTTTCTTGAGTGTAATCCCCAAGGCTCACATTTCCTACAAAATATATTGCTCCCTTGGGAGCCACAAGGTCATAGGGAACGGTCTGATGTGAGAGTATCCTGTACCAGAGGCCGCCTATGATGGCAGCAGATAGGATGATGAGGGGGAGCACGATTTTTAAAAGCATTTCCTGTTCTTGAGTAAGCTTCATGTCTATCACCGGTTATTTTTAGGTATAGTGAAACCTTCTTTTAAACTTTTTGAGGTATGAATTTCTTTGCTAATTAGGAATTTTAATCTCAGTTAAAAAGTTAAAGTTGTTGCCGTTAACTCCAGCATTGAGCTAAGCTCTCTTTGTAGCCATTGCAATGAATAATGATGCCGCCAAAGCTAGGCATCCTGCAATGATATAGAGCGTTTTCAAGCTCATTGCATCTGCTATGGCACCTACGGCAATGTTAGCGATCATTGCAAAGAGGCTCGTTATGGTGCTTAGTGCTGACGTTATCGTGGAGCGCCCTTCTGAGGGTATTATCTCGTTTCTTAATGTGAGCATTGCGGGTCCTCTAACGCTCATTACAACTTCTATCGCAACTAGGAGGACTAAGAGCTGGTAAATACTATGGGTAAAACCCATTAGCGCCAAAACTATCCCAAAAGCAACAGTGCCAGCGACGGCCACTTTTTTGTAGTCTATCATCTTTGAAAGCTTCACTGATATTGCCCCGCCTAACGAAGTGGAAAGTATCAATAGGGTGTAGACATAACCGAGGTATTCTCCTTTTAAGCCAATGTTTTTAGCCAACAGCATCCAGAACATAAAGAATGTGCGAGCCGAAAAAGTCAGGAGCAGACTTGAAGCTAAGAGGAGGTGAAGGGTTCTATTCTCCAAAATGTGCTTTGCACCGCCTTTTAATATTGCCCAATAGCCCTTATCTCCATGATGACCATAGTTCTCTTCGAGAAGGAGAACAGCCAAGACTGCTGTTAGCAGTCCAAAAGCACCAGATAGGATTAATGGAAGGTTTAAATAATATCTAGAAAGCAAACTTGCTGTCGCTCCAGCTACAGCACCTAAAATGCCGTTTATAGTTTTCATCTTGCTGAAGACATTGTAGGCTTTCCTTTTGTCATCTAAGGAATCATAGAGCCAAGGCACTAAAGTACCGCTCATAAACGCCTGCCCAAGACCGCCAAGCGTCATGCCAAGCAAAACGAGAGTGAAGCTTTTGAAAAGCGCTATGATGAGCAACCCTATGCTAAATAGGAACAGTCCAAAGGCATAGTTGAGCCTTCTTCCATAGCGATCCGCCAGACCTCCGGTGGGAAAGTCCGTTATGAACGAGGTAAATGATGAGACTGATTGAGCAAGGCCTATTTGAGTATAAGAAAGCCCTATGTTCTTGAGCCAGAGTGTCAAGTATGGGCCCATTAGGTGTGTTACCCAGGAGCCTAAGCCTTTTATGGTGAGGTAACCCTTCTCTGGCTGGAGCTTCCTCATTTTACCCCCTCGCTTAAAGCTTATCCAAGAAATTAAAGCATTTTAACTTTTAAAACTTTTTGAAGTATTAATTCGATTGGCTGAACGAGTAGCGACATGGCGATAAGAAAGAATAGAAGGTCAAGTGTTCAAGTGTGCATCAAAGCTCCCGCTCTTTCCAAAATTGGCGTAACCCTTCTTATCAAGTCTTTTACTCACGTAGGGTCCGTCTTTTCTATATCCGAACTTCCTGTAATAGTTCCTAACACCGACACCGCTTATAATGAGCATCTTCTTGACATCAAATTCCTCTCTCGCTATCCTCTCTGCCTCAGCTAAAAGCTCCTTTCCGTAGCCGCGGTGCTGCCACTCATACTTGGGCTTCCCCCCTATAGGCACTAAGGGACCATAAACGTGGAGCTCCCTAACAATGGCGGAGGGAACGCGGTTAATTTCCTTCCTATGGGCTTTCTCACTCGGTATTCTAACCCTAATGAAACCTATCAAAATGTCGTTCTTAACGTCCTCGAAGCTTAAGAATATCTCATGACCCTCACTCGCCTCATAGTCCTCTCTTAAGAGTTTGATGTGCTCAATCTCTGGCTCCACTCCAAACTTCTGCATTATATGGCCAACTTCTCTAAAGCGTATCTCCTTTGGCCTAATACCGCGCTTCACGAGTTCATTAAACACGAGCTGGCCGAGGTTGGAGTGCTTAACACCATCAACGACTAAGCCAACGGGGATGTCCCTTTGAATCCTCATAACGCGAACCCATTTGGGAAGGAACTTGTAGACCTCGACAAGCAGTTCTATAGCCTCCTCCGTGTGATATGGGGCATATTCTCCTTGCTTCCACCATTTATAGAGCGTTGTGTCACTCGTTACCAGCGTAGGGTAAACTTTGAGCATATCCGGCCTAAACCTCGAATCCTCAAATATAATTCTAAATGACTCTAAATCTCTCTCAAAGTTGCTCCCCGGAAGACCGGGCATCATGTGGTAGTTTATCTTTAAGCCAGCGTCCTTTAAGAGCTGTGTAGCCTTAACGGTGTCTTCCACGGTGTGGCCCCTTTTGGTGCGCTCGTATATAAAGTTGAAAACCGTTTGGACACCGAGCTCGACCCTCGTTGTCCCGAGCTTAAGCATCCTGTCTATGTGCTTCTCAAATGCCCAGTCCGGCCTCGTCTCTATCGTTAGGCCGACCATCCTAACCGCTGCCCTCTCGTTTTTGCGCTGCTCTTCCTCTAGATAATAGTAGGGCTTTCTGTGGGTTTTTTCCCACGCCTCTTTGAATGCCTTGTTCTCAAAAACTCTCTCGTCTTTATGGATAATCCAGCGTCGGAGTTTTTCTTCGAGGCCCTCTATATCCCTGAAGTGCGGAAAGTCGTTCATGGCTTTGAAGGCCTCTTTTATGAACCACTCCTGATAGTCCAAGTCCACAGCCGGGAAAGTTCCTCCTTGAATGATTACCTCAACTTTGTCTATGTCGTGCCCTATATCGTAGAGCTGCTTTAGGCGGTTCATCATGATTAAATAAGGGTGATAAACATTTTGGACAGCTCTAAGGGCAGAGGGCTCTTTTCCAGTGTAGCTTTGGGGAGAGCCTTCGCTCGGTCCGCCAGGGCAGTAGATGCAACGTCCGTGGGGGCATGGGAAGGGCTTCGTCATCATTGCAACAACGGCTACACCGCTTATAGTACGGGTGGGCTTCTTCTTGAGGAAGTCTTTAAAGCGCTCTCTATCCTCCTTACTCATTACTCTAAGGATGTCCGAATTAGCGGGAATTTTGCTTAGATGATACTTTCTCGCTACCTTAATTTTAAGCGTGTTCAGTTTTTTCCTATCCTCAATCTCACCAGTGATTACGGCCTTTGCAATCTCCTCACAGGCTTTCCAATAATCTTCCATTTCTCTCACCTTTGGTTTAACAAAAGCCGGGATGTTTAAAAATGTTGCTTGCGGAGTATGTTCACTGAGTGGATAATTCAGTTGGCGAATACATCTTGAGGTGAGCACGATGACAGACCTTTATGAAATCGTAAGCTTTCTCGATGAGTACCTGAGGATTAACGAATTCCCAGATAAATCGAGGAACGGTCTCCAAGTTGAGGGAAAGAGCGAAGTGGAAAGGATAGCTTTTGCTGTAGATGCTTCAATGGAGACTTTTGAACGTGCTAACAAGTGGGGTGCGGACTTGCTCATAGTTCACCACGGCCTCATATGGGGCGGCATAGAGTACGTGAGAGGGCTTATCCAGAGGAGGTTAAAGTTCCTCCTTCAAAACGAACTTAATCTCTACGCGGCTCATCTTCCCTTGGACGCTCATCCTGAGGTAGGGAATAACGCTCAGCTTTTAAAGCTCCTCGGGCTTGAGCCAAAAGAGCCTTTTGGCAGCTATGGTGGCATTTCCGTAGGCTATGTGGCAGAATTTGAAGAGCCAAAGCACATGTCATTTATAGCCCAAACCCTTGCCGAAAAGCTGGACACAAATGTTAAGGCTTTTGAGTTCGGCAGAGAGGAAGTTAAAAGCGTAGCAGTTGTTAGCGGTGGGGGAGGGTTTGCTACTGTTGAAGCCATAGAAAAAGGCATTGATCTCTTCATAACGGGTGAGTTTCTGCACCAGAACTTCCACATGGCAAAAGAGGGGGGCTTAAACGTAATTGCTGCTGGACATTATGCCACTGAAACTTTGGGTGTCAAATCTTTGATGCCTCTCTTAAAAGAAAAGTTTGGAGTTGAAGTGCTCTTCATAGATGCCCCAACGGGTCTCTGAACAAATGAGACAATGACGGTTAAGTATAAGAAAAGGGAAGGGGGTTAAAGCCTCTTCTTTAATTCTTCAAGGGCTTCTCTTGCCTTCAGGACATTCTTTATTTTTCCTTGGGCCAAGTCCTTCTTTCCGCCACCGCCACCGCCGGCTATTGAGGTTATCACCCTTATGAGCTCGCCTGCCTTATGCTCTATCTCATCCCCAACGGCCACAACTACTGCTCCAGTATCTTCACTTATCACTGCTATTACCCTATTGGGCCTCTTTAGCTTGAGCGCTGCTTCTCTTAGGTGATCAATGTCTCCTTCAACGACGTCTCCTATGAACTCAATCTCTCCAATTTTCTCCACTTTGGCTTCGAGCTCGTAAATGAGGAGCTTTGCGAGCTCTTTCTTGAGCTTCTCAACCTCTTTTCTAGCTTTCTTCCACTCATCAAAGAACTTTTGCGCCGTCTCTGGGAGCTTCTCTGGGGGAACTCTAAAGATTTCGCTCGTCTTCTTTATTATTGCCTCACTCTCTTGCATCCATTTAATAGCTGCTTCACCAGCGGCGAAGATTATACGCTCAACACCGTCTTGTATCCTTTCTGTCCTCAGGATTTTAATTGGTCCTATTAAGCCTGTGTGTGGCAAGTGAGTTCCACCACATGCTTGGACGTCCCACTCTTCAATATTCAGCACTCTAATGACTTTACCTGGCACAACTCCACCTTGGTAGAGCCTAAAGCCATACCTTTGTTCTGCCTCTGTTCTTGGAAGCCACTCCCAAGTGACTTTGCGGTTCTCCATAACTATCTTATTGGCTAACTTTTCAATTTCCCTAAGCTCCTCTTGGCTTATGCGCTTGTAGTGAGCTATATCAAGCCTAGCCCAATCTGTGTTCAATTGAGAACCTGCCTGCCAAACGTGCTTTCCTAAAACCCTAACTAGGGCTCCCATGAGGACGTGAGTTCCCGTGTGGTGCCTCATGTGCTGGATTCTCCTCTCCCAGTCAATTCTACCGTGCACTTCTTGACCTTCCTTAAACCTGCTCGCATCTTTCACCTTATGGAGGATTACCTTTCCTATCTTCTGCACATCGAGGACTTCAACTCCTTCTAATTCGCCTAAGTCGCATGGCTGTCCTCCACCCTCAGGATAAAAGGCCGTTTGGTCTAAAATTACCCAATCCTCGATTACCTTCAGGACTTTAGCGTCAAATTCTTTCATGAATGGGTCTTCGTAGTAGAGCGTCCTCGTGTCGGGCAGGCCTTGGACAAGCTCAAAGTCTACTAAAGCTTTTTCTTTCTCCTCTTCTTCAGTCCTTTCAGCTTCCTTTGCCACTAATGTATAGAAATTGTCTGGGACATGGACTTTTATTCCTTCACTTTCAGCAACCTCTTTGACGATTTCGGGAGTTAGTCCGTGGCTCTCGTAGTAGAGTATGAGGTTCTCAAGGGGTATCTCCTTCTTACCCTGCTTCTTGAGCTTAGCAATCTCACGTTTAACGAGGCCGCTTCCTCTCTTGAGCGTCTCTTTATAGCGCTTCTCTTCGACGTTTACTATGTCTAAAATAACATCCTCCATCTCCTTGAACTCTGGGTACGTCCTGTGGAGCTCTTTTATGTGCATGGCCATTATCTCGCTGAGTGGAACCTCAATGCCGAGCTCCCTCATGTGTCTTATGCTCTTCCTAATGAGGAGTCTCGCCAAATAGCCGGCCTTCACGTTTGATGGAATAACACCATCCGCCAGCATGAAGGTTAGAGCCTTAGTGTGGTCCGCTATGGCATAGATAAGCTCATATGGCCTAACAGCTTTTTCGAGCTCCTCAACGCTTATTCCCACTTTGTTTGCCACTTCTCTCCTTAGAACCTTGAGGTCTCCCATATCCTCGATGTCGAACATTCCAGCTAAGCGGGAGTTTTCCATTAAAATTCTCTCGTCTATTTTCTCTACACCTGCCATTCTCTTTAAGGGATCTACAACGTAGCCTAAAACAGCATCATAAGCCGTTGGTGTTCCTTGGCTCATCCAAACTAATCTCTCTAAACCGTAGCCTGTATCAACAACCCTAGTTTCCATTGGAACGTACTTGTCGCCTTTGATCTCGACAATTTGCTCTTTTGGTGCGTTTTCAGGGGCTTTCTTGTACTGCATGAAAACGAGCGTAGCGACCTCCAACCCCTTGTAGAGCACTTCAAATGCAGGTCCAGCGTTTCCTCCGCCTGCCCATGGGTTCTCCTTGAAAGTTATATCTTCCCCTTTCATGCCCAAATCTTTTGTAAAGAACTCGTAGGCATACTCTACGGTTTCATCCATCCAGTATATTGGCTTTCCGGGATAGTTGAAAGCATGGTGTGCCATCATTTCAAATATGGTGAAGTGTCTTCCGGTTATTCCAACGTTGTCTATATCAGTGAACCTAATTGATGGTTGGGAGATGGTTAAGGGGTTCGCTGGAGGCTCAGCCTCTCCGCTAATAACCCATGGTTGGAAGTCCATTATTGAAGCTCCTACAAGTAAAACATCGTCTCTCCATCTTGGTAGGACAGGATAGCGTTTTACTCTACCGTGACCATTGCGCTCGAAGAAGCCTAAGAACGCCTCACGCATCTCTTCGAGTGTATACTTCTTCGGTATTCCCGGCTTTCCTATGAACTCGTACTCATCACAGGGAGGATCTCCACAGGTCTCTCTATTTGGGTCGAGCGTCCAAAACGGCTTCCCACACACCTTACAGGTCTTCCTTATCCATCCTTCCTCCTTGAACATTCTTGTGCCCATGTCCATTGACATTTTAATCACCTTTCTCTAAAACTCTGCCTACTAATTAAAAGGTCTTCTCTCTTAAAAGTTCTTTTGCTTTTTAGCTATGTGAAAAGTTGATAGAAAAAGGATTTTGAGAATTTGAAATTTTTATTTGGCTGCTATCCGTAATATAACTATGAATTAATGGTAGTAAGAGCAATATTATACGGTTTACGACTATTTGAGCCATATTTAGTGTGTTTCTCAATAACAAATCTACTACAGAATTTAGAACACGTAGAAAGCTTAACTATTTCTCGCTTTCGCTATCCTCGTCTAGCAGAATTATAGGGAACTTAATTTTTTTGAGTATCTCAACCATCTGGCTGTAAGTTTTTTGCAGTCGTTCTAACTTGTACCTTAAGTTTGCATTTTCTATTGCTAGGCTATTTACTTCCTCAGTCTTTGCTTTTAGCTGGGCTTTGAGTATAATTATCTCATCCTCTAATTCAATAATTGACTTTTCAAGCCGTTCAATTTCTTCATAGAGGTCTTTGCAAACTCTTTTCTTGAGCATCTTTAACACCGGTCAGCCCCGCGAAACCTCATCATCAATCAGGGGGCTCCAGACTCATCATTCCATAGGGTATAAGTTTTGCGCATTATATATACCTTCTCCTAAAATTTTTTCAGAGGCCTATAATGAAAATTCGAATTCTATCAAATACAGTCCACAAATTTTAAATAAGTGGAGGGGGTTTAGAATATATTTGTAAAGTACATTGATGTCAATAATATCGCTGTAATGACTTACAAAAATCTTCAAAGTACATAAAATGACTTGGAGGTGTTTTAGATGGGTGCCATAATGGACTTTATTAATTGGCTTGATGGCGTGGTTTGGGGTCCCCCTATGATGGTTTTGCTTGTTGGTACGGGACTATTCCTAACAATAGCTCTCGGGGGAATACAGTTCAGGAGGCTTGGATGGTCGATTAAATTTACCCTCTTTGAAGGTAGGAAAAAGACCGGTGAGGGAGATATTACTCCATTCCAGGCTTTAATGGCTACTATCGCAGGAACGGTTGGTATTGGAAATATCGCTGGTGTTGCAACGGCAATTCACCTCGGTGGTCCCGGAGCACTGTTCTGGATGTGGGTCACCGCTTTAGTTGGAATGGCAACGAGGTATTCAGAAGGATTGCTTGGTGTTGCATTCAGAGACAAACTACCCGATGGAACCATGATTGGTGGAACTTTCAACTTCCTCGAAAAGGGCGTAGGAGGTAGTTTAGGAAAGACCATGGGAATTCTCTTTGCAATATTTGCGGCAATTTCAGCATTTGGAATTGGAAACATGACACAAGCCAACTCCCTCGCTTTAGGAATGGATGTTGCGTTTGGCGTTCCTAACTGGGCTACAGGAGCACTATTTGCATTTTTGACATTCGTGGTTATTGTTGGAGGAATCAAAAGAATTGGTGAAGTCACAGAGGCACTGGTTCCATTTATGGCAATAATTTACTTTATATTCGCTGTTGGAGTATGGATAAAGTTTGCTGGACAGTTACCAAGTGCAATCTCATTGGTATTTAGGGATGCTTTTACTGGAAGTGCAGTAGCTGGTGGAGCAGTAGGAACGACGATAAGATGGGGTGTTGCTAGAGGTCTCTTCTCAAACGAAGCTGGTCTTGGAACTGCAACTTTAGCCCACGCCGCAGCAAGAACCGACCACCCATCAAGACAAGCTCACGTTGCAATGCTTGGCCCACTTATAGACACACTCATAATTTGTTCATTAACCGGAATCTCAATTGTTGCAACTGGAGCTTGGCAAACTGACAAAACGAGCACTGCATTAACACAAGAGGCATTTGCAAGAGCTTTTGGACACGCTGGAGAAGTGATGGTCATAATAGGTGTTATATTCTTTGCATATTCGACCGTCTTGGCGTGGTCATTCTATGGAAGGCAAAATGTGCTTTACTTGGCTAAATGGATTGAAAAAGACCCTGAAAAGTTCGCTAAGCTGTATCCAAAGCTTCACTTACTTTACAACTTGCTCTTCGTTATCTTCATCTACATTGGTGCAACAACAGTCTTGGAAAACGTTTGGACATTCTCAGATATGATGAATGGACTTATGGCAATACCCAACCTATTGGGACTATTAATACTGTACAAGGTAGTTAAGGAGTACACCAATGAATTTATTGCGGCAAATCCATGAACTCTCCTCTCTACTTTTTTATTAACTGTTGGAGGAAATAAACATGTCTTTTGATGAGTTTCCAAAGATAGTTGTTACTCCCCCAGGGCCAAAAGCAAAAGGATTAATTGAAAGAGAGAAAAAAGTAGTCTCTCAAGGACTTGGAGTTAAACTCTTTCCCGTCGTTCCGGAAAGAGGCTATGGAGCGTTAATAGAGGATGTTGATGGGAACGTTTTCATAGATTTCTTAGCCGGCGCTGCCGCGGCTTCAACGGGTTATGCCCACCCAAAGCTCGTAAAGGAGGTTCAAGAACAGGTCTCTAAGATACAGCACTCGATGATAGGCTACACCTACAGCAAGAGAGCTATAGAGGTTGCGGAGATTTTAGCGGAAAAATCTCCACTTGAAGGCCCCAAAATCCTCTTCGGCCTCAGCGGGAGCGATGCAATGGACTTACTCCTAAAGATAGCGCGTTTTTCAACGAGGAAGCCTTGGGTGATAGCGTTTATAGGAGCATATCACGGTCAGACCTATGGGGCAACATCGATAGCTGCCTTTCAAAGCTCCCAAAAAAGAGGCTTCTCCCCATTAGTGCCCAATGTCGTTTGGATTCCATATCCCAACCCTTACCGCAACCCTTGGCGGATAGACGGCTATGAAAACCCCGATGAGCTGATAAACGCTTTCTTAGACTATCTCGAGTACTACATCTTAGCCCACGTCGTTCCCCCTGATGAAGTGAGCGTTTTAATAGCTGAGCCAATCCAAGGCGATGCTGGAATAGTTGTTCCCCCAGAAGGCTTTTTCAAAGAGCTGAAGAAAGTTCTAGATGAGCATAGCATTCTTTTTGCCATGGATGAAGTGCAAACGGGAATCGGGAGGACAGGTAAGTGGTTTGCTAGCGAGCACTTTAAAGTTGAGCCTGACTTTTTGGCCTTTGGAAAAGGGGTTGCAAGTGGGATGGGGCTTAGCGGCGTCATAGGAAAAGCTGAACTGATGGATATGACAAGCGGGAGTGCTCTATTGACGCCAGCGGCTAACCCTGTGATTTCAGCGGCAGCTTATGCTACGCTTAAGATAATCGAGGAGGAAAAACTGCTCGAAAATGCTCAGAAAGTAGGCTCATTCATAATGAAGCGCCTCAAGGAGATGCAGGAGGAGTATGAGGTTATAGGCGATGTTAGAGGGAAAGGCTTAATGATAGGCGTTGAAATAGTAAAAGAGAACAAAAAACCTGATCCAGAGCTTACGGGCAAGATATGCTGGAGAGCGTTTGAGCTCGGCCTAATACTCCCAAGCTATGGTATGTTTGGGAACGTAGTGAGGATCACACCGCCTTTGGTCATAACGCAGGAAATTGCTGAGAAGGGCTTGGAAATAATGGAGCAGGCGTTAAAAGATGCTTTAGCTGGAAAGGTGATGCATAAGACGGTGACATGGCATTAATGAAAGTTTTTTCATAATTTTATTTATAAATCCTTTTTCTATAATTTATTTTGGTGATACTATGGGACTTCGAAGTTTATTTGAGGAGTGGCGTAGAAGGTGTCCCTTTGTAAGGGCTATAGAAAAGTGGCGCTTTGAGAGAAAAAAGAACAAATTTGAGGTAAAAAGCATAAGCAAAAAGGATTAAGCTTTTTCTTCACGTTCTTCCTTGTTTTCCTCAATTCCCTGCATTATCCTCTTCCTGTATTCCTCATATTTTGCCCAAGCTTCTTTAGCTTTCTCCTCTTCCCCTAGGAGTTCATATGTCTCTGCAACATGCTTCCACCAAGCCTCGTCTTCCTCCGCTTCCTTGAGGCAGTATTCGAGGAACTTCTCGTATGCTTCCGTTGCTTTCTCCTCATCGCCAAGGCGCTTGTAAATATTTCCAACGTCCTCCCAGAAGACACCTTCCTCTTGAGCCTCGCTAATGTAGTACTCCAAAGCTTTCTTCCAAGCCTCAACAGCTTTTTCCTCGTTCTTTAACTCCTCGTAGAGCTTTGCAACATCCTCCCAGAACCATGGTTCTTCTTTGGCATACTTTTCCAAAGCTTTAGCGGCTCTGTCCATGTTTCCAGCCTTTTTCCAATATTCATGAGCCTCCTTTAGATAGTAGGTGTCTTTCTCTTTCTCATAAAGCTGTTCGTAGATTTCCGCAGCTTTGTCATATTTCTCGGCTTTTTCATATGCCCACGCTGCACTTTCCATCCATCCGAGCTTTTCGTACATCTCGGCGGCCTTTAAATAGTTGCCCTTCTTTTCGTACTTCCTTGCGGCAGCTTTGTAATTCCCTGCTCGCTCCAAGCTCTCTGCGCTCTTAAAGCGATCCATTAAGCCAAGATCAGGCTCGCTGATGTACCAGATCCCAAAGGCCAAACCGAGAATGAAGAGCACTATTATCCCGCCGACGATGTTAAGCTTTTGCCATGTGACACTTAAGTATGTAGCATAGCCGCTCAGGGCTGTTGGCACCACTAGATAGAGGGCGTACTTCCAGCTTTCAGCGTAGAGCGTTAACGCCAAGAAAAATGCCATCGTTAAGGTTAATCCCAAAAAGCCAAGGCTCAAGACGATGCGCACGAGCATCCAAAAGCCCCACTTGTAAATTATTCCCACTGTTATTGCCACGATCGCTAAGATGAAACCAATTAGGTAAGCTTTCAGCTTGTCCACTTTTTCACCCCCTCTATTTCGAGCAAAAACTTTTTGTACTCGACTTTTGGTGTGTAAAAGCCGATTCCATTACTTGAAATTACACGGTGGCATGGAACGATTATTGGGTATGGATTCCTTTTCATCGCTCCTCCAATTGCCCTTGGTGAACTTCCCACAATATGGGCTAGCTCTTTGTAACTTATTACCTGTCCGCGTTTAACTTTTTTTGTTAATACCTCATAAACTTTCCGCTCAAATAGTGTTGTTCCTTCGAAACTCAGGATATTGAGAACTTCCTCGTTGTCTAATTTGCCTTTTAAAACATCAAAAACAAGTTGTGGATATGTGCTTTTTTCTTCCTCTAATCTAACATCAGCACCGCGCTTTCTTAGAAACCTTGTTAGCTCTTCTATCCTTTCTTTTAGAAAGCCTTCTCCTTCGAGAGAATAGACCACACCTTGGATCTTATCTCCGTAAATAACGCCTATCCAAATACTCCTGTTCTCAACCTTAAACTGCTCAACGCTAATCATATAAACATCCCTTCTCTTTGCACTTCTTTAAACTCCTTACTGCCCTTCTAAGGGGCCCGATAATTGCGTAAATTTCTTTTTCATAGATGAACGCCCGTCCCAAAACGCGGCGCATCATTATTTCGGTGTACTTCTTCCTATATGGGTCTTTCGGAGTGTTTAGGACATTCATGAGCTCGCGCCACTGTTGGATGAAGACCTCTCTTTCAAGCCTTCCTGCAGGTTTTGGGCGTTCTACTTCTTCGGTTTTTATCCTTTGTTTGTAGACTTCGTAAAGAATAACTGCTACAGCATGACTTAGGTTCATTATTGGATAAGCACCGCTTGTGGGTATCGTAACTGTGAAGTCGAGCTTCTCTAGCTCATCGTTATCTAAACCCCTACTCTCGCGTCCAAAGACAATTCCAACCTTTCCGCCTGTTAGAAAAATCCTTCTTGCAAACTCCTCGGGCGTTATGGGTGTTCTCTCAGGGATGTAATCCTTTCCCCCTACACCACTCGTCCCGACAGCAAAGTTGACCATTCCTAGCGCTTCATCTAGGCTTTTTGTAATTTTAGCGTTCTCTAAAATATCAACTGCATGAACCGCAAACTTTCTAGCGAGCTCATCCTCTGGCCTCGCTTTAGGGTTGACTAGGATAAGCTCATCAACACCAAAGTTCTTCATTACGCGTGCTATTGAGCCGAGGTTTATGGGGTACTCTGGTTCTACAAGTATTACCGCTACTTCCATTTCCATCGGAAAGGCTTTTAATCTCTGCTTTAAAAACTCTTTTGGTGAGAAAAGTGAAAATATACATCCTCGGCGCCGGCTCAATTGGCTCACTTTTTGGTGCTCTGCTGGCGAGAGTTGAGGAAGATGTAACGCTAATTGGGAGAGAAGAGCATGTTAACGCCATAAATGAGGAGGGACTCAAAGTTACGGGCGTTGAGGAATTCACGGTTTATCCTAACGCTATCACTCATGCACCTAACGAAAATCCTGACCTGCTGATATTGGCCACCAAGTCTTATTCTACAAAAGCTGCTTTGGAGTGTGTTAAAGGAATTATAGGAGATAAAACTTGGGTTTTAAGCATTCAAAACGGTCTCGGAAATGAGGATTTGGCTTTAAAATATACAAAGAATGTCCTCGGGGGTATAACCACAAATGGAGCAATGCTTGAAAAGTGGGGCGTCATCAGGTGGACTGGGAAGGGCATTACGCGCATTGGTGTTTATCCCAAAGGAAATAGCAGATTTGCCGAGGAAATTGCAATGCTCTTCAATGCTGCGGGGATAAAGACTAAAGTTAGCGACAATATAATTGGGTGGAAGTGGCTCAAGGCCATAGTTAACTCGGCTATAAACCCATTAGGTGCTCTCCTTGAAGTTAAGAACGGCTATCTCCTTGAGAACGATTATCTCCAAGACATTTTAGTAAGTATAGCTCGTGAAGGATGCATGGTGGCACAGCAGTGGGGTATTAGCTTTGAGGAACATCCAATAGAGGTTATTATAGATACGCTGAAGCGTACGAGTGATAACTACAACTCGATGCTTCAGGATTTGAAGAGGGGCAAGAAGACGGAGATAGACTACATAAACGGCAAAATTGTAGAGTATGCAGAAGCAATTGGACTTAAAGCTCCTATGAACGAGCTTTTAGTGGCTCTCATTAAGGCGAAAGAGGCTTTAGTAAGGTGAAGGTTTATATTCTTTCTTGCCCTATGCTTTATGGTGGTAAAAAGTGGGAGTGTACATATTCACACCAGATGACCTCTTAAGATACGGGAGCATTAGTAGAGAGCAGCTGGAGGTTTTAAGGGATGCCCTCTTGAAGAAAAGCGATATCTTAATTGTGGGGAAGAGCAGGAGCGGTAAAACGAAGCTCGTCGAGGCTTTGATTCACTTAATCCCCGATGATTGGAAAATAGCTGTTGTAACTGCCTACGGAGAGTTTAAGCCATTTAAAGAGAACATAAACGTGATTGATACTCAATTCGATTCTCAAAGCCTTAAAAGCAGGACTAATGATGTTATAGAACAGATAAGGAAAATAAACCCGGACTACGTTGTTATAGATACGCTCCACACTGTCAGCGTGCCTTTAATTCTTCAGGAACTCATAGATGACTATCCATTCATAATTACTTCCCTCGTGCTCTCAAATGATCTGGTGGGGGAGATAAAGCACTGGCTCAAAATAGATGACGAAACCCTAAAGCGCTTTGAGTTCATAGTTAAGCTCGCCTTTGACTTCAGGACGCATTCGAGAAGCGTCGACGTGATTTACAGGGTCAAAGAAGATGAAGGAAAAATAAAGCTTGAAAAAGCTGTTTAATCCTTTAATTCTTCTATTACTTCTCTTAAGTTGCTGAGCATCTCTTGGATGTCTTCGAAAGTCATGTAGCCCATGTTTCCAATTCTGAAGGTCTTCTCCTTTATGCCGGCTCCATAGCCCTTAGCGAGCTCAAAGCCCCTCTCACGCATCGTGTTGTATACGTCCTCGCCCTTCATGCCCTCTGGGACGACAACTGCTGTAATGGTTGGGCTCTCATATCCGGGCTCGGCCAACACACTAAGACCCATCTCCTTGACGCCTTCCCTAATCATTTGGGAGCGCTTTGCGTACATGCCGAGCCACTCTTCTTTGCCGCCCATCTTCTCTATGATGCGGAGCACGACGTTTAAGCCAAATATCTGGGGCATTGGAGGCGTTGAGGGTGTTCCCTTCTTCGTGGCGTTGAACTTCTTGTAGAGGGGTAAATCGAGGTACCAGCCTTTCTCCTCCATCTTCTCAGCTATCTCAAAAACACGCTCACTCACAGCAGCAACCGCTAACCCTGGAGGAACTCCAAAGGCCTTTTGGGAGCTTCCAAAGACTAAATCAATACCCCACTCATCGAACTTGATATCAGCTCCACCCATAGCACTAACAGCATCTACAAAGAGAAGCTTATCGTGCTCCTTAACAACCTTAGCTAACTCTGGGAGTGGGTTCAAAACACCTGTGGATGTCTCGTTGTATGTGATTGTAACAGCCTCAACGTCGGGGTTCTTCTTTAAAGCCTCGTCCAAGTCCTCGGGCTTAACGGCTTTCCCGGGTTCGTACTCCAAAGTTATGGCCTTCCTTCCGTTGGCCTCGACGACTTCCTTAAAGCGCTTTCCAAAAGCACCTATTATCGTTACGAGGACTTTCCCACCTCTCGGGATGGTGTTCCTAACGGCAGCTTCCATAAAAGCTGTTCCTGAGCTTGGGAAGAGAATTATTTCTCCATTTTTGGCCTCTAAAAAGTCGCTCAAGCGCTTGAGCGTATCAACGTGGATTTCCTTATACTCCTTTGCTCTGTGGCTAAACATTTGGACTTTCATTATCTCCAAAACCTCTGGAAAACAAGCTACTGGACCGGCTGTAAAGAGCTTGTACTTTGGCTTGACTATCTCATAAACCTCTTTATAAGCATCTTCAAACTGCATGAGACCACCCCAAGAGAAAGTTGCTTCATGGGTATAAAAGGATTAAGGAAAAGGGATAAGAAAAAAGTTCAGCTAATTACACATTTGCTCCATCCGCAGGCCTTACACACTTCACAACCGCTTTCAAAGACGGTTGGAGCACCGCACACTGGACAAACACCTTTCTTTGCTTCTTCTTTTGCTTTTTGGGGCACACTGAGGCTTATATTTAAAGTTAAGCTTTGTTTGTTATTTTTCTCCGCAGCGTTGCCGTTTTTACCGTTGGTGCCGTTTATTATTGCATTGACGTTGATGAAGCGCTCAAGCCAGGGCTCGTTTTCAACAACTTTCTTCAATATTTCAACCGCGTATTTGCTTGGTTTCGCCTTAACTCTCTGCTTCTTCTCTCCTTCGACGCTGTAAACTTGAACACTCAGCGAGCCGTCCCTATAAACGGTGACTCCCTTACAACCGAGCTTATACGCTAAGAGGTATGCCGCTTTAACATCCTCAACAGTGGCATCGTTTGGCATGTTTATGGTCTTACTTGCTGAATCAGTGAGCCAAAGTTGTATCTCAGCTTGGGCTAATATGTGGTCGAGCCAGTGGATATCCATTGAAGTGACGAAGACCCTTTGCATATCCTCGGGTATCTCCTCGAGACCTTGAACAGAGCCATAGTTGTCGCTGATTTTTTGGAGTATTTCATCGGTATAGAGGCCGCGCTTTTTAAGTTCAGCCTCAAAGACTGGGTCGACGTAATAAAATTCGCCAACGGTGACGCTCTTTTTGTACACCAGGGCGAATATTGGCTCTATGCCGCTCGAAGTGTCTGCAATCATTGAAACACTTCCCGTTGGTGGGCATGTCGTTACCATGGCGTTCCTAACTCCGTACTTCTTGATTTCCTCAACGAGCTCATCCCATGGGAGGTTCCATATTTCTTTGTGATAGAAGCCCTCTATTGGGAGCTCACCCTTTGGATAGGCACTCTTCTCATAGAGCGGGAACGTGCCGCGCTTTTTAGCAGCTTCAACTGAGTACTTGTAGGCGTAGAAAGTGAGATATTCGGTGGCTTTGCGCATGAAGTCGTAACCCTCTTTGCTGTTGTATGCTATTCCGAGCTTGAAGAGCGCATCCGCTAAACCCATCATTCCAACGCCTATTCTCCTCGTGAGCTTTGTGCTGTAGTCAATCTCCGGGAGCGGGAACTTATTGACATCTATTGCGTTGTCGAGGTACTTGGCAACCTTTTGGATAACTTCGGCGTACTCGTCCCAGTCGAAGTAAGCTCCATTTTCATTGTATTTCACAAACTTTGCAAGGTTTATGCTCGCTAAATTACAAGATTCGTAGTCGTAGAGAGGCTCTTCTCCGCAGGGGTTTGTTGCCCTAATCTTCCCGCCTTTAGCTTCTTCGAGAACGTTCCTCCTGTTTATGATGTCAAAGAATATAACACCTGGATCTGCCTTGGACCATGCCATGAATGCGAGCTCTTCAAAAAGGGTCTTTGGATTTATTTCCTTCTTCTTTTTACCTGTCCTTGGATTTACCAGAGGATATTTTTTCCCTTCTTTTATGGCCTCCCAAAAGTCCTCCCAAAGCCCAACACTAATGTTAAAGTTGCTTAAAACATTCGTTCCTGTGTTCTTCTCCTTAGCATGGATGAATTTCTCTATATCGGGGTGCCAGACCTCAAGAATTCCCATGTTTGCTCCTCTTCTCACGCCACCTTGCTTTATTACATCACTAACAGCATCTATGAGATGCATAAATGAGATAGGACCGCTAGCAGCACCAGTTGTCGTTCCAACTAAATCTCCCTCTGGCCGAAGCTTTGAGAAATTAAGGCCTGTACCACCACCCATTTTTTGAATAATTGCCACATCGTGTGCTGCTTTCATAATGCTCTCCATATCATCTTCGATAGGCACTACAAAGCACGCTGACAGCATTCCTAGTGGCCTACCGGAGTTTATGAGGGCCGGGCTGTTTGGCATAAAGACTTGGGAGGTCATTAGTCTGAAGTATTCCTCGACCTCATCTTCATAGTTGTCGAACTCTCCGCTCTCAATCATTTTCACGAACTCGTCTATACTTACTTTCATGTGACCTTTCTGTGCAAGTTCCTCATAAAGGTTCAAAAGTCTCTCAAAGTGATATTTATTAAGCTTAAACCTTCCTATGCTCAGCTTTTTGTCGTATTCATCCAAAAGCTCGCGGTAGTACACCAAATTGCTCAAATCCTGCTCGAAGCCACCTTCTTTGGAGAAGACTCTCTCATCATAGAGCAAATCTGGGATAACTGATAGAAGTGCAACCCTCTCAAAGAGCTCTTTTGGGCTCTCAATTATTTTCCCTTCTTCATTTTTTATTAGATACCTGCTCGCGAGGACTCTTAAGGCATTTATGGAGAAGCGCTTATCAATATCATCAAGCTTTTCTTTGTTAAGTATCTTCCTCTTCTCTTCTCTAATCTCTGCTTTCTTCTTTCTGTAAATTATGTATGCCTTTGCAACATCAAAAAGACCGTTGCGCATTAATTCGAGCTCAACTATATCCTGGATGTTTTCAATATTTGGGACTTGCCCATCATAGAGCTCATTAATCCTATCGACGACATCTTTGACAACTTTGTCAAGAAGCTCCTCATCCCTTACGCCCACTTCGAGCATTGCCCTTTTTATAGCCCACTTTATACGACCTTCATCGAAAGGTACTATTCTACCATCTCTTTTCATCACTTTTTCAACTACCATAGAGACACCTCGTCATTTTATCGGAACATATCTGCATAGTTGTTAGAATGATAGGTAGTATAATGAAGGCTCTCCAACGCTAAAAACTTATCTCTCAGAGAATTGGCATCATGTCAAAAATGCAAGAAGTTTGTAGACACCCAATTAAAAAGTGTAAAACTAAAGGTTGTCGGATAATTTATCCAACATCACTCCCTAGCGACCACAGGGAATTCTTCCCATGGGAAGACTATCCACTTGTCAGTTCTGAATACATAAAAATCTGGCACAACTGAAGTCCAAGGCTTGGTTGAGAGGCAGACTACCTTTACTTCCTCCGCTCCAAGTTTTTTGACCTCTTCAATGGCCACTTCTAACGTTTTTCCTGTATCACTGACATCATCCACTATTGCTACTTTCTTTCCCTTCAGGTCGCCGTGGATTGGGATTTTTATAACTGGCTTTTCGCCATGAGTACCTATATCAGTATAGAATTTTATATCCATCACTTTGAGTTCAATGTCCCCTAATATATGGCTGAGTCTAACAGCTGGAATCAGCCCTCCCCTTGCTATTCCCACTATAACATCCGGCATGAACTTTTGTCTGAGCTCTTCAGCGAGAGAGAACAAAGCTCTGTCTATTTGCCACCAAGTTAGATAAACCTTGTCCATATGACCCCCTCCTTTGACATGATTGTGATAACATAAACATAGCGTCAAAGGTTTAAAAATCTACTCCTCAAGGTTTTCCAGTATTCTAGCTCCTTTTCCAGTGAGTGTGTAGTAAATCCTCCTACCCCGTTTATAGGCCTCTTTGATGAGCCCTAAGCTCTCAAGCTCCTTTATGTGTTGGTAAACAGCTTGATATTTCATGGGTTTGGATATGTTCTCCCAGATCTCATAGCCATAGCTGGGCTTATCCCTAAGGAGCCTTAAAATCTCGAGTTTTGTTCCTGTCATGATTGAGCGCTCTTTTTCTTCATAAAAACTCTTTAACCCTGAGCCTGTAATTACTAAGGCTATTTTATCATCCTTTTCGAAGTAGTTCTCCTCCTTTAGCTTTAACAGGGCAGGAACAACAACTGCCGAGGCATACTCAGCAAAAACGCCCTCTTTAGTTAACAGCCTCTCTCCCATGTCTAGCTCCTCTTCCCTAACAAGGACAGCTGTTCCTCCGCTCTCTTTTACAGCTCTAACAGCCTTCTCTTTGTTGAGGGGGTCTTTGACATAGAGCGCCAGGGCCTTCGTAAACTCCTTCTTCCCTTTAATGTTTAGTATCTCACTTGCTATGGGGGAGCACTTTTCAGTTTGCACTGCTATCAGCTTTGGAATTTCTTCCACAGCACCAATCTCTAAGAGCTCCTTAAATCCCTTGTAAATACTGTATATATTGCTCCCGCTTCCGGTGGGGACTAAAATGTGTGTGGGCTTTAGCTCCTCCCAGAGTTCAAAAGCAAGCGTCTTCTGTCCTTCTATGCCTATTAAATTGCTTGCAGAGGTTACATCATAGAGCCCATTGAGCTTTGCAAGCTCTTTAGCGTAGGGAATAGCCTCGTCAACGCTCTCTCCATAACGGATTATCTTAGCTCCAAAGGCTATCATTTGGATCAGCTTTCCTTTATCCACCCTCCTAGGAATAACTACAAATGCCTCTTTGTTTGCTCTTGCTGCATAAGCTGCTAGCGAAGCAGCGCTGTTTCCATCACTTGCCACTATAAATCCATTTTCGGCAAAAGGCAGTCCATAAGAAACCGCAACGGTTGCAAATCTATCTTTAAAAGAGCCCGTTGGGTTTCTCGTCTCGTCCTTTATGAAGACTTCTAATCCCAACTCTTTACTAAGCTTGGCTTTAAAAAGAGGGCTTCCTCCTTCATTTAAGCTCACTATCTTCTTGACTTCCGGTAGAAGTTCTTTATAGCGCCAGACACCTCTGTTTCTCATTCTCCACTTTTTAACGTCCACTTTAGAATAGTCATATGTAATCTCAAGCCCCTCCCCACAGATGCAGCTGGGAGGAATGATTGATGAGTAGGCCCTACCGCATTTATGACATCTAACCTCCATGCTTTCACCATACAGGGATTAGTAATTAAAAGTTAAAATAGTTTGGGAAGCCTTCAGTCTTTTTCTAAAAGCTCCCTGACATACTTGGGCATTTGGAATAGTGTTTCGTGTTTTTCAGGATCATAGTAGATTAACTCGAGCTCTTTAGCCCTCTCTAAGTCGATCTTAGTGAAATCAATCTCGCCTTTGACGCCAACTAAAAAGCTCCAAGGTGATGCGTATCCTATAACCGGGAAGCTGAAGTAGTAAACGCGGTCAAAGACCTTCTTCATATTCTTGTAAGCATCCAAAAGCTCATTTGTAAAGAGGTAGACGCTTCCTGCTTGGGTTATATAGAGCCCTTTTTCGCCTAGTGCATCATATGCATTTCTATAGAATTCCTCGCTGAAGAGGAGCTTTGCGGGACCAACGGGATCTGTTGAGTCGACTATTATCACATCGAACTTCTCTCCTGAGTTCTTCATGTATTCAACGCCATCTCCAATAATGAGCTCTCCCCTAGGCTCTTCCTTTTTCATCAGCCGCTCTAAGAGTCCTCTATCTATCCCCAAATAAAGCATTGAAATCTCGACAACCATGTCGTCTATCTCTACTAGAGTTGCTTTCTTGACGGTTTTATGTTTAAGCACTTCCCTAAGAGTCCCACCATCTCCTCCGCCAATCACCAAAACTCTGCGCGGATTTGGATGTGCGAGCATCACGGGATGAACCAAAGGCTCATGATAGCTTTCTTCTCCATGTTCAACTAGTTGGACAGTCCCATCTAGGACGAGGAGCTTTCCAAATCCCTCAGTTTCGTAAAGCTCAATTCTCTGGAATTTGCTTTGAGTTTCCAAAAGCTTGCTTTTGATCTTAAACCCAACACCATAACCTCTCGGATACCATTCAATGAAATGCATCGCACTCACCTCTCTCGAAATAAATATCAAAGGAAGGATTTAAAAAGATGATTAAGAAGAATCAGTCCTTTCTGAAGAGAATCCCCCTATCGATTTTAACAACTGTGGGGTTTTTACATTTGAGTGCCTTTATGATGTATTCCCCCGCTTTCACAGGCATTGTGTGATCCCCACAGGTATAAACATCAACGCTTGCATAGCCATGCTCTGGCCAAGTGTGAATTGTGATATGACTCTCAGAAACAACAACAGCACCAGAAACGCCTTGAGGAGAGAACTTATGAAATCTCTTGTCAATAACAGTCGCGTTGGCTATTTCTGCTGCCTTAGTGAGGATTTCTTCTATTTTTTCGATATCGTCTAATATTTTGGGATCGCATTCGTATAAGTCCAAAATCACATGCATACCTAATGGGTTTTCGACACCCATCATCGCACTCACCCCCATCCATCTTGACCACCTCTTCCATTGTTCAAAATATTGAAAGTGTTAGTATGGGAGCATAACTACTGCGGCTAAAGCTGCCGCGGGTTTATCCTTAACAGTAATCTCTGAAACTACAACCTTAAACTCCTTAAGCTTCCATCCTCTAACTCTAAAGCCCTCTTCAACCATTTTCTTTACCATCTCTATGGCTTCTTCTTTTGTGCAGTATCCGCTGTATTCGTAAATTAGTCCTCCATTATTGTCTTCACTTATACCAACACCCAAAGCGGCGCTTATTGTTGAACCGGGCTCATCGCTCTCTATATGGGCGTAAACTGTTGGAAGGAGCATTCCTATTGGAACTTCGGGCATCTTCTCAATCCACTCTATGTGAGCAGGAATAACACTGCTCAGCTTAACTAAATTGACGTTCCCAATGCCCATTTTTAGGAGAGCGTTATCAAATGCATTTAACTTGGTTCCACCTTCTGCACTCGCAGCAACCATAATTGCTTTTTTTGGGGTTATCCAGCTCATATCTCTCCACCACCTTTTTTTTCGAATAATATTCGTTTGTTCGTGATTTGGATAATAATCCACTACTTATTTCACGCTCTACTAATTATGGCTCAACCGTTAGCTTATAAATATTTCGTTTTCGGCCCAAAAGCGAAACTGTCCGTAAATTTTTGAGAACTCTTAAAATGGCTAAATAAGAACCGATAGAACTAAAAACTAACGGATAAAAACTGCGTTTTAGATTAAATAAAAATACGGGGTAAAGATTGAAAAAGGATTTATTCAGGAATTTCATGTTGTAGAGCTCTCATCGTCATCGTAAAGCTCTTGACCGAGAGTTATTTCGTCTTCAAAGCCTTTTGAACCTTCTAGTGTCTGTATCCTGAACATGTAGCTCTTGTACCAGTTGTGCCCTGGCTTCACCTTTATTGGAACTAAGCGCCAAGCTCTTGTCTCCTCTTCGTAGCCCCAGTTCACGTACTCATTGAAGTTCCTAATGAGGTCTGTTATGACAACACCAAACTCGTTTAAGAGGAGCTTTTGAATCTCGCGCCACTTGTCTAATGAGCTTTCTCTTCTAGTTATTCCAAAGTAGCCTGCGCATCCAGGGCCCTTGAGTGTTGCAATTCCTCTTCCAACGAAGGCTCTAACTGCATCCACGGTCTCAGGTGGGTCGGTAATGAATGTATCAAACTTCTTAAGGGCGTAGTCTGGCAGAGGTTTCCTCAAATCGAAAGTGAATATATCTATGTTGCTGTAACCAATCTCATCCGCTGCCTTCTCGATGAACTTGATTAAGCGCTCATCAATGTCTAAAACAGCTATTCTCTTTGGAAGACCGGAGAGCATTAAAGCTATGCTCGTTAAGTCATCATCACCTAAGACAAAGACCTCTTTATTAGCTAAGTCTCCTCTCGTGTGCATGAGAGCTACTCTAGCCACTGTAGTCTCTGGTGTGACGTATGCCTGATCAAAGTCGTGCTTTGGTTGTGGCCTGTCCTTGACTATCTCTTTGAACTGCTCCAAGAGGTCGTTAAAGGCATTGAGTTCAACTGTTTTACCCTCACAGTGTTTGCAGGTGTAATCCTCTCTTTTGGCGATTCCATACTTTTCCACCAACTCCTTGCCTTTTTGTGTCAAAATTATCTCTTTGTTGAACTCAATATACCCAAGTTTGCTTAAAACGCCCAAAACTTCCGTTACCAATGGAAGGGGCTCTTCACTTAAATCAATAATTCTCCACAAATCACCGCTCGCAAGAACAGCGCTCAAAACATTCTCCACTGTTCTCTCGTAGACTGGAATTGGAGTTTTCTCCTTTACTTTGGTCACTATTTCCCTCATGCTCTCACCTCCAAAAGCTCACCACAAGAGGAAAAAGGCTGCAGTAAGATTTTAAAGGGCATCTATTTTAAGCTTTTTGGAGATAATAATGATATGGATAATTGAAAATGACTTCGTGAAAAAGTATCGCCTCAAAGGCTCTCTAAAAGCCCTTGAAAGAGTTAGGGAGCAAATAAGCGAGGAAGCTTATAGTAGGCTTAAGGAATTGGTTCGATACAGGCTCTACGGTGAAGAATTTAGGCGTACTAAGCTTAACGAGGAGATTGTAGTTGCCTTTTCGGGTGGAAGTGATAGTACAGCAACGGTTTTAGGCCTAAGGTGGGCAGGATTTAAAGTAACTCCTGTGACTGTAAAGCTCCCTCAAATGAAAGAGGCGAAAATAAAGCGTCTAAAGAAATTCGGAGCGGTGTTTATAGAAGTAGAGGATTACGGACAGATAATGCTTGATAGGGTTAAAAAGAGGGCGACGCTGTGTGGTGTTTGTCATTCATTAATCATGGAAAGCGTTGAGCGCTATGCACGTGAGAATGGTGTTAAAATCGTTGCGAGTGGGGATATGCTCAGTGTCGGGAACCTCTCGATATATCCAAAAAATGATGTTGTGATGCTGAACTTCCCGGCTTTTTTAGCTATGGATAAAGGAGAGCTCATCGACATCATAGGCGGCGTTTACACGTTCCATTTTGGGTGTCCCGTCTTGAGGAACGCGTATAAGTCAAACCGCTCGCTAAAGCTGTTCTCAATCCAGAGGGTTATGAGGGAGCTGAGAGCGGGTGTATTAACGGAAGACATGGCAAAGGAGCTTATTCTTGATATACTCTCGTAGTTTCCCAAGTTTGTTCCATAAGGTTTAAATTTGATAACTTAGACTCCCTTTCAGGTGAGGAAAAATGGCGGATGAAAAGACCAACGCTCAAACTTCAAAAGATGTTGAGCTTACGAAAGAGGCGATTTTGGAAAAGCTCAAGGAAGTTATTGACCCTGAAATTGGTG
Organism: Palaeococcus pacificus DY20341; assembly: GCF_000725425.1. Taxonomy (NCBI): domain Archaea; kingdom Methanobacteriati; phylum Methanobacteriota; class Thermococci; order Thermococcales; family Thermococcaceae; genus Palaeococcus; species Palaeococcus pacificus. The sequence goes on along the minus strand of NZ_CP006019.1, from coordinate 1,708,551 downwards.
TTGATGTCGTTAATTTGGGTCTCATTTATGAGCTTGAGGTTAGGGAAGATAAGACCGTTTATGTTAAGATGACAATGACTACTCCTGGATGCCCCCTAACAATGTGGCTCTTAAAAGCAGTTGAGGAGAAGGTCTTGGAGATTCCTGGTGTTAAAGATGCAGAAATTGAGCTAACTTTTGACCCTCCGTGGACTCCAGAGAGAATTAGCGAGGACTTTAAGAGAAAACTCGGCTTAATGTAGCCTCTTTTCTCTACACAATTTTTACCCACACTTGCCCACTTCTGCAATTTTTTATTCACTAGGGAGGCTTTTTATGCGGTATAACGTCTCACAGCGTCTCGAGACGTGGAAAATCTTTTAAATAAAGAATACACAGATTATTTCGAAAACCTTGGAGGTGTTTAGGATGAAGGTTGTTGTTGATAAGGACGCATGCATTGGATGTGGAGTTTGTGCAAGCATCTGCCCAGACGTTTTTGAGATGGACGACGATGGAAAGGCTAAGGTCTTGACCCCAGAAACAGACCTCGAGTGCGCTCAAGAAGCCGCTGAGAGCTGCCCAACCTCAGCTATCACAGTTGAGTGAGGCCATTTTCTTTTCATTCCTTTTGTCCATTATCCTGTAAATTAAACAAAAAAATAAAAGGTCACTCTAAGTTTAGATTAAACTTCTCCGCCTGTTCTAAAACATATTCCCTAATTTCTCTAGCCTTTGGCAGCTCCGCAACGATTTCTCCATTTTCAATGAGCGGCTTTAATAGGGGCTCAACTTTTGCTCCGCAGACTGGGCACTTCTCAAGCTTTTTATTGGCAGGGACTCTATGGTAGTGCCCTTTTTCACACCTATAAATCTGCTTCCTTCCGCTCAGCTTTCCACGCTTGGTTATTGGCTTTCCTTCTATCTCGACTATATCGAGGGAGAAGTCTATTGGTTTAGCGCTCGCTATGCTCCCTCCAACGCCAAAAGCATCTGCGACGTCTACTAGCTCCTTGAGGCTCTCCTCATCCAGCCCTCCGCTTAGGAAGATTTTAACATGATCGTAACCTCTTAAATCAAGCTCCCAGCGTACTTCCTCTATTATGCGCTTAAAATTCCCTCTCCTTGAGCTTGGTGTGTCTAAACGAATTGCTGTCAGCCTCTCACCTAAAGCCTCGGCCGCCATTAGAGCTTCAAATTTCTCATCGCACAGCGTATCAACTAGGGCAGTTCTCGGGACTTTTTCATCCATGACTTCATCGAAATACTTCCAAGCTTTAACCTGATCTCCAATCACTAGAATTAGAGCGTGGGGCATAGTCCCAATAGGCTTTTCACCCATCATCTCTGCTCCTAAAACTCCGCTAACTCCATCGCAGCCGCCTATGAATGCTGAGCGGTCAACCATTGGGGCAATGGCAGGGTGCATGTGCCTTATTCCAAAGCTGTAAACTGGTTTGAACTTGGCGGCTATTTTTGTCCTCAGCGCAGCGGTTGCAATTCCGCTCGCTTGGCTCAACATTCCGATTAAAGCGGTCTCATAAATCCCAAATTCTTTGTAATACCCCTCAATCTGCATCACAGGCTCATAGGAGTGGAATATCGTCCCTTCGGGCATTGCGTAAACGTTAACTGGCATTCCTTCCAAGAGCTTTGCTACTTCCTCAACACCAGCTAAGACACCCCACTTCCACCCTTTAGGTAGGGATGTAGTTGAAACGTCAGCAAAAACCTTTTTATGAATCCCTTTTGCTTCAAGAATTGTTTTGGTCCTTACGAAGTAAACATCCGTGGTTTTACCGGATTTAATATCCTCTTCATGGGCTATATAGAAGTCCTTCATCACCACCACCTAACTATTAACTTGACTTTCCTTTGATTTAAGCTTTTCACATTGCGGCTTCTCTTTTACATGGTTAAGGTTAACACAAAGCTTAAAAGCCGCACAAACAAATTACAAACCGACCGGTCGGTAGGTAAGAGGTGGTTGAAATGCAGAAAATAGCTAAATGGGTTGCTTTTCATCCAAAGAGTGCCATAGCTCTGGTTCTCGTTATTACGCTCATCTTCACGTCTTTTACCGTTAATCTGCAGCAGGAGACGAGCCTTGAAGGTCTCTTCCCAAACTATCCGGAAGTCGGGATAATGGACGACATCCAGAAGGACTTTGGAAACACTGAGCCTGTTATGGTGCTCCTACAGGGTGATGACGTCCTAACACCACAATACTTCAAAAAAGCGGCGGATATCACGGAGAAGGTCTGGAATGATAATCTCGTCAGCTCCGCACTGAGGAAGCCCAAGGACGAAAGCATAACCTCGCTCCCCGAATTTTTGGCGATCTACCGGCTCTCCCTGAAGGGGAACTTTAATCCGTCCAAGGAGCAGATTCTGGAGGAGATGCGCTCCTTCACGTCAAAGGATGAGATTGTGGAGACTTTCAACGCCTTCATGGGAGATCCTAACGTCCCTCAGGTTATGAAGGACTACGCCCTCGTTTTCCTACCGAAGGACTTCGATAGGGGGGCCGTAAAAAGCAGCAAGATGGTTATCTATATCTCTCTGGACGGCACGATTCCCAGCGACGAGCTTGAGAGGGTCGAGCTGAGGATTGAGGGAATTGCCAAGGGGGTTGACCAAGAGACATTAACTTACGGCATTCAACTCCTGAACTACTACTATGTGAAAACGGAGGAGCGCTTAATTCCCGCATTTTTAATTGCGCTGGTTTTAATCCTCGCGTTGATGATGCTCAACTTTAGGCGCTTAAGCGACGTTGCGATTTCTCTAATAACGCTCTTTCTCGCGATGCTCTGGACTTTCGGCCTTGCCGGAATTCTAGGGTGGAAAGTGGACTTCATGGCGGGCATGGTGCCGGTGCTTATTCTCGGTCTTGGGATAGACTTCTCCTTCCACGTGCTCATGAATTACAGAGAGGAGCTTGAGGAAACATCTGACCCCAAGAAAGCCACATACCTCGTGCTCTCCACTGTCGGGATTGCCCTTCTCTTGGCGATGATTACGACCGTTGTTGGCTTTTCTTCAAACGGAATCTCCAAGATTCCAAGCATGAGGCATTTTGGCTTCCTGTCCGCCTTCTCGATTCTTGCAATTTTTATACTCAACTTAACATTCGTTCCCGCGGTGAGGGAGCTTCTAGACTTGAGAGGAGGTGTGGGGAAGGTTAAAACCGGCAAAGGAAAGAGAATGGCAAGGAACGGCATGATCAAAAGACTCCTCTGGCTCATCAACAGGCCCTCCATTGTACTCGTCCTCCTCCTCGTAATATTCGGCGTGGCCTTGCCCGGCTGGGTCATGGGGCTCGGGATGAAAGCTTCCTACGACCCAACGGGAGAGCTCGCCACCGACCTGGACATAACAAAGGCCTACGGAATCCTGAACGAGGAGTTCGACGTGGGCACCGAGACCGTTTTCATAAGGGTTGATGGGGACTTAACGAACCCTGAGCTGTGGGGGCAGCTTCAAAATGCGCTGGAAAACATGAACGATGATAGATATGTTGTCGTTTATGAGAAAAAGGCCCGTGCCGAGTGGATTTTAAGCCTGCTCCCACTCTTCGCAATGGAGGATCAAAAGGTCATTAGGGCATATCTTATGGTGGATAGGGACATGGACGGCAGGATTGATGACGATGCAGCCCCTGAGCAGCTGAAGGCTTTCTTAAACGCCCTCTATGAGACCCCTATGGGAGACCAATATATCCACAGGGACGAAAAGGGGAACTTTGATGGTTTGATAATCAGGGTCGCGACGAGGACAAAGCTCGGCTACCACGGTAAAAAGCTCATGGAGGAGCTTAGAGAGGACTTTGAGGGGGTTAACGCAGAGGTGAGCTTCACGGGGATGCCTATAGTCTGGGCCAAAGGTCTTGACGACATCAGAGACTCAATGACGAACTCCATCTTTCTGTGCCTAGCATTTGCCTTTATAGTGCTTCCTGTGGCTTTTGGCATCTCCCACCGCTCTCCGCTTCTAGGACTTTTAACTGCCATCCCACCCTTCATAACCCTCGGGTGGCTCTTTATGACAATGAAGCTCATTGGAATACCCCTCAACATGATGACCGCGATGGTGGGGGCGGTGATAGTTGGGATAGGCATAGACTACCCGATCCATATAGCGAACCGCTGGGCGCTTGAGAGAAAGGAAGGCAAAGGCCTTGAGGAGTGCTACGCAATCTCGCTGTCGAGCACTGGAAGAGAAGTGCTTTACTCTGCCATAACGACCTTAATTGCTTTTGGAGTCTTTGTGCTGATACCGATACCTGTGATTGCCCAGTTCGCCACCACAACACTTTTCGGGCTTATTTACAGCTTCATTGGGGCAGTGCTAACTTTGCCGCTCCTCTTGAGACTATTTTGGCACAGAGGTGATTGAATGTCAAATCGCATCTGCATAGTTTACGACACTAAGAGGGGCTCAACGGAGATGATAGTTAAGTGGATGGAGGAAGCCATAAAGGGAAAAGCTGAGGTTAAAGTAATGCGTGTGAGTGAAGTGGATAGCTTGAGGGGCTGTAACTTAGTTGTAATTGGAAGTCCCATCTACTACGAAAGGCCATTGAAGAGTGTCCTCAAGTTTTTGGAGGAACACAGGGATGAGTTGAGGGATAAGAAAGTGGCAGTTTTTGTCGTATGCCTTGCCGAGCTCTTTGGGCACTTCACTAAAGGCTACATTGAGAAGTACTACCTCGGGCCAATCTTAAAAAAGGTGCCGGCAAAAGTTGTGAAAGCTGGGATCATGAGGGGGTGGCTTGCAAAGCCAGATTTTAATCAAAAGGAAAATATCCAAAAATGGATTAATGACGTTCTATCCGCTAGCTTTTATTCGAACGGAGTGGGGTGCTAAAAAATGGGGAGGAAAGAAACCAGGGAGAGAATTTTAGAGGTTGCCCTTGAACTCTTCAGCGAGAGAGCTTACGATGACGTTTCAATGGAGGAGATTGCGAAGAAAGTTGGCATCTCAAAAGGAGGACTCTTCTATCACTTTTCCTCAAAGTATGAGCTTGCTAAAGAAGCGCTGTTTTACGGATTTGAGCAGTGGGCTAAGACGATATTTCCTAAAATTCTAAGTGCAGAGTCACCGGAGGATAAGTTTAAAGCGCTGATTGAGTACTCATTTGAGTTCATCTTAAACAACCCGAAGCTCTCTCGCTTCTTCTTGGAGGTTTATGAGGAGAGTATCAAGCATGGAAACGGCCTAGGACAGTGGGATGCATTTTATGAGGAATACTTGGAGCTTTTTGGTGGTATCTTTGAGGAGCTTGGTGTCCCCAATCCAAGGCTCAGGGCCATGCTCTTCGGTGCGCTCTTAGATGGTTTGGCGCTCCACTATTTAGTAGCGGGAGATGAGGGAAGGGGATACTTTGATATTGAGGCGTTGAAAAGGGAAATTTTTGAGATGTTCAGGTACAGAGAAAGAGAAATTAAAGGCTAAAAGGAATCTCTGCATTTTCTCCTTTTTCTATTTTGTGAAGCTCCTTTCTATAAGCTTCGAGGGGTTTATCCTCATTCTTGAGGAAGCGCGCAAATGTTAAGGGCTCTTTTTCAAGCTCCTCAAAGAACGTGGGATAGCGCTTGTCTCTAATCAAATGGTGGTCGAGAATTATTTGAGCATTGGTTTCTTTTATTATTTCGTTTAAATTCTTCACTCCTACCCTCCAAGCATCTTTAACCCTGTATTCCAAGTACGTCGGAGGGCCACCTGCTATCAAAATATCTGGTACTTCCTTTATGATCCACTCCTTCGCTCTATCATTCAATAGCTGGGTGTCGCTTGCGTGGATTAGCCTTTTAGTGCCGTCATCTACGAGCACCATCACAACGAAGCCGAGTTTTGAGCCTTCACTTCCATGGGGAACAGCGGGAGAGAACTCGACTATGAAATCGCCGAAATCAAAGAGCTTAGCATCAGCATATTTAATTTTCCGGGCAATCCTTTCGACCTCTTTCAAGAAGGCCCAAGAGCGTTTTCTCTGGCTGAAATTTATGTTCTCCTTTGGGTGTTTGATGAGGAGGGTTTTGCTTTCATAAATCTCCTTCGCCCTTTCGGGAGATGAGCTTTCATAAAGTCCTTCAAAGAAAGGTGTGTGATGGTCGTAGTGGTAATGAGAAATCGTTATTATGTCTGCTTTTTTAGCGTAAGCCTGGATTTTTTCCCTACCTTTGGCTAAGGCTTCAAGCTCTGCCTTTGCTGGGGGCAGCGAATAGCGTTTAGGCCCTAACGCTACACCAGGGTCTATGAGAATTCCCATCTTATCTATTTCAGCATAAATCGCTAAGCTCCTAACACCTAAGCTCTCCGATGCTAGGGGTATTACCTTCATAAGCTCACCAAAATAAGTTCTCTAAACTTGCTAAAAATATTGTGTGGAAAAGTTAGGCGAGAGGGCTATAGCCCGCCTTCTGTATTCAGGGGCATTCGACTAAGCGGCCTACCACGGGGCTCGCACCGGGACTTCATTGCCCCTTTCTCGGCCTTGCACCCCACGGGACGGCCGTTTCACCGATCCCCCACAAATCGTCTGCGGGTTAGCTCGGCCTTCGTTGCCGAAGGCCTTCGCCGCCTTCATTCACATTTTTGTGGGGACGTGTCGTTTCTGCTCCGTTGCCCTCCCTCTCGGGAGGTGCCTTGCGGCACCGCGGCCCCGGTGAGGTGGGCGGAACTTCCTCCTTGCGGAAAGCCCCAGCCCTCTCGCCAATTATAACTCAACCTTGGAGGTTAAAAACCTTAGCTCTTTTTCTTTGGAATGTTCTTAAACTCCCTAAATTTGGGTATCTTTGGCCTCTTAAACCTTCCTAAAGGTGATTTCCTCTTCGGTTTCGGCCTCTTCCTCTTCTTACTCTCTTTAGGGGAGTACATAATATATGCCGCAATTAAAACGATTGTGATGAGCAGCACCACAAGTACGGCTTTTCCGGTGTTATTTTCCTCATTATCTCCAATGTGTGTTGTTGTAGTGTTTGCTGCTGTGCTCGATGTAGTGGGCTCTACTGTGGTTGTGGTAGTCGTGCTCGGGGGGAGTTCAATCTTAAAGCTTCCGGTTTTTTGTGTTCTCTTCCCGAGTTCTTCAAGGTAAATCTCGTAGTTAATTACCTCACCCAGAGGCACTTTGAGAATTATTTCAATCTCATTTGTGCCTTTTTTTAACTGTAACTCCAGTTTTTCCCTCTTTAAAACGCTGTCCCCAACGTAGAACGAGTACATAACTTTTGATGCTATCTCAAAATTGTTCGGGTTAACTATTTCAAGCTTAGCTATAGCAACATCATCGTGGGTTACTATTGTGATATTTTCGATGCTTGGGAAGGCTATGGAGAGAAATTCATCCTCCGCTTCTCCTAAAACAACATCGCCATAACTTAAAGTTGCCTTAACTTTTATTTTTCCGGGGATTGGGGCGGGAACATTGAATGTGAACCTGTTGCTCCCCTGAGCTATTTTTACGTTGTTTTTAATAGATGTCAGCAGGCTTTCATTGCTGTCAAAGAGCTCCAATGCTATCTCCGCGTTGAGGTTTCTATCGGAGATTACGTCGATGTAAACTTCGTTATTCTCTCCTTCAAGAATGTTCTTAGCCTCTAGGGATATGGAAGAGATCTTAACTCCAAATGTTACGAAATAGTCCTTTGAAAAAGTGAATGTCTCTTCGGGGTATGAGAGAATATACCTGACCTTGTATTCTCCTTCGGGGAGATTATATGGGATTTTTAGCTCATTTTTCACCAGGTAGTTGTTTCCGCTTACGTTAAACGTTTTTTTGTTCTCCATTATAATTTTGTCTCCCTTTAGCAGCTGAGCTGTAGCGTTTATCATTACTGGGGAGCTCTTGAAGTTTTTGATGTGGGCATAGGCAACTATAGTTTCCCCGTTTAGGACGTAGCTTATATTTTGTGGCTTTCCTTCAACATAAGATCCTATGTCTAAAAGCTTCAGCGGCTTTTCTATAACTTCTACGGGAATTCTTGAGGTGATTATATAGAGGTCTCCCGTTTGGGTAAAGCCCCACAAAGTCAGTTCCAGCGTGTAGCTCCCGCCATTCACGCTTTCGTTCGTGGTTAATTTGTAGTAGAAGGTTTTGTTCTCTTTTCTTCTCCATTCACCCGTTTTGTCGGGTATGAGCTCAAAAGAAAATCCTTGGACTTCTTTGTTGTTATCATCGAGAGCTATGAACTTTATAAATGAAACAACTTTGAAATCGCTGTTTAATGCGTTTGTTAAGATTATGGAACCTTCGCTGGAATCTCCAGCTACAACGATTATCTTGTTTTCGGTTGTGAACTCTCCAAATTGGGCCGATGCTAGGGGCATCATTATCATAAATAGCACTATCAGCAATGCCTTCTTCAATTTCCCCCACCAATATTCTTTCTCGCTGATTAACTATAAATCGTTTGCTAAAAGCAAATTCAAATGTATGGAAGGAGCAAGAACAGACCCATAACAATGAGGGATATAAATGCAAAGAGGCTTAAGCGATAAAGGGTTAGCTTTCCAAACTGCTCCCGCACTATAATTCCAATTATCGTTAGAAAAATTCCGTAAAGGAGCGTAAAAATCCCCAGTGCAAGCTTTACCTCAATCCTCATTAGAAGGAGGAGGCCTAGGATAGCACCGGCTAAGACCGTAACATGGGGAATTGTCATCATGAAGTAGTTGAGTAGGATTTTCTCATCTTCCATTTCCATCACTCCATGATGAAGGCATAAGTGGTTGTGGTCGGGAGTTTGCGCCTAATCTTTGGGAGCATATACCTTGGAAGCGTGAGCTCGTTTTTCTCTTCCAAAATATCATACGTACCGAGGAGCTTTTCGATTACCTTAACAGCTAAAGCTCCCCTAACCTTGAAGTAACCATGCCAAGTTGTGGTTATCTCAAGCACTATAGGGATGTATAGCTTATCGACCTCCCACTCATCCAGCAGTGAGGCCAAAAATTCGAGCTCTTTTCTTTTGAAATAGTGCTCACTTCCATCTTTGAGCTTTACTTTTGGTTCTTCTTCCTTTAAAAGCTGAGCTAAGCTCTTGCGCTGCCTTGGAAGATGAAGATTTATCCTTGAGAGCTCTTTGTTCAGCACTTCGTCAGGTTTCATGAGCATCAAAATTAGTAGGCGTGAGGTTTCATAAAGTTTGCCCAGAATAATATTAAAACAAAAAGGCTAATCCTCTTGCCTTGCCTCCAAAAGGGCTTTAACCCTCTTGAGCCTGAAGAAGTTTTCCCTCTCCATCTCATCCAAGCGCTGCTCGATGAACTTAACAGTAGCTTCCATCCTTGGGATTATGATGTACTCTAAAGCGTTTACTCTGCGCTTAGTCTTCTCAATTTCCCTTGCGAGCCTTTGCAGAGTTTCTTCAACCTCAGCCAAGCGGACTGCTAACTCTAAAACTTCCTCAAACTTTTGAGCAACGATGTCAACTCTTGGAGAAGTGGACACGAAGGAATATCCTCTTTCCTCGGGGGTTCTCTTAAATGATTCGGCTTCTATTAGTGGAACAGGAACACCCATGATGTTTCTCCTTTTTATTTCGACTTCTTTATTTGGTCTAACACCCAAAGCAATCTCTTTGAGCTTTGTAACGCTCACTTCTATTTCAGCCATTCTGAGGGACTCGAAAGCTTCTTCCATCTTCTGGTTTAGCTCTCTCCTCAAGCTTAGGGCTTCATCGTAAATAGTGAAGAACTCCATGATCAGTGCATCCTGCTTTTCTTTGAGAAGCTTGTGTCCTTTGGCAGCTAACTTAATCCTCTTTTTGAGCTTCAGCAGCTCCATCCTCGTTGGCTTCACTTTGAGTATCTCTGGCATTTTAATCACCTCAAAATGTTAAAGGAGGGCTAAGCGCCCTTCTTGTACTTGGGGTGGTACTTCTGGATGTACTTTGGTTCAACTCTCTTGAGCTCGGCCTCTGGAAGCATTGCCAAGAGCTCCCAACCGAGGTCGAGCGTTTCGAAGATGCTTCTGTCTTCATCGTATCCTTGAGCTATAAACTCCCTCTCAAAGCGGTCGGCGAACTTGAGGTAGAGCCTATCTGTCTCTGAAAGTGCCTCCTCACCAACGACAGCAACTAAGTCTCTCAAGCTTCTACCTTCGGCGTAGGCTGCATATAACTGTTGGCTCCATTGTGGGTGATCGTCTCTAGTCATTCCCTTACCAATACCGTCCTTCATCAATCTTGAGAGTGAAGGCAACACATCAATTGGTGGGTAAATTCCTTTTCTGTGCAAATCTCTGCTCAAAACTATCTGTCCCTCTGTAATGTAACCTGTCAAGTCTGGAATTGGGTGAGTAATATCGTCGTCGGGCATCGTTAGGATGGGCATTTGGGTAATGCTTCCTTTCTTCCCCTTAACTCTACCTGCCCTCTCATAGATTGTGGCCAAGTCGGTGTAGAGGTAACCTGGATAACCTCTCCTACCGGGAACCTCTTCTCTAGCTGCTGAAATTTCACGCAAAGCCTCACAGTAGTTGGTCATATCCGTTAGGATAACTAAGACTTGCATGTCGTGATCAAAAGCCAAGTATTCAGCAACTGTGAGGGCCATTCTTGGAGTAATTATACGCTCGATAGCTGGGTCATCAGCTAAGTTGAGGAACAACACAGCTCTTTCAATAGCTCCTGTCTCTTCGAAGCTCTTTTTGAAGAAGTTTGCCTCTTCATATGTGATACCCATTGCTGCGAAGACGACAGCGAACTGCTCTTCCTCACCTAAAACTTTAGCCTGCCTAGCTATTTGAGCTGCGAGCATGTTGTGGGGCAAACCTGAACCGCTGAATATTGGGAGCTTTTGGCCTCTAATTAGAGTGTTCATTCCATCTATAGCTGAGACACCTGTTTGGATAAAGTCCCTTGGATAAGCCCTTGCAACTGGGTTTAATGGAGCACCGTGGATGTCTCTCCTATCCTCGGGGATAATCTCTGGGCCACCGTCTATTGGCTTTCCAATACCGTTGAATATCCTTCCAAGCATGTCCAAAGAGACTGGGACTTTAAGGGTCTCACCGGTGAACCTTACTCTTGTGGTCTTAACGTCCAAATCTCTTGTTCCTTCGAAAACCTGCACGATAGCGAGGTCTTCCCTTGCTTCGAGTACCTGTCCCTTTCTCTTTTCTCCACCTTCCACTTCTATCTCTACGACCTCACCATAAGCTACTCCTTTAACACCTTGGACGATCATAAGGGGACCGTAAATCTTGCTAATTGTGGAGTATTCCTTTCCGACCATCTTTCTCACGCTCCATACTTCTTAAAGAGCTCTTCAAACTGCTCTCTTGTTTCATCTATGAGCTTTGCAATGTTCTCTACTTTTGCCTCATACTTCATTCTACCTATCTTCTCCCTTACAGGAAGCTTTGCAATCTCTTCAACTGGGACTCCGCTATTAACAGCCTGCATTGTGTAGTCGTAGAAGTTCAAGAGTGTTCTAAGCATTGTCACTTGCTTTTGAGGTGAGCAGTATGTGTCAACTTCGTGGAAGGCATCTTGCTGTAGGTAGTCTTCCCTAATCATTCTTGCAACTAGGAGAACCGCCTTCTCCCTATCGGGCAGAGCATCTGGACCTACGATTCTAACAATTTCTTGTAGTTCGGATTCTTTTTGGAGCAACTCCATAGTCCTGTTCCTCATTTCCCTCCACTCTGGGTCAACGTTGTTGTGCCACCAATTTTTGACAGCATCTGCATAAAGGGAGTAGCTTGTAAGCCAGTTGATAGCTGGGAAGTGCCTCCTCCTTGCTAAGTCAGCATCAAGGGCCCAAAAGACTTTGACTACTCTAAGCGTGTTTTGGACAACTGGTTCTGAGAAATCTCCACCCGGTGGTGAGACTGCACCTATAACGCTTACACTTCCAATTCTATCGTCGCTTCCCAATGTCTTTACTCTTCCAGCTCTCTCATAGAACTCAGCGACTTTTGAGGCCAGATAGGCGGGATAACCTTCCTCACCAGGCATCTCCTCGAGACGACCGGAAATTTCTCTCAAAGCTTCGGCCCATCTTGAAGTTGAGTCGGCCATCAAAGCGACGTCGTATCCCATATCCCTAAAGTATTCGGCTATAGTAATTCCAGTGTAAATTGAAGCCTCTCTTGCAGCAACAGGCATGTTTGATGTGTTTGCTATAAGTACGGTTCTCTCCATCAAGGGCTTTCCACTTCTTGGATCCTTGAGTTTGGGGAACTCTTCAAGAACGTCGGTCATCTCGTTACCGCGCTCACCACAACCGATGTAAACGACAACTTGAGCGTCACTCCACTTAGCCAATTGGTGCTGTGTAACTGTCTTTCCACTTCCGAATGGTCCTGGAATTGCAGCTGTTCCACCTTTTGCTTGTGGGAAGAACGTGTCAACTATTCTCTGCCCTGTGATGAGTGGAACCTCTGGTGGAAGCTTTTCTTTGTATGGCCTCTTTTGCCTAACGGGCCACTTTTGATACATCTTGATTTCTTTTATTTCCCCGCTTGGAGTCTTTACCTTTGCAATGACCTCTTCGATGGTGTACTCTCCCTCTTCCACGATCTCGACTATTTCTCCCTCGACATGGGGAGGAACCATAATCTTGTGCTCTATTAAGCTCGTCTCTGGAACAACACCCAATATATCACCGCTAACAACTTTATCTCCAACTTTAGCTTTTGGAGTGAAATGCCACTTCTTATCTCTCGGCAAAGCTGGGGCGGTTAGACCTCTGGCTATGAAGTCTCCACTTTGCTCCCTAAGCGCCTCTAATGGCCTTTGGATACCATCGTAAATTGAAGTTAGCAGACCTGGGCCCAGCTCTACGCTGAGTGATGCTTGAGTTCCAATAACGGGCTCTCCTGGCCTAAGACCTGCAGTTTCCTCATAAACTTGAATAACTGCCTTATCTCCTTCTAAACGAATGATTTCTCCAATGAGCCCCATTTCACCTACTCTAACAACTTCATACATCCTTGAGCCTCTCATTTCGTCGGCAACTACCAGTGGACCGGTAACCCTAATTATCTTTCCCATTTCCTTCACCTCTTTATCTCAACACCTATTGCTCTTCTAACGATTTCCTTAAGTTGATCTTCACCAAATAAGGAGCCAAACTTGTCGGGAATTTGAAGGATGATTGGAAACGTGACTTCTGGGACACCAACTCTCTCAGCCAATCTCTCGGTTATCAATATAATCCCAACGTCACCCCTCTCGATGAGTTCTTTCAACTTATTTTTTGCCCTTTCCGTCTCTAATGAGGTCTCTTCAAAGGAGTAAGCTTCATGAACTCCTGCGAGCTTAAAGCCTAAAACCGTGTCGCTATCGCCCATTAGGACTATCTTCATAGCGCCTCACCCACGATAGCTTTTATCTTCTCTGGCTTGACTTTATCCTCAATTAGCTTTGCTATTGCTTTGAGCTTTCTGATTTCCCTCTCCTTTAGCAGTATGTAGTTCAAAGGAATTGCAACGCTCAGTGGATAGAAGCGTGTCATTTCGGCAGTCTTCTCTTGGATGAACTTATCAAAGGCTCTTTCTAAGCTGCTTAGGTCTCCTTTTTCTAAAGCCTCCCTTTGTTCCCTAATTACAGCTGAATACTTCGTAGAGTCGAGCTCCGCTAACGCCATGCTAACGTCTTCAACGTTTAGGAGTGTTTCGATAACCCTCTGGTTCAAGCTTCCTCCGGGAATTATCATTGGTCTAATCTTCTCCGCGCTCATCTTGTGGAGCTTAGCCCTTAGTATGGTGAGCAAGTTGAGCTTGTCTATCTTGAGCTTAAGGAACTCTTCTATGATTTTCTTCTCTTCTCCTTTTTTGCTCTTTGCGTAGTTTAGGAGCTTGGCATAGTAGATCTTGTAGAGTTCAGTTTCGAACTCCTCTAAGCTTATCTCATTTAAGAGAAGCCTTTGGTAGACCTCTTCATACTCGGTACCCTCAAGGATTACCAGTATTTCTTCCATTGTCTTTGCTTCGGCTATTGCTTTTACTTTTTCCACAATTGTTCCGATCTCGATTATATAGTCCCTAGCAACCTCTCCACTCAGCTTTGCCTTAACGACAGCGGATACATTTCTAACGTCCCACTCTTCTAATAGGAGCTTAAACAACCCGTTAACCCTTTTTGGGAGGATTTTGGTCATTAGCGTATAAATATCAGCTAAAGCTTCGTTGAGGGCTCTATCTATAGCTTCAGCGCTGTAATTTTCAATTTTGCCCAAGTAAGGCTTGTAATCGCTGTCTTCGAGGCTCATGACGAAGTTGTTTAAGGTTTTTGCTTCGGCAAGCTCTGAGAACTTCTGCTCATTAAAGAGCCTAGCTTCCATAGCTTGGATTCTTGCGTTTGGATAGGAATATGGAGTATACTTCCAGAGTATGGAGCCCGTTTTATAGCCTACCCAAGTGAATATAACAGCAAGGGTTGTGTCTAAGAGTGCTGTTATAGTGTTTACTTCCACTCCCATCACCCAAAGATGGCTTTTGCAATTTTAGCCCTAAGCTCACTTTTCATTCTCTCGATTCTTGCCTCAAAGGTGTTGTCAACTCTGACGCTTCCATCTTCGCTCTTCACCAGTACTCCACCGATGGTGTTTATTGGCTCGCCAAATTCAATGTTCACTTTCTTGCCCAGATTTTTGGTTATGAATGTCTTAACAGCTCTGCTCTTTGATTTTAGGAGCTCAAGTGTCTTTTCATTTGAGCTTATTTTTACACTCTCCACTTCGAGCTCTCTGAGGGAGTCTAAAATCAGCAGCTTCAGGGTCTCAAGGTATTCGTCCTCAGGCATTGAGGCAAGCTTTTCTTTTAGGCTCTCAAATACTTCGTTTATGAGTTTTTCTTGCTCTTGGAGCTTCTTTTTTCTTGCTTCGAGCTTGGCATTGGCTATTATTCTCTGCTTCTCGATTTCTGCTTGGGTTTGGGCCTTTCTTATGATCCACTCTGCTTTTGATTTGGCCCTCTCTTCGGCTTCTTTTTTTATCTGCTCTGCTTGAGCATTTGCTTCGTTTAATAGATACTTGATCTTTTGCTCTGCTTCTCTGTTAATCTCTTCAATGATTAGTTTTGCTCCTTCCATTGCCCTTCCTCCTAAAAATTAATTAAAGTCTAAGGAGTGGCTTCAGAAGCCTACTCCTGTGATTATCATAATCAATGCTCCAACGAGACCGAAGATAGCCATTGTCTCTGCCATAGCGGCGAAGATGATTCCTTGTGTGAATGTCTTGGGGTTCTTTGAAACTGCGCCAATACCTGCTGAGGCTATGATACCCTGTGGAATTGCCGAAAGGCCTGTTAAACCAACGGTTAAACCAGCGCCTAAAAGGATTGCAGACTTAATCATGTTGCTTTGGGTAGCTTCGGCAAACTTGAATCCTCCACCGAGTATTCCTGAGACTAGCAATATTAGGAATAGGGTGATCAAACCATAGATACTTTGGGTCATTGGGAGACCCTCTAATATCAAAGCGTTTCTAAAGTTCTTCTCATCCTCTGCAACTGCTCCAGCTGCGGCTGCACCTGCTACACCAACACCAAATGAGGATGCAGCTCCAGCAATACCGGCCGCAAGCGCGGCACCTAAAGACACGTAAACTATTGGGTCCATTTCCTAACACCTCCTCTTTTAAAGTTCTAACTCGAGTTTTGACACTTCCCTCTTAGATTTGAAAGGCTCAAACTTTTTGCCTTCTCCGGAGTAAAACGTTCCGAAAAATTCAACATAGTGTAAACGGAGAGCGTGAACGAAAGCACCTAATGCGTTTATTGCTGTTGAGAATATGTGCCCTCCTATGAAGAGCACGAGGCCTATGAGTATCCCTAGGGGTACTGGGCCAAGCTTAACTCCCCATATCATTCCGACGAGTATGTTAATGACCATGGCTATTCCTGAGGTTGCCAAAGCTAGGGCCATCAAACGAGCGTAGCTGAGCCAGTTTCCTATGAAGCCGAAGAAGTCTGAGATTATCATTAGAGCTGCTAGTCCTCCATTTGAGAGCTCTGCTATTATGAATAGTATGAATCCTACTCCAAACACCGCCTTGGCTGGGAGTGCTAATGCAGGATTGTTCAAGCTAATGGCGAAGAGAGATACACCGATTATGATGAGCATCCATGACAGCTGTTCCGTCAAAGCGGATTTTACTTCTCCGTTTCTCAGCTTGACTATGAAACCCATGGTGTATCCTATGAAAAGGTGGATTAAACCGATTACGAGAGCTATTATGAGGACTGTGAGTGCCCCTCTCATCGCGTCTATTGCCATTGGGACATTAAAGCCAAGCACGTTGCCAACTTTTTGGAGGGCATCTCCAAAGTAGCTCCCGAACACCACACCCATGATCATTGTGAACACTGCACTCCAAAGGAGGATTTTTGAGAATTGGTATGTACCATCTTCGAGATGCTTGTGGCCTTTAACCAGTAAGGCAGCTATTACACCTATTAGCAGTCCGTACATGAAGTCCGTTAGCATGAAGCCGAAGAAGAATGAGTATGTGAATGCTAATATTGGTGTAGGATCGAACTCGTTGTATTTGGGTACACCAAACATCTCTGTTAACAGCTCAAAGGGCTTTGCCCATCCCGGGTTTTTAAGCTTGATTGGAATATCATCGAGTTCTTTCTCTGTAGGCTCTTTGATGTTTATGTGGACTTTGCCTTCTGTGACCTCTTTAATGCCCTTAATCAGCTTATCCACGTTTTCCTTCGGTGTCCATCCAAACAGAGCGAAAGTCATGTTCGTTCTAGCTAAATTGCTTAGTGTGTTTGCTTTCTCCCTCTCGTTCTCCATCAGCTCTTGGTAAAAAACGAGCTTATCGTAGTATTTTTCAGAGATGGCCTGTGCTTCTTTCTTTATATCCTCAAGCTCTCTCTCCTTTTCGCTGAGCTTTGATTGATATTCCTTTATTAACTCTCTTGGTGTTCCTTTGCCCTCTGGGACTTCTATCCTTCCAAAGGAATACTTTGCCAAAATTGGATTAGCTTTATCATAATCTTGCTTTAAGACCACAACAACAACCAGATATTGTCCTTTTAGTTCTTTGGATACATAGGCTATCCTTTTTTCGAGGGTTTTGGTGAGCTCTTCGATCATTGGGGAGAACTTCTCCCTATCCACAGTTCCTGCAACAATCTCTAGAAACTTTGTTCCCCTCATATAGGCGACATCAATTTCGAGGGCTGAGAGGAGCTCTAAAATGTTTATGTCAGTCTTTATTCTCTCAATCTCGGTTGTGGTTGAGTTTAATTTCTGCTCGACTTTCTTTATCTCAGGTTCAGCTTTCTCTAAGAAGTTCTCCACTTCTTTTACGAGGTCTTCAATGCTTGTGTATTTGAATGGATTCTTTGGGAGTGGCTCCGGGAATATGAAGCTTTTTATGCCCCCTTTACCCTCTTTTTTAAACGCTCCCAAGAACTCTACGAGCCTTGATATGCCTATGCTGTATGATGCTGCCTTTCGATAGAACTCATTTGGAGTGTCTTTTTGAGCTATATCAACTTTAACTTCCCTTATTTCAACTACGCCCTCTTCATGGAGATACGTAAGAAGCTTGTCCTTATACCTGTTAAGGCTGATGACCTCGAGCTTGACCATCTCGTGGGGCTTAAACATCTCAAATCCCTCTGACGAGCTTTAACGCTTCATCAACGGCCTTCTCAAAATTCTCTATCGCTCTTGCCTTAAGCTCCTCAAGTTCTTTTTCATTCTCTTCTAAAATCTTTTCAGCTTCTTGCTCGCCTTCCTTCTTTTTTGCCTCAACAATCTTTTTGGACTCTTCCTGAGCCTTTTGTATTATGGAATTCTCAATGTTTTTTGCATCTTCTCTTGCTTTTTGAATAATAAGCTTTGCATCTTGCTTGGCTTTTTCAATCCTCTCCTCTGCTTCCTTTTCGGCCTCAACGATTTGCTTAATAACGTCCTCCATAAGCATCATCTCCTGTGAACGTGAAAATTAGGCACATTTTTGGCTACTCTGGTTGCTTTAAATACTTTATGCTTATGATATGTTATTTTTTACAATTTCATACGCATTCATGAAAAAATTTTCATCATAATGTCAATGATTTGAACCCTGAACCAGTTAAGGGCATTAGTGTTTTGGAGTTTTCTTTTAATAATTCTTTCTTTAGGAGTAGTTTAAATCCTGCGTAGCCCACTGCAGACGTTGCTTCTACAATAAAGCCCATTGATCTGAGTTCTTCCAGAGCTTTCTTTGTCTCTTCTTCACTTACGGAAATGTGCACTCCTTTAGATTCTTTGAGAGCACTTTTTATCTGCTCCTTTCTTGGCGGCTCTGGAATTGCTATTCCCTCTCCGAGCATGTTTTTTTCTTTGCTCCTCTTTCCCAAGCTTTCAAATCCCTTTGCTTGGACTGCGATTAGTTTGGGGATCTTCTTTATTTTTCCAAATCTTTCGAGCTCCTTGAACCCCTTGTATAGGCCTAAAAATAAACTACCGCTGCCTGTGGGTATTATTACATATTCAACTTCTCCAATCTGTTCAAAAGCTTCATAAGCTGTTAATTTAGTCCCTTCCAAAAAATAGGGGTTATACCAGTGGGAAACGTATGTGGCTCCTTTAAACTCTTGGGCCTTCTCATGAACTTCCATTCTTGAGCCGTCTATCTCATGAATCTCTGCCTTTAAAAGCCTTAAGAGCTTCTTTTTGCCTTCACTTGTATGTTTTGGAATAAAGACGTGAACTCTAATGTTTTCAGCCTTTCCAAAGAGAGCAAAGCTTATTGCAGCGTTTCCCGAAGAATCGAGGCTTATCTCTTTTATACCCTCCTCTTTAAGCTTTGCAACGGTGACGTAGGTTCCTCTATCTTTAAAGGAACCGCTCGGCATTAAGTATTCGAGCTTGAATAAAACTTTCATCCCTTCGATTTTTCTCTCGATAACTGGGGTTATTGGGGGAGTTAGTGAGGGGAGAGTTTTTTGGTTCACAGGTAAAAGGTTTAGATATCTTCTAATGTCTAAATAATCACTGTTTAAGAGGTCCTCGAGGGGTTTTTCAAACTCATTCACAACGTCTAAGAGGCCACCACAGTCACACTTTAAGCGAAAAACATCTGGATATGTGGCCTTACAAATTTGGCACTTCAACATAAGGCATCAAAGAAGGAATCGCTCTCAGAATATTTAAAATTAAAGGGGAGAAAGCTACTCTCTCTTTTTCTCGAATATCTTTTTTATCTCTTCGAGAGCTTTGTCCCTTGCGAATATTATGACTTGGCCCTTCTTTGGGAGTTTTGTCTCTCCAGAGGGTATTATTAGATTTCCTTTTTCGTCATAAACTGCCACTATTAAGGAATCTCTTGGCAATCCAAGTTCTTTTACGAGCTTTTCCGAAATATCGTTTTCGCTGTTTATGCTGAACTGAACTATCTCCGCGCCTTCCTTTGGCAGCATGACTCTATCAAAGCCGGGAGTTACGATAGTTCTAAATATGTAGTTAGCTGCCATTTCTTCTGGACTTACGACGTAGTCAAAGTACTTCTTTAAGTCCTCAACTTGCTCAAAGACTTGCTTGTTCTTAATGTTGCTGACCCTTAGGATGGTGGTTATGTTTGGGTTTAGGTGCTTTGCAAGTATGCATGCCAATAAGTTAGCATCGTCCTGTCCTGTCAGAGCAGCAAATGCATCTGCCTGCTTTATATTTGCCTCCTCGAGCACGCTTTGGTTTGTTGCATCTCCGTTTATCACTAAACCGTTTATCAAGTTGGCAAGCTCCTTTGCCTTCTCTTTATTGCTTTCTATTATGGTTACATCATGTCCCTCACTTTCGAGCATCTTCGAGACTAAAAATCCAACTCTGCCCGCACCCATTACTACAACAAACATTCCATCACCTCTTCTTCTCGCTCAAAAGCATCTTCGCTATCTCTGCATATGCTGGTCTCGTTATGCTTATACCTATCAGCACGCCCAATATTGTTGTGAATGCAAATCCTCTAAGACCTCCTACGAAGAACTTGAATAGGAAGCTCATTGCCACAACGGTTGTTGTTGCCGACGCTAAGATAACGAAGAAAGCCCTTCCCATTCTCTTTAGGACGCCGCTTCTCTTAGTTATTCTCTCCTTCCTTTGAGAGCCTAACAACTCGTCCGTGATGACTATTTGCTGGTCTACACCTGTTCCAATTGCCGCAATAATACCAGCTATACTTGGTAAGTCCAAGTTCCACTTAATCAGTGCCGCAACGCCTAGGATTATAATTACTTCGCTCAAGCTTGTGCTTACGACTGGTATTGCTATCCTAAGCTTCCTATAGTGAGCGTAAACCACTGCACCAACTACCAATAGAGCAGCTATACCTGCTATGAGCACTTGGTTCTTGAAGTCTCTTCCAAGCTCGGCGGAGATGTATTGTGTTCCCTCTACATAAACTTTAATGGGTAGTGAACCACTTGCAAGGACGACGGAGATTATGCTTGCCTCCTGTTGAGCTAGGTATGGATTTGAAGAAGAGCCTGTAATCTCTACGTTTGTCGCAGCTTGGCCGTGAGTTAATCCTTCACCAACGCTGTATGGACCGTATAGACCTAGGGCTTTTGTTATCAAATCGTATGTTGTCTCGTCCTTTCCTCTCTCTATAACCCTAACTCTAACCCCTCTGCTCTCAAGTTCATCCTTTAGGTTCCCGTTGACCCCGATCAGCACCACCAAGTCTTTATCTTTAGCTAAATCAACTATTTCATCAATGCTTTGGTTAGCGTATACCACAGTATCTATGTTGAATGCCTTCTTAATGCGCTCAGGAAGTGACATAGCTTGGGGAGCTTGGGCATTGAACTCATCCTTCATTACATTGTAAGTTTCTTGGGACACTAAAAGGAGGGAGTTAACGGGTGGGTCTAAAAACATATCAACAGGATACCCCGGCTTGTTTAAAGCTAGTTGAGCAAATCTCTCGGCTGCTTTTTGGGAGATTTGGAATGGAACGTGCCATCTATAAGTGCTTGGTTCAATTCTATACTCAAACACTTGGACTATATCCTCTCCAGTAGCAAAGATCTCTCCCTCAAATTCAGCGTAGAAGACACCTTGCTTTTCAATAGTCTCTTTAATTCCCCTCACAGTATCTTCACTAACGTTTGCTACTTTTACAATTATGTACTGGTCTCCCCAAGGCTCCACTTTGACATCTGCTATACCTAAACGGTTAATTCTGTTAGTAAGTGAAGTAACAACTTTATCCATAGTGTTCTGGTCGACTGGCTTTTCAAGTCTAACTGTTATTGCAGTACCCCCGCTTATGTCGAGACCAAATGTTAGTCCATACGCAATTATAGAAGCAAATGAGCCTATTACAAAGATGAGCAACAATAAAACGCGCCAATTTAGCAGGAGATTTTTCCACTTCATTGCTTTTCACCCCTTGAGAGATACCACTTTAAAACTCCAGCGTTGAGAACCCAAGTGTTCATGAAATCCGCTAGGAGACCGAATACCAAAACTACGGCAATTTGGTCGATTACTGGGGCTGTTGAGATGAGCCAAAGTGATGCTAAAGCGCCTAGAGTTGTAGTACTCATGGTGAAACCTGTAGACACAGCGGAAAAGTAGGCTTCCTTTATCGTGTCTTCTTTCTTCTTGAGGAGCTTTGTTGTCAAGAGGATGTTGCTGTCAACTGAATAACCTATCAACATCAGCAGAGCCGCTATTGTGGCTTGGCTCAGCTCTATTCCTACTAGACTCATTAAAGCTACCGCTATTATCATGTCTGATATTGCGGAGAATATGACCGTGAATGAAGGTACCAAAACCCTGAAGAAGAGGAATACCACTATAGCCATTCCTAGAAACGCATAGCTTATAGCTTTAATTCCCTGCTTTTGTGCCATTTCTCCAAACGTCGGTTGTACTTCACTTTGTGCGTATTTTGCGTCTGGGAACTTTTCCTTTAGAACGCTTATTATGTCCTCAGGAGAAGACCCCGCAGGCGCATAAACGTTTATACCTCCTCCGGCTAAGCTAGTAAAGCTCTCCACCCTAACTTCTATTCCTAACTTATCGCTAACGTATTTTGCAACTTCATCTGGATTTGTGCTTACCCCTTGGGCAGTTACAACAACACCACCAGCTAGGTCAATTCCTAGTGTGGGGGGTTTAACCGCCAAAATGAGTAGAGCTACAACAAAAACAATTAAGGGATACATAATCATCTTTTTATGCTCCATTTCAGCAAGTTTCTTTAGGAATTTGGGTCTCATATTTTCACCCCGGCAATTTGTTTTGATTTCTCAAGATAAAGTTTTTTATTTGCTGGGTTTTTATTTTGTATGTCAAATTTAAAGAAACGTCTATTTAAAGTATTAGGTGACAACCAAAGCTGTTCATTGGGTGAAGGAGAATGAAAATTAGCAAAGAGCAGAGGAAGAACCTTAAGAAAGATGCATTAGAGTATCACAGGAACAATTTTCCTGGTAATGGCAAAATAGAGGTTATTCCAAAGGTTAAGCTTGAGGACTTCTACGACTTAACCCTCGCTTACACCCCTGGAGTTGCTGAGCCGTGCAAAGCCATTCATGAGGGGGAAAGCTATGAGGACTATACGATAATCCCAAACACTGTGGCAGTTGCAACAGACGGGAGCGCTATTCTAGGTCTTGGTGACATTGGTGTTTTAGCGGGAATGCCTGTTATGGAAGGAAAATGTGTTCTTTTTAAGGCACTTGCGGGAATTGACGCTTTTCCGATCCTAATTGATAGCAGAGATGTCGATGAAATTGTTGATACACTAAAACTCATCTCAAAAGGATTCGGAGGCATTAATCTGGAAGACATAAGTGCTCCTCGCTGCTTTGAGATTGAAGAGAGATTAAAGATGGAATTGGACATTCCAGTTTTTCATGATGACCAGCATGGAACTGCTGTTGTTACCATTGCAGGCCTTATTAATGCCCTAAAACTTGTGGGAAAGAAATTTGGTGAGATTAAAGTCGCTATGAGCGGCGCGGGCGCTGCAGGCATTGCTATTGCCAGGCTTTTGCATTATATGGGTGTTAGGGACATTCTAATGGTAGATAGACATGGTATAATTTATGAGGGGAGAGAAAACTTAAATCCCTACAAGGAAGAGGTAGCTAAGTTCAATCGTGAGAACTTGAGCGGGAGCTTGGCAAATGCCATGGAAGGTGCGGATGTTTTCATTGGTGTGAGCGTTGGGGGATTGGTTAGTGGGGACATGGTCGCTAAAATGGCCGATGATGCAATAGTTTTTGCCATGGCAAATCCAATTCCCGAAATAATGCCGGAAGAGGCCAAAAAGGCCGGCGCTAGGATTGTGGCCACAGGTAGGAGTGACTATCCAAATCAAATTAACAATGTTCTTGGTTTTCCTGGAATTTTTAGAGGTGCTCTGGACGTTAAAGCGAGAGATATAACGCTTCAAATGAATATTGCGGCAGCTAAGGCTATAGCGAGCGTTGTGAGCGATGAAGAGCTTAGTGAAGATTACATTATACCCTCTCCTCTACATCCGGATGTGTATCCTAAGGAAGCTCGTGCCGTCGCAGAGCAGGCACTTAAGGATGGTGTTGCTAGGAGAAAGGTTAGCGGCGAATGGATTGAGATTCATACGAGGAGGCTTAGAGAGTTCTATAAAACCTACATCGCTCCGATAAACTTTGAGAGAAGGAAGTGGGATGGTTAAGTTTATTAGTTAGGTGATAGACTTTAGCTTATGAACCCATAGCATAAGTGAGGTGGTTGCGGTGAGTGATACAATTGGATATCACTACGTTGTTGAGGCTGCTGGGTGCGATGCAGAGATTTTGAGTGATGCAAACAAGATCAGAGAGATATTCCTAAAAGCTGCACAAGTAAGCAATATGGAGGTCAAATCGAGCTACTTCTTTAAGTTCTCCCCAACAGGAGTCAGCGGAGTGGTTATAGTTGCAGAATCCCACATCTCCATACACACATGGCCGGAGGAGAGATATGCTGCTTTGGATGTTTACACATGTGGTGACAAGGCTGACCCGGAAAAGGCTGTAGATTACATTTTGGAACAGTTCAAAGCCGAATATGCTCACGTCTCTGAAATTAAGAGGGGCATAAAGGAAGAAGAAGGGACTTTTACTCACATGATACTCACCTGGGAGGAATCTTTAGATAGAAAAAACGCTAAATAATAAGCTATTCCAAACTGCTTTTAATATCTTCTTTTATTTTGCTTTCAGCTTAACTATATCATCAACGCGTGTTTGATTTTAGACCTCTAAATCTTCCCTCATCAACGCTAATTTAGCTTATAAATAATAGTATACACCTTAATCTGGCAAAAACGTGCTTAAACTGGAATATTATGCTTATAGCCTCCTGTGGGCTTTTTATGTAGAGCTTGTTATTGAGTCCACATAATAGAGCAAAATTTATAAACCCTTCACCACATCTATCCAACGGGCACAGCCCCGTGGTGTAGCGGCCAAGCATGCGGGACTTTGGATCCCGCGACCGGGGTTCGAATCCCCGCGGGGCTACCATTAACATGGGCTCCAGAGAGTCGAACCCCATTTTTCATCTTACTTCTGCTATTCGAACCATGAAATATTGGCTCTGTTTATGTTAAGTCTTTCTGAGGTAACTTGACGGTTTTGGATGTCTATGGGTATAATTCATACGTTTGGCATACTCCCTCGGAACATATTTGGAGTTATTGGAAAATGATTGATTTTTTTCTAAATTTTCAAAATGCTGTCTAATGTCCTATATTTGAATCATGTTGCTTCAGAGGGTGTTAAATCTTTATTGCTGGTCTCGTGTTCAATAGAGCAGTGAGAACGGCTTTTTGTTGGAAATCGAACTTCTCAGGAACGTTTAAATAGTATGAGGCCCTAGTTATCTTTATAGTTAATGCTAATCATAATCGCCTCTTTTAATAATATTAGTGAGGATAAGCGGAAAGTTTAGACCCACTATACCGCTTACAATGATAAATAATTACATAGTGAAAGGTGAGTAAATGTTGGAAAAGACTAAAAGATCTATAGAAACTGAGATTTTAAGACTCCTTGAAAAGCAAGGTGAGCTTACTGTAGCATTTTTAACTCGGTTTTTAAATGAAATGGGTATAGAATGCACCCGACAGAAAGTAGAGAAAGTGCTGAGAAAGCTTGTGGAAAAAGGCCTTGTTGAGGTATTTTATACAAACGGAAATCGTAGAAGGCATTATAGGTTGGTGGTGTGATGACTACCACTTCTATGATACTTGGGAATGAAAGAAGGATGCTTTTGATAGAGTATCTCCAGAAGTCAAACGGCAAAGCAGAACTTAGGGATATAGTGGAGTTTATAGCCGAGGAAGAAGGGCAGACTGACAGAAGGCATAGGAAAAGCGTATATGTAAGTCTTGTGCAGACACACATTCCCAAGATGGAGAGAGCAGGAATAATAAGCTTTGAAAGGGGAATTGTAGAGCTTATCGCTGTCCCTGAGGACGTTGATATTTACATGGAAGTTGTAGAAAAACATGACATAAGTTGGAGCACTTTTTATGCAGGGGTTTCATTGATTTTTGCACTCACGGGATTGTGGCTTAGCAACATTCCATTAACAATAGCTGCTGGCATATACCTTCTTTTATCCATGATCCATCGTATGAAGGTCTATAGAGTTATACGGAGCATATAATGCTAAGTAACAACTCATTACCGGCTCAGTAAGCAGAAATTGTCTATATAGCATAACAATCAAGAAGTAAGTTGAGTGTTCCATCATGAGATGGGGCACCGCTTTAAAAACCCGGAGGGGAAAAAATGAAAAAAGTTTTAGCGCTTGGCATTTTAGGGATTCTAGTAGCCTTCGCTTTTGCGTTAGGCACCAGTGCTACTTTTAGGGACTACAGAGCCCAAAGAAGCAGTCACATTGCAGTAGTGGCTGACGATGTGGAACTCATTGATCTGCACCCAGGACAGCCATATGCATACATAAACTACAGAGGAAAGCTAGTTATAGACTTCTCAATGAACAACCCCAACTGGCCAGGATGGGAAGACCCTGATTGGTGGGACAACGAGACGCCAATTAGAGGCTTAGGATTAAGCCCGCAGTCAAGATATAACTTTGACCACGTCTTCTATGTAAGTAATGACCTGTGGGAGAATGTGACTATAGTTGTGGAGGTAATCTCCTCAGATCCAGGAACCTTCTCCTTCTATGACCCGACCAAAAATATGTACGTAACGGGTACCAACACTAAGCCGTACAACTCAGATACTGCAGCTGGAGATGTCTGTTTCGTTCTAGCTCCTGGTGAGGAACTTGGAGTTGGTATGGAGCTAGCAACAGGTGGTTTTGGACTTGGCGACTTCTATGGCAATGTAACTATTAAAGCATGGCCGCTAGGAGATCAACCCTTTGTATGTGGGGGGGTGAAGTGATATGAAAAAGATACTAGGAATCTTCATGCTAATAGCAGGGATCGTGATCGCTGTTACAGCCAGCAGTGCAAGCTTTGCATACTTCGAGGCTGATAGAGAGGTTCATATAGCTATTGTCCCAGACGACAATGAACTTATTGACCTTAGACCACTGCAACCTTATGCATACATAAACTACAATGGTATGCTCGTAATTGATTTGAGCACAAACAATGGAAACTGGCAAAAGGGCTTTGGAGAAGGAGTTAGTCCAGACTCACTCTATATCTTTGAGCACATTTTCGGAGTAAGCAATGATCTCTGGGAAAACGTAACCATTTGTATGAACATTGAGTACAGTGGAAGCGGCGCTGTTAGCTTCTTTGAGGGAGACTACGTGGGTCAACCAGGAACGGATGAGCTCCATGTTACTATTCTTCCAGGAGAAGTAGTCGAAATTGGAATGATAATTGACAGCGACGGATTAGACGATGGAGACTCAGTGGACGGAACCTTGAACCTTGATGCAACACTTGGGCCATGTGAAGACTAGATCTGAAGATTTAGTCATTTCATTTTTGGAGCCTTTGCTCCTTATTATTTAATTTTCAAGGGGGAAGAAAAGTGAGAAAAATAATAAAAATATCTTATATAGTTATTGTGTTAGTTGTGCTATTCTTTAGCAGTTTGGGATGGTACGTGGAAAGACCAATTCCTGTTGTTTATGCTGTTCCTGATAATGCTTCTAATTTTTCTATTGAAAACCCCCTTCCTCCCTATTCTTATCTCAGCAACGGAGTTTTAAAAGTTGAAATCAGCAACGAGAGCCCATTTTATCCGGGGTTTGGTGAAGGCCTATCCTCAAACAGTACTTACGTTTTTGAAGAGGTTTTTGAGATTAAGAACAATGAGAGCGAGACTGGTTTTAGTGAAATTTGTGTTAGGGTTAATTCTACTTCTTCAAACATTGCATTTTTTAAAGGTGATTACGCCGGCTTTTGGGCCCAAAGTATAGAGTTTACTGTTTTAGCAGACGAATCAGTCAAAGTTGGAATACGCTTTGACACACATGGCTTGCCTCTAGGTGATTACAATCAGGTGATAACTATAGAAGCCTTCGGAGGTAGCTGTGAATGAAGCGGCTCATTGAATACGGTGTTTTGTCCGTGGTGTTCATGCTTATTATGGGTTCAATTGTGGGTGTTCTCTTAGATAGACCTATTTTCATGTCTTATGCTTATTCCGACAGTATGACCCCAACTATAAGCAAGGGAGACCTTTTCTTCATAAATCCTTTCTCAAGGAATGCTGATGTTAAGGATATAATCGTCTTTAACATGTATGGTGCTTGGACTGTCCACAGGGTAGTTGCTATTGTAGATGATGGCTACATAACGAAGGGAGACAACAACGTTGCTACGGATCAGCAAGATGGAAAAGTACCGCCTATTTCAAAAGAACAGATAGCAGGAAAAGTGGTTATACTTGGTGAGACCCCCCTTAAGCTACCCAACTTAGGGAGCTATCTCCAGGGAAGAATATCAAACAACAATAAAATGTTTTTGGCATTTTTCCTTGTGCTTTTAGGGGCTGTTGTCTTCAGCACTGAAAAGAAAACAAGTAAGCGAAAAGGGAGGAAAAAATTCATTAAAGTAAAATTCAAAACACTCTATATATTAGCCTCCGCGTTATTGCTTGTGATGATAGCCACATCAATGTTCGTATCTTGGCAGGTTTTTTCAATTGAATATGTTGTAACTTCGGCAGGAGGACTAAGAGAAGGATGGTACTTACCGGGTTCGACTTTTGAGAGGGAGCTAACGATTAAAAATGGGAACTTTTATCCAATGATTTATCACATAACGGTCGAAACGCCTTTTATATCGGATATATCTGATACGCGTTTTGATTTGGGGGCCAACGAGGAGAAAACTATCAAAGTCATTGTAAACACTCCAGAAGAAACCTCGCTATATGCGGACAAAGTTAAAGTCAATGCATATATGCCTGTACTACCCGAATCAATTATAACCAGGCTTTATTCAATAAGCCCAATTCTCCCAATATTTGCTATCCTTCTGGAGACTTCGGTTTTCTTGGGGTTAGTTTACATTGTATCTGGAATTGGGGAGGGGGATATTCTCAAAATAAGAATTAAACGATCGGCGTTATGGAGGCAGGTCAAAGCGGAGGTGTTAGGAAGATGAGAAAGATTTTGCCAATTATCCTAGTGATGCTTCTGTCATCATTGATGGTTATCGGCTCGAGTGGGACTTTTATATACTTTGAAGCAGGAAGAGAGGTTAAAGTGGCAGTAGTTCCTCATGACAAGGAATATTTAAGCTTTATGTGTTATGAGGAGTATGCAGCAACTGTTGTTATGGAAAAGAATAGTAATCTAACTTTTGATGCTTTAACGGTTGGAAACTACTTAAACGAGCTTAAGAGTGTTTGGGTTCGCTTATATCCTAATTACTCAGGTCTTCCGGTAAATATGGATGTTTGGATAGAAACTGAAGATGGAGTAGAGAGGGAGATAGCTTCGGAAGATAAATACACTTTCATGGGGAATGTAAGTGTAGGTGACGTTCCTGCTGGGGAGTATATTATTCCTCTGGAGTTTTACGCTCACTGGGATGGCGGAGATGCTGAGATAACCACATGTCCTATTAGGATTATTGTGGTGGGTGATCCGACAATAGAAAAAATATTGCTTGAAGGAAACACAACAGTTCCCACTCATACGTACTTGGAGTGGAAGTTCCGCATACTAGTAACAAATCACGGTATTGAGAGAAACTTAACGATAAAGGACGTAATACCCGGTGAATTTGGGGTTGATGAGAACAGAACTAGTGCAAGCAAGGGAGTTTATGCATTCACTCCTCATGGAAAATCAACTCATTTGGAGTGGAATGTAACATTGGAAGCAGAAGAAAGTGCTTACATAGATATAACAATATACACACGGAAAAACCCGGCAGGAAAGCAAGAGTTTACATCATGTGGAGACTATCCGCTTAACGATGGTGCAACAATAAAAGAATACGACATAACGAGCAATTCTCTCGTAGTTACTGCTATATGTTCGTGTTGCAATGAATGCCATGATGACGACTGTGATTGCCATGACGATTGTGAGGAGTGTAATGAGGACGATGATAAGCATAAGAAGGGAGCATGTGACTGAGATGGATCATTTGGCACATGTTAATTTGTTGAAGGTGAGTTAAATGAAAATTGATAGGGATTTGATTGAAGAATATCTAAAAAAGTATTTAACTAAAAAGGCTGTCCTAGGAGTTCTAGTAGTCCTAGTACTTGTTTTTTCGTTTTATTCCGTAAAACTCATGGGAGCGCAGTCATATAGTGTTATCAACAAACGAGTGGCTACGTACACTCAGGAAGGAGTTCTTCTCCATACTGCTTTATTGAAAAATAATACTCTATACGGAGATACATTGAGCAGGGAGGAGTATCCCATACCGCTTGTAGAGAACTTTTTGTTTACCTACAGATACAGATTTAATCCAGGAGATGTTGTGAGGGGCAATTACAGCCTCACGGGAAAAGTCACATACAGTGTTAACAAAGGAAATCAAGAAGTCGTTCTTTGGGAAGAAGAGCTTTTTAGTGAACGCGGAAAGCTCGACAATGGGAAATTCCTTGTAAACTTTGGACTGAATTTGGAACAGCTGAACAATAGAACGAACGAAATCTCTGAAGAACTCGGACTAAAAAGACTCAATCGTAAGATCACTTTCGAAGCAAAAGTTGACCTCATAGGTGTAATAGCGGGTAAGGAAGTAAAAGAAAGCTTTACGCACACTATGAACTTCATGCAAGACAGCACAGCAGGTCTATATTACTTCACCAATGAAAAGCAGACAACTCAAGAAGTATTGACAAATACGATTACCAGGGAAACATCAGTCAGGATATTAGGAATAACAACAAGGGTATCAACTGCTAAAAAGGTTATCCCAGCTTTGCTGCTTTTGTTCTTGACACCACTTCTTGGAGGAGTATACACTATTAGAAGTCAGATGCCGCCTAGAGAGTTTAAGGGTTTGGAGGCTTTTATGATTGAAGGTGTGCCCCAGCATGTCAGTAAGAAGGTATTTTTAGCATCAAAAGAAGATCTAAAGAAAACTTTTGACTTAGTGGATAAGCCAATAATGCATTACAAAGACGGCGATGAGGATGTCTACGTTATAGTCGATGAAGGCATTGCTTACGAGTACAGAGAAATGAATCCTAAAGAGCAAGAAAACGCTTGATTTTTTTATTTTTTGCATAACATTTAAATTTCTCTTCTTTTCTATTTAAATGGGTGAGAAGATGTACGAAGAAAAAGTTCTGCTCAGTGAGATTAAGCAATTCATGAACAACGACGACCTCTATACGCTTTATGAGGAGACATACTTTAGATACAAGCATTACTTTGATACAACAAACTACATCGTTTTAAACGTCTACCAGTTTAATGATCATGGAGCAATTCACGTTTTGCTCACTACAAGGAATGCACTTGAGATTTTAAGGATTATTAAAAAGTTTGGTCTTCAGACAACCGCTGAAAAATTGGGCAAGTCCTTTGAGTGGAGCAAGTTTATCGTCGCCTTCGGAGCACTTTTCCATGATGTAGGCAACATGATTCATAGGGAAAACCACTATCTCTTCAGCACAATTCTAGCGGAGTCTATAATAGAAAGCCTCGCTAAAACGTTTGAGGAGGATGATTGGCTCCTCTTGAAGGCCTTAACCCTTAACGCCATCTATACTCATGATGAGGCCGTTCCTTGCACTACCATTGAGGGGAGCTGCGTGACAATAGCTGATGGCTGTGACATGGAGGAAGGGAGAAGCAGGCTGGCGCATAAGAAGGATAAAGTTGATATCCACGCAGTTTCCTCTTTAGCCATCAACAAGGTTGAGATCAAAGAAGGGGGCGAAGAACCTATATTGATAGAGATTTGGATGAAGCATTTAGCTGGAATATTCCAAGTAGATGAGATACTAACCAAGAAAATCAAAAGCTCCCTTTTGGGTGGAAAAGTCCGGATTAGGATACACGCAGGGGAAGAAGTCCTGGAGAAGGTGGTTTAATGTCCTCTCTCTTTTTAGCTTATCAGGACTTTAAATACCTCTTAAATCGAGGCTATCGGAAAAAATATGCCTTAGAATTCGTTGCAAACCACTACAAGCTCTCTCTAAAAGAAAGGCACTTCTTGGCGAGATGCGTTTTCAGCGATAATGCAATAGCGGAGCGCAAGAGAAAGCTCCTCTCTAAAGAAGAGCTGAAGGATAGAGTGCTTGGAGTTGACGGCTTCAATGTCCTCATAACCCTAGAGTCCCTTCTTGAGGGGAAAGCGGTGCTCTGTGAGGACGGCCTTCTAAGAGATTTGAAATATCAAAGGGGGTACAAACTGAGCCCCGGCACTTTAAAAACCCTTAACATGCTTGCCAATACTCTCGCCTCCCTCGAGTTAAAGGAAGTCGTTTTTCTGTATGACGCTCCGGTTAGCAAAAGCGGTGAAGTAGCAAAGCTCACGAGGAAGGCCCTTAATGAGCACGGTGTGGTGGGGGAGGTCAGGCTGTCCCAGGCGCCTGACTATGAGCTCAAATCTTTTGATGTAGTTGCCACCTCCGACATTGGTATTATTGATAAAGTTCCTTTCGTAGTGGATTTGCCGGTAATTGTGGGCAGTATTTTGGGTATCAAGCCCCTTCGCTTTTTTGAGGTTCTTACGACTGAGCATTAACCCATAGAAGTTTTGTCTTTTTGCGTTGGTTTTATTCTAACATCTCGGATGTAAACTTATATGTGGGGGACAGTTCACAGAATTGTATAAGGAACGGTTAAATATTATGAGAGCTAAAGTATTTAGAAAGGGGGCTTCTTTATGAAAGGGAAGTATGCTATTTTGGCTTTATTTATCGTTGGTTTAGTTTTTGTTAGTGGCTGCATTGGGGGTGGCGAGGAAATTAAAGAAAAGGTTAAGGAAGAAGCCGAAAGTGCAGTCCAAAGCTATACTGAGAGTTATACCTCAACGGAGGAGTATGAGGAGAGTGAGACTTATACAGAGACGGAAAGTGAGTCTGCAACTTGGGTCAGTCCATGGGATGCCTACCGTCCAATTGAGATAGACGGTCAGAAATACATGATAACCTACATCAAGTACCACCTCCGTGTCAGAACTGAGGAAGGAGGAGATATCTACGAGTATAAAGTCGAAAAGAAGCGTGAAAAGACAAAGATACACATTTACGGAAACAAGGTAAATATGGAAACCGGAGAGCAGGAGAAGGTAGATTTGGGTGAGTTTGAGGTCTATGAGTACTATGGGAAGATAACCCCTATCAACAGTGCAGATATGGAAGCTCCATTGGAATACACTGTATGGGTTAAAGAAAGGACAGAAAACACTGACACGTTTTTCCTCTTCCCCTCACTTGACTTCTTCGCCTTGTATGCTTCTCTTTACGGTGGTGGGGATGTCATTGGGATCTCCATAACCTACGGCGACCAGAGGTTCATCTTCTACAACCCCGGAGCAGTCGGAGATATGAGCACGATGCCATATCAGGAAGGGGATATGGATCTGATATCTAACATTCCAGACATAGGAAACATTTATACGAGCTGGTATGGCTTTTATACTTTTGGAATATGGACTGCAATTGAGGGGGAGGATCTTTACAAGGCGAAGAAAGGTTCTTGGGGCTTTATGGGCTACCAGTATAATTATGAAATAGATCCTGATGGTACAGTTAACCTTGGGGGGAAAGGCTTTAAAGTATCAACCGTCAGGTGGACCTACACGCTTGGCAACATTCAAGGACAAGGTGAGGCCACTTTATCTGCCAATCTCCCAATTCCTATAGAGGCTAAAGGAGTTTTCATCGAGCAGAACGGGGCAAATATTTTCACCCATGTAAAGATAGAAGACATCAGATTTGAGAAGGTCTGAGTGCATCCTTTGTTTTTAACTTTCTTATGTTGAGCTTTAGGCAAACTTTATATCTTTCGACTCCTATTTTTCTTTATGTTTGGAGATGTTGAGCTGAGGACGCAGATAATTAAGATTGGTGGCGAGAGAATACACATCCTCGAAGAAACTGATGAAATACTTCTTTACAAAAGAGACAATGTACAGAGGATCATCAAAAAAGGTAGTGATAATCTTAAAATACTCCCTTCTCCGGCTGTGGGATACGGTGTTAAGCTTTTAATGGTTAAATTTAAAGAGCCTTTGACAGTTCCTCCGGGAGATGCCATAACGGGCTTTGTTGAGGCACCTATAGAAGTTGAAGTTAAGGTGGGAAACTTAACTATTGACCACTTCTTCATTGGAAGGGAGAAGTATGCTCTATACGGCACGGTTGAAAATGGAGTTATAGTTAGATACCACGTCACAGATTTTTACTTCGAAGAGCCGAACTCAATTGGGGCTGCAAAGATAGTTGTAAGCAACCCCTCAAACGAGTGGAAGATGCTTGAGAGGATTGTTATCCCGATAAAGGGAAGCGTCATGTTCTACAACAAAGAGAAAGCTTACTATCCTTTGCTTATAACTACAGTTAAGAACCACACTCCAGAGGTAAACAACACCGGAAAACCGCCGAAAGAAGGTTTAAACGCCACAAAAGAAGCCTTATCCCTTCCGAATTTTCTAATGAGGTGGTGAGAATGAACGTGACTAACAATGTTACTGGCTTTTTTAATCAAGGCTTCTTTGCTGAGAATATGGTATTCGACATAACAATTGGCAGTATTGTGAAGGCGGCCATAGTTTTGGTGATTGGTCTATTTTTGGCGAGATTTGTTAAACACTACATAAGCGAGATTTCGAGAAGAACTGAGTATGTATGGATATTCAACGAAGAAACTGCCAGCATGGTTCACAGGCTCATATTGGTTGTGTCGGCGATCTATGCCTTTGACACGCTTGGCATTTTGGCCTATGAAGTTTTAGGGACAACACTCAGCAACCTAACAGCGGCATTCCTAGTTTTCTATTTCTCATATATGATTGCGAAAAAATCTAAGGACTACATGGTCATGAGTGGTGTAAAGAAGGGCAACTTGCCAGAAGCTCAGCTTAAGGGGAAGCTCTTCTACTATGCGGTAGTTATATTGGCGTTTTTCATAGCTCTCAACATAGCTGGATTTGCGGGTAAACTAACAACACTTATAGCGGCTGCTGGAATAACGGGTATCATTTTGGGATTTTCTGCTCAAACAGTTGTAGCTAACTTTATCTCGGGGATTTTCATGTATTTTGACAAACCCCTCAAGATAGGTGACCCCGTCAAAATTGGCGAATATGGGGGAGTCGTCCACGATATAAGGATCCTCTCTACGCGTATAAGAACTTGGGACGGCACTCTGGTGAGAATTCCAAATGAGAAGCTCTTCAACAGCGAGATAGTGAACCTCCAAAAGTATCCTGCTAGGAGGGTCGATATTGTTGTGAGCATTGCATACAAGGAAGACGCTCAAAAAGCAATAGATGTTATAAAAAGAACGCTTGATGAGATGGCCTACGTTTTAGCAGAGCCTGAGCCGATGATCTTTGTGGATAACCTTGAAGATAGCGGCGTCAGCATAGCGGTTAGAGCCTGGACGCCGAGCGAAAAATGGTTTGATGTCAGGAGTACAATAGTGCAGAGGGTTAAGGAAGCCCTTGATAGTGAGGGAATTGAAATTCCATTCCCACAGAGAGTAAACTGGTTTGCTGAAGAGCTCAGGGTTAAAGTTGAGAAGGAGTGAGTGCATGGAGTATCCTTGAAAATTTCATTCTTTTGTGTTTTTTCTTGAGGAAGGGTGACATCTATTTTCACTTTATAATGATGTCCTCTCGAACCTGTAAATATCTACCCTTATTCTCTCCAACCTTTTCTTGTGGAAGAAGAACTGAGCTGGAATTTCAAAGTCAATGTTTATGCGGTGTGTAATCTCAAAGCCGTTGTCCCTAACGAAAGCCTCAATAAACTTTCTAACCTCTGGTTTTGCTAAGTGAATGGAATAGACAACGTCGCTTATCTCAAAGGCCTTTAAGAGGAAAGGTCTATCCGCCTTTGGATTTTGAGAGCCGAAGGGAGGGTTCATTATCACGGCATCTACCCGTTGGGGAAAACTTCCCACATCGGCGTGAATTAGTTCAACGCACTCCTCTAGTTTTAGGGATTTAACGTTCTCTTCGGCTATTTTCAAAGCCTCTTCATCTTTTTCAACAGCGTAGACTTTTTTTGCTCCAAGAAGACAGGCCCCAACGCTTAAAACTCCAGTTCCGGCTCCTAAGTCCGCTATAACCCTATCCTCAATCTCATCCAGAGAATAGGCCAACCATAGAAGCTCGGCGGCAACGTTTCCCGGAGTTTTATACTGCTCAAGCCCAAATTTTGGGTTTTTAAACCCTTTAAGCTTTGAGAGGATCATTGCGAGGTGCTTTTTCTTCATGGCAATCCCTCACTGTTGCGAGAGGAACCTCATTATGTCTTCGAATGTCATCTCTACTTTGAGCGCTGGAATATCAAAGATAAAGCCCAATGAGATTAGGATTATCATGACAACAGCCATGCCCATCATAAAGCCGAACTGCGTAGAGAATGCCACCAACATTAGCTCCCTTGAGTTTAGGCGCTCCACTGCTAAGAAGCTTACTAGAGTTGCAAAGCCGAGGACGTAGCTCACCTTTAGGGAGATTAGCACTGCAAGAATTGATACAAGTGCTAGGTACACCCTTCTAGGCTTTTTGTATGTAAAGGTATCAAGAGAGGCTTTTAAAAAACTATAGTATATTCCTACCAGCGCGCTCAGGGTGCAGAGGATTATGAGGAGTTCAACCCAGCCCATGATAGACACTTTCCATTGAAGTTAATAAGCTTATCTGAGCTTTAGGCTTATTCCGAGGGGTTCATCTTCTTCCCTCTTGCCCCCGAGAATTTCATCGAACTCGTAGTCTTCTCTTAGGCCAAGTAGAAGTTCAACCTCTCTTGGCGTTAAAACCGCTTTGCGCCATCTTTCGACATCGTCTACTGGAACCCTAGGACAGGCAACCACAACGTAGGCATCGAAGTCAAAGCCTTCTAGAGCATCTGGATTTATGTAGTTCATAGCTATGAGCTTAGCTTCACGCCCGTGCTCTTTTAGGAGGGCAATAATGCGCTTAGCCTCTCTAAGTCTGAGCTGTCCTTTTTTGATGCTTATTATAACTCCAAACTTCTTTGCATCGTAGGCCTTGGCTATTTGCCCCCACCTCTTTCTAACTATGCGCTCCACTTCTTTATCCATCCATAGAGCATCGCCGCTGTAGGGGTTTACCGCTAGGGTTGGTTTTTTAGTCGCTAGAGCTACTCCTATGGGATGGAAGTAACCAGCGCCTAGGAATAAGACCCCATCAACTTCTTCGTTAACTTTTGCTGCTGTGAAGTTGCACCCCAAAACTTGACCTTTAAACGAGATTCTGTTGTCTCCTTCTCCAATGAAAACTTGGAACCCTTTTTCTTCCAAAAACTCCACAGCTTTTTTTAAATCCATTATGTGCTGAGCTGTTGTAACGAGGGCTATTTTTTTGCCGAGCTTTTTAATCTCGTTCAAATTCTTGTCTAATGCTTTAACCACATCAACCTTTGCAAAAGCGGGGATAAAAATAGTGGGAACCTCTAAATTTAGTTGCATATAGGAGTGCCCCAAATGTATGAGCACATCACACCCCAAAAGCTTCGCCTCTCTATCAGCCGGATCGCACGCTCCATAGTTTATGTCACCACTTATTATTGCCTCAATTTCTTCGCCTTCCAAAAAGTCTGCTAAATATTGTGCTTCTCTCTTTAAGCCTTCAGGCGTTTGAATTAAAACCCTTTTAGCGTTTAATTCTCTCAGCTTTTTCAAAACTTCTCTCTCATAGATTTCGTGCATTCTCTCACCGAGCGTTTTTTCTCATGACAATATTAAAACTCTTTTGATAATAAACGACGACAGTTGTATATCCCCTATTACGTTGGTAGTTCACTAATTTTTAGTTCTGCTTTTTTTAGTGCATTTAATGCTCTTTATTGCTGTCTCTGTGCAATTAGATGGCTTATGGTTGTGCATTGGAAATAATAGGAATTTTAAGACCTTTTTCACTTTTAGGGAATTACCCCATTTTGGTCAACTATCCAAAAAGTTTTTATTTACCTTTGCACTCTTCTAAGCTGAAGCTTAAATAAAGGCGATGGAAGGATGATCACCTGTTCTAAAAACAAGGAAGGGGTATGGACATGCAAGTGAAAGTAGATCCAGAGGAAATTAAGAGGATAAAGCAGGAGATAGAGGCTCTTGAAAATGAGAAGAAGGAGATCCAGATAAAGCTTGATGAGCTACAAAAGGAGCTCAACGTCTGGATCCAAAAGAGAGATGAGAAAAATAAGGAGGTTCAAGCCTTAAGGCAAAAAGCGAGAGAGTTTAAGGAGAAGAGAGATGAAGTAAACAAACAAATTCAAGAGCTTAAGAAGAACAGAGATGAAATAAATGCTCAGCTTGACTTGCTCTATCAGGAGATTTTGGAGTATAGGACAAAGAGAGATGAGTACAAGCAGTTGAGAAGGCTTAACATGCCAAGGGATCAAATCGAGAAGAAGATTGAGAAGCTCGAGTGGGAATTGCAAACAAAGCCAGTTTCCCCAGAAAGGGAGAGGCAAATCGTCGACCAAATCCAAGTGCTTGCAACCGAGCTTGAGATTCTCCAACAGGCGGATAGATTCCACAACAAGCTTGTTGAAGTAAGGAAGAAAATTGACAACCTCAAGAAGGCAAGAAGGGGCATTAACTTGGAGATCAAGCAACTCGCAAACCAGAGCCAGCAGTTCCACGAGCAAATGATAGAGAACTTTGAGAAGGCTAAGGAGATCAAGAAGGAAGCCGATGAGTACCACCAAAAGGTCGTTGAGCTCAGGGAGAGGATGAGGGAAGTCAGGAGAGAGCTTAGAGAAGTCGAGAGAAAGATAAGAGAGTACGAGGACAAGCACAAAGAGCTAATAGCTTACAAGATGGTTGCGAGAATGAGGGCCAAAAAGGACAGCAACTTCGAGAAGGCTGTTGCTGCTTTGGAGAAGTTCAAACGCGGTGAGAAGCTCACCATGGATGAGCTCCTGCTCTTACAGCGCTACAACTTAGTCTGAGGCTCAGAATATGGAAACGATAAAACACGAAGGCCCTGGAAGACTTGGGCTACTTAGGTTAGAGCAGAAATTGGTGAAGACTCCTGCTTTAGCGGGCTTAGATTTTACTCTGTCCCCTTTTAATTCCTACTTCTACCCCAAAGACTTTGAGGGCTATGACTTTAATTTAGCCCCTTCCATTCCGATCAGCTTTTATACCCCCCTTGAAATCGTGAAAAAGGCCTTTACTAGGCTCTATGAGGTAGATTATTCGAAGTTCAACACCCTCTACGTTCCAGCAATAAGGTTTTTGGACGTTCTTGAGGAGTTCTTAGATGTGGTGTTGAGTGAAAATGAGTTCGATGCGGTTTATCTGGGCAACTCTAAGATTTTAGTCAAGGATTATAGGAGATTTGTTGCCACTCTTGCATTAATAAGGGAGAAAAATCCCAACTTAATGATAATCACTGATTTGGAGCCATTCTTTTATCCATTAGCCGTCTACCTCGGCGTTGATGCCTTTGACACTAAGAGCTTAAAGCTCTACGACTTCCATAAGAAGGCATTTATCCCTTACTCTCCCTTGCTTTGGGAAGAAGGAGAAAACTCTCTTGAATTTGCCCAAAAAACTATTGCTCTCGTAAGAGAGGCTTTGAAAGAAGGCAAGCTCCGCTACCTTGTTGAAAACTTCTTCCCTACCCAGTATAACGCCGGCATATTGAGGATAGCGGATAAAGAATATGGGGATTATCTCGAAAAATACACCCCAATTCAAAAGGAAACGGTTTACTTCATAAGCGATGCCTCCCAAAATAGGCCTGAAGTTAAAAGGTGGCACCAGCGCGTTGAGGAGAGATTCGAACCACCTAAGAACGTTGAACTCCTCCTATTGTTCCCGTGCTCGGCTAAAAAGCCCTACTCCTACTCGAGGAGCCATATGCTCTATAGAAAAGCTGTAAAAGAGGCTTTGGGTAGCGGACGCTACAAAGTCCATGAGCTTATCTTAACTTCGCCTTTTGGCGTTGTTCCAAGGGAGTGGGAGTGGCTGGCTAAGTATGATATAGTCGTTACCGGCCACTGGAGCGAAGAGGAAATTAGCTCAGCTGCAAAGCTTTTAGCTAAGACTTTGGAGAAGTATCCTAATGTGCCAATCGTCGCACATGTGGATGAAGCCTACGTTGAGATTGCCAAGAGAGCGAGTGAAATGAGCGGGCGCGAAATAATCTTTGTTCCAGTGAAAGGAGGCACTACAAGCCATGAGAGCTTAAATGCTCTTAGGGATACTCTTAAGGAACTTAATTTAGACTTAACAGCTGGCAAAGAGGACAGGGCATATCGCTTCTACGACGGTATAAGGAAGGTCTTCGACTTCTACTTTGGCTTAGGTGCAGGAGAGGCCGTTCTTCCTGAAGGAGGCCAAATCAAAGGCTCAAAGATGCTCAGGCTCTTCGTTGAGGGCAAGCAGACAGCCACATATAAGGACGGCGTTATAAGCGTTACTCCATTTGGAATGCAGCGCATTTAC
Source organism: Palaeococcus pacificus DY20341 (assembly GCF_000725425.1). Taxonomy (NCBI): domain Archaea; kingdom Methanobacteriati; phylum Methanobacteriota; class Thermococci; order Thermococcales; family Thermococcaceae; genus Palaeococcus; species Palaeococcus pacificus. Next base: position 1,668,565 of record NZ_CP006019.1, on the reverse strand, counting down.
GATGCAACAAACTCCTATTGGGTCAAGATTGACTTTGAGTTGAGAGGAGATGTCTTTGCCGTTGGTGTAAATGAAGCTGACTCAAAAATAAGGCCCGATGATATAGTGGGTGTCGTCAAAGAAGGGCAGGTAGTGGCAGTTGGAAAAGCCATCTTGAGCGGCGAGGAAATGGTTAAAGCAAGAAGGGGCATTGCAGTGAAGGTTAAAAAGAAGGCATAAAGTCTCACCTTTAGGTGGGCAGAGGTGTCAGGGTGACGTTCAGCACTTTTGTATCTCCTGGATGGAGAATTATCCTCTCTTTGTGTTCAAGAAATCCCGGGGCTCTGAATGTGATTACGTAATCTCCAGCCTTCAGAACTAACCGCTCAATTCCTTCTCCCCTACGAGCGCCGTTGACCAAAACAGTGGCATTTGCTGGGAATACATTGAGCTTCAGAACTGCTTGCTTTTGGGAGAGGTGGAGAGTAACGCTTTTTGATGTGTTTGATGCAACATATACTCTTGCCACGTTGGCTCCAGCGCGGTACTTGGAGGCGGTGATGGTGTACTCGCCGGGAGGAAGGCTAAGCCGCATCGGAGCATATCCTCTCGCAACGATTTCCCCTGAGGAGTCCTTTATCATCAGCGCGGCATTTTTGGGGTCTGTATAGATGTTTAAAGTCCCGTTCATGGGCACTACTTCAAAGGCCTTTCTCAGAGTTTCAAATTCCACGTTGAGGGTCATCGTTTCACCCGGTGCAGGTTTAATCATCGTTTCAAGAGCATAATTGCCGTAGGCAACCTTGATCCTATATGTATCAAAGGGGGATATGATGCTGATGTTTCTTGTGATTACCTTTTGCACCACCTTCCCATCCGCTCTGCGCTCAAAATCGGGGTAGTAGAGGGTCACATTGTTCACCGGCTCCTTAATCACAGGGACTCTAAGCGTCATTGGGGTGAACCATTCTGCAGAGATGTGATGGTCGAACACATATACTTTAGCGTCTTTTGGTGTGGAGTTTACCACTATCGTGGCCATTGGGGGGATATAACTCGAGAAGTATGGGAAGCTGCTCACGATTGAGTAGCCGTCCTCCCCATGGAAGTATATCCTCGTAAGCACAATGCATCCCGGTGTTTGGATGGGGGTGTTGTTTGGGATGAGGAGGAAGTAGCGGTCGCCGCTGCTCGGCTTCAGGACGTTCATGGGCGGCTCGCGAAGCGGTGAAAAGGACATGCCCCCGCATCCCACCCACGAGGAGGCATGTCCTCCTTTAATACTTTCATAGGGGGCTTCATTAAACTCCACCGTTGCATTCTCACCAAAAGCAGCACGCAGGCCTTCAAGGTCGACCTTTATGATCTTCACGTCTCTAGGAGTCAGATTGATAATGGCTATCGCCGTAGGATAGCCCTCTTTTGAGATTGTAATTTTATACTCCCCTCCCTTCACATCCGGGAACAGAGTTATATTAACGGGGGTGTACCATACTCCGCTTTGGTTTGATATGCTAACGGTAGCTCCCTCGGGCATGGAGATAATCACCAATGCGGCGGTTTGAGAATTTTTGCTAGGCGCCCCCGTTGCTGTGAGGGTCTGGGTCAAGAACATAATTGCAAGGAGTACTACCACCAGTGCCCTAAACTTCATAATTATCTCACCTAAAATTTTTACTACATCAAAAATATAAAAATCTTATTGCTGTTTGGATGAACCTATCATCAGTAAAAGATAAAAAGCCCGGCCCGTACTCTCATCCATGCCCAAGTACTTCAAGCGCGGCGTCAAGAGAGAGCATCATCTCCTGAAGGGCATCCTTCCTGTTCTTGAGGAGATATCCTCAATTGAAGGTGTTAAGAAGGTAATCCCTGGGCGCATTTACGCCAGCGATTCTCGAGGCTTTGAGATTAAAGTTGTTAGGGAGACATTAACGGGCTTCAAGCTTTTGGCAAAAAGCGACGGCAGCGTACAAGAGATTTTCCTCATCGTAGACAAAAAGGATAGGGCGAGGGTTTTGGAGAAGCTGAGGGGATTGAGGTGAGTTAGAGCTCTCCCTCCCCTGCGAAAAAAGCATCTAATTCCTCATCACTTATTTCATCATCGTCAAATCCAAGCTCCTCCTTTTGGAGCTCCAAAAGGCCGGGCGTGAGCAAAAGCTCCCCATTTATCTTCAGCACTGCGTAGTGAAGAGTCATCTCGCTGAACTCATCGAGCTTAATCGTTGGGTTTTCCTCGTACTCAATCTCCTCGAGCCTTTTGCCGTCAGCTATGAGCTTTGCCACTATTGACGCCCCGTCAATTGAGAACTGCGGCTTCCCTATGTGCCTTACCTTAACGCCCTCCATCTTTGAGGTTATGAACTCCTTTGTTCTTCCTGTAGGGATGGCGTTTCCCAAAATACCGCCCACTATGATTATTGTGTCCTCCTCAATGTCTTCTGGCTTAAGCTCTTCCTCTGCCTGCAGATCGAGGACTATTATCTTTGAGCGGTCGAATGGGAACTTCGTTACGCTTTCGCTCAGGACATTTCCAAGCTTTGCGAGTCTTTCTCTCTCATCTTCTCTAACATTTGTAAATATCAGATTATCTCCCCACCACTTAGCTACATGAGAATATTCAAGCCAGAGCCACTCGCTTATCTCCTCAAGGTGCTCTATCACCAAATACGGCATCATCACTCACCAAGTAAGGGTTTGAGAAGAGCTTTTAAAAACGTAACTGAGAAAAGAAAGAAAGCTTCATATAGCTATCATTGTTGATGTCATCTGTATCTCGGGCATCTTTCTTATCTTTTCTGTGATGAATTGATCCAAATCTTTTAGTGTTTCAGTCTCAACTTTTACAACGAGGTCGTATTCTCCATAAACGACGTAGGCCTCCTTAACATCTGGTATGGCCAAAAGTTTCTCCATAACTTCTCTTTCCTTTCCAGCAGCCGTAACCATCAAAATAAAAGCTGTCACCATAGCTTACCACCAAAATAATTTTATTCTTTGGGGTATTTAAGGTTATCGAAAAGCCATGATAAGTCACTTACTTGATGAAGACACCCTCAAAAGGTTTTATGGGCATTTGGGAGAGCGTGGAATAACTGATGTCATTCCATACTCGAAAGGTAACACTAGTTTAGTTTTTACTGGTCAGCTGAAAGGTGAAAAAGTTCTCATAAAACTGCAGCGCAGGGACTCTCCGAGAAAAACTCTAAAGCGTGAAGCGGAGATACTTGAATTTTTGAAAGGGCAGGGTATAACGTCTGAACTCATTTTCGCAGGAAGCTTTGAGGGTTTGGACTATTTAGTAAGGTGTTTTATGGATGGAGAGCCTATTCTTTATGCTGACGTTGAGAAGAGGCACATAATTGAAATAGCTCAAAAGACGCTTAAACTCGATCAGCTTGGCGTTGATCACGGCCAAATCCAAGGAGGAAAGCACATATTAATCGGAAAGGATGTGTGGATAATTGACTTCGAGAAAGCCAGCTTGAGGAGGAAGCCTAAAAACTTAACTTCGGCAATGGCAATGGTTTTTCTCAACGACAATACAATCTCAAAGAAAATTAGGGAAAAATTTGGAATTGAGGAGGAGTTTTTAGATGCACTTAAAGATGCGGTAGGTGTATACAAGAAAAGCGGTAATTCTGCGAAGGTTTTAGAGCTACTCTCTACCCTTTAGTCTGTCCCAAATTAAAAATGCCAGCGGTATTACAACGGCCATAGAAATGAGTCCAATTCTTGGATCTGAGAATTTCTTGAATGCTAGGATTATCACCAGAGTTATTCCCATCATTAAAAACAGATCTCTGTCGAAGAGCCTGGCCTTGACGAGTATGTTCTGTTCTCTAGCTAAATACGCCAGGTAGAGAGGAATTCCTAAGGCCGCGAATACTATTCCAATGTATGACTTTGTAATTAATGATAAGGCAAGTCCTGTGATTAGTATTACTGTGACGGCGTGTTCTTCTTTCATTAGTCCCACCTTTCTTTCTCCTTAATAGAGTTAAAGTTTAAATACTTTTAAGGCTCTTTATAACTTAGGTGATAGCGTTATGAATAATATCGAATGGGATGAAAACACTTTTGCAAAGTTTTCCTACTTGAGCGATGTAAGGATTTCCAAAGATGGAAAGAGGGTTGCCTACGTTTTGACCAAAGCAAACCTCAAAGACAACAAATACGAGAATACAATTGTCGTTGAGGAACTTGAGAGTGGAGAGAGAAAATACGTGGAGAATGCTTCAATGCCCCGCTTTTCTCCGAGCGGAGCAAAACTGACTTTCGTCAGAGGAAATGAAGAGAAAAAGACGAGCGAGCTCTGGCTGATTGATTTGAGGAGCATGAGCGCTAAAAAGCTCATGGAAGTTAAGAACATTTTAAACGTGAGCTGGAACGAAGATGATAGGCGCTTGTTAATCACTGGCTTCAAGAGGAGAGAAGATGAGGACTTTATCTTTGAGTACGACGTTCCAGTTTGGTTCGACAATAAGGGCTTTTTTGACGGTGAAAAGACAACATTTTGGATTTACGACAGCGAAGGCGAGGAAATTTTAGAGGAGTTCACGGCTGAAAAGTTCTCCTCTGGACTGTGGCACGGCGATGAGGTAATATATAACGTCCCCCACAGAGAGAACGGCAAGCTTCAGTTCTTCAAGTTCTACGACATCTTTAGGTATAAGGACGGTGAGAGCGAGAAGATATTTGAGAAGGTCTCATTTGCAGCAATTGACTCAAACGGAAAGGATCTTTTGCTCATAGGTAAGCCAAAGAAAGAAAAGCTCAGTGAGCATGATTATCTCTACATTTGGGACGGCGAGGAGGTCAAGCCTCTCACAGAGCGCTTTATCTACAATAACTGGGAAGGAAAGTTTGATGCCCAAGGGAATGTTTACTTCCTAAGCCCAAGAGAAGGGAGGGTTTCATTGTACAAGCTGAGCGGCGAGGAGCTAATCTCAATCGTTGAAGAAAATGCGTGGGTTATGGGCTTTGACGTGAGTGATGACGGAAAGGTTGTATTCCTCAAGCAAATTGACACCATGCCGAGCGAGGCCTTCATATGGGACGGCGAGCTCAAGCAGCTCACCGACTACAACGGGCCTATTTTGAGCAAGCTCAAGAGGAGACCAATAAAGCACTTCCGCTTTAAGAGCCTCGATTTAGAGCTTGACGGGTGGTATATAAAGCCAGACATAAAGGAGGGCGAGAAAGCTCCCGTTATAGTCTTTGTTCACGGCGGGCCCAAGGGTATGTATGGATATTACTTCAAGTACGAGATGCAGCTCTTGGCAGATAAGGGCTTTTACATAGTTTTTGTCAATCCAAGAGGAAGCAATGGCTATGATGAGGACTTTGCACTTAGAGTGCTTGAAAGAACGGGCTTAGAGGACTTCCAAGACATACTCAGGGGCATAGAGGAATTCTTCACGCTCGAGCCTCAAGCAGATAAGGAAAGGGTAGGAATCACGGGCATAAGCTATGGAGGGTATATGACTAACTGGGCACTAACGCAAAGTGACCTCTTCAAAGCTGGCGTTAGTGAGAATGGAATAAGCTACTGGCTGACGAGCTATGCCTTCTCGGACATTGGTCTTTGGTTCGATAAAGAGGTCATTGGTGAAAATCCACTCGAAAACGAGAACTACAAGAAGCTTAGCCCACTATTCTATGCGGACAGAGTAAAAGCACCCTTGCTGATAATTCACTCCCTCGAAGACTACCGCTGCCCCTTGGACCAATCTGTAATGTTCTATCACGTGCTTAAGGACTTAGGAAAAGAGACTTACATTGCAATATTTAAGAAAGGCGCCCACGGACACAGTATAAGGGGCTCCCCAAGGCACAGGGCAAAGCGTTACAAGCTCATAATGGAGTTCTTTGAGCGCAAGCTCGTTGAAGGAAAAGAAGGATTTAACGTTGAGGAGATTTTGGGGAAGAAGGAGTAAGGTTTTCTTTTTTCTAAACCTTCTTTGCTACTAGTCCCAGCGCTTCCTCAACCCGCTTAACGTTCTTAAATCCTACTTTTCTCAGCCTTTCCATAACTCCTCTTTGCAAATCTTTTCTTCTATACTTCTTCCCTGGATTTCCGACGTAGTGGAAGAGCCTTCCTCCCTTCTTCAGCACTCTAAATAGCTCCCTATAAAACTCCTCGCTGTACAAATGTCCCGCTAGGCTGAAGCGCGGCGGGTCATGGATTATGACATCAAATGTCTCATCTCTAAAGCGCTTTACAACATCAAATGCATCTCCATGGATTACTTGGATGTTCTGCGAGTGAAAGAGCTCCCAGCTCCAGGGGTTGAGCTTCGCTAGCTCTAAAACGTTTGGGTCTTTTTCAATTGTCATTACGTACGCCCCTCTTTTGGCGCTCTCTATTGCGGTATAGCCAAGCCCCATGCACGTGTCGAGGAGCATTTCTCCCTCCTTTGGCTTTACTGTGTTGATTTTGCTGAGGGTATCCTCTAAGGGAGTTACTTCCTTCGTGCGGTGCATTCTAATGCCGTTTATCTCTATTGTGGGTGGGATTGTCGGAACAAGCTTGTAAAAGCCTTCTTTAGCTATTGCTGCCTTGAATATTCCCCCATCTTTGACGAAGTATATGTTGTTTTCATCTTTAGCTATTTTTCCTAAAATCTTCTTCTCCACTTCACTCCCATCGGGGAAGATTACCCTATCCTCCTCCGCAATGACCGTGAGTGTTCTTTTAGTTTTTCCTAAATCCAAATTTATTCTAACTTCACCCCTACCGACGAGCAATCTATTAGCCTCTCTAAATGTTAAAAAATAAGCATCAAATCGGGGCTTCAAAGTCCTCACCTACTTTTCCGCTACATCGATAAGCTTGAACTAATGACATAAAAAGATTGGGGTGGTAGAAAAATAGCTTAAACTTCCCTAAACCTAACCTCAAATTCAAGCTCCTTTTCAATTGGGAATAATAACGTGTAGCTAACTCCCTGCTGCACGAAGTCCCATCCGCTCTCTGACTGTGAGAGTGTTTTTATCGGGAACTTCCAGACTCTGGCTTTCTTGTTGAGCTCTATTCTAACTTTGCCCATTCCATAGGGATCATTTATTTCAAAGCTCTGTGCTTCGAATTCTTCTGGCTTTTCCATTACACTGTGCACCGCCAAGTTGAGCTCAACACCAAAGAGGGCTTTATAGTGCTTTTCGAGCACCACTCTGTACCTCACTATAAATCCGTCCTCCGTGAGCTCAATCTCCTTCTCAACCTTTGCTGGGACTTTTTCCTCTCCGTAGAGTCCGCCATTGCGCCAGAGTTTTATCTTTCCTTCACTCAGCTCAAACTCATAGGGCTGGTTCACGAAATCGCCGAGTTCCCAGTACTTAACGAGGCGGTAGTTATCGAGCGTTTCACCCTCTTTGAGGAAGTGGTCTTGGAGTATGGCCCTAAGCTGCCAGTCGTAAGCTAATTCACGCTTAATCTCTTCTGGAATTTCTTTTCCAAGCTCATGAATGCTTGCAACACCTTCTTCAGTCTCTTCCTCGGGAGTTGCGGCCTCTGGGACATCATGATAGTGCTCCCATCTCCTTGCTAAGACATCGTTGTAGTTTACCGCTCTCTTTTTGGAGCTCAGCTCGAAGATGCTTCCGCCATAATGGGGCTTAATAGTTGCTATAAAGTGAGAATTTTCAAGCATGACTTCTTTTTTGCCGTCGAAGTCTACATCTAAGACTTTAGCCTCGCTTGGGAAGTAGCTCTGGGCTTTGATTATATTCTCCCAAATTGCCCTTCTCAAATGCGGCAGGTAAACACCTCCAAAGACGCCGTGCCAGTAGGCATCGTTGCACTGGGCCTTTAGAATGTAGTTCCTCGCTTCTTCATGCTCTCTTGCAAGTCTGCTCACGTAAAGCATTCTCTTGTGCATAAAATTGCTTTCTGGATACTTGAAGAAGAAGTTCTTCCAAATTCCTCCTCTAACAAAGACGCGGTACTTTTCAAACTTGCCCTCTTCTTTAAGCTGTTCGACGAACTCAACGAAGAGCTTTGCTTGCTTCGCTGGAAGGGACCACTCACTCATCTCAAAGTAGGAAGCAATTGGGAGGTAAACCAAGCCTTTTGGAGTAAACTTGGCCAGATATTCGGAGTAAGTCATTAAGTTAATCTTTTCGTTGCTTGTTACAGTATCAAAGAACTCTCTAAGCCATCCCTTTTTGTATACCCATTCGTGCGTCCCCGGCCAGACACCAAACTTCTCTCCATCATCGTGGAACACGGCAACTTTTGATGGGTCTTTATCGACAAGGCCTTCTAAGTACTCAATTGTCTTTTCCACAGGTCTAAATGGTATGAGATAGCGGAGCTTTTCGTCAATTGGAAAGACGCTTATTACCTCTCCACCGTCTTCAGTATAATACGGCCAATAAAGCTCTTCTTTGCTCAGCCCGGCGCTCATAAAGTGGTAGTCATCAACGACTACATACTCGATCCCTGCCTCCCTAAGCGATTTCACCAGCTCCGGCTGCCAAACTCTCTCGGTCAGCCACACTCCTTTGGCATCATAGCCGAGACTTTTAGCATAATTCTTTAGAAGATTAATTTGTAGAATTCTATCCTCTTTAGGGATCGCAGCTAAAACGGGTTCATAAAAACCAGCGACAACTATCTCCAGCTGCCCTTTTTTGATGAGCTTTTTCAAGAGATCGATATAATCGGGATGGTTTTCATCGAGCCACTCTAAGAGGGGCCCGCTGAAATGAACCGCAAGCTTCATGTTTGGGAATTCCTCGAGAATTTCCATGAACGGCCGGTATGAGTTGTTATATGCCTCCTCGAGCACCCAACCAAAGTTTCCAAGGGGCTGGTGATTATGAATGCCAAAGATGAAGTTGATCTTCTCCATTCCTGCACCTCCAAGTGAATTATCACTACTAGTGATATTCAAAAAGATATATAAATATTTTATGCTCATATATCAACTAGGGTGAACAATTATCACCCGGGGTGACTCAAAATGAGGTTGGGAGTAGTTAGTCTGGGCATTATTGTTTTGATTGTGTTGAGTGTAGTACCGACAGTGGGGTTTGTAAATGCGCTCTATGGCACTAAAATTATCGATGGAAACCTAAACGATTGGGGCACACTGGATTTAGTGTCTCGCGGCGTTGATAGCACTGTTCCTGGAGCAAATCTCGACAACCTCTACGTGGCTTGGGATGACGAATATCTCTACATCGCCATCAAAACTAATAATACGGCTAAATATTGGCCTGATTACGGGATTGCGATTGACATTAATCCGGGAAGTGCTAGTGGTGGAAGTAGCGATCCTTGGGCAAAGAAAATATACTTTAATGGGACATATCTACCGGAGTATATAGTATATGCAGAAGCTCAAGATGGTCAAATAACTTGGATGGAACTTCGTAAGTGGGATGGAAGCAGTTGGCAATTCGTTGGAAACATGAAAGATGTCGGGGATTATGAGTACATTGGTGGTGATAGTGGCATTCAAACAATAGAAATAAAGATTCCTTGGAGTACTTTAGGTGGAAAGCCCTCTAACTTGGCACTAATATCTTGGGTTGCTGGAAATAACGATGGGGATTCTGCAGTTGATACCCTTCCAGTTGACCCCGACGTTAATTATCCCTCTACAGGAAATTCGGAGTGGACTGACAGTGATACTTTAACGAATTTTATAACCCTTCCTCTAGCTCCAAAGACCATCGATGGAGACTTAAGCGATTGGGCGGGCTATGAGCTTGTAGCAAAAGACAATTTAGGATATGGTGTTGATGGTGGAAATCTAAGTTCTTTCTATGTCTCTTACGACGATCAGTATTTATACATAGCACTCGAAGCGAACAACAATGCCAATTGGGATATGGCGTATGGTATAGGTATTGATGTTGATCCCGGAAGCGGGAACGGATACACTGGAACGAGTGATGCCTGGGGAAGAAGCATAAACTTTGAAGGTGGCTATGCAATTGATTACGAACTCTATACGTGGTGGGATAAGTCACAAGCAAAGCCCACTGTGGATGGGCAGGAGAACGTTGCTTTTCTACCTTGGACAGGAAGCGGATGGGAGTATAAGAAAGTCGGCGATGTTGGGGGAAGCTTTGCATGGACAGGAAACAGTTCCATTGGTTTGAAAACTCTTGAAATTAAAATCCCATGGAGTGCTATAGGGGGAAGAACAAACAAAATCGCTGTTATTACATGGGTAACAGGAGGAGGTGGATCTGCGGTTGATGTACTTCCCGAAAGCTCCGTTGTAGCTGATAGTGGCAATGAGTGGGGAGATAGTGACACATTCTCAAACCTCACTGTAATCGAGATCCCAATTCCAAAACCCGAGCTGGCCGTTAGCATTTCCTCAAACGTTCTAAATGTTGAGCAATGGCAGCCTGCAAACCTCACAATCACTGTGGAGAACCTTGGTGAAGTGGACGCTCAAAACGTTACTGTGGAGCTTTTTGATGACGATAACCTCATAAAGAGCTGGATAGTGAATGTTTCTGCAAAGGGCAACATTTCATTGAGCTACACTTACGAATACTCGAAAGCATGGGGAACCCATGAATTAAAAGCTGTTGTTGATCCCAACAATGAAATAGAAGAGGTCAATGAGAACAACAACATTGCAACGCTTAAGATTGATGTTGGAAGAATCGCTAAGACTCAAAATGATCTCGTCAAAATGGGTGTCTATGTATGGCCGAAGCTCTATTGGCCGAAATACCAGCAAACCCTTGATATTATGGAAAACCTCTCTGCAATGAGGCTACCTGAGAAGTACATGCAACAAATTGAGGAATTTAAGCTTAAGCTCAATGAAAGCCAAGAGCTCTATAATGAAGGTCAAAACCTCATCTCCATGCCTCATTATGAGCTCAGAGGTGCTACAAAGATATTCTCTGCATATTCCAGGTTGTTGAGGCTTCAAAAAGAAATTGAAAGCTTTTTAGAAATTGCTGAGAAGGAGGACTTGGTATCGAAGCTCACTAAGACTGTGGATGGTAACTTAGATGATTGGAGTGCTGAAACGAAAGTAGCGGAAGATACGCAAGGATTTGGCCAGGATGGAGCAAACTTAAAAGCCCTCTATGTTGATTATGATGATACCTATCTCTACGTAGCCCTAACTACAGACAACAAAGCCTCATGGAGAGTGGCCTACGGAATTGGCTTGGACTACAAAGAAGGGGGATACACTGGAAATACTGATGCATGGGATAGGAAGATGGCATTTACAAGGGGTATTGATGCCCAAATGTACTTCTACTGGAAAGGAGAGTTCTTTGGAGAGAAAGGAACAGATTCAATTGAAGCAGCACAGCTAAGCATTTGGAATGGAACTAGCTGGGAGCGCTACGATATAGCGGAGATAGGCTTTATTGCATGGACAGGTAAAGTAAATGGCCTTCAAACATTGGAGGTAGCAATTCCATGGGAGGTCTTGGGAGGAAAAGCAAGCAAAGTCTACATAACCGCTTGGGTAACAGGCTCAAGCGCTGGGGATTCAGCCGTTGAAAGCTTGCCCGATGATCCAAGCATGCACGACAGCGACAACGAGTGGGGCGACCAAGATAACATAAGCACGTTTGCTGAAGTTCAAATTCAATGACTCTTCTTTTTTTGTTTTATTCTCTAAAATAGTGCTATTCTAAACACATAGAGCACTACAGCTATTGCCAGCTGGTTTGAAAAGTTATCATCCGGCGGTAGTTCATAGAATTCCGTTATAGCCCCTGCTAATGCCCCTATTATGCCGTGCGGTAAGTCTGTTAAGGGCACTAGAATTAAAAGGGCTGTTAGGAAGTAAGCTGAGCTTCCTTCTAAGCTTTTGCCGTTTTTGAAGCGATGTCTTCCAAAGCTCTTTCCAATTATAGCTGCCATTGCATCTCCCAATGTAGCAGCGGCAATAGCACCTATGGCTATGTCCTCTGGAAACAGATAAATGACGATGAGTGCGGCTAAGGTGAAGTATATATGCGCTCCAATCCAGTACCTTTCGTGTTCTCTCGCTATGCTATCCAGTTCATCCTCAAATTTTGCTATTATCTCTTCGTCCACATACAGATGGAGCCTCTTCTTCACGCCGTCTCGCAGGTGCTCAACTATTCTAAATGGCTCGAGAATCACGAAGAGAATCAAGAAAAATCCTGTAAATCTAAGTGTGAACTCCCTACCGAAAAGCAGGTATATCATGGGGATGCTCAGCCCTGTTAAGTGAAGTGCCTTTCTTTTAAGCTCGCTTTTCATGCTCACGCTTTATCACCTCCAAGGCTTCTCTAAGGTCTCCCACTATGTAGTCTGCATACTCCGGCCGTCTGGCTTGAAAGTAGCCTCTCTTTACAAGTATAGTTGTTGCTCCAATAGTCTTGCCTCCTTTCATGTCGGTCTCATCTCTATCCCCTACCATGTAAATTTCGTCTTCCCTTGGAAACATCTTCTTCGCCAAAAAGAAGTTGTGGGGATCAAGCTTGCTTATTCCAGTCTCGCCGCTTATTATTAGAGCATCGAAATAGTCTTTGATGTCCAAATACTCGAGCTTCTTTCTCTGCCAGTATGATGAAGAATCAGTTATGAGGACTATCTTCGCTCCCATCTCCCTTAAGCCTTCCAGAAAGTCTTTTGCATCCGGATAGAGCTTTAGATTTGAGAAAAATGTCCTATCGACCAAATCAAGCATTTCATCTAAGTCTTTCTCCGAAACTTTTCTATAAACCCTTTCCATGAACTGTTCCAATAGCTTATCCAAATCCAGAATGTGGAGCTCTTTTGACTGCTCTAACTCTTTATACCGCTGAGTTAGGATATATATGAGCGCTCTAATCTTCCTCTTTTTCAGTAAGTGAGGCAAGAGCCTTAAGACGCTATATTTTGCTGCCTCCCATGTGTTGCAAAGGGTATCGTCTAAATCCACCAGCACCAACATATTCCTCAAAATTTTAGCTATCTGATGTTTAATAATCCTTTGGGTTAAAGTTTTAAAAAGGAGTGCTTAAACCTTAAGTGATGAACCATGAGGGGAGAGCTTCTAGTAATAGCGGGAATAGTGCTGATATTCACGGGTTTCTTAATGGTCTTTATCGGCACAATGATGAGCGCACTTAGCGGCGAGTCTAATGTGGATGTTGAAACTGGAGGGGTTATAATGATAGGCCCCATTCCAATAGTCTTTGGAACTCAAAAGGGTGCTACGATAGCTATGCTCCTTGCAATAGTCCTGATGATTCTTTGGATAGCTGTAGCACTGTTGGGTAGGAGGGTGTGAGTTGAACTACATCTTAGACCTATCGATTCTCCTAGTTTTTGCAAAAAGCATTGAGTGGCTATTTGAAAAGAAAGAGATACACCCAATCATTGCTCACGTTTTAACGGGCATTATCTTGGGTCCCTTTGTACTCAACATCATTACACCAAGCAATGAACTCAAGGTTCTCTCGGAGTTTGGTTTAATCATGATGATGCTCTACACCGGATTGACGAGCAATTTTGCCACAATAGCCATCAATAAAGTAAAAGCAGTTGTTGTGGCTTCTTTTGGAGTGGCTTTTTCCTTCCTCTTCGGCTTTTTGACTGTTTACTACTTTGGAGGCTATGGCCTCGCGGCGGCAATTTTTGCAGGCGCTGTTTTAGGCAATACGGCAATAGAGGTTACTAGTGGGGTTATAATGCGTGAAAGGCCAGATAGAGACGTTTCATCAATTTTAATGGGGGCTGCATTCACCGATGATATCATAGCGGTTTATTTGATTGGTGTGATCACTGCTTTAGCTAGGGGAGAGTTTACTCCCTCTTCTCTAGTGATCTTGACGATTAAAATTGTCACATTCATTGTCACAGTTTTGATAGCGTCTGAGTTAATCTTCAAGCGTTCCAAGTGGATTAACAACATAATCAGGGATGTAAACACCTTCTTTACATTTACATTAATACTAACGTTCTTTTTAGCTCTGCTGGCAGAAGAAGTTGGGCTGAATCGTATAATTGGGGCGTATTTGGCAGGTCTCACTATAAGCCGCCTTAGAGAAAGAAAAGACCCCCTCATTATAAGCCGCATTAAGCTCAATGAGCTCATAGGCGAGCTGCAGGTGGTTCTAACTGAGTTCTTCATCCCACTGTTTTTCATTTACGTTGGCTTAATATTTAATCCAAAAATCAGCGACGTAAACCTAGCGCTGATTGTACTCTTGTACTTGGCGGCAGTTTTTGGCAAGCTCATAGGCTGTGGATTTGGAATGAGAGTTTTTGGCTTTGATTGGGGGAAGTCCCTCTTGGTGGGTATTGGAATGGGAGGTAGGGGAAGCTTGGAGCTTGCTATTTTGAAGTTTGGGCTCGAGAGCAAGTTAATAGATCAAACAATTTTTGCTGCCATAGTGGCGGTTTCGATGCTCACAGCACTAACTACGCCTCAATTCTTTAAGGCTTACCTAAAGAAAACTAAAGAGAAAATAAGTTAAGCACAAAGTTTAAACGTCCAATGAACAACCCTATGCAAGGTGGGAGAATGATTCCAGAGGATGGCCTAAGCGAGGAAGAAGTTATGGGGGAGCTTGAAAAGCGCCTAAGCTTGGATTTGACGTTTGATTCGGGCAAAATCTTGGGTTCAATGTGCACATATCCTCATCCGCTTGCTCAGAAGATAGTTCGCAAGTACATGGATAGAAACCTTGGAGATCCAGGACTCCACGTTGGAAGTCAAAAAATTGAGCGGGAAGCTATTCAAATGCTTGGTGAACTTCTGCACCTTAAAAAGGCTCACGGAAACATAGTTAGCGGTGGAACAGAGGCAAATATCCTAGCGGTGAGAGCATTTAGGAATGTCAGCGATGTTGAAGAGCCCGAGCTCATTCTTCCTAAGAGTGCTCACTTTTCCTTCCTCAAGGCGAGCGACTTGTTAAAAGTCAAGCTCGTTTGGGCTAAGCTCAATAAGGACTACTCTGTAAATGTGAACGATGTGGAGAGTAAAATCAGCGACAACACGATAGGTATCGTTGGAATAGCTGGAACAACGGGTTTAGGTGTGGTTGATGATATTCCTTCTCTCTCAGACCTAGCTCTTGACTATGGAATCCCCCTCCACGTCGATGCTGCTTTTGGTGGCTTTGTTATTCCCTTTGCAAAGGTCTTGGGTTATGAGCTGCCCGACTTTGACTTCAAGCTCAAAGGCGTGCAAAGCATTACAATTGACCCGCACAAGATGGGTATGGCTCCAATCCCAGCGGGAGGGATACTATTTAGGAAAAAGAAATTTGTGGATTCAATAAGTATTCCCGCACCTTATTTAGCAGGGGGCAAAGTTTCCCACCCGATGATTACGGGAACGAGGCCTGGTGCTAGTGCTATAGCAGTTTGGGCTCTTTTAAAGCATTTGGGTTTCAATGGTTATAAAGAAGTTGTGAGGGAAGCTATGGAAAACGCTCTTTGGTTTGCTGAACAGATCAGGGCTTTGAAAGGCATTTATCTCATAAGGGAGCCAATGCTTAACATAGTCTCATTTGGGGCAAAGAACCTCAAAACAATCGAGCGGGCCCTCAAAGATAGGGGATGGGGGATAAGCGCTCACAGAGGCTACATAAGAATAGTGATGATGCCCCACGTTAGAAGGGAGCATTTGGAGGCCTTTTTGGAAGATTTAAGGGAAATTTTGGCTACTTTGTAACCCCTTTTATATCGACATGCACAAAGGCCCTCTCCACTTCTTCAAGGCGTTCAATTCTTTCCCTAACCTCTTCACTTATGTCGTGTGCTTCTTTCAGCGTTAGAGTCATTGGAACTTCTATGTGGAGCTCAACGTGGAGCTTTGGCCCCACATAGTGTGCCCTAAGGTCGTGCACTCCTTCAACGCCTTTTACGCTAAGTGCTGTTTTCTTTATTTTCTCGCAGAGCTCAAAAGGAGGGGAAGTGCCCGTCAAATAGCTCACATTTTTAAGCACAACTTCAACTGCAACCTTTCCTATTAAAACAGCCACTATAAGGCCGGCTAAAGCATCTCCATAGATAAAGCCAAACTTTTGGAGCAAAAGTCCTATTAGAACAGCTACACTGCTCAAAGCATCACTCCTATGGTGGTAAGCATCAGCTATGAGTATCTGGTTGTTGAGCTTTCTTCCTACTCTAAGGGAATATTGAGTCATTGCTTCCTTTGAGATGATTGAAATCACGGTGACGCCTAACATTATGGCGTTTACTTCTAGTGAGTATCCCGAGAGCACCCGACTTATAGAGTCTCTCCCTATTTCATACGCCACTAGAAACAGTGCCATACCAATGAAAAATGCAAAGAGGGCCTCAAAACGCGAGTGTCCAAATGGATGACTCTCATCTGGAGGCTTTGAAGAGATCTTTATACCCAAGCTCCCTATTATGCTTGTTATGATGTCAGATAGTGAGTGGATTCCATCGGAGATTAATGCTAAGCTGGAGTATATAACACCCACAGTAACCTTTAGGACTGCCAGAATAATGTTCCCCACAATGCTAACGACCATGGGCTTGTATACATTGTCCATTTTTGACCCTCAGTCCGTCACTCCCTCATCACAACTCAGGTAAGGCTGAACTCTTCATTGGGTGTTAGAAAGTTTGAGGAGGAACTTTTAAATCTTTTCAAAAGCCTTTTATTTTGGATGCCCTAATTTAGGTAGGTGGTATTATGACGAACAGACCGAGATACACTATTAGGATTTATATGGGCTCAAAGGATAAGTACATTGCTCTAAGCCTTTGGGAAGCGCATATTGATAACTACGGCAACTTTAGGCCTGCAAACGTTAGCATGGTAATACACAACGAAGACGTTGAGGCTAAAGCTTCACTTAGAACTGAAACTGCTGCTAGATTGGCTGCTGTTCTCTTAAACATGGTTGCTGAGGCTGAAAAGCTTACAATGAAGGAGAGAAAGAAATTTGCCATGGAAGAGAAGCTTGAGGAGCAGTTCCTCTTGGAGGAAGAAGAGGAAGAGATTATGGATGAAGTGGAGGAGATAGAAGCAAGCGTTGAGAGGTAATGAATATGCGATTTATACCGATTATAGCAGCGCGTCCAGAGATTCAAATGGCGATAGATGAGGCTATAATGAGGGCTAGGATAGAGGGTAGAGTTGAGGATACTGTTAGGCTGTACATCTTTAAGCCGAGTTCTATAACAATAGGGCGGTTTCAGAGTGTTGAGCACGATGTTGACATGGACAAGTGCCGTGAACTTAACATCCCAGTTGTGAGGAGAATTACGGGTGGTGGGAGCGTCTTTCATGACGAATATGGTGAGATAACCTATGGAGTGATTATTGGCGAAAACGCTCACCCAGACTTAAAGGACATCAATGCGAGCTATCGCTTTTTGGCCTCTCCATTAGTGGCTGCGTTGAGAGAGCTTGGCCTAAACGCGGATTTTGCTGGGTTGAACGACATTATAGCAAACGGCAAGAAGATAAGCGGTTCTGCCCAAACCAGGAGAAAAGGTGTTATACTCCAGCACGGCACCTTTATGTATGCAACCAGGGTGGACATTCTAGCTTCCGTCCTCAAGGTCTCGAAAAAGAAGCTTGCCGATAAAGGTGTGAGCAGCATTTGGGAACGCGTAACGACGCTCGAGCGTGAAGGCGTGGAGATGGCAATGATGGAAGTGTATGAGCTCCTAAAGCAGAAGTTCTTTGAGGAGTTCCCACTTGAAGAAGGTGAGCTGACAGATTATGAGCTCGAATTAGTCGAAAAAATAATTGAAGAGCGCTATGGAAAGGATGAATGGAACTTTTCGAGATAGCTTTTTTCACTTTATTGAAAGCCTTTGAGAAAAGTTCAGTAAAGTGAAAGATTCACATGAACAAGCTCGAGACACTGGGGGTTAACTTATGAAAAAGCTTAAAATCTACATTCCAGGCATCAGTTTCCCTTCAATCTCGCTCACAGGGGATTACTGCTCTCTCAACTGTGCCCACTGTGGAAAGCACTACCTTGAGGGGATGCGCAAAGTTAATCGCTTAAACCTCGTTGACTACTGCAAGACCTTGGAGGAAGAAGGTTATGCCGGCTGTTTGCTCAGCGGAGGTCTGGACTCCCGTCTAAAGGTGCCCCTCGATAAGTATGCTCAGGAAATAAAGCGCATAAAAGCTGAGACAAAGCTCAAGCTAAACGCTCACGTTGGTTTTATAGACGAGAGTGATTTGGAATGGGTTAGATATGTTGATGCTGTTTCTCTCGATTTTGTAGCCAATGATGAAGTAATAAAGCGTGTTTATAGGATAGATAAGAGCGTTAAGGACTACCTTAGGATTTTAGACGTTCTCACTAAGGCAGGCGTTAAGGTAGCGCCTCACATAACCATAGGCCTCGACTTTGGAAGGGTTTGGTGGGAGTATAAAGCTATTGACATGCTTTTGGACTATCCTATAGATGTGCTCGTTTTAGACGTTTTGATTCCTACAAAGGGCACGGAGATGGAAAGTGTAGAGCGGCCAAGCGTTGAAGAGAGCTTAAAAGTTGTGGAATACGCTCGGGAGAAATTTGATGGTGAGCTGAGCATAGGGTGTATGCGGCCTCTCGGAAAATGGCGCTTGGAATTTGATAAGGGAGCGATTTTGGCAGGTGTGGATAGGCTTACAAACCCACCCAGAAAAGTTATTGAATGGGCAAAAAGCATTAGAGATGTGGAGATAATTTATGAGTGCTGTGTCATGTGAAAATGGTAGGGATGATGTGAAGGTAGGTTGCTGAGTGGTGATGAGCTAATCGGCCCCTGACCGCTAAGCTAATCCCAGCCTTTCCTTTATTACCATGGGGATGTATCCTATCTTTGGGAAGACTACCAAAGCCTTGGCCTCTATTGCACTACCGGGCACGCAGTCTATCTCGCCCTCGGACGTTGGGTAAAAGTCGTGGATAAAGTTGTTATCTCCTTGAATAACGAAGCACCTTTCTCCATTGTACTCCTCTATTCCTCTAACGCGGTGTATTATTGGATACTTTGTGAAGGGTCTCTTGTAAACGACAACGTCGCCTATTTTAATGTCTTCAGGGCTCACACCTTCGAGCAGTACAACATCTCCCCTATAAAAAACGGGCTCCATTGAGCCGCTTACCACTATAACGAGAGGAGAATCAGTATGCAAGGCTATTTTTAAACCGCTGTGGACTACAAAAACGACTATTACGGAAACTACAAGAAAGATTATTGTCTCTTTAATCTCTCTCACCATTTTTTCATCCATTTTAACGCCTCCATTAAAGTTCTAATTTTGGTAGGAATCGAGCCGATAGCAGTGCAGGTTTCAAAGCTCACTCTCTTTCCATCGGTTATATCTAGGTGATACTCGCTGAGCTTAAATATCTCCTTTGGTAGGCCGTGCCTTCCAAGGCCCACTATTAAGAAAAAGCTCTCTCCCCTTAAAGCTCTTTCTGCAATTTCTAAGGACTTAATAGCTTTCTTCTCATTGGGCTTTCTTGTAGTCGCAACTATGTGTCCGAATTGAGGAGGAAATCCCTTTTTTGGGAAGTCTAAGAGGTGAAGCTTATTCCTCTTTGCCAGCTCTATTAAGTACTTACCCCCTTCTCCAATTGTGGTGTTTTGAGCTATTTTTTCAGCTAGGTCTATGGCTTTCTTCTCCTCAAAGGGGAAGCCAATCAGTGCTAGGTGGAACTCAAAGGCATAGCATATAGGTGCAGCTCTAGCTATTGCTCTCAGGTGTGCTTCGTGAATTCTATTTGGGTCATATGAGTTGTAAAGTCCTAGAGTAATCATTTTTAACTCCTTCCTTAGCTTTTAGATTTCTTTACTAATTTTTAAGAAAAAGACTTAAAAGCTTTTAAGCTAAAAAATTTAGACGAGCTAAACTTTTTAAGTGTGTTGCCTATAACATTTGGCAATAGGTGGAGGTGAATCCATTGGAGATTATCATTGACAAGTTTAAACCAAAGGTAACCCGTCCCTTCAAGAGGAAGAATGAGTACTGGGTTAAGCTCATCGATGAAAAAGAGGGAGAGTTCATAATGAAGTTCAAGACTCCTCTGGAAGCTGAGGATGCCATCTACGGCCTATTAGACTTGCAGGTTTATGGTGGAAAGGTTAAGCTTAAGGTTAGAGAAGGGAATGTTATAGAGGATTTAGAAGTCCTCGAGCTTTACAAACCTTCTGCTAAAGAGCTTGTAGATGAATATTTTACCGATTAACTCTTTGTCTATTTTTGTTCATTAGGCCCCTTTTACCTACAAAAACCTATATATAGCTGTTTGTTCATAGTATATAAATAGGCGGCATGATACAATGCACAAATTGCGCAGTAAATGCCTTTTAAATGGTCTTTGATAAAATAAACTTCGTGGAGGTCACATTATGGCAAGAAGAAAAGGCAGAAAGGAATTGCTTGAGCTTGCAATGGATATGGGTGGCGAAGAAGCGGTAGCAGTCATAAAAGCCCTTGAAAAAAAGGGTGAAGCTACTGATGAAGAGTTAGCTGAAGCTACGGAGATTAGAGTGAATACTGTTCGTAAAATACTTTATATGCTCTATGACACTAAATTGGCAGACTTCAAGCGGATTAGGGACAAAGAAACGGGATGGTACTATTATTACTGGCGTTTAGAAACTAAGCGCTTACCTGAAATTCTCAGGGCTAGAAAGATGGAGGAGCTGAGACAGCTCAAAAAAATGCTTGAAGAGGAGACTCAAGAGGTTTATTACCACTGTGGGACTATAGGACATCCAAAGCTCACTTTTGATGAAGCTTTGGAGTATGAATTCCAATGCCCAATCTGCGGTGCAATGCTCCAAGAGTACGATAATTCTGCCATTGTTAAAGATCTTCAAAAAAGGATTCAGGAACTTGAAAAAGAACTCGGCTTGGCTTGATCCTCTTCTTCTATTGCAAACATTTATAAAGAGCATGTTCTAGTTAGCTTATCGAATGGAAGAGGTGTGCGGCCATGGAAATTGTTATTCTCGAAAAAGTTTATGGAGATAGGAGCGGTTTTAAGAAGCTCCACAAGAAATTAAATTCTCTCATCGGAGATTTGGAAGTTGAGTGGAAGCTTGCAGTCACCCAAAAGCAGTGGGTTAAGGTTACCCTTGAGGGGGAGGATGAGGAAATCTCTGCAAATCTGATC
The DNA here is from genome assembly GCF_000725425.1 of Palaeococcus pacificus DY20341. Taxonomy (NCBI): domain Archaea; kingdom Methanobacteriati; phylum Methanobacteriota; class Thermococci; order Thermococcales; family Thermococcaceae; genus Palaeococcus; species Palaeococcus pacificus. The sequence goes on along the minus strand of NZ_CP006019.1, from coordinate 1,647,514 downwards.
AGAGAAGAGTTTGGAGAAGCTCCTTACAAGCTCAGTAGTGTTAAAGAGGGCGAAATTTATCGGGGAAGGTTTACGGACTTGGGAAAAGTTGGATACGGTGTTTATGTTGATATTGGAGTTTTTACTCCGAGGCCAAAGGATGCGCTAATTCCTCTCTACTACCTAAAAGATACCTTTGGAGATAAGGCAGTTAGGAAGATGATAAGGGACTTTGGCTGGGTGGATAACCTGCCAGTCGAAGTTGAAGTAAAGAGGGTTGAATTCGGCGCGAGAGAGATAGAGGTTCACTTCTCTGACAAGCAGCTTAAGAGGTTTAAAACCTGGTTCAGTGACGGATTTGACAAGCTCTTTATTGCGGGGACAACTAGCGAGCGCATTGAAGAAGCACTAATTGCCACGGGACATTCGAGGGATGTGAGAAGGATAGAAGAGCTTGGACTAATGGAGACGATGCTCGTCTTGAAGAAAGACACCCAAGCTCCGGGCATAATTAAGGCTATCGGCCCTCACATAAAGCCAGCTCAGATAGGAGCGATTAAGTTTGATTAAGGGAGTCTTTGAGTGAGTCTAACTACAAAAGTTGATAAGAGCAGTACAAGCGGGAGAGGGCTTACATCAAAGGCAATAAATATCAGCAGGTATAAGAAGGCTGCCATTCCAACGAACCAAGTTTGCCCTACAACTCTTCTCTTATTTTTAAGTTCAATGCATGCGTATCCTAAAACAACAAACTGTACAATGCTCTCTTTTGCAAACGTGGCTAGAGCATTCCAGCTTTCTCTTTTGAGGAAGTAATCCATCATGCGGACTCCAAAGAATTTGAGTAAGACTAAATAGAGCACTAGGGTAGAAGCAATATAAAGGTAGTTTCTCTTATATCTCTTAGGATAGACCGTTACAAATGAAATGGGCACTACAAGAGATGTTGGTGTTAAAATAGCCGATAATGATGTTAGCGTGCTGAATATTGCGACCTCCAACATCGCAATCCCCTTGTTTGGAACAAAATAAAAGTTGGTTCCTACTGCGAGAATAACCTCAAACAGCAAGAGGGCAAATATTTCCGGTCCAAATGCTTTTATCTCTGCTCTAAAAAGGGGTATGACAAACATCAATCCAAAAATTAAAAAACCAAGCTCTCTTGAGGGCTTTGGGACTAAATAGAATGTGAAGGAGATTATGAGGAGGATTAGATATGTATGGAGGAGGAAAGCTGAAAATCTAGTGAATCCGAATACGTTTCCCCAAAGAAAGAGAGGATAGCTTAGAGGTTCTTTAGATATGTATCCAAAATTGAGCTTTAATGCCTCAAAAAAGTACCTTTTGAAGAATCCCTCACTAAAACTGAACTCCCGATAGCCGTTCAATACCCAGAGGAGCAGTATTAGCGATGAGAGGAAGTAGAGGGAGCGGGCATAAGGCGTTTTTCTCATAGCATAGAAAAAGAGCAGGAACGTGAACACAGCTAGTATTAAAAACATCGAAAATTCCGCGCTTTTCAGATAATAATTACCCACAAAGAGCTCTTCCACATTGGGGAGGCTCTCTGCATCTCCTGTTATCAAAATGTAGTTCCCCACAAAGAGCACATTGAATTCTTTTGATTTCTCTGGAGGAAGGCCTGTTTGCCTCCAAACCTTCTTTAGCTCATCGTTGTCGTAGACCGTGCCCACTAGGATTATTTTTCCTTTCCCGTGGCTTTTTAACTCTTTGAGCTCCTCGTCGATGTAGAATGCCCAAAGCTTGGATGAGGAGGAGTTTCCAGCTACGATTGTATAAGAAGAGCCATCTTTCAAAAATGTCTCAAAGTGGGAGTCAGCACTAACAAAATTAGCCATTAGAGCAGGCAGAACTAATAAAAGTAAAAATAATGAAACGAGCCTCTTCATACCTCCACCTAAATTAGTTGTGGGAAAGAAAATAAAACTCTTTCTATGCTTCAAGATCTTCAATCAATTTCTTCCAGTTTCCATGTTTTTTGAAGTCTTTGTCTGTATAGACTCCTTCTTTCTTTAAAATTCCTCTCGCCGCTAAGAGTCCCGTGGCAGCAGCGTTTGTTATGTCCCTTGAGAGGCCAGCTCCATCTCCCGCTGCGAAGATGTTTTCAATACTCGTCTCCAAGTCCATGTTAACTTCCGCTCTCATTGCATAATATTTTATCTCTGGGGCATACAGGAGCGTGTGGTCGCTTGCAACACCAGGTATCACTTTATCGAGCTTCTCAAGCCCCTCTATGATGTTTGTGACAACCCTGTGAGGGAGCGCCATTGCAACGTCTCCTGGGGTGACGTGCCTAAGCGTAGGCTCAACATCGCTTTTTCTTATCCTTGACCAAGTGCTTCTCCTTCCCCTTCTCAAGTCTCCGAGTCTTTGGATTATGGGCTTTCCTCCACCTATTGTGGTCGCTAATTGGGCTATGCTCTTTCCATAGGCGGTTGTGTCCTCTACTGGTTCAGTAAGCTCGATTCTAGTCAAGAAAGCAAAGTTAGTGTTATTGCTCTTCTTATCACGCATTGAGTGACCGTTGACGCCTATATAACTGTTGTACTTTTCCTCAACTACAAAGCCGTTTGGATTTGTACAAAACGTCCTAACAAAGTCATCGTAGGTGTCGGTGTATATGTGGAACTTTGGATCGTGGTTGATGCTGGTTATCTCTTCCATAACTATCGCAGGCACTTCTACCCTAACACCAACGTCAATTGGTCCATGACGGGATTTTAAGCCTATTTTTTGTGCAACATCGTGGAACCATCCTGCGCCTCCTCTTCCAGGAGCGACTATTATGTATTTTGCTTTTATCTTGAATGTTGAATCTCCCCTCTTTGCCACTACTTCTCCCTTTGAGAATTCCTCAACGCGCGTCCAGAGCATGAACTTAACGCCTTTTTCTGCGAGGTAGTCCTTTATGCTCTTTATGACGTCTTTTGTGTGGTCGGAGCCTATGTGCCTCTGGATTATTGGGATGAATTTAACCCCTGCCTGGGCAGCTCTCTTCTCCCATTCCTTAATTTGATCTTCGTTTCCTTTGAATATTCTCTGTGGAGCTCCGTGCTTCAGCAAGATTTGATCGACTTCCCATATCAGCTGCCAAGAATAGTTTTCATCGTGCGTCAGCTCCGTTAAATCTCCACCAATGTCTGGTCTTAGATTTACTGTGCCGTCGCTTAAACCGCCAGCCCCGCCAACTCCGCTCATGATATGGCAAGGCTTGCAGCCAACACAGTAGCCAAGCTCATCCATTGGGCACATTCTCTGCTCTATATCTCCACCTTCGTCAATAACTAAAACCTTAAAATCGCTTTTTTCGGCGAGCTCATAAGCAGCAAAGAGCCCTGCCGGTCCTGCTCCGATAATAACGACATCAAATTCCTTCTCGTTGTAGAATGCGTTCACTATTTCCCTTACCAAAATTAGCTGAAACCCCCTTATAAATCTTGCGGATTTTGTGAAAATTTTAAACATCTTTATGTTTATAATATCCAAAACATTGTAAAACTTTAGACATTTATATGTAAAAAATTCCGGAAGAGACAACTTTTTAAATTCTCTCCCATAGGGATTATTGAGTGTCTAGGGTTAGAAGGTGATGCCTATTCTTATACTTGGAGTGGATGTAATCAGTCAAAATCCAAAGCGCTTTGCAGTAGTTAGCTGGTTCAATGGAAAACTCGAGAAAAAAGGGGAATTTACCTACTACAGGCTAATCCGCTTTGTCAGAGCAAAGAGGCCCCATATTGTTGCAATGGATAACATCTATGAGCTTGGGAGTGATAGGGACGTTATGAGGTTTATAAAAGCTCTATCACGGGGAACTAAGCTTGTTCAGGTAACTGGACGGCCGGGAGAGCAGCGCTCTCTTTGGAATTTGGCTAGGGAGAATGGAATTAGAATTGGAGATAAGTTCGACCCATATGAAGAAGCTAAAGTCTGTGCTCTCTTAGCTTCTAAGGGTGTTGGGCAAGAGATAGTAGCTTTTGAGGATGAAGTCATTGTAAAAGTGGTTAGAGGGAGAAGCCAAGGAAAAGGTGGATGGAGCCAAGATAGGTATAGAAGGAGGGTTCACAACCTCCTTCAAAATAAGGTGAGAGAGATAGAGGAGAGCTTGAGGAGAGCAAATATTCCATTTGATTTGGAGGTAGAGGAGAGGGATTACGGCATTTCTAGAGGGGAGTTTAGGGTGTATGCTTCTCGTGAAGAGCTTGCAGGCCTAATTAAGCCCATGCGTGGAGGAGATGTTGAAGTCAGAGTAGAACCTGTAGAGAGGAAGAACATTGAATTCGTTCCTTTAAAGGGAGAGAGAGCCATAAGGAAAAGAAAGAATGTTATTGTTGGCGTTGACCCCGGGATAACCGTTGGTATTGGAGTGGTTGATCTAGATGGTAGAGTGGTTGCGGTTTACAGCGAGAGGAATATGGCAGTCAGCGATATTTTTAGGTTCATAAGTGATGTGGGCCACCCTATAATCATCGCCACCGATGTAACACCTGCACCGGGTTTGGTGGAGAAAATAGCACGTTCGTTTAAAGCCAGCCTCTTTACCCCCCGGGAAGACCTGCGCGTTGAGGAAAAAAACGAACTTCTGAGGAATTTGGGAATTGAAGTGGAGGATGACCACCAGAGGGATGCTCTGGCTGCGGCTTACAAAGCTTATTTAAGGCTAAAGCCTAAGTTGGAGCATATAGATGCCAAGCTGAGAGCATTGGGGCTCAGCAGACAGAGGAACGAGATAAAGGCACTGGTAATTCAAGGCTACAATCTCGGTGAGGCTATAACGAAGGTCACCGTGAAGGAGAGGCCCAAAGAAGAGCCTAAGCCCGAAGTTAGTGAGAGCGTTGATTTTACACCTTATGTAGAGAAAATTAAAGAGCTTGAAAAGACAATTGAAATGCTTGAAAAAGAAAATCAAGAGCTCAGAGCATTGATACACGAGCAGAGAAGTATTATAGAGCGCTTAGAACGGAAGATTGGGGAGTATGATGATAAAGTCAGGGAGCGCATATTGCGGAGCAAGGAGATTGAGAACAGAGATAAAAGAATAGCATACCTTGAAAAAGAGCTCAGAGAAGCGAAAGGAATAATTGAAAAACTGAGCAGAGACTTAGTTTTGACAAAAAGGATGCATCTTTTGGAGCTTAGAGGAAGTGCTATACCTTTGAAGGTCCTGGACAGCTTAACGTGGGATGAGCTTAAGCGCTTGGAGAGGAGCACCCCACTCAAGAAAGATGATGTGATTTATATTTTAAATCCTGCGGGTGCAGGGAGGAGTATAGCGGAATATCTGATTAAAAAGAACATAAGGGCAGTTGTAAGTGCGAGAGAGCTGCCAAATCTGGTTTATGATGCTCTAAAAGAGGAGAAAATCCCTGTCTTGTATGAGGATGACGTTGAAGTTAAGCGCGTTGACGAGTTTGCAATAGTTGATAGGGAGGAGCTCGAGAAAGCCATTGAAAAGCGCCTTCATGAGTGGGAGGAGGAAGAGAAGGAGCGCAAGGTTAAGGAGTTTCTGCAGATTGTTGAGGAGTACAAGATAGAGCGCTTGAAGGAACTCAGGGGAAAGGCGGAAAAAGAGTAGCTCCATGCAAATTTGCTCTGCAAAGTTGACCAAAATTCCCTGAATATAAAATGGGTCAGTTTTAGAAGGGCATTCACTCATTAACCCGGTAGTCACGTAGGGGATTCAAAACTAAAATCATTCATTTAATGTGAGTTCGCTTTTGTTTTAGACGCTCGGAGAGCGTCAGGTTTGAGAGAACCATTTCAAGTGCCAATTTGAGGAGAATCCCAAAGTAAACCAGAAAACTTAATCAAGAATGTCAACATCAAAACTAGCATTTCTACAATAGCTAAACAGTTTTGATCAAACTTTTCACCAGAAAAGTTTGGTTGGTGGGCCCGCGGGGATTCGAACCCCGGACCTCCGCCGTGTCAAGGCGACGTCATAACCAGTCTAGACCACGGGCCCGCCCAAATTGTGGTGGACCGGCCGGGATTTGAACCCGGGGCCTCCGCCTTGCCAAGGCGGCGCTCATCCCAGGCTGAGCTACCGGCCCACACCCAATCGCCATAAGCCTATCCCCAACGTAGCTTTATAAACTTTGCGGTTTTGGGTTGAGCATGAAAAGGGATAAGGTTTTTAAATAAGCCCTGCCAAAAAAAGTTAGCTTTTAGACTCACGGTTATTCTTGTGCAAAAATGGGAGGTGAGCAAAGTGAAAGCGCCAATCTGTGAGGTTTGTCTTAAGACCGACGACATTTTATGCCCTGGAGATGAGAAAAAACTTCAAGATGGTGTTATTTCTGAGTTGGATGTTAAGGTAGCAAGGTTCTTATATAAACTCCTTGGGGACGCGGATGTGGAGTTTAAGAAAGCTGTAGAAGCGGGAGATTTAATTGTTATCATTGTTGGTGAGGGTCAAGTAGCCCTCGTTATTGGTAAAGGCGGTAAGAATGTTAAGCTCTTGATGAGAGAGCTCGGGAAGAGGGTAAGGATAATTGAAGATACAAAGGACGTTAAAAAGTTAGCAACAGACCTCCTGATTCCCGCAAGACTCTTTGGAGTTAACATCGTCTACAAGCCCGATGGAGGGCAATACTATAAGATACTCGTCCCAAGGACTGATAAGCAGAGACTACCCGCATCCCCCGAGGTGTTAGAAAAAATAATCTCTCAAATCATTGGGAAAGAGGCTAAAATTGCGCTTGCGTGATGCCTATGTATAGAACCCATTATTCAAACCAGATAACTGAAGAACTCAACGGCCAGAAAGTTAAAGTGGCTGGTTGGGTTTATGAGGTTAAGGATCTCGGTGGAATCAAATTCCTTTGGATTCGAGATAGGGAGGGTATAATTCAAGTAACAGCTCCGAAGAAAAAAGTAGACCAAGAGCTCTTCAAGCTGATTCCAAAGCTCAATGCCGAGGATGTTGTGGCCGTTGAGGGTATTGTAAACTTCACCCCAAAGGCCAAGCTCGGCTTTGAGATACTTCCTGAGAAGCTCGAAGTCTTAAGCAGGGCTCAAACCCCCCTCCCTCTTGACCCAACAGGAAAGATTAAAGCAGAGCTCGACACTCGCTTGGACAACCGCTTCATGGATTTGAGAAGGCCCGAAGTAATGGCTATATTTAAGATACGCTCAAGCGTCTTTAAAGCGGTAAGGGACTTCTTCCACAGTGAGGGCTTTGTTGAGGTTCACACGCCTAAAATCATAGCCACCGCAACTGAAGGAGGAACTGAGCTCTTTCCAATGAAGTACTTTGAAGAGGATGCTTTCCTGGCACAGTCACCGCAGCTCTACAAGCAAATGATAATGGCCTCTGGTCTTGACAGGGTCTATGAAATCGCTCCAATCTTTAGAGCAGAGGAGCACAATACCACGAGGCACCTCAATGAAGCTTGGAGCATTGATGCGGAGATGGCCTTCATAGAGAGTGAGGAAGAAGTGATGAACCTCCTTGAAAGGCTCGTTGCCCACACAGTTAACTATATCCGTGAGCACAACGAGAGAGAGCTCAAGACACTCGACTTTGAGCTTGAGGAGCCAAAGCTTCCCTTTAGGCGCGTTACATACACTGAAGCTTTAGAAATCCTCAGCGACCTTGGAAAGGAGATTCCTTGGGGAGAGGATATAGACACTGAAGGAGAGAAGCTTCTAGGTCAGTATATCAAGGAAAACTACAACGAAGATCTATACTTCTTATACCAGTATCCAAGCGAAGCAAAGCCCTTCTACATAATGAAGTATGAGGACAAGCCTGAGATTTCAAAGTCCTTCGATTTGGAATACCGCGGAATTGAAATCACCTCTGGCGGCCAGAGGGAGCACAGATATGATGTCTTAAAAGCTCAAATAGCAGAGAAAGGACTAAACCCAGAGAGCTTTGAATTCTATTTAAAGCCCTTCCGTTATGGCATGCCTCCACATGGCGGTTTTGGTCTTGGTGCTGAGCGCTTAATCAAACAGATGCTGAACTTGGGGAACATTAGAGAAGTTATTCTTTTCCCGAGGGATAGAAAAAGGCTCACACCATAAGGCCTTTATACCTTTTTAACATTTACAATTTTTAGTTGACAATGCTGACACAATATTATGGGGGAGAAAAGAATGAAGAAGCTGGCTATAATGTTAATAGGATTGATTTTATTTGCAGTCCCATTTTTTCCGAGCGTTAAATCCGCCCAAAAACCAGATTATGCAACTTTGACTCTTGTGGAGCTAGGGTTAAAGGATTCGATAGTTTTTGGAAAGTATGAAATAAAATTCGCTGATGTCAGCCCTGATTGGACACAGGCGTTTATTGAGATCTATGAGGATGGTGTGAAGAAAGCCAACGCAGTGCTCTCAGCTGGTGGTGAATATCTCTATCCAAGCGATACTAATCCTTTGATTAGAGTTAGCCTCGAGTACCTAATGTCCTATAAAAAGACGGTTTATATTGAAGTGGGCTCACCTTTAGATAATAAGGTTGAGTCCGAGAAGCGGCTCGAGGAAGGAGCGACCTACACGCCTACATACCTCAACGGGAAGGTCTCCATAAAGCTTGTGGATGTTACCGATACGAGTGCCACATTTAAGGTAACAGTTAACGGAATAAGCTATACAAAAACTATTGATGAGAACGATGGTCAAGGATTTAGTTATAGAATTAACAGCGACATTTCTTATTATCCATTTGTTTTCATTAAGGTAACTAATGCTGTAAAAAACGATTACGCAGAATTTGATATGTATATCCCCAAATATCCCACAACAACTGCATCAATAAAAAGGGCATCCTCACAAACTCAAGAGGAAGAGACTCCAACTGCGAGCCCCGAAATTGTGGTGTACAATGACATAATGTATAAGGATGAGATATTGACTGTGAGCTACAACTCAACCACATACAAGCTTAGGCTCAACTCCGTTGGATTGTATTCAAGCTTCTCCCTCTTCAAAGGCAATACACCTTTAGAGACATTCCAAGTGAAAGCTGGGAAAAGTTACGAGAGCAAGAAGGCTCCCATTGAGGTTGAGGTTCCTAGGGATTCCTACGACACCGACTACAACAGGCTAACTGTTAAGGTGTGGGCTCCCAAAGAGGCTGAAGCTCAGCCAATCCGCAGAGAGGCCAAGCTTAAGCTCCTGCTTGATACGAGCTCTAAAGAGATAATGTTAGGAGATAAACTCCTTATAACCTTGAGGCTCGTCAACGAAGGGAAAGGAAAAGCTTTTGGATTAAAGCTAAACCCACCGAAGATAGAGGGGCTGAAGCAGGAGGTCTATCCAGAACAGATTAGTGTAAAAGAAGTAGATGCCTTCTCCGAGTATCCTCTCGTTACATATATCTTAACGCCATCACAAGTCGGCTTTTATCCAATTGACAAGTTTATATTGGAGTACTATGACGAGTTTGGGGGCCCGAATAATGTAACATCCGAGGAAATCGGACAGCTAAAAGTATATGCTCTCCCAGAGATTCAAATAGCTCCGATACAAGGCTACTTCAAAGTAAACCTTAGCAAGGAAGAGCAAATAAGTGTTGCTTTTAACATCTCAGCTAAAGGCGAAAACAGAGAGTTCATGTTCATTAGAAATGCCACACTCAAACTGGAGCTCCCTGAAGGCTTGGAGGGCCCAAATGAGATTTACATAGGGGACTTGAGGGCTGGAGAATCAATGCCAAAGAAAGCTGTCGTGAATGTCTTAAGCGAGGGAATATTTACAGTCTCTGCTGTCCTTGAGTACTACGATCCATTGGGCAACAAACATCAGGAAGAGTTCCCCAACTTAGTCCTCATAAACTCAATCCCACCACAAATTGTTGAGAAGCCTGTTAAAGTTTATCCAGAGCCGGATGAGCTTCCATCCTACATAAAAGACACTCTCTCAAGCTTGGACAATGAAGAGAGACTTGCCCTTGCAGAGGAAATTAAGAATATCACTCAAGAGTACATACCCCCAGAGCCAGCAAAGACCAACTGGTGGGCCGTGTTCGCAATAATCTTCCTCATAACTACAATTGGATTTGGAGTGGCTTACTACAACTACAAAGCTAAGTACGAGGAAGTAAGCAGAAAGCTTGAGAAGAGAAAGAGGAGAAAGGGCGGTCTGCCAAAGAAGGCTGAGGAAATTCAAAAGACCTCTCCAAAGAGCGAAGATGTTACCAACCTCTGACTTTTCTTAAACTTTTTAAGCTCTTTTTTCTTCCGCTATTTTTGGTGAGAGTCATGTTCAAATATAAGCAGATCATGGTCATTAGGAAGGACTTAAAGCTGAGCAAAGGCAAGTTGGCTGTTCAGGTAGCCCATGGGGCGGTTACAGCGGCTTTTAGAGCGTCTAAAGAGAAGCCCCAGTGGTTCAACGCTTGGTTCAATGAAGGACAAAAGAAAGCTGTTGTAAAAGTTGAGAGTGAGCGCGAGCTCTTTGAGTTGATGGAAAAAGCCAAAGCCTTGGGATTACCTTATGCTCTAATTAGAGATGCAGGCTTAACGGAAATTCCTCCCGGTACTGTAACTTGTTTGGCAGTAGGCCCAGCTCCCGAAGAACTCGTGGATAAAGTTACAGGGCATCTTAAGCTCTTGTAGGTGATTTTATGGACTATAAAGAATTTTTTGCTCAATTTAAACATTTAAGCAAAACCCCTGGCATTGGAGGGCGCATAAAGTCCAAGCCCGAGGACTTTATAGTCGAGGAGGTTATTTCGAAGAGCGTCTTTAAAAAGCAGAACTGCCTGATTTACAGGCTCACAAAGAAGAATTGGGACACTATGGCTGCTGTTAAGGAGATATCCAAGCGCATTGGGATTCACTACAAGGACATAGGCTTCGCTGGAACCAAGGACAGGCACGGGGTGACGAGCCAGTACATAAGCGTATGTGGTGGTAATTTGAAAGAGCTCAAGGAAAAAGTGGATAGCCTTCAAATTCAGGATATAGAGCTCGAGTTTGTAGGATATGGAAAGAAGCTTAAGCTTGGCTCCCTTTGGGGGAACAAGTTTACGATCATCGTGAGAGAGTTAAATGTTCCTATTGAAGAGGCTTTAGAGAGAACGAGGGCGGTTATCAAAGAGATTAAGGCTAAAGGTGGATTTCCTAACTACTTCGGCTATCAGAGGTTTGGAGAGAGGAGGGTTATTAACCACGAAGTGGGCCGCCTTTTGCTGGAGGGGAAGTTTGAAGATGCAGCCATGAAGTTTTTGGGCGAATACAGCGGTGATATGCTTGGGGATGATGCGAGAAAGGAGTTTTTAGAGAGCGGCGATGTTGATAAAGCCTTAGAGAGCTTTCCGAAGTTTCTACGCTATGAGAGGGCAATGCTTTACAGGTATAGAGAGACAAAAAGCTGGAAGAAGGCTTTTGCTACTCTCCCAAGGCCAATTGTGCGCCTGTTTATCCATTCATATCAGTCCTACCTCTTTAACAAAGCCCTATCGAGGCGCATTGAAGAAGGTTTACCCCTTAAAGAGGCTTTAGTTGGAGATGTGGTATGTCAGGTGAAGTACGGCATTCCCTTAAGGACGCGCACTTATAGGGTCACTAAGGGGACTCTCGATTTTGTGAATGAGAAGATAAGGAAGGGCGAGGCTATGGTTACGGGCCCGCTCTTTGGCTTCCAAACGCGCTTAGCTGATGGCGAAATGGGAAAAATTGAGAAGGAGATTTTGGAGGAGGAAGGTCTTACATTAGAGATGTTCAAAATGAAAGCTCTAAAAATTCTTTCTGAGCCTGGGGGGAGGAGGGAACTCCTAATAAAGCCGAAGGAATTCAAATACCGCGCCATAAAAGATGAAGAAGCAATGGCTTTCAAGTTCTTCCTGCCGAGGGGCGTTTACGCCACCAGCGTGCTCAGGGAAATAATGAAAGACTACTGAGGGCGGAGTATTATTAGGGGCTCAAAGCCTATCTCGAGCGTTCCTTTTTTGCTTTTCACTCTTTTGCCGCTCAGCAGGTCTTTTCCTTTCACCTCGAGCTTTATGTTCCCAACCTTTCCTTCCAAGTTGAAGATTCCCACAGCGTTGCTGCACTCTACGACAGCTACGCCCTCCTTTGCTAAATAGACCCTCTGCTTATCGCACTCTAAACGCTTCTTAACCGTTATTAACTGCTTTATGAATTTGCTGAATCTTTCATCGCCGCTCTCCCAGTCAACTGGGTCTCTCTCAAAGAGGCTCGGCTGTTTTTCTATCGCGTATTCCTGCCCGGCATAGATTAGCATAGCGCCTTTGAGCATGAATGTAAAGGCTGTCCAGTTCTTTAAGCGGAGTTCGTCTTTGAACAGTGAAGCCGCTCTTGGGATGTCGTGGTTCTCCAAAAAGCGGAGCTTTACATATTCAGCGGGATAGAGCGTATCTTGAATGTATAGGTAGTCTATGTAGTGGCTTAGGGACTTCTCTCCCCTTAGATACGCTTCGAGCCTTTCCCTACCGTCGTAATCATAGGTTATCTCAAAAGCTTGATGCATCTCTGGGTCGGAATGACACTTAAAGCCCCTGTCCCTGAGCCACTTCACAAAAGAGGGATGTACGGTCTCAGCGAGCCAGACTACATTTTTCTTAACCTTTGCTACCTCTTCCTTAGCCCTCTTCCAAAATTCGAGGGGTACTAATGGAGCTACATCGCACCTAAAGCCGTCCACATAGCGCGCCCAAAACTTTAGGGTCTCGATTTGGTACTCCCACAGCTCCTTCTTTGAGTAATCCAAGTCATAAATATCGCTCCACTCGGGCACTTTTCTTGAAGGCCTGCCCTTCTCGTGCAAAAACCACTCCGGATGTTCCTTTAGTAGGATGGAATCCCTTGAGGTGTGGTTGTATACGATGTCAATCATTACTTTGAGCCCCATGGAGTGGGCTTTATCAACGAATGCTTTGAAGTCATCAAAGCTTCCGAGCTCTGGGTTTATTGAGCGGTAGTCTTTAATCGCATAAGGGGAGCCGTAAGTCCCTTTTCTCCCTTCTTCACCTATTGGATAGATGGGCATTAGCCAGATATAGTCCACTCCTAAGTTTTTAATCCTCTCCAAATCATTACTTAGTGCCTTTAGCGTTCCTTCTTCCGTATGGTTCCGGGGAAAGACCTCATAAATGACGGTTTTCCTGAGCCCGGTTGGGTCCATGTATATCACCGTTAGTGAATATGACTTTGGATTTATAACCTCTTCTCCAACTCTTCTGAAAATACACTCCGCAAGCTTCCACTCTCCAAAAAGCCTTTTGAACTCATCGAAGAGCTTAAGGAGCTCATTAAGCCTCTCTTCATTGGGATAGTGCTCAGCAAGATAAGCGGCCTTTCTAAAGAGCCTCGCTACTTCACTCCCGCTTTCGTCGTTGTCCAGCTCATATTCAAGCTCCTTTAATGTAACATCCAGTCCAAACTCGGGATTTTTAAGGAAGAACTCGTCTACAACAGCCTGTGGGCTGAGTTCCGCCAAAGGGTTTAAAGTCTCGATGTAAAAACCATCTTCGAAGCGCCTTTAAAGTCGCGTGAACATGCTTGCAGTCTTCCCCTAATGGGCATGTACACCTTCCTTCTCTCTGTTCCAAATCTATTCTTACGTAGTAAGGATACGTCCCCAAAACTTTTGAGAACAGTATATTTTTGTACTTGAGCACCCACAGAACCCTGCCCTCCTTGTAATACTTCTCTCCCCTGACCTTTGCCTTCTTCACAGTTATCACCACATATTTGAGTAAAATTCAAATCTTTTTAAGTTTTATCCATTCACTGAGCGAAACGTATAAATCTCTTAAAAGAGAAAGACTATTGGAGGGATGGATATGGATGTGTTTGAGCTTGCAAGGAGATACCACGAGGAGTTAGGAATTAAAGAACCGGGTTTTGCAACCCTGTCAGCAGAAATATTCGGTGAACTTGGCTTAGATATCGTGGCTCATCTAAAAGAAACAGGTTACACACTCAAAGCTACACGATTTGTCGATTATGAAAAGAGCCTAATTTTAGAGGTTATAAAAGAAGATAAAGCTTTTGAGATCCTGCTAAGGAAACTTTAAGTTCATTAAGCTCTTTTTTTGTTTGAGTGTCCCTAAGAGGTAATGGCAAACTTTTTATTTGTTAATCAGGTCTATACCTTTTGGTGGGTGAATGTTTAAAGTCAGAAGGTTCATAGCCATCTCCAGCGACCTTTTTGTAGTTAAAAACCTAATTGGCTCACTGTTGCAGGGTATAGGTGTGGCCTATTTAATCCCAGCTCTAATAGCTTGGGCATACCCAAATGAGATTAATTACATCTTCTATTTTATCATCCCCGGTGTCTTAAGCATTTTAACAGGTGCTTGGCTTGGAAGGCACTCTAATCAAATAGAAGACATAAACTTAAGGCAGGCCATGATTTCTTCTGCATTCGTTTGGCTTATAGCTTCGCTTATAAGTGTCGTTCCGTTCATGGCGATAGCTAAAATGCCCTTTGTGGACTCTTGGTTTGAGGGAATGTCCGCTTGGACTGGTACTGGCTTAACCATGATGAGCAATCTTGAGAGCTATCCTCATATCCTGCTCTTTTGGAGAGCGTGGATGCAGTGGTTGGGGGGAATTGGTATAGTCTTGGTTGCATTAACGATCTTAATACACCCCGGTGTTGCAGCTGCTCGTCTTTATAGGGCTGAAGCAAGGAGCGAGAGGATCCTTCCCAACTTGGTCAACACTTCAAAGATTATCTTTGAGATCTACTTCGTGTTAACACTCCTTGGTGTTTATCTCTACTACATAAATGGAATGGGCCTCTTCGATGCTACCATACACTCAATGACGGGCCTTGGAACCGGTGGTATGAGCTCCCATGACTTAAGCATTGGATACTTCAACAGCTTGAGCATAGAAGCAATCACCATATTTTTGATGATAATGGGTGCTGTTAACTTTACGGTTCATTACAAGCTATTTAAGGAGCGCTCATTAAAGCCCTTCTTTGAGGATATTCAAGTAAGGTATATGTTCATGTTCCTCTTCATTGCAATATCCCTAATAGCATACACCCTATTTGGAGTGACCCGGTCAATTGGAGCTTCTTTTAGGCAGGCTATATTCCATGCTGTTTCAGCTGTAACGTGCACCGGGTTTGGAATAGCCGATTTGAGTAAGTATCCCGAGCTCGCCAAGTTCCTGATAGCCTTTTTAATGGCTATTGG
The DNA here is from genome assembly GCF_000725425.1 of Palaeococcus pacificus DY20341. Classification (NCBI taxonomy): domain Archaea; kingdom Methanobacteriati; phylum Methanobacteriota; class Thermococci; order Thermococcales; family Thermococcaceae; genus Palaeococcus; species Palaeococcus pacificus. The sequence continues at coordinate 1,632,390 of NZ_CP006019.1, read as the reverse complement.
TGGTGGAGCAGGTAGTACCGCCGGAGGAATAAAGCTTATTAGAATCACACTTATGTATGAGAGTTTAAAATGGACCATACAAGAGTCCATTCTCCCCAAAGGAGCAATTATAAAGAGAAAAGTCGGGGGCTACCTCTTCTCTGAAGCAGAAATCCAGGAAGTTTTAGGTTTCACAATGACTTACATTGCTCTCCTAATATTTGGGACAGTTGCACTCATGCTTAGGCTCAACGTGGGCTTGGCGGATGCGTTTTTTGAAGTTGCATCAGCTCAAGGAAACGTGGGTTTAAGCGTTGGCATAACCTCCCCTCTCTTGCCTATCGATGCTAAAATACTTTTAATACTCCACATGTGGATTGGAAGGCTTGAGATATTCTCCACACTGGTGTTTTTAGTCAGCATTGCAATGACATTTGCCTCAATATTTTCGAGGGATTAATCTTTTTATATGGGATGGATGAATAAAGGTTAGGTGTTAAAAGATGAGAGTAGGAGTAAGTATCTACCCACCATTTGTTAACAGGGACAAAACTTTAGCTTCAGTGCTGGCTGATATTAAGATAAAGGACTATGACTTCGTTGAGATATTTCCTCACAGTTTGGGCTTAATAAAGAATGGGGAAGTTGTTGAGAACAAGCTTAGAAATATAGAGACCACTCTGAAAGGAGTTGGCATAGAATACACTGTTAGAATGCCTATGTCCGTGAACTTGAGGGATCACATCTACTATTCGAGGCATTTTAAAGTTGCGAAGGCCATTGTGGATGTTGCAATAAAACTAGGCGCAAAAATAATCGTAATGCAGAGTGGAAAGACAGGAAGGCTCGACTTAGAGATAGAGGCTCTCCAAGAGCTTGCAAATATTGCTGGAAAGTTTGGAATTAAGCTAGCATTGGAGAACACTTTCAGCGTAAAGGATACGCTCTACGTTGTTGAAAATGTCAATAAAGACAATGTTGGCTTTGCTTTGGATGTGGGGCATGCTTTTCTAAGCGCTCAAGGGGACGATGATAAGTTTTTAGAGGACGTGAAAATAGGAGTTGACAAGACGATTCTCCTGCTGATCCACGACAACTTTGGAAAGCTTAGTCCTCAGGTTGAGCCTGTAGATGCATTGGCTTATGGTGTTGGCGATCTTCATTTGCTTCCAGGGGATGGCAAAGTACCCTTTGGAAAGCTCTTGAAGCTCTTTGGCGACGTTCCAATGCTCCTTAAAGTGAAAGACCCTGAGAAGTTCGCAAAGCTCCCGAACAAGCAGCTCCTCATCGAAACCTTAAGAAATCTCTGAGGGCTAAAGCTTCAGTCTTTCTTTTATCACTTTTAGGAGCTCGCCAAAAGCGATTCCTATAGCTTCTTTCTTCCTTGTAGCATGGAGTACATCTTCCGTAAAGCTGTTTCTGACTATTTCAACAGCTTCTTCTATGGTTATTGCCTTTTCCAGCCAGGCATAGGCGATTATGGCTTCAGCTATATCTCCTTTGCCGTGCTTATCCGTTCTGGGAGGTATGTACTTGTGGAGCTTTGCCCTGTCCATTGCCACAGTTAGGGAAGCGTTTGGGACTCTCCCTCCGCTGGGTTTGTCTAAATAGTCGCTTAGGGCTAAGGAGTAAATAAAGTTGGCCAAAGAATCTCCAAGCTTTGATAGGTTTTTATCTGTGAAGTCTTTTGAGTACCTCATAGCAACAACTCCAAGATTGTAGAATACATTAAAATTCATAAAAAATAGAGATCATTCCTTAACAGTTGCTTCCCACTTATCTAAGACCTTCTTGGTGGTATCGAAAATATCTTGAGCGGCTTTTTCTAAAGCCTCTTCAGGTGTCACTTTTCCGTCGGTTTTAACCCTAAACTTTGGTTTTCTCGCCATTAGGATTGGGTGCTCTATGGTGTAAGCGGCGAAGATGACGTGTTTGTTCTTGTGAAGTGTTTCAACGAGCAGATTAGCGAATGTGTGATCCTCACCCTCCAAGTAAAACTCTAACAAGTTTTCTTCCTTCTTTATGATCTCAATTTTCATCTTCTTCACCCTCCAGACTTTTAATGAGCTCTTCTAAAGCTTGCTCCTTATTCTTGATGAGTTCGTATTTAAACTTATCCTCTTTAAACTCGGCTAAACCAAGCTCAACCAACTTATCCAAAACTTCCTCGGCGTCTAGATTGTATGCAACAGCCACAGGAATCGCGACTTCTCTTATCTGCCTTGTAGTTTGGAGTGCAATTTGCGATAGAGCATCGCCGAGCTTTCTTGATAGCTGAACAATGTCCTCCCATGGGAGTGAGGTTTTAAGCTTTTCTCCATCGAAGCTCACTTTCTCACCTATAAGCTCGAGAGCTTTTAAGAGGATTGGGGCTGCCACCGTGATTTGAGAGCCCCTAAAAATATCTTCCAAAGTGTATTCGTAGAGGCCTTTTTTACCTGTATAGAGCCTTGCATGAACTCTCTTTTGGATGTCCCTGATCTTGTGCATGGCCTCCCTAATTTCATCTTTCGTCCCTTGAATATTTATTTTGAGTGAGTTTAGCTTTCCGTGGACGTAGATAAAAGCAGGTAAGTTTAGCCTTTGAATCTCCTTCATCAGTTCCTCTTTCTCAATATCGTCCTTAACATGAATAACTATTACTTTTTTTCCGGCTTTCATTTGCTACACCTTTATTTTCCTGTAGAATGTAGAGATCTTTCTTGTCTCAACACTTCCGCATCTTGGACATATCAGCTGGTTTCCTTTTCTGACCAGTGGACTCCTGCACTTGATGCACAGGGCGAATACCACCCCCAAGCTGGGCTCTCTTGTAGTTAACTGTATTGGGCTTTTTTCAGCGCTTATGACTTTTGCTCTTACGATGTCGCCTATCCTAAACTCATTACTCATATCCTCAACGTAGCCGTTTCTAACTTGAGATACATGAATTCCAGCGAGCTTTGATGTTGCTAAATCTCTATAATCTTCCCTACCTTCTATCCTCAGGATTTGGACTATAGCTGCTTGGGGCTTTACCTCTATAACTTTGACCAGCAAAACATCTCCAACTTTTGGAACTGGAGGTGTATCGGTGGCAGGTTCGATGCTTATTTCCATTTTCTCTAAGTTTATCCTAATATTTCCAGGTCTTATAGCGTAAAGCTCACCATTTTCTTCAATAACTCCCTCACCAGGCAGAAATTCTTCTATGACTCCGAGATAATCGCCGGGTAGAACAAACTCTCCTTCTTTTACGCGTTTTTTTTCTTCCACTACCTCCACCTCAGAAATGGTTTATGGATTTCACTTTTAAATTTATTTATGTTTAAGCATTATTTTTAAAACTCTTTAGGAATACCTTAGGGTGGTGAGCGAAGTGGAAGAGCAAATAAGATTAGCCGTTGAACTCATTAGAAAAGGGTGGGATGAAAGGAAGATTCGAGCGAGACTTCCAAAGGAGAACGCTGATGAGATAATTGAGATAGCGAGAGCTAGGATTAGGGCGAAGGACAAGTTTTCACGTGATGATCTTTGGATGGATTTAAACGGCTTACGATACGCTACTCATGAGGTTGTGGCTGATTATAGAGCTAAGCGGCTAAAACCAAAGAGCATAGCCGATGTGAGCTGCGGCATTGGAATTCAACTAATTTTCTATGCTAAATACGCTGAAGAGGCCTACGCAATAGATATAGATGAAAGAAAACTCTTCTACGCCATGAAAAACGCCGAGAAGTATGGAGTTAAGGATAGGATAACATTCATCCGCGGAGACAGCTTAAGTGAAGAGGTTGTTAATCAAGTGGATGCGGATATAATTTTTTCTGACCCTGCCCGTCCTCCGGAGATGCCTGAACGTCGCTTAGAGGATCTCTTGCCGAGCCCACTTGCTGTTTATGACGCTTACAAGCATAAGACTGATTCCTTCATCTTTGACCTGCCTCCTCAAATAAGGCGCGAGAGAATTCCTTGGAAGGGTGAGTTTGAGTATATCGACTTATACGGCAAGCTCAACCGTTTGACTTTCTACTTTGAGCCATTGGCAAAAGCAGAGAGAAGTGCTGTGCTACTCCCAAAGGGTGTGCGCCTAGAGAGTGACTCAAGCTTAGAAAATATCGTTGAGTGGAGCGAAAAACCAAAGCGCTATTTATACGAGGTTCCACAGAGCATAGACTACGCTGACATTATAAACGAGCTTTTCCACAAAGTTGATGGGAGTTTGGAGATGCTCATGCGCGAGAAGAGGAGGGTTTTGGCAACGAGCGATGAGGAGATTAGGAGCGAGTACTTCAAGAGATGTTATGTGGTTGTGGGGGTTATACCTTTCCATCCTCTGCGCATAAACGATTTCCTCAAGAAAGAAGGGTTTGGAAAGGTCACGCTTAGGATGAGCATACCCGATAGAGAATACTGGAGCTTTAAGCGCCGCGTTGAAAACGGCTTGATGGGTGAAAAGAGAGCTTACGTCTTCCAATTTAAGGATAGAGCAATAGTGGCCGAAGGGTTTTAATATTTCTTCTTCCTAATTCTTTCGGTGGTGCATGTGATTCTTAGGGGCAAAGTTGTGGGAAGCGAGCTTCCCCGATTTAAGCACCGATGGTTTGGTATTCTTGAAGTGGATATTAAGGGTGAGATTTACAAGCTCTACATGAGCGGCGTTGCCCAGTGGTTCGTTACGGGTGATGAAGTGGAGATATACCCTAAAACCGAACCAAAAGAAAAGAATGGTGAAAAAGTCTTTGACTTTGATGATTATGAGCTTTACAAGTTCTACGATGGGGAGAAGATAAAGGTATGGCCCCTATGGGAGACAGAGTACGAAGCAAAGCGCTTCTCACCCCTCACCGGCGAGCTGCTCTACACGTATAAGATTAAAGCGAGGGAGGCAACCTATGAAAGCGACTTTGAGGCTATAGCTGAGCTTGAACAGTACCACTATGCATCTCAAAAGGAAAAGGTGGCTTTGTGGCGCTGTGAAAGCTGTGGACATATTTTTGAGGCCAACACAAAGCAGAGCTGTCCAAAGTGTGGAAGTGAAACCCACATCCTTGAAATTAAAGGCTCTACTCCGGCTTCTCGATTCCTAATCTTGGAGCTTGAAAATAGGGAGGAGTATGAGCCGAGGGTTTTGGCTTATGTTAGAGTCGACCCGCCAATTCCGCTGATGCATAGGAGATTGCCTAATGGAGAAATCGAAAAGAACATACGTGAGAGAGTCTTCCCTGAGGATTGGTTTCATCCAGCTTTTTGGCCTGAACGCATTATGAGGGAGTTCTATGATGGGCTTAAGCAAAAGCACTCTAAGAAAGTTGCGAGGAGTTTATTGTGGGAGAAAGCTAAGTGGCAGGCTTTGAGGGAAAGCGACACCGCTGGGGCGAGAATTGCAAGAGTGGTCGTCCATCCTGACTACAGGAGCGATGGATTGGGTCAATTAAGTGTTAAATCTGCTTTGGAGTGGATTAAAGAGAGAAGAATTCCAGAAATGAGAAAAAGGAAGCACCTCGTAGAAACCATAGCCCAAATGGCTCGTTACAACCCATTTTTTGAAAAAGTTGGATTTAAGTTCCTCTGGGAGACTGCAAGCGGAAGGCCAGTGCTCTGCTATCCTCTAACAAAAGAGGCTCAAGAGTACATTGAGAGATTTTTGAGGGAAGATCCACACGCTCCTAAGGACGGCCGTCTGTGGAGGCCGAGCTATGGAAAGGTTGAGCCTTTAAACGGCCCGATAGTTTTCAAAAACGTTAGCAAGGTCTTTGAGAGTGAGCTAAATATTAATGGCCTCCCCGAGGAAATAAAGTCCCTTTTAGAGGCCTTTGGGGTTAGACACAGGATAATCCAGAGGCAGGTTTTGAGGGGCCTAAACTTTGAGATTAAACCTAAGGAGCTTGTAGTAGTTGTTGGGGCTAGTGGGGCTGGTAAAACCACTTTACTCAGGCTTATATTGGGGGCAGCGAGAGGATATTGGGAAGAAAAGTATAGGCCTACAAATGGGGAGATCGAAGTTCCAGAAAATGCCAAAGTGTCGGTTTTAATACCTTCGGAGTTTGAGCCGGACTTTGGAAGCGAGAGCATTTTGGAGAACGTCTACAGGAAGCTTGGGGACTTAAACGCCTCCGTGGAAATCTTAAACCGCTCTGGACTGAGCGACGCTGTTTTGTATAGGGCAAAGTTTAGTGAGCTTTCGACTGGCCAGAAGGAGAGAGCTAAAATAGCATCACTTTTAGCGGAGAAGCCCAATTTGTTGTTGATGGATGAGTTTGCCGCGCATCTTGACACGCTAACGGCAATGCGCGTTGCCAAGAAAGTGGGGGAAATAATAAGAGATGCGGGCATAACGGCTTTAATAATAACCCACAGACCAGAGGTAGTTAAGGCTTTAGACCCTGATAAAGTGCTCTTTGTGGGCTATGGGACGGCAAAAATAGAGGAGAAAGCTCAGCCGACCAAAAAGTCGGCCAAGTAGTTCATATACTCGTGGTCAAGGCCGCTTTCATAGAGCCCAACTTTCATTCCTGTTTCTGTTCTTCCCTGTCCGGCTATTACTATCACTATCTGTCCCTCTGCCCAAACATTCCTCTTTATGAATATGCTCTGCTCTCCCTTTATTACTCTCTCCTGCTCTTCCTCACTCAACACCTGCTTTACGTAGTCACCAACGCCGTCATAGGCCTTTGGTCCGCCTAAAATGAATATTAACCTCGAGCCTTTGTAGCTTTCGAACTCTCCTGCAGTGACTCTCTTAGCTATTGCACCCATTGATTCGAGTCTATTCTGTAACTCTTTGCCCTTTATGTTCCAATCGATGTCATTTGAGAGTATTGTGGCCTGCACTATTGGAGCGAATGTTTGAACTGGGTGGAACTGTGATGCCCACTCTACTAAATCTCCTAGGATATCAAACTCCTCTTTGCCTCCAGCTTCAATGTTGAATGAGATGTATACACTTCTTATGCCGTCGCCCCTTGCTTTTTCGTCTTTAGTTATTATAGAAAGCATGTAGTCACTTGAGAGTGCGCTTATATCAACCAAATCTCTGTTTATGGCTTTTAGGAGCCTCACTTTTTCGAGTGTCCCTTGATTTAGATTCAGCGTTATCTCATCTGTGGCAACAGTTAGTATTACCTTATCGTCTTCTACTTTCATTTTTTGAACTGCGTCTATTAACGGGAAGTCTAATGCGTAGAGAGCCTTTAAGTATGCTGAGCCTCCAAATTTAGCGTCTTGCAGAGCTGCCAGTTTTGATAAGCTCTTTTTCGTGTCTTCTTTTAGTGTTCTAATTTTGGGCTTTGCAAAGCTTAAACTCGTCTCTGGGAGTATGTACTGCCATCCAAATTCACTGTATGTCTCATTAGACGAATAGTCGAGTGAAGAGTGGCTTTTTATGATGTTTAAATTCCTCACGGTGAGCTTCCCTTTTGAGGTTAAAAATGATTGTACTGTGGGTATTTCAGTGATACCTCCTTTTCCTGTCTCTAATGCTTTAGACTTCATCTCCTCAAGAACAGGCAGCATGTAAAGTCCCAGAGCAAATGCTAGCCCTTCACTGGGGTTTTCAAGAGTTCCAATGTGGTTCGGCCCTAAAAACTCTAACGTGCCGTTTATATTTGCCACTCCATCGTAGAGCGTCCCATGGGTAACTATTAAACCCCCGTTGTTTTCTCTTAAGTAGTCAATCAGCTTTTTAATGTCTCCCTGAGAAATAGCCCACTCCTTCATCCACAGGTTTGATAAAATAACCACTTTTGGCTTGAACTCCTCCAATGCACTCCCAAACTCTTCTGGACTCACTATGACTATGTTATACCTTTCTCCTAAAAACTCCCAGTGATGCTCTGGGAAAAGGTCTTGATATTCTTTTACTGGCTTTAGATCTTTTATTATATCCTCAAAATCGCTCAGATCATAAGGATATCCCTTTTTAGTTGCGTTTACCATGGTTTCTATGTTCTCTAAGTTGTTCAATAGGAGCCTCGTCTTTACGCTGGGGTCGACTATTAAGACTTTAACCCCCTCCGGGTTTGAGACGAAATAAACACCTGTTTGGCTCTCAACTACATGGCCTTCCACATCTTCTACGACCACTTTAAACTCCACTTTTGAACCTGGGCTTTGTGGGGGTATTTCTATCTTTCCAAAGAAAGTCCGTAAAGTTATGTTTGTGGTTGTAAAGCGTCCAAAAAGAGAGTCATAAACCTTTCTATTCTCACTCACAGGGGCTTGGTTTGGATATCTGAAAATCCATTCGCCATTGTTCACCCTGTAATATGCTTTTACATCGGCTATATCTAGGTCTTCGACAATATAAAAGTACACTGTAAAGCTTTCATTGGGGGCGATAGAGAGGTATTTGGGATATGGTGTTCCCAAGAGGACTATCGGAGGCTGTGGATTCTCTATAAATACCGCTCCCGCAGCTAATCTCACACTCAATAACGAAAATAATAAGAGCACTGATAAAATTAGGCCTATTTTCTTCATACCGTTCACCTGATATTACTTTACGCTTAGGATATATTTAAGCCCTTTCAACTGTGCCCGCTTAACAAGGGAAAAAATTAAAGGCAAAACTTTGGTAGACTTTTTAAATACTCACCCATAGAAAAACCTATATCTCAACTGCCACAACTAAGGCAAGGAGAGGTGGTATTATGCAGAAAACATACAATCCAAAGGATATTGAGCCCAAGTGGCAAAAGTTCTGGTTGAATGAGAAGATATATAAGTATGAGCTCGATGAGAAGAGGCCCGCTTACGCTATAGACACTCCACCCCCGTTCACTTCTGGAACCCTTCACTTAGGCCACGTTTTGAGCCACACTTGGATTGACATCATAGCGAGATACAAGAGAATGAGGGGTTATAACGTTCTCTTTCCTCAAGGTTTTGACAATCATGGACTTCCAACGGAGCTTAAAGTAGAGAAAGAATTCGGTATAAGCAAGGACGAGCCAGAGAAGTTTCTCAAGAAATGTATAGAGTGGACTTGGGAAGCTATTGAAGCAATGAGGAATCAGTTCATTCAAATAGGTTATTCCGCTGATTGGGACTTGGAGTACCACACAATGGATGAGGAGTACAAGGCTTTAGTTCAAAAGTCCCTTTTGGAGTTCTACAAGAAGGGAATGCTATATCAAGATAAGCACCCCGTCTATTGGTGCCCAAGGTGTAGAACCTCACTAGCGAAGGCCGAAGTCGGCTACGTCGAAGAGGATGGCTACCTCTACTACATAAAGCTCCCCATAGCTGGTGAAGATGACTATATCCCAATAGCCACTACGAGACCAGAACTAATGCCTGCTTGTGTAGCTGTTTTCGTTCACCCTGATGATGAGCGCTACAAGGATAAGGTGGGTAAGAAAGTAAATCTCCCAATATTCGAACGTGAAGTTCCAATAATAGCGGATAAAGATGTTGATCCAAGCTTTGGAACTGGTGCCGTCTATAACTGTACTTACGGTGATGAGCAGGACGTAGTTTGGCAAAAGCGCTATAAGCTGCCCGTAATAATTACCATAAACGAGGACGGAACTCTTAATGAGAATGCGGGTAAATATAAAGGCCTGACATCCGAAGAAGCTAGAGATGCTATAGCAAAGGACTTGGAAGAACTGGGCTTGCTCTATCAAAAGAAGAAAGTTCACCACCGCGTGTTGAGGCACACAGAGAGGAGCTCATGTAAAGCCCCAATTGAACTATTGCCAAAGAAGCAGTGGTTTATCAAAGTAAAAGACTTTACTGAAGACATCGTAAAGGTAGCGGAGCAAATAAACTGGTATCCAGAGGACATGTTCCTCAGGCTCAAAGATTGGGCCGAATCAATGGACTGGGACTGGGTCATCAGCAGGCAGAGGGTATTTGGAACTCCAATTCCATTCTGGGTGTGTAAGGAGTGCGGCCACATAGTGCCCGCTAAAGAGGAAGATTTACCCGTTGACCCAAGATTTGACAAGCCGCCCGTTGAGAGATGTCCAAAGTGTGGCGGTGAGCTTGAAGGAGCTAAGGATGTCCTCGACTGCTGGGTTGACTCCTCAATTAGTCCTCTCGCTATCACAAAGTGGAAGAGGGACGAGGAGTGGTTTAAGATTAACTTCCCAACCGCACTCAGGCCGCAAGGACACGAGATCATAAGAACATGGGCATTCTACACCATATTCAGGAGCTACGTCCTCACTGGGCAAAAGCCATGGCACGATATAATGATAAATGGTATGGTAGCTGGCCCAGATGGAAGGAAGATGAGCAAAAGCTTAGGAAACGTCATAACTCCAGAAGAAGTTATTCCAAAGTATGGAGCCGATGCGGTAAGGATTTGGACTGCTTTGGCTCCTCCTGGAGAGGATCACCCATTCAAGTGGGAGACAGTTGACTACAATTATAGATTCCTCCAAAAGCTTTGGAACGTCTTTAGGTTTGCCGAGCGCCATATCAAAGACTTTGACTATGAAAAGCACAAGGAGATTGAGCTTGAGCCGCTCGATAGATGGATACTCTCCCGCCTGCACAGGCTAATCAAGTTCGCTACCGAGGAAATGGATAGCTACCGCTTCAACCTCTTCACGAGGGAGCTAATGACGTTCATATGGCACGAGGTTGCTGATGATTACATAGAGATGATCAAGTACCGCCTGTACGGAGATGACGAAGAGAGCAAGCTCAAAGCTAAGGTGGCGCTGCATGAGCTGTTATACAACATACTCCTCCTGTTGGCGCCATTAGCACCACACATCACGGAGGAGCTTTATCAAGAGGTCTTCAAGCACAAGGTTGGAGCTAAAAGTATACACCTCCTCGAGTGGCCCGCTTATAGGGAGGAGCGTGTTGACGAGGAAGCGGAGAGGCTTGGTGAATTTGCAAGCGAAGTCATCGGTGCAATGCGCCGCTACAAGAACTCTCACGGCCTCTCACTAAATGCTAAGCTCAAGCACGTTGCCATATACACTTTGGACTCCTATGAAGTGCTGAAACAAATTGAGAAAGATATAGCAGGAACAATGAACATAGAAAAATTAGAGGTCATCAAAGGTGAGCCAGATCTTGAGGAGCGCATACTTGAGATAAAGCCCAACTTCAAGCTCGTTGGACCGAAGTACGGAAAGCTGGTTCCAAAGATAAGCGCCTACCTCAAGGAGAACGCTGAGAGTGTTGCAAAAGCCCTCAAGGAAAGCGGAAAAGTTGAGTTTGAGGTTGAAGGAGGAAAAGTCGAGCTCGGCAAGGAAGAGATCGTCATAAGAAAAGCAGTCTTCAGTGAGGGTGAAGAAGTAAAAACAGCCGTCGTTGGCGATGCTGTGATTCTCTTCTTCTCTTAGGGGAGTGCTTTTTATTTCCCCTCCATCACATTCTACTGCCTCTTCACAAAACTTTATAAGATTATTACACTCAAGTCCACATGAAGAGAGATGAAGGTGTTTGAAATGAGCGAGCCCCTAAATGAAGAAAAAATTAATGCTAATGAGGAGGCTCTTCAGACTTATGGGGAGAGTCTAGATTTGGGGGTTGATTTAAAAACCACAGAAGATGTTGAAATCCCAGACAAGTTGATAGATCAAGTTATTGGGCAAGATCATGCTGTCGAGGTCATTAAAACTGCTGCAAAACAAAAGAGGCACGTCCTTTTAATAGGTGAACCCGGAACAGGTAAGTCTATGTTGGGTCAAGCGATGGCCGAACTTTTGCCTACGGAGGAGCTAGAGGACATTTTGGTGTTTCCAAATCCAGAAGACGAAAACATGCCAAAGATCAAGACAGTTCCAGCGTGCCAGGGAAAGAGGATTGTTGAGAAATACCGGCAGAAGGCAAAGGAACAGGAGAACATAAAGTCCTATCTCTTGCTCTTTGTGCTCTTTGTAATAGTAATTGCAGTAATAATGGAACCAGGACCGCAGACACTCCTCTTTGGTTTGTTCGTGCTGATAGTTTCACTAATGGCAATCTCAAACCTGAGGCTTAAAAACCAAGCTTTAGTTCCAAAGCTTTTGGTTGACAACTGTGGAAAAAGAAAGGCCCCCTTCGTTGATGCTACAGGTGCTCACGCTGGTGCCCTGCTTGGAGATGTTAGACACGACCCATTCCAAAGCGGTGGTCTTGGAACACCTGCACATGAGAGAGTAGAGCCCGGAATGATTCATAGGGCTAACAAAGGAGTGCTCTTTATAGATGAGATAGCTACACTTAACATAAAAATGCAGCAGAGCTTGCTCACGGCTATGCAGGAAAAGAAAATGTCAATTACCGGACAAAGCGAGCTTTCAAGTGGTGCCATGGTAAGGACGGAACCCGTGCCATGTGACTTCATCTTAATTGCTGCAGGTAACTTGGACACCGTTGATAAAATGCACCCCGCTTTAAGATCGAGGATTAGAGGTTATGGTTACGAGATTTACATGAGAACAACTATGCCTGACACATTAGAAAACAGGAAAAAGTTAGTCCAATTCGTGGCTCAAGAAGTCAAGAAGGACGGAAAGATACCCCACTTTACCAAAGAAGCTGTTGAGGAAATAGTAAGGGAGGCTCAAAAGAGAGCTGGAAGAAAAGGCCATTTAACGCTTCGCTTAAGGGATTTAGGTGGTGTTATCAGAGCAGCAGGAGACATTGCCATTAGAGAAGGTGCTAAGCATGTTACGAGAGAGCATGTATTAAAGGCTTTAAAAATGGCTAAGCCTCTAGAAAAACAGCTTGCAGATTGGTACATTGAAAACAAGAAGGAATACCAGGTTATCAAGAGTGAAGGCGGTGAGATTGGAAGGGTTAACGGCCTTGCAGTAATAGGTGAGCAGAGCGGTATCGTCTTGCCAATTGAAGCCGTTGTTGCACCAGCAGCGAGCAGAGAAGAGGGTAAAATTATAGTTACAGGTAAGCTCGGTGAGATAGCTAAAGAGGCAGTTCAAAACGTCTCGGCGATAATAAAGCGCTACAAAGGGGAAGACATAAGCAACTACGATATACACGTGCAGTTCCTTCAAACCTATGAGGGCGTAGAAGGTGACTCTGCAAGCATAAGCGTAGCTACAGCTGTGATCTCTGCCTTGGAGGAAATTCCAATAAAGCAGAGCGTTGCAATGACAGGTTCGTTGAGTGTTAGGGGCGAAGTTTTGCCAATTGGAGGCACAACACCAAAGATAGAAGCGGCAATAGAGGCGGGCATAAAGCAAGTGATCATTCCAAAGAGCAATGAGAAGGATGTCTTCCTAAGCCCAGACAAAGCTGAAAAAATAGAAATAATCCCCGTCGAGACTATAGATCAAGTGTTGGAGATAGCACTTGACGACAATGGAAAGAAAGGAGACCTCATAAAGAGGGTTAGAGAGGCCCTACCCTTAAGGAGTGCTTAACTGCTTTTTGCATTTTGTTTTTGTTATGCTTCCCTTTTGTTGGTTTTGATACCTATTGTGAAAACTTTTTCATGGATTAAAACAAATGTGTTTAACTTTTTGATTTCAGCAAATTGTTTTACTTTCGTCAAGTTTAAATGGATCAATTTCAAAACTATCTTGATATGTCTCTAGGAAGTGGTGGCTATGTATGGATACCAAGGGAAAATTTTGAGGGTAAATTTGACAACCGGAAAGATTAGTGAGGAAAAGATTGATGAGGAGTTTGCAAAGAAATGGCTTGGGACAAGGGGATTTGGCATACACTTCCTCTTAAAGGAAATTGACCCAAAAGTTGAACCCTTCAGCCCGGAGAATAAGCTTATATTTGCTACGGGGCCTTTAACAGGAACTACTGCCCCAACAGGCGGAAGGTATATGGTAATAACCAAGAGCCCACTGACGGGTTATATTGCTATGGCAAACTCAGGTGGCTTTTTTGGCGCAGAACTCAAGTTTGCCGGATGGGATGCAATAATATTCGAAGGTAAAGCAGAACATCCTGTTTACCTCTACATAAACGATGACCAAGTCGAGCTGAGAGATGCATCTCACATATGGGGTAAGGTCGTCAGCGAGACTGAAAAGATCCTCACAGAGGAAGTTGGAGACAAGAAAGTGCAGATTGCATCAATTGGTCCTGCGGGTGAGAATTTAGTACGGTTTGCTGCGGTGATGAACAACGGCCACAGGGCTGCAGGAAGAGGTGGCGTTGGTGCTGTAATGGGATCAAAGAATCTAAAAGCTGTGGTCGTTAGGGGCCACAAGAAAGTGGAGATAGCGGATAGGGCTAAGTTCATGAGCGTTGTAAAGGAGAAGATTGAGAAGCTTAAGAACGACCCAGTTGCTGGTGGAGGATTACCAAAATACGGAACAGCTGTTCTTGTGAACATTATAAACCAAAACGGCCTCTATCCAACGAGGAACTTCCAAGACAGCCAGTTTGAGTATGCCGAGGAGCAGAGCGGTGAGGCTTTAGCCTCAAAGTACCTAGTTAAAAACAAACCATGCTTTGCGTGCCCAATAGGATGTGGAAGGGTAACGAGGCACCCTGCCGTTGGTGTAACTGAAGGACCAGAGTATGAGAGTACATGGGCTCTCGGTGCACACCTCGGCATAAACGATTTGGCGAGCATAGTTATAGCGAATCACCTGTGTGATGAATACGGCCTTGACACTATATCGACGGGTGGAACATTGGCAACGGCTATGGAGCTCTATGAGAAGGGTTTAATTAAGCCGGAGGAGTTGGGAGACGCCCCACCGCTGAGGTTTGGCAACACCGAAGTTCTCCACTACTACATTGAGAAGCTGACCTTTAGAGAAGGCTTTGGAGATAAGCTCGCTGAGGGAGGCTACCGCTTAGCGGAGATGCATAACGGCGTTGAGTACTTCATGGGGGTTAAAAAACAGGAGCTGCCGGCTTATGACCCGAGGGGTGCAGAGGGTCATGGTCTTGGTTATGCCACAAACAACAGAGGAGGATGCCACATAAAGAATTATATGATAAGTCCGGAGATTTTAGGCTACCCCTACAAGATGGATCCCCACGATATAAGTGACGACAAAGTGAAGATGCTCATAGTGTTCCAAGACCTAACAGCGGTAATAGATGCTGCAGGTCTGTGTGTATTTACTACATTTGGTCTCGGTGCGGATGACTACAGAGATATGCTAAATGCTGCCCTTGGATGGGACTTAACAACTGAGGAATACCTTAAGATTGGAGAAAGGATATGGAATGCTGAGAGGCTCTTTAACCTCAAAGCAGGCTTAGAACCACTCAAAGAGGACAGCTTACCAAAGCGTCTGGTTGGAGAGCCTGTGAAGGACGGGCCAAACAAGGGACATGTTGTAAGGCTCAAAGAGATGCTACCGAGGTACTACTCTCTCAGAGGATGGGCAGGAGACGGAAAGATACCCGAGGAGAAGATTAAGGAGCTCGGCTTAGAGGAGTACGTTTAAATACCTTTTCTTCTAAATTTTTAATTTAAGGTGATCTATGATGGTGAGAGTTAAGTTCTTCGCAACCTTAAGAAGTATCGCAGGAAAGAGAGAAGTTGAAATAAAGGGGGTTAAAACGGTTGGAGAGCTTTTAGAAAAGCTGTATGCGGAATTTGGTGAAGAGTTTAAAAATGAAATTGAGGAAAGGAGGATGATACTCGTAAACGGTAAAAATATCGACCACTTAAATGGACTAGATACTGAACTTTCTGATGGGGACATTGTTAGCATATTTCCCCCTGCGGGAGGCGGTTGAATGTTTCATGAGTTCTATATTGATAATGTTAAGGTTTTAATTCCTGCAGAGCTGGATTTGAAGTACCTCTACATAGAGGTTACAAATAGATGTAATCTTAGATGTGAAATGTGCTTTAAGCAGTATTGGGAAGATGAAGAAGGGGATATGGATTATGCTCTCTTTCTGAAGATTTTAGATGATGCTGAGAAATTTCCAGACTTAAGGCTTATTTATTTTGGTGGGGTTGGTGAGCCCACCGTTCACCCAAAATTTATGGATATGGTGCGCGAAGTTAAAAAGCGCGGTTATGCTGTTGGGATTTCAACGAATGGCTTTCTCTTAACGGATGAGAGAATTAAAGAGCTTGTGGAGCTTGGAGTAGATTTGGTTTACATATCTCTCGATACTCTACCAGTCCAGCCAACAAAACTCGGACACGTAATGCCGAGTGTTACCGTTGATAGGTTGAAAAAGCTTATGAGGGCGAAAAAAGAGAAAAAAAGCGAAATACCCCATGTTGGTGTTGAGGTTGTGGTAACAAAGGAAAACTACATGCAGATGGTGGAGATAGCGGAATATTTGTCTCAGTTTGACATAAACTCTCTCCTTTTTTCTAATATAATTCCTGTCAATGAAGAGCACTCAAAGCTCATAGTTTACGATGGGAGTGTTAATTTGGAGCCGTACATAAATCAGATGCATGCGAGGGGATACAAAGGATTTCTCTTGAAGTTGCCTGAATTTGAGCTTAGGACAGAGAGGCATTGTGATTTCATAGAGAAAAAAGTTGCAGTGGTTAGATGGGATGGAGAAGTTGCTCCATGCTACCGCTTTTTGCACAACTATCCAGAATATATCTTTGGGAGAGAAAAGAAAGTGATGGCCTATTCCTTTGGTAATGTCAGAGACAAGTCTCTAATGGAAATCTGGACTAGCAGGGAATATTCTTGGTTCAGGTTTTTGGTTAAAAACGCTATCTATCCCTCATGTACTGATTGCTCTCTCGTGGATTCGTGTAGCTTTGCACAGGACACACAGTCAGATTGCTGGTCAAATTCTCCAAGCTGTGGAGATTGTCTTTGGGCTAGGCGCATAGTTCTCTGCCCCGTACCAATGGAGATGAATGGAAAGTTTTGGTAACAAAGTACATTGAAGGATAAATTTATATAATACAGTGCCAAAACATACACAGGTGAAGAGCATGAGAAAAGCTGCATTATTCATAGTGTTTTTATTTCTCGCATCGGCCGTTTCCTTAGTCTTAGCAGATACTCAAATAGACAAGAGCAAAGTGCACTTTTACATGTATGGCACAAAAACATGCCCTCACTGTAAAAAGATGAAAGAGGAAATTCCAAAGCAGTTTGGAGAACAAAGCTTAACTTACTATGAACTCATTGATAATGAGGAAAACGGGGCACTTTTTTCAGAAGTATACCAGCTCACGGGCATAAGCGGTGTTCCCGCTATTGGGATAGCTTATGATAACAAGCTTTACGCCATTATTGAAGGAGAGTTCAACGTTTCCGCCACAACAGAAATAATAAAAACCGCTCAAGAAAACAATGGTCTCATTCTTTTCGTTGGAGGAAAAGCGTACATACTTAAAAATGAAACCCATATAGAGATGCTCGAAAAACTCTTCATAGAGCATAAATCTGCTTTGAACGAGACTCAAACTTCTTCAACGCAATCTCCATCAAAAGAGGGAATCTGCGGCCCGGGATTGATATTTGCCTTTGCTTTAGTTCCCCTTCTCTTTAAGAGAAGGCGCTAACTTTTTGTTTTTCACTTTTGGTTCTGGAAAACTAAAAAAGAACTTTTGCATATTTGTTGGTAGGGGAGGAGTATGAAAGAAGATGTAAAAGCGCTGGCTACTATTATTTTGCTCTCTTTTGGACTAACTGTTGGAGTATTGAGCTTGCTAGGTTTAAAGTCGATGGTCGTTCCCCTCTTGGCGCTTGCAGTTTCTGACTCCGTAAATCCATGCACCTTCGTGATTTACACGATGCTCCTCATAGCTCTCTCTTTGAAAGAGAACATAACAAAGAAGAGAATCTACGCTGTTGGTTTAGCGTTTGTGAGTGCAATCTATGCATCTTACTATCTCCTAGGTTTGGGTTTAGTTGCCTTTACATCAAAAATACCGACTTGGATAGCTGGAGCTGTTGCCATTTTATTTGGGGCATACACTTTTGTCACGGGTTATATGGAAAAGTCAAGGGTAGTTGGCAAAAAAGAGGTTAGGAGGAGCATATTCCGCCAGGATGCCACTGTTTTAGGGGCCCTAACATTGGGGGTTATAGTCTCGTTTACCCTCCTCCCATGCTCTGCAGGGAGCTATTTAATCTACGCAATACTCATATCAAAGATTGGGAAGGCTTTCACGTATACCCTCCTCGCTTTGTACAACATAATCTTCGTGCTCCCCCTCTTGGTAATCCTGTTTGCTGTGGGGAGCATAAGTGAGAGCAAATCACTCTCCCAGAAAATTGTAAGGCACTCAAGGGAGCTCTCAATGGCCGCTGGGATAATGCTCATTGCCCTCGGCATATACGTGCTCTGGGCATACTAAAAACTCAAATTGAAGAGAGCACTTCGCAGAGGGCGTTAATCAAAAGCTCTGCGCTTTTCTTTATTTCCTCGCTCATTTCTACAAAGAGGCCTGTCTGCTTCGGCTGGCAGCCTATTAGCGTAAACTTTGCATCTAAGTTCTGCTTTAGATAGCCAACCAAAAGCTTCAGCGGCATCTTGTGCGTTGAGTAAGCTTCTCCTAGTGTCCCTTCCGGGTCAGCTATGACAATCTCACCCGGTTTTCCTTCGAAGTGCACGGCATCTATAAAAATCACATGAGTGGGATTTTCTCTTATTATTCTTCCAGTATAACTTTCGGGCATTTCACCGCAGTTTAGAACAGTTACTTTTGGGTTTTTAATCCTCTTTTTGAGCTCTTCAGCGATATAGACTCCTAGAGCGTCGTCCCCTCTCATGTCGTTCCCAATACCGCAGATGAGCACCTTTTTAGCTCCTTGAAGAAATTCCTCGAGTTCATGCATGACACTCACCTGTTTCAATATAAAAGGAGAAAATATCAAAGCTTTTCTGCAACTTCCCTAATCTTCTCAGCAAACTCGCTCTTCAAGAGCTCCTCTACGTCCCCGATCTTTGTGTCTAGGTTTCTGTAGAGAGGGATTCCCGCAAGATAGGGGATGTCAAACTCTTCTGCCAGCTTTTTGATATCTTCCTCATCGTCAAGCTTGAGGTTCTCAATGATGCCTATGGTCTTGAGCTTTTGCTCCTTTAGGAGTGTTAAAAGCTTTCTAACGACGTTCACTGCCAATTTAGATGGTGTTGCTACAACTAAGAACTCGCCGCGCTTGAGGAACCTAAGAACATCTAAGAATTGGTCGCCCATTCCGGGGGGCATATCAATCACGAGAAAGTCCAAATCTTCCCATCTCGTTATTGCAAGGAGTTCTATCAAGGCATCGCTTATTTCCATGCCTCTCAAAGGATTTGGCCTGTCCTCAGAGTAAAAGACTATGCTCATGAACTTTACTCCATTGACGTCCTTTGGAAGAACACCGTGCTCTTCCTCTGGAAACTCTTCAATCTCAGCGCCCAAAATCACGTGATCGCTCGCTCCATGGAAGTCTAAATCGAGGAGTCCAACTTTGTAGCCCTTCTTAGCTAGTATCAAAGCTAAAGTTGTGGAGACCATTGATTTTCCTACGCCACCTTTGCCGCTTACCACAGGGATAATGCGCCCAACTTTCTCCAGCCGTCCTTCAATAGCTTTTATTCTTGGATCAATCATTCTTCCTCCCCCTCAACCTTTATTGCAGCTAGATAAACGCCTCTTCCCTTAGTTACCTCGAAGTCTCTGCTTCCACACTCTGGACAGGCTAGGAATGCGTGCACAACTTCTGGAATGAAGTGTATGTCTTCCTTTATGCGCTCATCAAAGCTCTTCTTCACTTCCTTAAGCTTCCAAACGTTTCCACAATCGCGGCATTTGAACTCAGCATCTTCCATAACGAATTCAATCTCCGCATCCTCTGCAATAGTTCCCTTCTTAATCTCGTCTATTGCGAACTTGAGGATCTCAGGATCAACATCTTGGAGTTCCCCAAGGACGATTCTAAGCCCTAAAACTTTATCCTTCCCATTCTGCTGGGCAAATTCTATTGCTGTCCTCACGATACCATCAGCTAAAGCCCACTCATGCATTTTTCATCCCTCAAATAGGTGTTGTGGTCATTGCTTATAAATTGTGGTGTTTTCAACGTTTGGTTGAAGGTTATTTGGAGTTGGTAAATACTCTCTCCTAGCTGTTTAGGATTTCTCAATGTTGCTGTCTAAGATATGGTGAACAAAAAAATCCAGGGATGCAAGTTAGTGCTCAAGAAACGTTAAATACTTGGAGGAATTAAAGAAAAAAGTGGTGATAATATGGGCGACATTGAAAGAGCCCTCCAAACCTTTCATTCAATGAGAGTTAGCGCTATAATGCCCCCAATATTTTCGATGCCAATTGTCGCGGAAGACTCGCCTATTGTTGATGTTTTAAAGCTCTTAAAAACGAGGCATCACGTCTGGGTTGTCAATAATAAGGATGAGATGAGGCTTGAAGGTCTCATAAGGTATATGGACGTCATGAACGTTCTCCTTCCGCCCGAGCACACAAAGGCGAGGCTTGGCAACATAAGCTCTCTTTTCAAGTCTATACTCGGTGGGGCGGAGAAGGCCTCCGACGTCATGGAGCGCAATGTTTTGGTGATAGAAGAAGATGCGACCGTTTTGGACGCTCTCAAGAAGATGAAGCGCTATAAAGTCCAGATTTTGGCAATAGTTGATGAGAACGGCAGGCTTGTGGGTGAAGTAAGCCTTAGAATGCTCATCGACGAGTTCCTTAGACTAATGAAGCTGGGTGGTGCGCAATGGACGCAACATGGATCCTCCTCACGATCGGAGTCGCACTAATCGCGGGAAAGATAGGCGACCACTTGATGGAGCGCTTTGAGCTCCCAGGTGTTTTAGGCGAGATACTCATGGGTATGCTCCTTGGGAACTTGATTTACTTTGGCTTAATAAGCCCTGAGTACTTGACGCTTCACTCCAATGAGACTTTCGAGTTTTTAGCGAAGCTTGGAATAATCTTTCTTCTCTTCTTGGGCGGCCTTGATACTGAGGTCGAGATGCTAAAGAGGACAGGAAAAGTAGCCACGGTTTCTACGCTCATGGGCGTTTTCGTGCCTCTTCTCATGGGCTGGCTTGGGCTCAGACTGATGGGATATCCATCAAGGGAAGCTTTTGCAGGAGGAATTCTCCTCACGGCGACAAGCATTGGCATAACCGTTAGGGTAATGATGGACTTGGGTGTTTTGAGGAGCGAAGTTGGAGCGGCTTCGCTAAGCGCGAGTGTTATGGATGACTTCCTTGGCATTGCTTTGATAATCTTTGCCGTTGGGACTGGGAGTGTTTTAGGATTGATAAGCAAGATGGCCGTTTTCTTCATAATAACTGGCTTAGTTGCTTGGTACAGCATTGAAAAGTACGTTAAGTTTGCGGAGTGGCTCCATGTTGAGAGAGGAGTTTTGGGAATGGTCCTTGCACTAATGTTCCTGTTCTCAGCTTTGGCCCAGCACTGGTTTGATGCGGCAATCGAAGGTGCTTTTATGGCAGGATTAGTTCTCTCAAAGCTCCCTGAGGGTAAAAAGCTCTTGGAAGACATTAAAGCTATTGCCTACGGTCTTGTGGTGCCGATATTCTTTGTCTACACCGGTGCGATGCTCGACCTGAGGGTCTTTGCAAGTGGAGATGCCCTATCCCTCGCGGCTGTCTTAACCACGATAGCAGTCATAGGAAAAGTGCTTGGAAGGGGAGCAGGGGCAGTGATAATGGGATGGGACATCAAAAAGGCCCTTCAAATGGGAATCGGCTCAATTCCAAGGACTGAGGTAGCTTTGGTTGATTTAATGGTGGCCATTCATGGAGGTGCAATTCCCCAAAGCGATGCCCAAAAGTTCGTCGCTGCCACGCTGATATTCATAACAGTCTCTGTCCTTATCACGCCGCCTCTCTTGAAGTGGGTCTTTAGGGAAGATGTTGAGGCAATGAAGAAGGGCAAAGTTGAGGCAAGGAAGAGCACGATAGAGGAAACGAAGAAGAAGATTGCAAAAGTTAAGAAGGGAAAGGAATCCAAAAAGAGCTAAATGCCTAAATAGCCCTTTACTTTTCTTTCGAACTCTCCTGGATGAGGCACTCCAATAAACTCCACCTTGTTGTTGATTAAAATCGTCGGCACGCCCATTATGTTGTGCTCCATTGCTTTTCTCTGGCCTTCTGGTGTGGCAACGCTCAACTCTCTAACCTCAACCCCCTGATACCTCCTCCCAATCTCTTGAGCCATTTGAAGTGCTATTGGACAGTAGGGACATGTTGGAGAGGTCAGGACTTCAATGATTACCTTAGGCTTGGGCTTTTCTATACCATTCATTCGCTTCATGAGCTCAAGCATCTTTTTTCTCCTAATCATCTCAAGCTCGTCCATGGTCTCACCCGAAATATGGTTCATGTGAAAAGGGTTTAAAAAGAAATTTATGAAAGAATTTTCATCAAAAATAGAAAAATCAAGCAAATTCAATCTCTAAATCAACATCGAGGCCTTCAAAAGATTCTCTTATCTGTTCCTCAAATACTTCAGCCTCTGGATCATCTTTTGGAACGTTGAGCATTATCTTAACTTTCTTACCCTCAATCTCACATCCTTTGTATTTGTGGCCGTGGAGAACGCTTTCTCCGGTGAGGGGATCGATGACTGCTGCAAGAATCAATTTAACGAAGCGCTCATCAATTTCTCTTCTTCCCTGAATGACGTCCCACTTTGCCAAAGCCTGCTTAAGCCCTTCAGCAGCTAAAACAGCACAGTGGTGCTTTATTTGGGGCAATCCACCAAGTTCCGCTACAATGTCTTTAAACTTGATTTTCTTTGCGTCATCAATGCTCTTCCCTATTATCATTTCCGTGAGAACTGAAGCTGTTGCTATGTTTGCGGCACATCCATAGCTCCTAAACTTAGCATCCACTATCTTTTCATCCTCAATCTTGAGGTAGAGCTTTATCATGTCCCCACATGCTGGACTTCCAGCTTTAGCAGTAACGCTTGGGTTTTCAATTTCTCCAACGTTCTTTGGGTGCAAAAAGTATTGTAAGACCTTTCTTGAGTAGCCTATTCTCTTTTTCTCGTCCCAGTTTTTAGCGTCAAATCTTTCCATTTACCTCACCTTCCTGACAACAATTTTCCAAACTCCTTCCTTCTCATCAATCTCAAGAATCTCCTGCCCAGTCTCTTCAGCCGCTAGGGCTATCTCACCCTTGCTGAGCTCATGCGTCCCAACAATCTCAATAATCTCGCCAGTAGGAGCTTTTCTCAAAGCCTTTCTAAACTCATTGAGAGGAATTGGACAGTCCTTTCCAACGACGTCAATTTTTATCATTTCCTACCACCGTAGATGCTTATTTTCCTCAGCTTCTCAACAACGTCCTTCAAAATCTCATAAGCTGTGACTATCTCTTCCTCCGTTGTCCACTTGCTTAGGCTAAGCCTCACTGAACCGTGGGCATCTTCAAAAGAGCCTCCTATTCCCCTAATCACATGGCTTGGGAGCAAATCTTGTGAATAGCATGCAGAGCCCGTTGAGAACACCAAGCCCCTCATGTCGCAGTGGAGTAAAACACTCTCACCTTCCACATAGTTAAATGAGACGTTTACATTGTTTGGAAGTCTCATATCTCCTTTCGGCCCGTTTAACTTTGTGTCTGGGATGCTTAAGAGGAGGTCAATGAGCTTATCCCTAAGCTTTGCCATTCTTTTAGCATCTTCATAGTTTATGAGCTCAACAGCCTTTCCAAAGCCCACTATAGAAGGAACGTTTATCATTCCTGGTCTTATACCCCTTTCTCTCAAGTCTCCATCTAAAATGGGCTTGAGTTTAACTCCCTTCCTTATATAGAGTGCAGCGACACCTTTAGGTCCGTGGATTAAATGGGAGGATATGCTCATTAAATCAACATTAAGCTTTTGCACATCGATTTTGATCTTTCCAAATGCGTGATTGGCATCCAAGTAAAGAAGAGCTCCGTTTTCGTGAACGACTTCTGAGATTGCTCTAATATTTTGAATCGTCCCGATTTCAAAGTTTCCTAAGTGGGTCGCAAATAGGACTGCGCCATCTAAGCTGCTCTGAAGCTCTTCAATATTGATAAACCCTTTTCTATCAACACCCACTTCATAAGTTTTAAAGCCCCATTCCTTTAAGCGATTCACTGTGTTTAGGATGGCCTTCCTCTCGATTTTGCTCGCCAAAACTTTGCCCTTTCCCCTAGCCCACGCTACGCCTTTTATTGCTAAATTGTCCGCCTCAGTCTCATCGGAGACAAACACGATTTCCTCTGGTGAAGCGTTTATTTCTTTTGCGATCTTCTCTCTTGCTTCTTCAACGGCTTCTCTTGCATCTTCATCAAAAATATGTCCGAACTCTCCTCCGGGAGTACCGTATTTTTCTTCTAAATACTCAATCATTACCTTAATAACTTCGGGATCGGGTTTAGTTGTGTTTGCATTATCTAGATAGATGACCATTTTTTCACCCCTGAACTACTTATCTTATGTGCATTTTTAACTATTTCTGGACATATATGTGTACTTAGATGATTACCTGAAGGTATCTATGCATATGTTGCATTCTGCTGGATTAAGTTCAGGATCGATTTTTGCGTGGAGGGAGCATAGATATCCTTTTCCGAGCATTTCTAGGGCAATTTTAACTATCTCAGCGTGAATTTTGTACTCATTAGGCTTTTCTTTAATTATCCACTCTGCTGAGTTTCTAAGCTCCCTATCTATGTCCTCAAACTTTTCTACATCTATTAGCGCTCCCCTGTTCATTCTTAAGTACCTCGAAACAGCGGATTGAGTTATGTGCAAAAGCTCCGCTACTTGGACTTGAGTTAAGTTGTGCTCTTTATAAAGAATTTCAACTAGGCGCCTTCTCAATGATGGGTAAACATATTTGGCAGCAACTTCAAAGGCATTAGTCTTCATAGTCCCGCTTATGACATGTGGCATATATAAGGGTTTCGGAATTTGAAAATTGGTAACTTCACTAGACATTAATGAAGACTATCCTTTGCATTATTCATGAAAACATGCATGATTTTCATGCTATGACACTAGTCATAAACATTTAAACAATTGCTTTCCGTATTCTCTCAATTTTAATAATTAATTGGGTTTTTTGTTTCAATATTTGGAAAAAATTGTTACTTAATATTAAATTTGCTTCCATAAATTTTCTCTTTTCGGTTAAACAACCGCAAACCTTTTATGAAAGGAAATTCATAGATTAGACTGCATAATATGACGCATGTCATAAAATTGGAGGTGGTTGGAAATGACAATAAAAATGCCTGAAAATGTGGAAATGCTCTGCAATCAGTGTTCAATGAGCTTAGTCGGAGGATGTACAGTTCAAGGAGTATGTGGAAAAGATCCAGATTTAAACTCCCTCCAAGAGGCTTTATTGTATGGGATCAAGGGAACAGCTGCGTACTATCACCATGCCCTCGAAGTGGGCTACGACAACCCAGAAATCGGGCACTTTTTAGCTGAAGCTTTATACTCAACACTCACCAACGTTAACTTCGATAAGAACAGATTTTTGGAGTTAATCCTTGAAAATGGTAGGATTCATCTCGAAGCTATGAAGCTCTTAGATAAGGCGTATGTGGAAACATTTGGAAGACCAGAGCCAACAGGGGTTTCAACAGGAACTGAAGAAGGACATGGTGTTTTAGTGACGGGACACAGCTACAAAGCTCTCTATGAGCTTTTAAAGCAAACTGAGGGAACGGACATAAAAGTCTATACTCACGCAGAGATGTTCCCAGCTCATGCATATCCAGAGTTCAAGAAGTTCGATCACTTGGTGGCGAATTGGGGCGGGAGCTGGCTTCACCAAAAGAAAGAGTTTGCGGAGTTCCCAGGCGTTATTTTGGGCACAAGCAACTGTGTTCAGCAGCCAACAAAGGCTTATGCGGATAGAATTTTCACATCTGGAATAGCTGGTCTTGAGGGTGTTCCACACATCAGGGATTATAACTTTGAACCTTTGATAAAGAGGGCTTTAGAAACCCCAAGGATGGAAAAGCGCGAGGGAGAAAAGCTCCTTACAGGCTTCCACCACACCAACATCTTAGCGATGAAGGACAAGCTTATCGAGCTAATCCAAGAGGGCAAGATAAGGCATATATTTGTCGTTGGTGGATGTGATACGCCTCACAAGGGAATGGGCTACTACGAAAAGCTTACTGCAATGATTCCGGAGGATGCTATAATCCTCAGTGCTGCTTGTGGAAAGTTCCGCTACAACGCGAGAGACTACGGCACAATCGAAGGCATCCCAAGATTCCTCGACTTCGGTCAGTGCAACAACGTTTACTCAATAATTGAAATTGCTGTCGCTTTGGCGAACGAGCTTGGAACAGATGTGAACTCACTTCCAGTCTCAATAGTCCTCTCATGGATGGAGCAAAAAGCAATTGGAATACTCTACACGCTCCTCTACCTCGGAGTTAAGGGCATCTACATAGGTCCAAGACCTCCAGAGTTCCTAACTCCGGGAGTCTTCGAAATTTTGAGGAAGCAGTTTGACTTAAGGCTAACGACAGACCCAGAGAAGGATCTCAGAGACATGCTTAACAAAGGAGTTAAAATAGAAGAGGGCTCAAACTTGGCAGAAGAGCTCGATTGAGCCCTATTTAACTTTTATTTTCTTTAGTTCTTCTAAAAGCCTCTTAAATTCCCCATCTGAGAGATTGCCTAATTCTTTAGCTTCTTTCAGCGTTATTGTCCTAGCGAGAGTTTTCCTTAGTGCTTCGTCTTTGAGCGGAGTGAAGCCGTATTCAATGAGCACCTCAAGGGCTTTAGGATATTTCTCTATGAGCGCCCCAACGTTTGTGTCCTCATTTATCTCAAGCTCTCCTGCACATTCCACCTCGCCGAGCTCTGAAATCTCTTTAGCATTTCCCTCATTCCATATCCTCAAAATGTACGCATCTCCAACTTTTTTCAACTCATATTTATAGCCTGCCTCTTCGAGCTTTGGCAGGAGGTTCTTGAATGGCTTATCACCAATTGCCTCAATTCCTTCTCCTTTGGTCAGGTCTTTCAAGGCTTCAACTATCCTAACTGCAGGCTCCGGAGGTTTTAACCCTCTCAAATCCAAGACTGCTTTAATATTCATGTACATCACCAAAAGATTATAATGACAAGTGTCATATAAACTTTGTTGGGCAAAAATGAGTAGAAAGGTTTAAAAGTGATAGATATGACACTTGTCATGAAGGTGGTAGAGAATGACTGAAATCTTGAAGAACCGGGAATATAAAAAGGAAAAAATGAAGGAGCTTTTGAAGAAGATTCACAAAGGTGAAGACATTGAAAAGCTCAAAGAGGAATTTAAAGATCTTTTGAGGAGCATCTCACCACTAGAAATACCCCTTATTGAACAGGAGCTCGTTAAAGAGGGTATCTCAGCGAGAGAGATAGCTAAGATGTGTGACATTCACGTTGAGCTTTTCAGGGAGGCAGTTGCTGGCTCTGAAAAAGAGGAAATGAAGGACATTCCTTCGGGACATCCTCTCCATACGCTCTATGAAGAGAACAAGGAAATAATAAAAGACGCTGAAATGCTAAACCTTTATGCATCAACTCTAGTTAACACCAAAGACAAAAAGATGAGGAAGGAAATCCTCGGTGTCCTCAAAGGAATAGCCAACCAACTCAGAGCTGTTGGATTTACCCATTACAATAGAGAAGAGATGCTAATCTTTCCTTATCTTGAAAGGAGAGGCATTACGGCGGTTCCAACAGTTCTCTGGACAAAGCACGATGAAGCTAGAGGGATGATTAAGCAGCTCCTTGAGATTTTAAGCAAAGAGAATGAAATGGAATGGGAAGAATTCGTTAAAGCTCTCAAGGAAAAAGCTGCAGAACTATCGAACGCCCTTGTGGACATGGTGTTTAGGGAGAACAACATACTCTATCCAACACTAAAAGCTCTGCTCTCAGAGGGGGAGTGGGTTGCCATTAAGGGGCAAGAAGAGGCAATAGGATACTACAAAGTTAAGCCTGGAGATGAGTGGAAGCCCGAAGCCAAGCCTCTCCATCCCTACGAGATTGACACAACCTTAACGGCTGAACAACTCTTAAGTTTACCAAAAGAGGTTCAAATGGCGCTGAGGGGACAGAAGCT
Source organism: Palaeococcus pacificus DY20341 (assembly GCF_000725425.1). NCBI lineage: Archaea > Methanobacteriati > Methanobacteriota > Thermococci > Thermococcales > Thermococcaceae > Palaeococcus > Palaeococcus pacificus. The sequence continues at coordinate 1,604,500 of NZ_CP006019.1, read as the reverse complement.
TGAAGGAGACAAAACAAAAGTAAAGAGAGAGGGGGACTTAGAACTTGAGACAGGATACCTATCTCCAAAGGAGATAAATGCGATTTTCAAGCATCTTCCAGTTGATGTAACTTTCATAGACAAAGATGATAGGGTAAGGTTTTTCTCAGGTGGAGACAGAATATTTACGAGGACACCCTCAATTATTGGAAGGCCTGTGCAGCTCTGCCATCCACCGAAGAGTGTCAACATAGTTAATAGAATCCTCAAAGCCTTCAAAGAGGGCAAAAAAGACGTTGCAGAGTTCTGGATTCAAATGGGTGGGAAGTTCATCTACATCAAATACGTTCCTGTTAGGGATGAAAACGGCGAGTATCTTGGAACACTTGAGATAACCCAAGAGGTAAGCAGAATTAAAGCCCTCGAAGGAGAGAAGAGGCTTTTGGATTGGAGGGATTGAGATGATTGTTGTGAAAGTTGAAGATGCTGAAAAATTTGAGAACCCCCACGGGGTTGATGTTAAAAAGCTGATTGGAACGGAAAATGCCCAAATATTCCATATAACACTAAAGCCTGGGGAAGAGCTTAAAAAGCACACAACACCTGTGGACGCCTTTTTGTACGTAATAAAAGGAAAAGGAATAGTTGAAGTTGGAGAAGAGAAAGAGGAAGTAAGAAAAGCAACCCTAGTTTACCTTCCTAAGGAAATTCCCCACAAAGTTTCAAACACCGGCAGCTTAGAGATGAAATTCCTAGTGATCAAGGTGAAGTGAGCATGAGAGGAAATGAAAGGATATTCAAAAAGAGAGTTGAGAGATTTCAAGAGCTCCTAAGGAAGAGCGAAATAGACGGAGCTGTTATAAGAACACTCTCAACTTTTATTTACTTCACCGGCACCAAGTGGCTTAGGCCTTCCCTTCTTATTCCAGCAGAAGGCGAGCCGGTGGCAATTGTGGCTAAAGGTGAGAAAGAGCTCTTTATGCAGAAGAGCTGGATTGAGAACGTTGAAGAGTTTCAAAAGACGGAAGATCTGATGGCAATGGTAACGATGTGGATTGGGAAAAACGGCTACAGCACCGTCGGCATGGAGTTCTCCATTGAGAGAGATGCCTACATTCTGTTCTACGAAATTTTCAAGAAGCTCAACCCTGGGGTACAGATCGAAGATATTAGGCCTCTCTCAATGCAATTGAGAATGATAAAGGACGATTGGGAGCTTGAGAACATAAAAAAAGCAGGAAAAGTTGCGATAAGGGGAATGGAAGTGGCGATGGAAGAGATAAAGCCAGGAAAAAGTGAGCTTGAAATCGCTGCCGAGATTTATCGCGAACTAATGCTCAATGGAAGCGAAGATCCAAAGGTCTATGTTTCAGCCACTCCGAGGGCACATGCCGAGCCTTTTAGAGATGTTAGAGTCGAGAAGGGTAAGTTTGTAACTGTGGTAATCGGCGCTGACTATAACTATTATTATGCAAACTTAACGAGAAGCTTTTTCATTGGAGAGCCAAGCGAAAGAGCGAAGGATGCTATCGAGGCGATGGAGAAGGTTCACCAAATTGCTTTGGAAAAGACTCAACTGGGAGTCACTTTTTCACAGGTAGAAAAAGAAATAGCTGAGGTATACAGAGAAAAAGGGCTTCAAGAGTACTATATAACCGGTTACACGCATGGAGTTGGTCTTTTAATTGAAGAAGACCCAATAACTACGATAGTGGTCCCACACAGGGCGATGAAAGCTCAGGAAGGAATGGCGCTGGCGATGGTGCATGCACCGCTCATGATTCCAGAAGGTGCAGTAAAGAAGGAAGATACGGTAATAGTTGGTAAAAAGCTCGAAAATGTTACTCTTTTTGATGCTCCTGTATTTCTTTAGTTTTCCATTTTTTAAAAATAAATCACGGAATTTTATCATCCTGGTAAAAATAAGAGTTATAATCTAATCGAAGATTTGTTAGATTGACCTAATAAATATTGGAGGTGCTAATCTATGAACGTTGGCGCTTTCCTCATTACCTTTAGGGAGGCTTTGGAAGCTGCTATAATTGTGGCAATTATCTTTGCCTATCTAAAAAGGACGGAAAGAAATGAACAAATCAAAAATGTCTGGACTGGTGTTGGACTTTCAGTATTGGCAAGTGTAATCTTGGGAGGACTTATCCTCAAAATATATGGCGGTTTAGAAGAGAAAGAGCTATTTGAAGGGCTGGCATCGTACTTAGCCGTTGTCGTTTTGACAAGCATGATATACTGGATGGCAACTAAGGGCAGAAACATAAAAGCTGAGATAGAGAGTAAAGTGTCTCAGGCAATAAATCCTTTGGCTTTGACAGCTTTCACGTTCATAGTGGTCTTTAGAGAAGGCTTAGAGACTGTACTCTTTTTAACACCGTTTGCAACTCAAGACTTAAGCGGCACTCTATTGGGCTTGATTTTAGGACTGGCTGGAGCTTTAGGCTTGGCTTACCTTATCTACGGCATTGGAATGAAGATAAACCTCAGGACTTTCTTTTACTACAGCTCAATACTCTTAATATTCGTTGCAGCGGGGCTTTTGGGCTATGGAACGCATGAGCTGATTGAGTTTGCCGAAGAAGAGGGACTAAGCTTAGGCTGGTTTGCTCAAACCGCTTATGACTTGGGAATTCCTAAAGACAGCATCTGGTCTCATAAAGGAGCTATAGGCTCAATATTCGCGGTGCTCTTTGGGTACTCCACAAAAATGGAGTGGGGAAGATTAATTCTGCAGCTGGGCTATTTGATATTCGGTCTCCGCTTAATGGTTAAAGCGTATGAAAAAGAGCCAAAACTGAGTGTAAAAATGCAAGGTATAAGGACTTTGAAGGATTAGTCCACAAAAACGAGGTGGAGTGCTAGGATTAAATACATGACGACGGTCCAAACGATGTGCAGTTCCCTCCACCTCCTAAACTTTTTTAGGGCTTCTTTTAGATAAGGACTGCTAACTTCTCTCCTCAGCCTTTCGACCTTTGCATGTAAGTAGCGCCCATAGAAGCCGCTTGCGTTCTCAATGAGCAATGCAAAACCCAGCAAAAGGCCGGTTAGACCAAATGGCGTACTGTAGTCTTGGCATGATATGAAGTGGGGTATGGTCAGGAGAGAGCCTAAGACCACTAAGAAGTGGTGTATATCGAGTGGATACAAAGGAGCTCTGACTTCTAAAAATGGCATTTCGTGGTTTAGGTTTATGGAAAAGCTGCCCTTTTTGTAGTCTATAAAAGGCGTCCTCTTGATTATGGAGTAGAAAAGTATTCCAGCAGTTATTATTATGAAGCCAGCCTCTGCCAACCCCGCAAATTGAGCTTCATCGTTTTCATATTCATCTTCAGCAGCAGCCATTGGCAAAATTAGGAGCACGAGAAAAATTATCCCAACTACTCTGCTCCTCCTCATTATTCTCACCAAAAACTAAGTCTTTTACAAGCGTTTATAAATTTTAGAGGGAAGAGAGTTAAAAAGTCCCGCTTCCAAGCCCGCAGGTCTTTGCGAACGGACATTTAGCGCAATCCTCAGTGTATGGTTTTAGGTATGGCTCGCCCTTGATTTGTTTAGTTATTTCCTTTGCTCTCTCCATGTCTTCATCTTCGCCCTCCAAAACGAGTGTTACGCTCCCTTCTGCTCCGCCAGCGCCACCAGCCGCTATGGGCACTGCATCAACGTTTGCTAAGATATCGTAAGCTTCGATTTCTGTTATTGGAATCGCGTGTGGGATTGGAACTAAGGCTGAGTAAAGCCCCGTTCCCCAGTCAAAGACTCTTGTTCCTGTTATCTTCGCACTGTACTCTACAGGTGTTGGTACGAACTTCTCAAGGCTTATGGGGGTTATTGTGAGCACGCCTTTTGCTATTGTCCACCCATAGGTCTTTCCTATTGTTCCACCATCTGGAGCTGCAGCAAAGACAGCCACGTTCCAATTTGGATCAATAGCGTTTGCTCCCTTGATGAAAACATCATCAGGACCCATCTCTTTCAACGCTTCTATTGGTTCACCTTCGAAAGGCTTCCCTTTGTAGAGAACAAGATGTTTAGGCCATGTTTCTTTTGGAGTTACACAAGTCCTCCCTTTGCTTATAATCCCGACAGTCCACTTTTCTTTCTCAATTTTCTCTCCTAAAATCTCCTCCGTGATGTAAGCGGCTGTTGTGCCTGTTGCTATATAAACGAAGCCATTCTTTAAGGCGTATTGGACTTCATCCAGAGCCACAACAGCTTTAGCAATTAAGCGCTTGCTCTCTGGAGAGGTAAGTGTAACTAAAGCTCTTTGCATGGGCATCACCACATTAAAATTTGCGTCGAAGTTATATTAAATTTGTGAAAAAAAGAGTTCAAAATCAAAAGACCATCGGGACATAGCCCTCGGTTATGAATTTTGAGATGATTGCCCCTACGTATTCCACCTTTGTGTATGGCTTTAAGCCCTCCACAATGCCTTCATCTTCCGCTATCTTTCTGCAGGCATACGGAGTTTTGTTGAGGTCGTTGAGCTTTTCTATCCATGGCATTAGCTTTTCATTTCCTCTTGCAATTTCTCGCTCTATTGGGCCAAAGAGCACAACTTCAACTTCTTCAAGCCAATTATACCTTACTGAGTTGACTGCATACATAAATCCCGTTAGAGCTTTCCCTATTTCAGCTGTAGAGATTATTATCAAAACCTTAGCCATTAGAGCGCCTCCACAGTTCTTTTGAACTCTTCCAAGCTCTCAACGGATATTTCTTTTTCTCCTATCTTAACGTTAATTCTCCCACAGCCGTATTTAGCGCATAGGCCAATGCATCCTGTAACTTCCACTTCATGTCCTTTTGATTCTAGAATGCTTTTTATTCTCTCTAAATTATCCCCAGCACAATATTCACAGACTTCAGCTTTCATAGATGTCACCAATTTACTAAAAATTCCATCATGCTTATAGGCTTCATTTTTAGCAAAATGAAAAGTTACTATTTCACAAAATTGGCAGAATTAAAAATTTTGCCTCCTTTTATAACTACCCAATTTTGTGAAGATAACTTCATAAATAGAAGAAACAAACAAGGTTTGGTGGTGAGAAAATGGAGGTATTTTCAAGACACTTCCCAATCATTGGTTTAGAGGGACAGAGAAAGCTTTCCAAAGCTAAAGTCGCTGTCGTTGGTGCAGGGGCATTAGGGAGCTGGGAGGTTTATTTTCTCAAAAAGCTTGGCGTTGGTGAGATTATAGTTATTGATAGAGACTTTGTGGACTACAATGATTTGCCTAGAACTATCTATGAAGAAGGGGATGTCGATAAGCCTAAAGTCGATGTTTTGAAGGAAAAGTTTGGGGTTAAAGGCTACTTTGAAGATCTTAACCCTTCGACGGTTCACCTTTTGGACGAAGCTGACCTTATAATAGACGGAACAGACAACATTTATACGAGACAAGTTATAAACGACTACTGCGTTAAGAACAATAAGCCGTGGATTTACGTTGGTGTTTTAAGCACTTATGGTAACGTGATGCCCATAATTCCAGGAAAGACAGCGTGCTTTAGGTGCTTCATGCCAAAATTGCCTTCAAGGCCTATGCCCACGTGTGCCGTTGCGGGTATAATGAGCTACGTCCCCTCCTTAGCTGCATCCATAGCAGTTGCTTTAGCGGCTAAAATCCTCCTTGGAGAAGAAGTTAAAAGCGAGATGATATTTTTCGATACCAAAACCTTTGACTTTGAGAAGATAGATATCCCAAGAAGAGATGATTGTGATGCTTGCGTCAGGTACAATTTTGTCTTTTTGGAGAAGCAGATGAAGATAGAGAGAATGTGTGACGGCTCAATTCAAATAACTCCTCCCGAGAAGATGAACATCAGCCTGGATGAGCTCGCTAAAAGGCTCGATTCTTTGGGCAAGGAGTACATCAAGACGTCGCAGTTCATCCAGTTTGAAGACGACTATGCTGAAATACTGATATTTAAGAGCGGAAGAATGATAGTTAGAGGAGCCGAGGATGAAAAAGAGGCTAAAAACTTCTTTGCACGCTATCTGGGTGGTTGAGATGATATTAGTTCGATACGGAGAGATAGCAGTAAAGAGGGGAAAAAGGAGAGAATTTGAGAGGAAGCTCATGGAGAACATTCTGGCGGCCTTGGAGAGAAAGGGGATTAAAGCGAAGGCAAAGCTGATTAGAGGAAGAATACTCGTTGATGCTCCGGATGAAGCAGCCAAAATTATTGCAAAAGTTCCAGGAGTAGTTTCCGTTTCACCTGCGAAAGAGATGAGCTATGATGAAGTGCCGGACTATTTAAGAGAAGCTTTGAAGGGCTTTGCTCCAAAAAGCTTTAGGGTTGAAACTCAACGCTTGGATAAAACCTTTCTCAAGACTTCTGTTGAGGTCAATAGGGAGATTGGTGCTTTCGTTGTAGGAGAATTTGGTTGGAAAGTTGATTTGGAAAATCCCGAGCTTGTGGTTGGAATTGAAATAATAAACAAGAGGGCGTATGTTTTCTTTGAGAAGATTAAAGGTGTCGGCGGCCTGCCCATAGGGACGCAAGGAAAAGTTGTTGTTCTTTTGAGCGGGGGCATTGATTCCCCGGTCGCTGCTTTCTTAATGATGAAGAGAGGCGCCGAGGTTATGGCGGTGCACTTTGACCAAGGAAAGAATGCAAGGAAAGTCGTAGAAAATACCGTTAAAATTCTCAACGACTACTCCCCAAAGGACATTGAGCTCATCATGGAGAACCATTTCGAAATCCTCAAACCCTATGTTGTGGTTTTAAACCGCTTGAAAATGAGGGAATGGACATGTGTCGTGTGTAAAATAGCAATGCTTAGGCGGGCGGCGGAAATAGCTAAGGAAAATGGTGCTTTGGGAATAGTTACAGGAGATTCCCTTGGCCAAGTAGCTTCACAAACACTGTCGAACCTTTTCATAGAGACTATGGGAGTTAGATTTCCAATTCACAGGCCACTTTTGGGAATGGACAAAGAGGAAATCGTTAAGATAGCAAGGGAAATTGGGACTTATCAGGCTTTCTTGGAGTATCCCTACTGCGATTGCCCGTTTAGGCCTGAAAGGGTAATAACACAAGGAAAATACGAAGAGTTCATCAAAATACTGGAAGAATTGGAAAAGGAAAACATTGTTTGAAAAAATTTGTCCTTTTTCTAATACTTTTTATCTCTTTTTATGCCTGAAGTATTAAATCAAAAGAAAAAAATAAATACTTTGTTACTCTATAGTTCTATGGGGGTGGTGGAATGTTGAGCGAAAAGATGCTGGAGGCGTTAAATGAACAGCTTAACAGGGAGCTTTATTCAGCATACTTGTACTTCTCAATGGCTGCGTATTTTGAGGACATTAACTTAGAGGGCTTTGCATCTTGGATGAAGGCTCAGGCCGAGGAAGAGCTTGGGCACGCATTGAGATTCTACAACTACATCTACGACCGCAACGGCAGAGTTGAACTTAAAGAGATCCAAAAACCACCAAAGGAGTGGAAGTCACCACTAGATGCATTTGAGGCAGCATACGAACACGAGCAGTTCATAAGCAAGTGTATAAATGAGCTTGCTGCTTTGGCGGAAGAAGAAAAGGACTACTCAACGAGGGCCTTTTTAGAGTGGTTCATAAACGAGCAGGTTGAGGAGGAAGCGAGTGTCAAAAGGATTGTAGACAGGCTCAAGTTTGTAAAGGGCAGCCCAGAGGCTATTTTTATGATAGATCAAGAGCTCAACCAGAGGCAACCCCAACTTCCGGGGCTTCTCCTCCAAGGAGGGTGATTTTCAACTTTTCTTTCTATTTCGTATTTGATTCGGCGAAAATTGGATTCTTTTGAAGAATTCGCACTTAAAAAAATGATTATTAGGGCTTTTAAGGAGTTCAAATCAAGTTTTTATATTTAGATCTTGTTATTGCAGTTTTTGATATTCATCTTAAAAGTTAGGCAACCCTAAAGTTTATAAATAAATATAACATAGTATGAAATACAAACCAAAAAATTGGGGTGGTCGAAATGATTAGGGTTGGAGAAAAAGTTCCAGATTTTGAAGCAGATGCCTACCACGAAGGAGAAATAAAGAAGATTAAGCTTTCAGACTATCTTAACGAAGGCAAGTGGGTTGTTTTAGCGTTTTATCCGGCGGACTTTACATTTGTGTGCCCAACGGAACTTGAGGAGCTCGCTGAGTACTATGAAGAGTTCCAAAAAGAAGGTGCAGAAATTTTAAGCGTCTCTACAGACACAGCTTACGTTCACAAAGCTTGGCACGACACTTCACCAGCAATTAAAAAGATAAGATACCCAATGCTCGCCGATCCGGCTGGAAAGATTTCAAGGCTCTTCGGGACATATATCGAGGAGGAAGGTCTCTCATGGAGGGCAACCTTCATAATAGACCCTGATGGGAAAGTTGTGCACATGGAGATGCACGATTTGAGCATAGGCAGGAGCGCGAAGGAGATACTCAGAAGACTTAGAGCCTCCAAGTACGTAAGGGAACACCCCGGACAGGTCTGTCCAGCGAGCTGGGAGCCGGGCAAGGAAACACTAAAAGTAAGTTTAGATTTGGTTGGAAAAATTTAGCCCTTTTTTATTCATTTTTGCCCAGCAAGGTATAAAAAGGGTGAACGTTTATTCAACTTTGGTGATATAAATGAATGTGGGAGATTTTAAGAAAATCGCTTTAGTAGGAGCAAGCCCTAATCCCGCTAAGTATGGAAACATTATTCTCAAGGACTTAAAGAAGAAGGGGTTTGAAGTCCTGCCTGTTAATCCAAATTATGATGAGATTGAGGGGTTAAAATGCTACAAGAGCGTTAAGGATCTGCCAAAGGATGTTGATGTAATCGTTTTTGTTGTTCCTCCGAAAGTAGGAGTTAAAGTGGCAAAAGAGGCTATTGAAGCTGGATTTAGAAAACTTTGGTTCCAGCCTGGAGCTGAGAGCGAGGAGATTAGAGAACTCGTAGAAAAGGAAAACATTGAATATAGCTTTATAAAATGCATAATGGTCGAGACGAGCGACAAAAGAATGTTCTTGGAGGTATGAGAATGGAGTTTTACTATGTTAAAAAATTTGAGAGGGACTTGGATGATCTCTGGGAGGAGCTTAAGGAGAGGGTTGAAGGGGAAGGATTCCTTATTGTTGGTGAACGAGTTCCAGTCAGCATAGTGGAGAGGGAAGATGGAATTATAGCGGATTATCATGTGCTTTTCATATGCGATAGAGATGTAATTGCGGAGTTAGTAAAAATCAACCCGAACATTGGCGCTCTAATTCCATGTACTGCTTTTGGCTATGTTAGAGAGGATGGGGTTTATTTGGGAATTGGGTTGCCAAGTGTCGCTTGGAAAGTAGCTGGGGATGAGATAGTTGAGCTCATGAGGCCTATGGAAGAAAGGCTCAAAGAGATAATCAACTCCTTGTAAATTTGTCAATTTTTAAAGTTTGGACCTTTTTCTATTCTCACTTTGGAAAGAATAAGAACAATAAGCTTTCAAACATAGTCTAGACTGGTGATTAGCATGGCAGAAGTTGTTTTGAATGTTAAAAATATGAGCTGTCAGCACTGTGTAATGACGATTAAAAGAGCTTTAGAGAAGATCGGGGCAAAGGCGGAAGTCAGCTTGAAAGAGAAGAAGGCTGTTGTTGAGTACGACGAGTCAAAGCTCACAGTTGAGGATCTAATTAGTGCTATTGCAAAGTTTGGCTATGAAGCGGAGGTGGCTTGAAATGCCTATTGATCCAGTCTGTGGAATGGAAGTTAGCGAAGAAACGGAGCTTAAGCTGGAGTATAATGGAAAAGTCTACTACTTCTGCTCTCCACACTGCAAAGCCCAATTTGAATCAAATCCTGAAAAATATGTTAAGGGAGAGGGGATGAAGCACGAGCATGGGCACAAACACGGTCACAAAAGGCATGGTTGCTGCTGCCACTGACTCTTCTTTTTATTTACTTGTAAATTAGTGAATTTCTTTTCATGAAATCTGCCTTCATAAACCTTTAGTTTTAAACTGCACTCTTTTTAAAGCTTATTTTTGCATATAAGTATGGGACAATCCTTGAATGGGGTGAAAAGCATGCACAAATACGTTAAACAGGTTAGTCTGGACTTTGAAGAAGCAGAGAGAAAGTTTAAAGATGCCATCGAAAAAGTCGGCTTAAAGGTCGTTGGCGAAGTCATGCCGAGCAAGAAGGTCAAGATGAAGCTCAATATCGATGTTCCACCTTATAAGATACTCTTCATCTGCCACCCGAAATACGTTTATGAGCTCATGAAGATGAACAAAGACATCGGGGCATTAGTTCCTTGTCACGCTTTCATATACTCCGATGGCGAAAAGGCCTGCTGTATTGGCGTTGAGCTTCCAACGAAAACGCTAAGCTTTGCCGGCGAAGAGGTTGTGGAGTACATAAAAACGGCTGAGGAGCAACTTAAGCAAGCCGTTGATATGGTGGCTAGCTGACTTTTTTTATTCTTCTTTGAAAATCCCATCCCTAAAGGCCAAAACTCCAAAAAGCAAAGTCCACAGCGTTAAGCTCGCTAAAGCGATTTTCCACTCACTTAAGGGCTCATAGAGTGAGCGAACTAGGTATGCACAGCTTGCCGTCGGCAAAAGGAGAATAATTTTGTGGGCAAAGCTTGGGAGAACTTCAATGGGGTAGTAAACTGGGGCAAAGATCGTTAAAGCTGTTAGAGTTATGTTCGAAACCCTCATTATAACTATCGGCTCCTTGAGCTTCACACCTATGTAGAGTCCAACGAAAACACCCCAAAGCCATAAAAACGCTAAGAGAAGGATTATTTGGGCTATTTTCAAGAGGGAAAGTCCCCTCACGTAGGTTAAAGTAACGATGAGAACGACTAAGTAAGGCAGCGCGGGAATGCTCATCCCTACTGAAATTCCAAGGCCGAGCTTCAGCGGATGCACTGGAAGAGTTGAGAGTATATCATAAAACTTTGAGCGCGTTTTCATTCCTGCTATCTCTATGGCCAAGTCTGCTATTCCAATGCCTGTGACAAAGCTGATCATTCCCCCAATGAGTGCTGTTGGGAAAAGCTTTCCACCGCTCACGACGGTCAGGAGGAATATGAAGGAGAGCGGTCTAATGGCGAAGCTTATCAGTGAGGCTCTACTCTTCGTGAGAGCTTTGGCGTAGTACTCGATTACGCTAATCATTCGCCCACCCCAGCAGAAACAGGTCTTCAATTGTAAGTTCCTCAATTTTAAAGGGCACTCCTCTGGAGATGAGCGATTTTGTGAGTTCTTCAAGCTCGCTCTCGTTTTGTGGGTAAACAAAAATGTATTTCCCGGCTTTTTTGACCGCATATTCTCCTACATCCGCGTACTCAAATAGCACAACTTTCTTCCTAAAGCGCGGCAAATAGTGCTTTACGATCTCTTCGGGCTTTCCTTGAAGTAATATCTGCTTGTTAAGCAGAATTACCTCATCACAAACCTTTGAGACCTCATCTATATAATGACTAGTTAGGAAAATCGTTGAGCTTTTGGCCTTTTCCCTTAAAATCTGCCAGAGTTCGAACCTCGCCGAGGGGTCTAAGCCAACTGTAGGCTCGTCCAAGAAGTACAGCTCAGCGTTGAAGGAAAGGATCATAGCAACCAGCGCTTTTCTAACCATCCCACCCGAGAGCTCTACCATTAGCTTGTCGGCATAGTTTATGTTGAATTCTCTCACAGCTTCGCGGGCTTTTTCTTTTGCCTCTCCCCTCTTCAGCCCGCGCATTCTAAGGTAGTGGTAGATGTACTCAAAAGGCGTGAGGGTGTAGAAATGAGCTTTGACTTCCTGGGGCAGAAGGGAAATCCTCTTCCTTATTTCAATGCTCTTCTCCAATTCATAGCCCAGAACGTAGGCTTCCCCTGATGTAGGCTTGAGCTGAGTAGTTAAAATTTTTATTAAAGTCGTCTTTCCAGCCCCATTTGGTCCTATTAGTCCAATTATTCTATTTCGCCCTACGCTGAAGCTTAAAGAGTCGAGTGCTAGCGTTGCTCCATAGCGTTTGGTCAAGCGGTGGGTCTTTATTGCGTGATTAGCCATGGGCGCTTCCCAATATTATTAGTAAAATAAAGATATTTTAATATTTTCGCGTACGAGAACACTGCAGCTAGTTAATGCTGAACACTCCATATTGCTTTACTCTCTCTTTTTTCTCTTGTCTAATTACATGGCGGTGTTTACGACGCTGGGGCGAAAATTTTATAAGATTTTAAAACAGTATATTGGACGGCGATATTATGATGGTTGATTACTTCATATCCTTCAGTTTTTTGTTAATCGTCTTCTGGGGGTTTAAGAGAGAATTTAACTCTTACCATTCGGCCTTAATTTCAACCATCTTAACATTAATCCTCCCGGGGTTAATTTTTAATGTGATTGACAGGTTATTCTTTCTTAATAACGTAGTCAGGCTGGGAGTGCTGGTTTCTTTAGTAAGCCTTGGCGCTTATATGTCCATCCTCCTATTCTCCACCAAACGACATATTGCCTCTTAGAAGGAGCTATGGACATAGTTGCCTGAATAATGCTATCTCGTGCTATCTCTTTCCGTTTTGTGTGAAATACGTTTATAACCTCCTCTTTTGTATTCCTCATCATGACACATCACTATGGCTATGTGAGTGCAGTTTTAGCTGCTCTGCTCTTTGGAATAAGCTCGACGCTGAATAAAATCGCCCTTAGAAATGTTCATCCAATGATAATAGCGGGAAGCATTTATCTAACGGCGGGGATAGTTTTAATGCTCCTTCGCTTTACACCACTTAAGGATAAAATCCTCGAAAGGCTTGAATTTAAAGTTAAAACCCAAGAATACTTCTCAAGGCGAGACCTCTTGCTATTGGCTTTTATAGTACTTTTTGGATCTTTCTTGGCACCTCTTTCGTTCATGTTTGGCTTGAATAAGACAACAGCTGTTAATGCATCCCTCTTACTCAACACCGAGACGCTGTTCACTGTTTTAATAGCCCTTTTAGTCTTTAAAGAAAAAGCCTCAAGAAGAAGCATTATCGGAATTCTCTTAATCTTAATTGGAGCCGTTGTGATCTCAACAGAAAACTTTAGGGAAGTAGAGCTGAGCAAAGGCATCCTTGGGAACATTTTAATAATTTTAGCAGGCCTTTCATGGGCGATAGACAATAATTTGAGCAAGTTGCTAAGCGTTAAGAGGGATCTGCTTTTGGTAACTTCACTAAAAGGGCTGTTTGGAGGGAGCGCGTTATTAATTCTGGCTTCTCTAATTGGAATTCCTTTCTACATCCCACTTCAAAGCCTTCCATATGTATTAACGGTCGGTGCCTTCAGCATAGGCTTTTCCATCGTGCTGTTCCTATTCGCCTTGAGGGAAATTGGGGCTATGAAAACGGGGGCAATTTTCTCAACTTCCTCACTAATCGGTGCTCTCTTTGCTTTTCTAATCCTTGGAGAGAGCTTCACAGCAGCTAAAGCATTTTTCGGCATTTTGATGTTCTTTGGGGTGTATTTGTTATCTTTAGAGTAAACCTTATGTGAAAAAACGCTCATTAATTTCTGGGTGATAATATGGAGATTAAACTACCAGAACCGAGAATTAAAGGGGAAATTAGTCTTGAGGAAGCGATATACAGGAGAAAGAGCATTAGAAGATATACCTCAGAACCATTAACCCTTGGTGAGCTCTCTCAAGTTCTCTGGGCGGCTTATGGAATAAATATCTGGGGAAAGAGAACCTCTCCAAGTGCGGGTGCAAGGTATCCTTTTGAAGTATACACCGTTGTGAGCAGTGTTGAGGGCCTTGATCCCGGGTTATACCATTATGATGGGAAGAAGCATGTTCTAAAGCTTATTCGAAAGGGAGATTTAAGAGAAGAGCTCGCTCGTGCATGTCTCGGACAGAAGTGTGTTGCTACCGCTCCAGTGAACATTGTGATAGTTGCCCACTATGAAAGAACCACGAGCAGGTATGGTGAAAGAGGAGTAAGGTATGTGCACATCGATGCCGGTCACATGGGACAAAATATTTACCTCCAAGCAACGGCTTTAGGCCTTGGAACTGTCGCAGTTGGGGCTTTTCGAGACGAGGAGGTCAAGAAGGTAATTGATGTTGAAGGAGATCCCCTATATATCTTCCCTCTTGGAAGGCCTGCGGAATAACTCTCAGGCCCTCTTTCTTATTCCCTATCCATTTTTGTCCAGTAACATTTATAAGAACATTTGCACAATTGCTCAAATGTAGAGGTGATAAAAATGACAGAGATATGTAAAGTTTACGAAGAGCATTTGGATAAAATCCTCGAAGCTAAGAAAAAGCTGCCTGAGGAGGAGACAATCCTTGAAGTTTCCGACTTCTTTGACGCCTTAGGCAACCCCACAAGGCTTAAGATACTCTTCGCTCTGCTGGAGGATGAGCTCTGCACATGTGACTTATCCAATATCACTGGGCTTTCGGTTTCCGCGATCTCTCACCAGCTTAGGATTTTGAAGGATAGAAAAATCGTCACGTATAGAAAAGACGGAAAGAACGTTTTCTACAGCTTAGATGACGAGCACATAAGGGAGATTTTGAAGGTTGCACTTAAGCACATGGAGGAGTGAGCATGCCAAAGAAGCTCAAATTAGAAGGCCTTGACTGTGCTAGCTGTGCCTATGAAATCGAGGAAGCGCTGAAAAAAGAAGGCTTTGAGTTTGCGCTGGTGAACTTCACAACAAGCGAGCTGGTTATTGAGGGCGACGTGGAGAAGGCCAAAGAGATAGTGAAAAAGGTCGAGCCGGGTGTTAAGATAATTGAGAAGGAAGAGCATCACCACGGCCATGACCATGGACACCACCACGATCACGACGAAGACCCAAGGAAGATGCTCTATTTCATAATACCTTCGCTCGTGCTCTTCACAGCAGGAATGCTCTTGAGATACTATTACAACTACGACAATGCCTTTGTGCTTGGAATATTCGTTGCGAGCTACCTTTTAGTAGGCTGGAAGGTGTTGAGGAACGCTTTTATCAACTCAGTCCATGGGAACGTCTTTGACGAGAACTTCCTCATAGCTATAGCCACATTAGGGGCATTTGCAATTCGGGAATATCCTGAAGCTGTGGGAGTTATGCTGTTCTACATCGTTGGTGAGTTCTTCCAAGACATAGCTGTCAACAGGTCGAGGCGCTCAATTAGAGCATTGCTATCTTTAAAAGCTGAGTATGCGAATTTGAAAGTTGGAGATAAAATAGTTAAAGTCAAGCCGGAGGAGCTCAAAGCTGGGGATGTTATAGTTATTAAGCCTGGAGAAAGAGTTCCTGTGGATGGAATTGTTTTGGAAGGAAGCTCAAATGTAGATACTTCAGCATTAACCGGTGAAAGCGTGCCAAGAACAGTAAAGGAAGGAGATGAGATCCTTTCGGGAATGGTCAACTTAAGCGGTCTTTTGACGGTCAAAGTTACGAAAGAGCTTAGAGAGTCAACTATTTCAAGGATTTTGGAGCTTGTTGAGAATGCAAGTGCAAGGAAAGCTAAAACAGAGAAGTTTATCACGAAGTTCGCTCACTACTACACCCCGGCGGTTGTGGGATTAGCTGCACTCGTTGCTTTAATTCCCCCGCTGGCCTTTGGAGAGCCTTTTTCTGAGTGGTTATATAGGGCTTTAGTCCTCTTGGTAATCTCATGCCCTTGTGCTCTAGTGCTTTCAATACCTCTCGGCTACTTTGGCGGGATTGGAAAGGCAGCCAGAGAAGGAATACTCGTCAAGGGGTCAAACTTCCTTGATGCGCTTAGCAAAGCCACAATCATTGCCTTTGACAAAACGGGGACGCTAACAAAGGGAGTCTTTAAAGTTACAAAAATAGAGACAAGAAACGGTTTCAGTGAAGAGGAGATTTTGAGGTTCGCAGCTTTAGCTGAGGCCCACTCAAATCACCCAATTGCAAAGGCGATAAAAGAGGCCTATGGGAAAGAAATCAACGAAGCTCAAATAAAGGAGCATGAGGAGATAGCAGGTCACGGCGTTAAGGCTAGAATAGATGGAACTGAAATAATGGTTGGAAATGATAGATTATTGCACAGATTCAATATAGAGCACGATACATGCCACGTAAAGGGAACCGTCGCTCATGTGGTCGTTAACGGAAAGTACGCAGGCTACATAATTATATCTGACGAGATAAAGGAAGATGCTCCAAAAGCCGTGAGAGAGCTAAAGCGCTTAGGCGTTAAAAAGGTTGTAATGGTAACTGGAGATAACAAAGATGTTGCAGAGGAGATAGCAAGACAAATAGGATTGGACGAGTTTTATGCCGAGTTGCTACCAGAAGACAAAGTAAGGGTTATTGAAGAGCTTGAAAAGAAAAAGGATCCAAAGGATACAATAGTTTTCGTAGGCGATGGAATAAACGATGCGCCGGTTTTAGCTAGGGCTGATGTAGGAGTTGCAATGGGTGCTTTAGGAAGTGATGCCGCTATAGAGACGGCTGACATAGTTATAATGGACGACAAGCCTTCAAAGCTACCAATGGGCATAAAGACCGCAAGAAAGACACAGAGGATAGTGTGGCAGAACATAATCTTTGCCCTTGGGGTTAAACTGGCTTTCATAAGCCTTGGAATTCTTGGAGAGGCTACAATGTGGGAGGCAGTGTTTGCAGATGTTGGAGTTGCGCTGATAGCGGTGTTCAACGCGATGAGGATTTTGAGGTAGCTTTTTTATTTTTGAAAATTTTGCCCTTTTCTGCTTTCAATTTTGATAATAATAAGCCTATTAGCTTTTCAAATCAGAAGTAAACATGAACAATAAAGTAGGTGATGTGAAATGTATGTCCACAAGAAAGAGACTAATCTGAGCTTTGAAAAAGCTGTTGATAAAGTCAAAGAAGAGCTCAAAAAGGAAGGCTTTGGGGTGCTCAGCGAGATTAGAGTTGATAAGCTGTTTAAAGAGAAGCTTGGTCTGGACATGGAGGAGTATGTCATCTTAGGTGTATGCAATCCAAAATTCTCAAGTCAGCTCATAGGAATCGACTATGACAGCGGGGCATTTTTACCATGCAATATTTTAGTTTACATTAAAGGCGGAAAAACTTACGTAAGTGCCATGCTACCAACGAAAGCTATGGAAGTGGCAGAAAATGAGAAGTTACTGAAAGTCGCCGAGCAGGTTGAGGAGATAGTAAAGAGGGTTGTTGATAGGGTTTAAACTCCTCTCCCCTCCCATCTTTTGAACTTACGAATGTTCCATTTATGATGAATTCATTATCCAAATGATCCAACTAATGTTGACTTCACTATATGGAGAAATTAGATTTTCTCCATTTTGCCGAAAACTTTATATGTTCCACAAATGCAGTAATATATGCAAAAGCAGAAACACCTTGGAAGAGAGCAAGTGTTCAAAAAACCAAACGAGGTGAAAATTCCGATGCCGCATCTCTTTATTATTAGCTATGGAAACGACGCTGAGAGAAAGCGTATCGAATACCTCCTTGAAAAGTGGTCGGAAAGGGCCGAGATTTCAAAGCTAAGGGGTATTACCTTCATAATCGATACAGAAAATGTTTCCGAATTTGCTGAAGAGCTTCTGTCAAAACTTGACCCTCCTTCGTCAGATAAAGTCGAAGTGTACCACGTTAAAAAAGAAGACCTAAAGTCAAAAGTGGCTCCTAACAAAGTAGAATTGGAGTATATAACGAACGAAAATCCTCAGATTGTGCGAAAGCTGCTTAGATACATCCTATCCAAATGCAATGCATATTACGTTTCTTCAGATGACCTCTCAATGACTTACGGAGCATACACAAAAAAGGGAAGGGTTGAGATTAGGATAGAAATAGATGAAAAAAGCACTAATGAGACCCAGATAGTCATTTCGCTTGTGGGGTATGGAGAAGTAGTTGAGTATATGGCTAAAAAGCTCCGGGAGGAGCTTTCATTACTGCTATGAGGTGATTCTATGGTGATCTTTGACGAAGGAGATATTTCATGCATTAAAGCTCTCCTAAGACCGGCAGAGAGAGTTCTGAGGCAGGGGAGGGATATATTGGTAGAAGAGTTTAATACAAGACAAAGGCTTTGGAACGAGATAACGGAAGCTTATGAAAAGTACCTAAATGGACACTGTGGAGATTTTTTGGAAGATTTAGATAATGCATTCAGGGCAAAATTTGAAGCTTCTTTGGCAATACTAGCGTGGAGTTTTAAGAAGAACAACGAAGACTTCCCGCCAGCACAAAAACGCTTCTCAGACTACGAATTGATGATAATAGATGAAATTCTAAAGTACAATGTATTTGAGATAACAACAAAGGAAGATTTCCTAACCAAGCTTTATAGAAGAGATCCTGAAGTTCTTCAACTACTAAAGACTTACTATCTTGGAATTGATAAGTGGATTGAAAAACAGCTAGAAAATCCCGAAATAAAGCTGCCCCTTAGGTATTATCTCAAAAGGACATGGGGAGGCTACAAAGAGAAGATCAAAGAAGCCATAAATGAAGCGAACAAGTACAATTGGTTTAGAACACTACTCGAGGATTGGGAAAAGGAGAAAGCAGATGAAGTTGAGGCGGTAAAGTTCGTATACGAGGAAAAAGTTCAGAAGCTTAAAAAACGCATAAAGGAATTGATAGAATTTTTTGAAGATGAAAAGAGAAGGATAGCGGAAGAAATATCGATGTCAAGCATAGGGGAGATACAAAGACTCGAACGGGAAAAACAAGAGCTTATAGAAAGATTTGAAAGGGAGAAAGAAGCTCTGACTAACAAACTTCTCGAGTTGAAAGATAAGGAACTCCAAGAAAGACTCAAACAAGAGCTCGAAAGAGCCAGAGAAAACATTATGAAAGAAGTAAAAACTCTAGAGGAGCAGATAAGAAGAAAGGGATTAGAATTGAAACAGAAAGAAATGGAGCTCAGGAAAAAAGAGATAGAACTCTCAGCCAAAGATGCAGAGCTCAAAAAGAAGATTGAAGAGGTGCTTAGAGCATCTAAAAACATAGAGAAAGGTTCTCGCTTGGTTGTAAGGGAAGATGCAAAAATCCAAGAGCTCAATTTCCTAGGCAGAACAAAAAGCAAATTCAATAAACAAATAAGGATTTTGGGTAAAAAATATGTCGTAGAGCGCATAGAGGAGAAGAAGGGTGAAGACACCTCGAAATTTATTGACAAGCTTGATGAAAGAAGCTTAAAGAATCTCCCCGAAAACAGGTACCTTGAAATATCATTAAAAGAGAAAAAACTCCTCGGAAGGAAGGAAAAGATTTTGGTAAATGCTCGTTATCTAACACGGGTTGATAAGCTGGCCGAATATGGGTTTGATACCGACCCATTAGAACTTGCCGATGTAAATATGTACTTGGTAGACGCGAGGGATTCCTCAAAGGACAGGAGAACAATCCTGTTAATAGCTTCACCTTTAGGGTTCGAAGAAAAAATCAGAAAGTACGTGAACTCAGACCAGTTCCACCAGAACTTCTATTCTGAGAATGTATCCTTAATCCTCCTTGATATGGAGAGCGGCGAGCTGATTTACAACCCCAACGACAGATACGCCAAAGAACTGCTCCCCCTGGTGCGTTTAGAGCTTGATGAAGAGCTTTATGCACAAGTAAAGAAATGTGTGGAAGAGAAAATCGCCGGCAAGGATTACTTGCCGCTTAACGAATGTTTGGATTGTGGAGATGAGAGCTACATTAAACGGGCCTTTTATGAAATGGCCAAGGACGGCAAGTATCTTGTGAAGTATATTGACGGGTTTGGTCTGGTATTGATGAGGAAGTGAGGTGTTGAACATGAGGATATTAGATAGGTTTAGGAAGAACCCAATCGAAAAGCTCTCCCTAAGAGAGCTTCAGGAAGAAGAAATTCGACTAAGAAACAGGTTGGAACGGACAAAGAAGGAAATAAACAGTATTGAAAAGAAAAAGAAACAGCTTTTCCAAGAAGGTATTGGGGCCGATGTGCTAAAGAAGAAGATGCTCGCACAGGAGATAAAAAGCCTTGATATGGAGCAGAAGCTTAAGCTAAGAGATTTTATGACAGCCCAGAGGCAGTACACTTTTGTCAAGAATCTAATAGTTGTCAAGAAGTACGAGAAGGAGCTCAGGAGAATTGGAATATGGGAAAAGCTCAGCAAAGTTGAGCCTGAACAGCTTGAGAATGTTCTCGTGAAGGTAAGCTTAGATGGGAAAGAGTTCGATGAAATGGTCAGCAGCTTGAACCGCGTTTTCGAAATGGAGATTGCCGAGTTTGAAGCGGCAGAAGACCAGACAGAGAAGGAGCTAATGGAAGCATGGGCCAAGGTAGAAACAGGAGAAGCCGACGTAAATGAGGTAGCGACTAAAATAGCTTCAAAAGAACTTCCAAAAGACTTGGAGGAGGAACTATAAATGGGCCTTATCTCCAGATTTTTCGGTCGAAAGAATCCTCTAGATATACCCATAGACAAGCTCAGGGAGAATCAGGTAAAGCTGGACATGCAGATTAAGAAGATTGAGGACGAAATTGCAGAGATGGATAGACAAATCGCACTGCTCTTTGAACAGGCCAAAAAAGCGAGGAGCAAGAGTGAAGAGCTGACGATAGCCACGAAGATCAAAACGTTGAACAAGAGAAAGCAGAGCTTGCAGAACACGCACGTCCAGCTGAACAAGCAGGCCATGCTCGTCAGCAACCTTCTGATAATCAAGGAGAATGAGGCCCTCCTAAAGGAAACCCCCACTTGGAAGATTCTGCAGAAAATGTCCCCAGAAGAACTTGAGAAGCACCTCGTGAGCATGCAGCTTGATGCTCAAAACATAAATGAGAACCTCAACAAGATGCTCGGGTACACTGACCAAGCATTGGGAGCGGGGGTCGAGCTTGTGGAAGATAAGGAGCTGCAAGAGATCTTAAGGACAATTCAAGCCGTTAAGGAAGGGGAGCTCGAACCCGAAATTGCAGCCGAGAGAGTCACGAAGGAGAAGGCCAGGGAGACCGAGGTGGAGTGACTTTCCATTTTGGTCAAAGTCTTGCCCTTTAAACTTTGCAGAACTAAAAAGTATTGCCCAAGAAAACTGCAGAGTGATACTAAAAAGAATTAACAGATGTGCGAAGTGGTAAGAATTAGAGGAAGTGGAGGGATAGGAGTTGCACATGGGTCACTGGTTCATGGACGATGACATAGTCGAAAGTCTGGTGAAGCTGTTCCTTGTAGTGCTGTTTGTATCGTTCATCTTTGGCAGGTCAAGCAGTTTCATAGTTTTTATAATAGTCTTAGCGTGGTTCGGGCACTTCATAAGGCATCTGCTCAAAGACGCGTTCAAGTCAACGTATAAGTACAAACGCAGGTATCCGCCAAGACAAATTCCGCCCCAGCCGCCACGGGCACCGAGAGAGGACATGAAAGACATCCTTAGAAAGTCCCTCATAGTTGATATACCCAAAAAGCTCCACGCCGGCGAAGAGAGTTACATGACTGTCGGGTTCAGGAACGGAACCCTTGGAATGATAAACGTCGAGGTTGACCTTGAAAACCTCGGGAAGTACTTTGACATCAGCCCGACGAGGCTCTACTTCCAGAACATCAGGCCCGGCGAATACGTTTCTCGAACTGTTAAAATCGTTCCGAGAAAGAGCGGAAAGGTCAATGCTAAGGTCATCGTCCGCTCCGGTCTCGTGAGTGCAAAGGTGAAAGTAACCACCAATGTGTTTGAAAGGCCTGAAAGGAAAGAAGCACCTGCGGAAGTCCCGACTCCAGCCCATCACGGATCATCTTCCCTGCTGGAGGCCCTCTTCTCCAGATACCGGAAGGCTGAGCCCATTGGAGAGGGAGGCTTTGCGAGAGTTTACAGGGCGGAGAAAATGGATGGGACCGTGGTCGCTATTAAGGTTCCCATCAGTCTGACGGAAGAAGGAGGAAAGGCATTTTTAAAGGAGGTCAGGAACTGGTCGCTCCTAACTCATCCAAACATCGTTGAGCTCTATGATTACAATATCTTCCCGGTTCCTTATTTGGAAATGGAGTACTGCGAGACGAGCTTGGCTAAAGTTGAGAAGCCCGTGAGCATTGAAAAAGCCACAAAGATAATTTTCGATGTTTGTGAAGGGCTTAAATATGCCCACTCTAAGGGCATAGTGCATAGGGATCTAAAACCATCCAACATCCTTCTCAAAAATGGAAAAGCAAAGATCAGCGACTGGGGACTGAGCAAGTTACTGAAGGACAGCAAGACTACCTTAGCGGTTAGCTTCACTCCTCTCTATGCTGCTCCGGAACAGATAAGCGGAAAATTCGGAACCACCGACGAAAGAACGGACGTTTGGCAGGTGGGGGCTGTTTTATATGAGCTGGTTACAGGAAGACCCCCATTTTTGGGAGAGGACTTCGTGGAGATTGCCTCGAAGATCACGTTGGAGGAAGTTATTCTCCCAAGCCAGATCAACCCCGATGCGAAGGTACTGGAGCCAATTATATTGAAGTGCCTCCAAAAGGAAAAAGACAAACGCTATCGGTCCATTGAAGAGCTTCAACAAGATTTGGCAAAGATTTTGGGCTTTAACTATAAGGAGAACCTTAACAAGAGTATCTCGGTTAGGGACTTCTCGAGAAGTGCATACTACGCTGGTGAGCTGTTCCTACTCTATCTAAAGCTCGGGGATTCAGTTAACAGTATCAAATATGCGGAAGACCTTACCCACTACGCTAAAGGGGACGTTAAAGAAGAACTCTCAAAGCTGAAAGAACAGCTCAAGCTCCGGTTGGAGAACAACTTGGACATTCCACCCGAGCTTATTGAAAAGGCCGAGATCATCGTTCACAAAATAAAGCTTGGCTTTAAGGAGGCTTGAAAATGCCCGTGGATTTATCAGGCCCATTATTAAATGAATTTGAAAAAACGAAAAAGGAATTCGATAGGGCTCTCTCTCAAAATGACTTAGAAACCGCAAGAAAAAAAGCGCTGAAGTGTGCTTCCCTGTTGAGGGAGCTTGCAAAGCACGTGCCCTATAACAGTGAATTTTACCTCAAGAAGGCAAAAAAGTGGGAGAAAGTGGCCGAACAAATTGAGAAAGGAGAGTATGGTAAGAAAGCTGTGGTAAGCGCTGAAGGAAAAAGAACCCAACAGGATGAAGATGAGGAGGATCAGTTTAAAGAGTACGCTAGGAATCTAATAGCAAAGTCTAACGTCACTTGGGGCGACATCGGTGGTTTAGATGAAGTAAAAGTCCTGATGATGGAGACGATAGTGATCTCGGCCTTACAAAGGCCCAAAGCAATCCAACCTTGGAAGGGTATCCTTCTCTTCGGTCCTCCTGGAACGGGCAAGACACTCTTAGCTTCAGCGGCGGCGGGAAGCTTAAACGCCACCTTCTTCAATGTTAAGGCATCTAACGTCCTGAGCAAATACTTCGGAGAGTCAAGCAAGATAATCACAGCCATTTATGATGTTGCTCGCAAAAACGCTCCAAGCATAGTCTTCATTGATGAGATTGATGCTTTAACCACAAAACGCTCCAACGATACAAGTGAGGCCTCGAGAAGAATGCTTTCAACGCTTTTAACTGAATTGGAGGGTTTTTACGACAAGGGAAGTGATGTGCTCGTGCTGACGTTGGCTGCAACAAACACTCCGTGGGACTTGGATGAGGCCGTTCTCTCGCGTTTTCCAAAGAGGATTTATGTTCCATTACCAGATAAGAAGGCCACGAGGGAGATTATAAAGATCAATACTAAGGGTTTGGATATTTCTAAGCTCGATTTGGATGCAATTGCTGAAGAGAGCGTTAGACGACTGTACTCGGGAAGGGATATTAGGAACTTATGCCAAGAGGCGATATGGAACATGATTAGAGAAGAGAACAGGGACCTGTACAAACTGGCTAATTTGCCGTTTCATGAGCTCAACAAAAGGTCTCTAAGGACGAGACCCTTGGAGATGAGGGATTTTGAGGAAGCGTTCAAGAAGATTAAGAGCCCTCTGACTAGGAGGGATATCGAGAGGTATGAGAAGTGGGCGGAGGAGTTCGGGGGATGAGTGTCCAATTTGTTCGAAAGCTGCTCAACGTCGTAAGCAGGGCGCGCGAATGGGAGACAGCTACCGAGATTGATGGGAAAGCCTGCGGTATCTCCCACGTTGGAGGGCGAGAGAACAATGAGGATAATATGCTCCTCCTCAAACTCCCCGATGCTTATCTCTTCGCGGTAGCCGACGGCCTCGGCGGTCATAACGCTGGCGAGATTGCTTCAAAAATCGCTGTTGAAACCCTAAAAAAGGTCCTTAAGGATGAATACAAAGAGAGAATGAGTAAGGAAGAAGTTAAAGCCCTCCTTGAGAAAGCTTACAAACTTGCTCATGACCACATAATGAAGAATGCCGTTGGAGAAAGGGAAGGTATGGGGACGACTCTTGTGGCCGCTTTTGTTAGGAGAAACAAAGCAATAATTGCAAATACTGGTGACAGCAGGGCTTACCTAATACGTGATGGAAGGATAATTGAAAGAACAAAGGATCACTCTCTTGTGCAAGAACTACTTGATAATGGAACAATTACGGAGGAAGAAGCCAAACATCACCCAATGAGGAACGTCATAACGAAGTCTCTTGGCATTGACTTTGGCGTTGATTTCTACGAATGGAAGCTTGAGAAAGGTGATGTTCTACTGTTAAGCTCGGATGGGCTGCATGACTATATTGAGGAGGATAGAATTGCAGAAATTGCATCAAATGGCGATCCGAAAGATATTGCAGAAAGGTTGATTGGAGAGGCGCTCAAAGCTACGAAGGACAATGTAACTGTTGTAGTGTTTCGAGAGGGTGGTTTAGATGGTTAGGTTTTGGAAGTCTAAAGAGGAGAAAGAGATTGAGCGGAAGGTTAGGATGAGGAAAGCCAAGATGGCTCTCAAGCAGTATATAAACAATCTCGAGAATTTAAAACAGAAAATTTTCCTCCAGGGAAAAGAAGCGGCAAAGCTTGGGGATGAAGCCCTTCTTAAGAGAAGCGCTGTAAAGTACCTCGCCTTAGAACAGAGAATAAGACAGGCAAAGCGTTTGCTCCTTTTGATGGAAGAGGCTGAGATCCAAAGGGAGCTTGTTAAAGTTTCAGCCAATTTCATCCAGTTCAGCAAGGATGTTGTTCGGAGCATAGCGGAAGGACCGGGTGCAGAGGATGTCGCGAAAATTCAGGTAGAGTTTGAGAAGGCGATGGGGAAGGTTGAGAACATTGAGGAAGCCCTTAACACCATGATAGACTTGACTAGTGAGAGTATTTTGACTGGAAACTTTGATGTTGAGACAATAGAAGCCGCAGAGGGTCTTATGATATCTTCGGCTGAAAGAGAACTCGAACCCGGAAAAAGATTGAAAGAAATAGAAAACATGATGAGAGAATAGGGGATCAGCTCAACTTTTCTCTTTATTTCTTGTGCATCTGTCCGGCTTGGATTTTCCATTTTGTATGAAAAATGGTTAAATATCTTTTGTTAGTTAGAAATTAATGATGGTGGTTGATATGGAAGATGAAAAAAAGGTGCACAATAAGCACACCCATGAAGAACATGAAGAGATGGAAATGCACAAACATGAAGAGCACAAAATGCATGAACATATGGAACATGAAGGGCATGAAATGGGAAAAGAGCATGAACACATGGAACATAAAGATCATGGCGAGCACAAGCATTCGCATGCAGAGCACCATAAAATGATGATGGAGGACTTTAAGAAGAGATTTATAGTTTCTGCTATACTTACAATTCCAATATTGCTCCTTTCTCCACTAATTCAAAAGTTCCTTGGTTTCACATTCACGTTCACAGGCGATAGATACGTTCTCTTTGCGCTATCGACAGTGGTCTACTTCTACGGCGGAAAGCCGTTCCTAACGGGGATGAAAGATGAACTTAAGAAAAGAACTCCGGGAATGATGACACTAATAGCTTTGGCAATCACAGTGGCGTTCTTCTACAGCGTTGCTGTGACCTTTGGGTTGCCCGGAAAGACCTTCTACTGGGAGCTTGCAACGCTTATTGACATCATGCTTTTAGGTCACTACATAGAGATGCGCTCTGTTCTCGGTGCTTCGAGGGCTTTGGAGGAGCTAATAAAGCTCATGCCAACTGATGCTCACCTAATAACTCCTGAGGGAATAAAAGACGTTCCAGTGAGCGAGCTCAAGAAGGGAGATATAGTTTTGGTCAAGCCCGGCGAGAAGATACCCTCTGACGGCATCATAATTGAGGGCGAAACGAGCGTAAACGAGGCAATGCTCACCGGTGAGTCAAAGCCCGTCTATAAGAAACCAGGTGACATTGTTATCGGCGGCTCAATAAACTTAGAAGGCTCGATTAAAGTAAGGATTGAGAAGACGGGTAAGGATACCTATCTCATGCAGGTCGTCGAGCTTGTAAGACAGGCTCAAGAGACGAGGTCGAGAACTCAAGACTTAGCCAACAGGGCAGCTTTTTGGCTCACACTCATTGCAATCACTGCTGGAAGCGCAACTTTAGGGACTTGGCTCTACTTAGGAAAGCCCTTTGTGTTCGCTCTCGAGAGAATGGTCACCGTGATGGTAATTACATGCCCCCACGCTTTGGGATTGGCTGTTCCTTTAGTGGTCTCAGTCTCAACATCAATATCAGCGAGAAAGGGAATACTAATTAGGAACAGAGAAGCCTTTGAGAGGGCAAAAGATGTTCAGGTGGTTGTCTTTGACAAGACTGGAACTTTGACCGAAGGAAAGTTTGAGGTAACGGATATAATTCCATTGGATGAACTTGAAGACAATGAGATTTTAAAATATGCAGCTGCCCTTGAGGGACATTCATCACATCCAATAGCACAGGGGATAGTGGAAAAAGCAAAGGAACTTGGACTTGAGCTCTATGAGGTTGAACAATCTAAAGTACTACCTGGCAAAGGTGTTCAGGGAGTTATTAACGGCAAAGAGGTTCTCGTCGTAAGTCCTGGCTTTCTTAAGGAAAACGGACTCTGGAAAGAGGATGAGCGTGTTAATAAGGTCTTGGAGCAAGGAAAGACAGTAGTATTTTTAGTTATCGATGGAAAGCTAGCTGGTGCTTTAGCTTTAGCTGATAAGATAAGACCAGAATCGAGAGAAGCTATAAAGAGGCTCCATGAGATGGGAATTAAAGCCTACATGCTCACAGGAGACAACGCTAAAGTTGCAAAGTGGGTTGCCGAGGAGCTTGGCTTAGATGGCTACTTTGCAGAAGTCTTGCCCCATCAAAAGTCGGAGAAAGTTAAGGAGCTTCAAGAAAAAGGCTTCATCGTGGCAATGGTTGGAGACGGAATAAACGATGCTCCTGCTTTGATTCAAGCGGACGTTGGGGTAGCAATTGGAGCAGGAACTGATGTGGCAATAGAGAGTGCCGATATAATCCTAGTAAAGAACGACCCGAGAGACGTCATAACGGCAATACATCTTGCAAGGGCAACCTATGGAAAAATGGTGCAGAATTTGGCATGGGCAACAGGCTACAACACATTTGCAATTCCTTTAGCTGCAGGGGCGCTTTACAACTATGGAATACTATTAAGCCCAGCAGTAGGTGCTTTGCTGATGAGCATGAGCACAGTTATAGTTGCTATAAACGCGAAGTTTTTGAAAGTTTGATCTTTTTTCTTTTTTTAAACTGTTAAAGCACTCAGATTTACGACGTCTCCAAGCATTTCCTTATGTTTTTCACACAACCCTTTCACTTTCTTTATCTCCTCTGTTGTATGGCAATTGTGGAGCATGCATTCCCTATTCTCACAAAAGATCTCTTCATGCTTAAAATAAGCATAGAACTGAAGAAGGAGCATTTTCAACACTTTGTCAACCTTTACATCGATTTTCTCATCAAATCCAAATGAATGCATCATATAATATTGAGGGAACTTTGCTGGAGCATAGAGTACTCCCTTAAGCGAAATTATCGCTGCAGGTCCCATTACAATCATTCTAAGATGATATCGCCCATCTTCTCCAAATGTGGCTATGAGCCTGTTCGTTATCAAAACTGTCGGCTCAGAGATATCAACATCTCGAGAGAAATATTTCAGCAGTTCCACGCCATCATAGATAACCCCTTTTATGAGACCCTTCTTTTCATTCTCGACTTCAACCGGAAAGGGTTCGTAAAATTCCTTCTTATTTGGATTTCTAACCCGTATGTAAGCTAGAAAATAGGGATCTCTAAATTTATAGGGACTAAATTCTACAGAGAACTTGAAAAACTTCCTAATCTCCTCAAAAAATGAAAAGGAGTCCCAAAGGGAATCTTCAATGTAAATCTTCATTAGGATCACTCCAGTTCTTTGAGCTTCTCTAAAGCCACTTCAGCAGCTCTCTTTCCGCTTAAGAGCATTCCTCCAAAGGTTGGTCCCATTCTTGGAAGCCCAAAAACTGTAGAAACTGCCATTCCCGTAACTATAAGTCCTGGATAAACTTCACTCGTGTGATTTATAACCGCGTCTTCGCTCTCCTCAACCCACATCGAGCCGTGTCCTCTCGTCTTCAGGAGCCCTTTCTCTTCGAGCTTCTTGGCAACAAAGGCATCATGTCCGGTAGCGTCTATTACAATCTTTGACTCAAGAGCTATCGGGTCAACACAGGTTATTTGTCTTGGCAAAGCTTGAACTGGAGTCCAGTTAACCACAACACCTGCAACTTTCCCATCTCTTATAACAACATCATCAAAGCTCGTCATGTTGAGGAACTTCACTCCCGCGTCACATGCTGCTCCAATGAGCTTTGAACATGCATGAGGACCATCTGCAACGTAAAGCCCTTCCGTATACTTCACATATGGAACACCAAGTTCTTCTAACACTTCTTGTGCTGGTGCTCTTACAGTTATCTTGTTCATTAAGAATCCTCCGATCCAAAAGCCTCCTCCAAGATAGTTGTTCCTTTCTATAACCAAGACCTTTTTACCTGCTTTTGCAAGCTCTTTAGCGGCGGTTAATCCACTAGGCCCTGCGCCTACGATTATAACATCTGACTCTGTGTATTCTTTAAGCATACCGTAGAAAGTATCGACTATAGCTGAGGTTACGTCTTTTTCACTAACCTTTGCCAATATCTTTGCAGTCATGCTATCACCAAGTTATTAATTTTAATAACTTAATTTTAAACATTGCCCCTGCAAAACATCATAATTAATGGAACGACTCTTTTGCGTTCTGAGAAAATCCTTCAAAGAAATTTTTGATCTTGGTAATAATAAACCCTATAATCTTTTACACATAAGAACTATGAGGAGAATAAAATGATGTTTGGAAATATTAACGCTGGGGGATTTTTAGTCCACAGTGGAGAATTTGAATGGGGGTGGCATGATATGATGGGATTTGGCTACTTTGGAATTTTCGGAGCAATATTCATGCTCTTATTCTGGGTTGCGATAATAGTTGGAGTAGTATGGTTCATTAAGTGGATAATCGAGCAGAGCTCAACTGGAACTACAAAGACATCAAAAAATCGAGCGCTTGAGATACTTGACGAGAAGTATGCAAGGGGAGAAATAGATGACGAAGAATACGAGAGAAGAAAGAGGAAGCTTCTAGAAGGTTAGTCCCTTCCATTTGTTTGCATATTTTTACATTTTTTAAGTTATTCCTCTAATTTTACAAGAATATAGACGAATCCGCTCGATGGATGAAGGCGGTGGGAAATGAACTCGAAAAGATACAACCAGCAGGAGATTCGTGCAATTGTTAAGAGACTTAAAAATATGCAGGTTGAGTTTTTAGAGTGTAAACCACCGCGGGGTTTCTCTCATTGTGTCAAGATAGCAGTGATTATTGACGCGAGAGTGGAGGAAGTTTTTTCTCTCGTATCCAACATCAACAATCACATGCTGTTCTGGCCGAAGTATGAGTTTAAATCTGAAAATGACGGGAAATTGAAGAAAGGGCTAATATACTACACCCGTGAAAAAGGGGCAGAAAAGTGGGTAAAATACCGGATTGTTGACTTTAAAGAAAACTACTTCTATTCCGGGGAGATGCTGGAAGAGGACACATTTTTAAAGAAATTGCGGTATGAACACTACTTCATTCCTGCAGATGGTATGACCTTAAGTATTGAGAGCGTATATTACTCCCTTCGCTATGGTTTTCTAGGGAGAATCTTGAACTTCTTCATAGCAGAGCGCATCATCAAAAAGAGGCTTTTAAAAGCTCACTTAAAGCTAAAAGAAGTGGCAGAAAAAAAGAGCTCTAGTTAAGCAAACACTGCCTTATAAAGGCCGACTATGATGTCGCCGACTTCACAGTACACATCCATATAGCTGGCTTTCACTTCCTTGAATATCTTTGAGCCCATCTCTTTTATTTCTTCCAGTGAAAACCCAAGGTGAGTGTCCTTCAAAGTTTCTTTGAGCTCCTCATGTTCGTGTTTGAGGACGTCAACTATTATCACCTTACCGCTTTCTTTTAAAACGCTCTTCATGCTTTTTAGTACTCTCTCAGGCTTCAGAAAGTGGTGGAACGCCAGAGTGGAGAGCACGACGTCGAATTCTTTTGGAACATTTATGCCGTAGTGTTTATTGGCAATCTCAATGGATTCCCTAATTTTCTCGGCAACTCCCCAAATGGGTGTTATTCCTTTTTCATTAAGCCTTTTCAGCATGCTTGGCGTTATATCCAAGGCATACACATCTGCTTTGACTCCTCTCTCCTCAAGCTTTCTCTTGACTTTCTCCGTGAAGAACCCTGAGCCAGCTGCGACGTCAAGAAGCTTAATGCTTTCCTTGTTTAGCTTTAGGATTTCTTCAACTATGTCGTCAACTATTGTCTCTATGCACTCCTCCCTAAGGTAGTCCCTCACAATGTCGTCCCTCTGGGGTGCTTCTCCTTCAAAGTATTCTATCTGCTCTATAAGCCCATTAGCTGAGCTCTCATCGAAGCCGAGCTTTTTCAAGAATTCTTTAACCTCACTGATGCTCGGTATCATTGCTTTATCCCCCTGAAGCCTTTTTCCAAGTCTTCAATCAAGTCCTCAACGTCTTCTATTCCAACTGAAACTCTGATAAGGGAGTCTTTTATGCCAACTTTCTCCCTCTCCTCCTTCGGAACCGATGCGTGGGTCATGATTGCCGGGAGCTCAATTAGTGATTCCACTCCTCCCAAGCTTTCAGCCAGTGCAAAAATCTCCAAGCTCTCTACGAACTTTACTGCCTCTTTCAACCCTCCTTTAAGCTCGAATGAGAGCATTCCTCCGAAGCCGTGCATCTGCCTCCTTGCGAGCTCGTGCTGTGGATGTGAAGGCAAGCCCGGATAGTAAACCCTCTCAACTAATGGATGTTCCTCTAAATACTTCGCAATCCTCATAGCGTTCTTCTCGTGCCTCTCCATCCTAACAGCAAGCGTTTTAATGCCTCTCATAACGAGCCAGGAGTCAAAGGGTGACAAAATTGCACCGACTGCGTTTTGATGGAACTTTAGCTTTTCATAGATATCATTGTCATTTACCATCACGGCTCCTCCGACAACGTCGGAGTGACCTCCTAGGTATTTAGTGACGCTGTGGAGAACTATGTCAGCACCTAAGTCAAGGGGATTTTGGAAGTAGGGACTCGCAAATGTGTTGTCCACAACCACGATTAAATTCCTCTCATGAGCAATCTCAGATATTGCCTTGATGTCAGCAAGCTTTAAGAGGGGATTTGTTGGTGTTTCGAGCCAAATCATCTTTGTGTTCTCTTTTATTGCACTTCCAACATTCTCAGGCTCTCTCGCATCCACGTAAGTAAACTCAATCCCAAAGCGCTCCATAACTTGATTGAACAGCCTCTTAGTGCCACCGTAGAGATCGTCGAAAGCTACGACATGATCTCCTTTCTTTAGTAAAGCCAGGAGTATTGTAGATTCAGCCGCTAACCCCGAAGAAAAAGCCAACCCATACTTAGCGTTTTCAAGTGCCGCTAATTTTTTCTCAAGGTTATCCCTCGTGGGGTTGCCGCTCCTTGAGTAAACATAGCCTTCCTCAACTTCCTTCATGCTTTTCTTTGCGAAAGTGGTTGAGAGGTGGATTGGGGAAACCACATCCCCATGCTGCATCTCCATTGGATCTTCACCAACGTGGATAGCTTTAGTTGAAAACCTCATCTCAATCCCTCCAGAACTTTTTCATCATCAGTCTCAAAACCGTTCTCAAGAAGCCATTTATTGTTGAATATCTTTGTTAGGTAGTTCCTTCCAGTGTCTGGGAATATTATAACGACTTTCTTTCCTTTTACTTCGTTCTCTTTGAGATATTTTATTGTTCCATATAACGCCGCTCCTGAAGAACCTCCAACTAAAATTCCTTCTTTTCTTGCCAAGAAGCGTGTCATTGCAAAAGCTTCCTGATCATTGACAACAACTATATCATCAACTAGGCTCAAATCAACGGTCTCTGGGAGCAAATCTTCTCCTATTCCTTCCACTAAATAAGGATGAGCTTTTTTCACAGCCTCCTCTAGACTCATTCCCTTCTTCACGAGATTGTATATTGAGCCAACTGGATCAACGCCTATTATCTTGACGTCTTTCCTTTCCTTTAAATAGCGTCCAATTCCAGTTATAGTTCCGCCAGTGCCTATTCCTGCGAAAAGATAGTCTATCTCTCCCTTAGTCTGCTCCCAAATTTCTTTAGCAGTTGTTTCATAGTGGGCTATTGGGTTGTACTTGTTAAAGTACTGATTTGGAATATACGCATAGGGTGTTTCCTCAACTTCTTCCTCAAGAATACTCCTAAGCTCATCAAGCCTCTCTTCATCAACAAGCCTTTGCACATAATTAACTATCTCTTTAAGCTCTTCCCTGCTCACTGGTCTCTTCTTTTTCCAGATGAGATTCCTCACAGCCTCAGCCACTTTGTAGTATGAGTTGGGATCACTTGGGGCAACAGCTGTGGGAGTTCTGATCACAAAAGCACCCAAAGCTTCAAGAAGAAGCTCCTTCTCAATGCTCATCTTGTCCGGCATCGTGAATACTGTCTTGTAGCCTTCATCTGCAGCAACTAAAGCTAAGCCAACTCCAGTGTTGCCTGAGGTGGGCTCAACTATAACAGCACCTTCAGTTATCTTCCCCTCTTTTTTGGCACCTTCAATCATGTACTTACCTATTCTGTCCTTTATGCTTCCCCCAGGGTTGAAAAACTCTATTTTGGCGTAGAGCTCACTTTCAATGCTAAAATATCGCTCTATTTTTTTGAGCCTCACTAACGGCGTCTTTCCAATGACTTTTACTATGTCTTCATAAATACCCAATTCTGTGTAATTTTCTACCATTTAGCCCTCACCTACTCAAAGATGAATAAAAATGCATATATATCTTTCGGTTGTGGCAAAGCTGCTTTTTGAAAAATCGAAAATAATTCGGCTTTGTTTTAACAAAAGGTTTAAAATAAAAGGTTTTTAACATTTTGTTGTTATTATGAACTTTTGTCTGATTAAAGTGCTATAACCTAAATTCAAAACTCAAACTCTCAAAAAATTAGAGAAAGAGAATGTTAGGCATTATCTTTTAATTATGTCTCCAATTCTCCCGATGTAGTATTGTTGTAATGTTTCATAAGCTCCTTGATCGTGTTTGCTGAAAAATACCTCGGTCGCATTTGTTCCACAGTAGGGAATTATGGCATCTTCCCCTCCAGGATGAATATTTAGAAAGCTTGTTACGTTGTAAATTTTGTTTTCTACAATGATCCAGCAGTCATTTGATTGGTTATGTTTTGACACCTCTTCGAGAGTTAAGATTATTCCCTCTTTTTCGGCATCTATGCTGGGAGAAGCTGCAGTCTGAGCTAAAATACTTCCGCTGTTATTTTCAGAGCTTATTGATTCAGGTTGAGCAAGGTAAAGTACTAGCAACCCCATAAATATGAGCGTCCAGATTACCACTATGGTTTTCCTTATTGTGCCCTTGTTCAAAGCTCTCACTCTCTCGATAGCTATCAAAATGCCGGCAAGGGAATGGACGTAAAGGAGGGGAATAAAGATTATTGGGAGTATAATTGTGTGAATTCTGTAGGCAGAGGAATAGCTTATCCATTTGCCCACTAAAAAGTTCTTGGTCGTGAAAAATCCTGACAAGAGAGTAAGTAGAGTAACAAAAATCAAAAGCTCCCCTGATATTACCAGTGCCCTGTGTTCCCTCTGCATAAACGCACCTCATTCCTTTGGCTTTTCCTTTGTGAACAGCAGCAGTTTCTTAGCCTGTGAGTTGTCCTTCTCGTATATCTTTCCATCCTCCATGTAGAGTATTCTGTCAGCAAAGTCAACTATCCTTGGATCATGTGTGGCTATTATGACCCCTTTGCCATCTCTCTTTGCCCTGTCGTGGATTAGTTCTATTACCTCCCTTCCGTTCGTGGAGTCTAGGTTTGCCGTCGGCTCGTCCGCTATTATGATGTCCGGATCTGTTATAAGTGCCCTCGCGATGGAAACTCTTTGTTGCTCCCCTCCCGAAAGCTTCTCCGGTTTGCTGTTCAATCTGTCCTCCAACCCAAGTTCAACGAGCAGACGCTTTGCCCTTTCCTTGGCTTCCTTCTTATTCACTCCCTTGATTAAGAGGGGCACCATGACGTTCTCCAGCGCCGTCAGTGAGGACAGCAAATTGAAGTGCTGGAATATGAAGCCCATCTTTTCCAGCCTGAGCTTTGCGAGCTCATCCTGGCTCAATTCGGTCAGCTCGAGCCATCCATGTGCCGAAATCGGGAACTGAAACACCTTACGTGATGCATGGAATGACGAATATATCCTTATGCTTCCGGAGGTGGGCCTTAAAAGTCCGCTCAGCAGAGTTAAGAGGGTCGTTTTTCCGGAACCCGAAGGACCCATGAGCAGAACGACTTCCCCTCTTCTTAGGGTTAATGAAACGTTGTCCACCGCTTTAACCGTTGTCCTCCCCGAGCCATAGATTTTCGTCAAATTGGCGGCTTTAATTAAAATTTCAGGCATTGAAGACCACCACCGGGTCAACTTTGTTGAGCCTCCTTATGGGAATTAGCGGTGCGAGAAGCCCCATACCAACGACGGCGGCGAAGGTTATTCCAACCGTGGCAGAGTTCATCTCCACAAAGAACTCTGGGGCAAACCTCGGGACGAAGGTAGTCGCAAGCAGGGAGAGCCCTATACCCACGGCAAATCCGAGGAAGGTTATCATAACCGCCTGCTGGAAGACGATCTTCCTCAAAAATTTATTCTGTGCCCCAATTGCCTTCAGTATCGCGTATTCCCTCATTTTCTCCATGGTCATCGTGTATAGTGTGAGCCCTATGACCGCCGCTCCAATTATAAAGCCTATGAACACCAGCGGGAAGAGTATGGAGTTGAAGCTCTCGTTTATCACATCTTTATGGTTCTGTATGAACTTCTCCTTCGTCAGTATCTCCACAGGTACTCCTTTCTTCTTCAGCCTATCCGTGATGTCCTTTACCACCTCGTCCGCTGCTCTGTCCCCCGAGAGCTCCACCAGATAGTAGTTCACATACTGGGACGTTCCAAATATCTCCGCGGCATCTTCGGTGGTAACAAAAATATATGGGTAAACAACCGCAAACGTCCCCTTTGAAACCCCGACTATCTTAAGCTCCTTGTCTCCCACCTTAATTGTGTCGCCGAGCTTTAAATTGTTCCTGACAAAGAAGACATGGTCAACGATGGCTTCTCCATTTTTTATCTCCCTGCTGCCCTTCATGATGTCCCAGGGACCACCGACCCCGCTCGCCGGGTCGAAGCCCACTATGTACACGGTCTTTTTACCTCCTGTCTCGGGGACTTCTATCTGAACTGCTCTCCCTATGAGTTCGTGGACACTCTTGACGCCATCCACACCTTTAAGTTCATCAGCAAGTCCTCTTGGGAGAAGGGAATAGGTATGCCAGAGGTCGTGGATCCCTTCCTGCCCTACCCAGAGGTCGGCGTTTGTGTGCACGATGTAGTTCGTGCCGAGGGTCGTCATTCCATAGTACACTCCAAGGAGTATTATAACCAGCGTTACGGAGAGGGCGACTCCGCCTACACTTATCACGACCCTCCCCTTATCATGAAATAGGTTTTTCCTCGCTATCATCGCAATCACCTGAAGGCTTTGTAGCAATTATGAGTCTCACAATATCAAAGAATAAATTCTCGACCTTCTCTATCCTAAAGCCAGCTTTTTCGATGTTCTTCTGGGTTTCTCTGAGCATTGAAGTGCCCACCAGTGTTCTCATTATCGGATCCATGATGTAAAGAGGAATGTTCAAAAGCCTTGATTCACTTTTCATATGCTCTAAAAATATCGCCTTCCCTCCAGGTTTTAAAACTCTATACGCTTCTTTCAACCCTTTAATAGGATCTGGGACTGTACAGAACACAAAAGTGCTCACAACAGTGTCAAAAGTGTTGTCCTCAAATTCCATATTTTGAGCATCCATAAGGAGAAGCTTAACATTTTTTAAACCGAGCTCTTTTCTCCTCTTTTCGGCTTTTTCGAGCATCCCTTTGCTGAAGTCTATGCCAACTACCTCAACATCCTTGGGATAGTAGGGCAAATTCTTCCCTGTCCCAATACCTATTTCAAGAACTTTGCCCTTAGCTAAGCTCAACGCTTTCTTTCTGTATTTTGAAAAAGCCCTCATTTCCATTGGGCTCTCGAAGAGGTCGTAAATTTTTGAAAACCTATCATATTTTTTAGCAGCACCAGCCATTTTCCTCACATTTTATAGTTATGCAAACTTTCAATTAGATTTATCCTTACACTTTGGTAAATTGCTTCACAATTAGTTCTCATGTTGCAAATAATAAGCCTATTAGCATTTGACTTATAGTGTACTATGAAAACAACAAAAAAGGTGATGTAAATGGAGTGGAAATCTCTGTTAATAGGGTTTATAATTGGAGCACTCATAGCAATTCCATACGGTCTAGCACATTCAGGATCATTTGGTAGTGATGAAAACGGGGGCTTTTGGAGAGGCTTTGGCCCAATGATGGGTACAGGGCATGGAATGGGTATGATGGGCTACGGCATGATGGATGAAGACATGCACGAGGAAATGGAGAAGTACATGGAGAGCGGGGACTTTGCTGAAATGCATGAGGAAATGGAAGAAGAGATGGAGCCTATAATGGAGAAGTACATGGGCGAAGACTGGAAAGAGATGCACGAATACTGCGAGAGGGCTATGGGAATTGAAGAAGAGGAAGAGAATGAATGAATTCCATAATCCTTTTCATTTATGTTTTTAAGGGGCTGATATTATGAGGAAGTCCCTCTTTTTTGGAGTTTTACTTCTGTTTTTGCTATTTTTATCATACTATTTTTCTTTAACTCCTAAGGAAGGAGATGTTTTTACTGGTTATTTAGTAGAAGGTAAAGTCCTTAATGTCCAAAAAGCGCTGGTTTTGGCAGATACAGACTGCATACCAAATAATGATTATACAAAGCTCACCTGTACTGCAATAATCAATGCTAATGGGGAGATTTTGAAGGTGCGCTACACACATCCCATAGAGGTACCATGCCTTTCCAAAGGGGATAACGTTAATATATCTATGAAAAACAATTCAACAGTGAAAATCATCCGTACAAGCAGGCCTTCAATGGAGCATTGATTGCTCATCACAAAATTAGGTGATAATAATGAAAAAGGCCTTTACTCCACTCTTGTTCAGTCTGATGGCTAAAAATGCTCTCGCTGAGCCTATCTCTGAGTTCACGGAGTTTACAGGTTTGACGGCACTTTCAGTGATAGCTCTTGGAATCTTAAATGCATTGAGACCATCCATCTTCCTGATGATAGTATTCCTTCTCTCAATGATAGCCCTAGTTGATGAAAATAGAGTTCTCAAAGTTGGATTTTCATTTACAGCAGGTGCTTTTCTTGGATACAGTGTTATAGCCTCTGCTTTGATGAACCTCCACGGAAGATTTTTGTTCTTAAGATATTTTGTTGTGGCTTTTGGAATTGCGGTAGGACTGTATAAGATACTCTCTTCCCTCGGATACGTAAAGATATCTACAAGCAATCCACTAAGAGAAAAAAGCAACAGGATTCTTGAAAAGGCTACTTCACCAGCAAGTGCTTTCTTAGTTGGAGGTGTAATGTCATTTCTCTCCCTCTCATGTGTTCTACCTTCATATCTCTTAGTGACATCCCTGTTATCTGATGGGTTCTCCTTTAGTATTAGAGCTGCCCTTTTAGGCATATTTGTTGGGATATCCGTCCTTCCTCTGGCTTTAGTGACTTTAGGCTTTCACTATGGGAATAAATATGCTAAGCTTGGCGGAGCAGTCAATAAGCTTTCAAAAATGAGTGGACGGGGAGAGCTGGCAATGGGTGTTGTTTTAGTGCTCGTGAGCGTGCTCTACCTCTTGCTTCTCTGACAGTTTGAACTTCTCTATGTTTTCCCTC
Organism: Palaeococcus pacificus DY20341; assembly: GCF_000725425.1. Lineage (NCBI taxonomy): Archaea > Methanobacteriati > Methanobacteriota > Thermococci > Thermococcales > Thermococcaceae > Palaeococcus > Palaeococcus pacificus. The sequence continues at coordinate 1,566,209 of NZ_CP006019.1, read as the reverse complement.
GTTTTTTTGAACTCTCTGAAGCAAGTTTCACAGCAGAAGAAATAAACCCTGTTGCGGTATTTGTAAACTATTGGCTCTTCAACGATTTCCTTTCCGCAGTAGTCGCATTTAAATGGAACCCTTATTTTAATAGGTCTTTCCTTTTCTCTCATTTCGAGTACGGGCATTATCTCAATTACCTCGAATCCAGCTCCTTCAATAACTTGTCTTAGCTGCTCCATATCCTTAACGGCAACTTTTATGACATATTTTTTGCTCGTGAACTTGTTAATCTCAATAATCTCATTAAACTCTTCGAGGTTCTCAGGAGTTTCGGTTTTTATAATCATTATCACTACATTTTCTGCTCTCTCAAGCTCTGGGGAGATTTTTATGGTGTATCCTCTAATTATTCTTTCTTTCTCCAACTTCTCTATCCTTGATTTTACAGTTGGCCTGCTTATTCCCAAAAGCTCTGCTAGCTCTGAGATGCTGAGCCGTGAGTTATCTCTCAATAAGTAGATTAGCTTTAGGTCGATATCATCGAGCTTTACCATTTGAATCCCTCCATATGTCCATTGGATTTTCAAACTATAAAAATTTTCCTGTACAGCTTTACATTTTGTCAAAAAATAACTTCAATAATCCTCCTTAACAGAATACATAACAGAGGTGAGTCCTCATGGAAGTGAATATTAAAATTACCGGAATGAGCTGCGCTTCATGTGCTAAAACCATAGAAGTCGCTCTCAAAGAGTTGAATGGCGTAAAGGATGCTAAAGTGAATTTGGCGACAGAAAGTGCTTACATTAAATTTGATGAGTCAAAAATTAGCATAACCCAGATCATTAAGGCGATAGAAAGCGTTGGCTACGGCGTCGTTAGAGAAAAAAGGGATGCAATAATTAAAATCGGCGGCATGACCTGTGCATCATGTGTAAAAACGATAGAAGTTGCATTAAAGGAGCTGCCAGGAGTACTGGATGTTAAAGTAAACCTTGCCACTGAGAAGGCAACCGTCAGCTACGACCCAACCCTAGTTGATATGGAAGACATTCAAAGGACTATAGAGGAGTTTGGCTATAAATTCTTGGGCGTCGAAGGCGAGGAGAGCATTGACATAGAAAAAGAAGCAAGAGAAAGGCACCTAAAGGACATGAAAAGGAAGCTTATCGTCGCTTGGACGTTCGGGGGAATAATAACTCTAATGACTTACAGATGGCTTTTGGGCTTTGACTTTGAGATTCCGTACATGCTCTGGATACAGTTTGCCTTAGCGACGCCAGTCATAGCGTACTCGGGAAAAGAAATGTTCCTAAAAGCCGTTAGGTCTTTGAGACATAAGACGCTCAACATGGACGTGATGTACTCAATGGGTGTAGGCTCAGCGTACATTGCTAGCGTGCTTGCAACAGTTGGTATTTTGCCCAGAGAGTACAATTTCTATGAAGCGAGTGTGCTCTTATTGGCATTCTTGCTTTTGGGCAGGTATTTGGAGCACGTAGCAAAGGGAAGGACGAGCGAGGCAATTAAGAAGCTTATGGGTCTGCAGGCCAAGAAAGCAACTGTAATCAGGGATGGAAAGGAAATTGAGATACCTGTAAGCCAGGTTAAAGTTGGAGACATTGTGATTGTCAAGCCTGGAGAAAAGATACCCGTTGATGGTATAGTGCTTGAAGGGGAGAGCTACGTTGACGAGTCAATGATTACAGGAGAGCCGATTCCAAACTTAAAGAGGGAAGGCGATGAGGTAATCGGCGGAACCATAAACAAGAACTCCGTCTTAAAGATTGAGGCAAAAAGAGTTGGAGGAGATACGGTTTTAGCCCAAATAATTAAGCTCGTTGAGGAAGCCCAGAACACAAGACCACCGATACAGAGGATAGCCGATAAGGTAGTAACGTACTTCATTCCAGTAGTCTTAACAATCGCCCTAATCTCCTTTGCGTATTGGGGATTCATAGCAAAGCAGCCGCTTATCTTTGCATTCACCACGCTGATCAGCGTCTTAGTGATAGCATGCCCATGTGCCTTCGGACTGGCAACTCCAACGGCCCTAACCGTGGGAATGGGCAAAGGGGCTGAGATGGGAATTTTAATTAAGAACGGTGAAGTGCTTGAGATAGCGAGAAAGGCTACAGTAGTGCTCTTTGACAAGACAGGAACCCTAACGAAAGGAAAGCCAGAGGTTACGGATGTAGTGACTTTTGGCATAGACGAGAAGGAGCTATTAGAATTGGTAGCATCTGCTGAAAAGCGCTCAGAGCACCCCTTGGGAGAAGCAATCGTTAGAAAAGCCCAAGAGCTTGGCTTGGAGTTGGAAGAGCCTGAACAGTTTGAGGCAATTACTGGAAAAGGTGTTAAGGCTAAGGTGCGTGGAAGGGAAGTCCTAGCGGGGAATAGAAAGCTGTTAAGAGAGAACGGATACTCAATAGAGCGCATTGAAAAGACGCTCCACAAGCTCGAAGATGAGGCGAAAACGGCTATAATAATAGCTATAGACGGCGAGATAGTCGGCGTCATCGGAATTGCGGACACAATAAAGGAGCATGCAAAGGAAGCTATTGAGGAACTGCACAAAATGGGCAAGAAAGTAGGCATGATTACTGGAGACAATAAGAGGACTGCGAATGCAATAGCAAAGCAATTAGGAGTTGACTATGTCTTAGCTGAAGTCCTGCCTCAAGATAAGGCTAATGAGGTTAGAAAGCTCCAAGAAAAGGGAGAAGTGGTCATCTTCGTTGGAGATGGAATTAACGACGCCCCTGCTTTAGCTCAAGCAGACATAGGTATAGCGGTAAGCTCTGGAACCGACATAGCTATGGAGAGCGGAGAAATAGTCCTCATGAGGAACGACATAAGAGACGTCGTTAAAGCAATAAAGCTCAGCCAAAAGACGCTCTCAAAGATTAAGCAGAACTTCTTCTGGGCGATGATTTATAACATAATCCTAATTCCAATAGCTGCAGGATTAGCGTACATCCTCCTTGGGATTCAGTTCAGGCCCGAGTGGGCAGCTGGGGCAATGTCATTGAGCAGTGTAAGCGTCGTAACGAACTCGCTGCTCTTGAAGAAAGCCAAGATTTGAGGCGGTCAAGATGATTAGAGAGTTTGATGGAGACTTTGAAAAAGTTGAGAGGGCAAAATATGCCCTCCTTTGGTTTTCCTCTCCTGGCTGTCCTCCATGCAGAATGATTGAGCCCTTCATGCATGAGCTGAGCGAGGAGTATGAAAACGTGGAGTTCTGGGAAGTCGATATAAATAAGCACTTAGCACTCATCCAGAAGTTTGACATCCTAAATGTTCCAACATTGGTTTATCTAAAGGAAGGCAGAGAAGTTGACAGGCAGAACTTAATTAGGAGAAAGGAGGAAGTAGAGGAGAGGATAAAACAGCTATTGAAAGGCTAAAGCTTTGGTTCTCCCCCTGTAGTGCTCTTTTCCATTTCAATTTTTGTTGTGAAAAGACTTCTTGTTTTGTTCGCTATCCACACTAAGCTCAGCATTATTGGAACTTCTTCTAGAACACCAACTACCGTTGCTAACGCGGCTCCGCTCTCAAGACCAAAGAGAGCTATTGCTACTGCTACTGCAAGCTCAAAGAAGTTGCTCGCGCCGATAAATGAAGCCGGTGCAGCAATTTTGTGCGGAAGCTTCCAAAACCATGACCATCCGTAGGCTATGGCAAATATAAAGTATGTTTGGATTGTTAGGGGAATTGCAATTAAAAGAATGTGAAGCGGGTTCCTGAGGATTATCTCTCCCTGGAAGGAGAACAATAGAATTAAAGTCAGTAGCAATCCAATTATTGAAATTGCGCTTAGCTTTGGAAGAAACTCTTTCTCAAACCATTCGTAACCCCTAGCCCTCAAGATATAGCGCCTTGAGAGATAGCCAGCAGTAAGTGGGATGACTACAAATAAAAAGACTGAAAGCAAGAGCGTGTCGTAAGGAACTGGAATATTATTTAAGCCCATTAAAACACCCACAATTGGAGTAAATGCGAAGAGAATTATTAAATCATTCGTTGCAACTTGGATGAGTGTGTAGAGAGGATCTCCATCGGCCAAGTAGCTCCAAACGAAGACCATTGCCGTACAGGGTGCCGCGCCAAGCAATATGGCTCCAGCGATGTACTCCTTCGCTAAGCTTGGCTCTATTAAGCCGAGCTTTTGGGAGAAAACCATGCCTATAAACAATGACGCAAATAGAAACATAGTGAACGGTTTGATTAACCAGTTAACGACCCAAGTAACTACCAATCCTTTAAAAAGATGGTTCTTGGGTGCTCTCTTAATCGCCGAGAAGTCTATCTTAACCATCATTGGATATATCATGAACCAAATTAAGATCGCTATTGGGATGTTCACTTGAGCAATCGTGAACTTTGAGAGTACTAGAGGGATAGTTGGTGCAAGCTTTCCGAGGAGTATTCCACCGAGTATGCACAGCGCAACCCAAAGTGAGAGATACTTTTCAAAGAAGCTTAATCCCTTCTTCATTTTCATCACTGTTCATATGAAAACGTGTTACAACTAATAAGATTTTCTTAAACCAAAAGTGAAAAGAAAGATGAAAATTTTCATCTGTATTCTCAATTTTCTATGTGAGAAACTTCTTTAAACATCATCTTTAACCCTTTGTGGGTGGTAAAATGAGAGAAAAGCTAATCCTCTTCGTTTGCGTTAAAAACTCCGCGAGGAGCCAAATGGCGGAGGCATTCTTTAACTACTTTAATAAGAATCCCGAGTTCAAAGCTATGAGTGCAGGGACTGAACCCGCTGAACACATAGATCCATTAGCCGAGCAAGTTATGGAAGAGGTTGGAATACTTTTAAATGAACAGTATCCAAAGCTTTACACTGAAGAAATGGCCGATAAAGCCTACATTGTCATAACTATGGGCTGCCTAGACAAGTGTCCCTATGCTCCGCCGGAGAAGACATGGGACTGGGGCTTAGAGGATCCCTATGGGAAACCAATAGAGAAATACAGAGAAGTCAGAGACGAAATAAAGAGAAAAGTTTTGAAGTTGATAGAGGATTTGGAGGCTGGAAAGAGCAGAGAAGATATAATCACGAGAGGGTTCTTTTCTTTAGCTTAGGCTTTTCATTCTTCGGTACTTCCAGAGAAGCACTATAAAAGTTCCTACTCCTACTGCAGACATTCCAAATATATTATTGAGCTCGAGGATCATATCGTAGAAAAGCAGGAAAGGGCTTAGAATACCGATAACTAGGGCAAATCTGCCGAGAGCGGGTAGTTTTTCCATTTGGGAATATAAATGAACTGTAAACAGTGGACCTAAAGTTACTGGGATCACAAAGGGGACTGATGTATTTGGAATGAACATGTAGAGTATGAAAAGCGAGAGTGTGAAAAGAGTGCCGTAACTCATAGGGTGCTTCAGCGTAAAGGCTGACATTAACTTGGGAGGAGCAGTCCTTAGAGTCTTTGTTTTAAGGACTAAAAGAACTGTAATCAAAAAAGCAATGGAGTATTGGACTGGTGGGGGAGGATAGCGATTTAATAAAAAGAATGTGATCAGCAGAGCTGATATAAATGCCACAAGCGTTATTTTTAATCCCTTCTTTCCTAATAGGGGCATTTCTTTGAGCTCTGAATAGAATATATCAATTAGCAATATTGGAACGGATATGCTGAAAATAGCGTGAAAAATAGATAGCCAGACTGCCCAGACCAAGTTGACTCCAAAAACTCTGCCGTAAGTTGCTAGAACCCCTAAGTCCGCCCATTGGGGGTCAAAGAAAGACTTAACCGCTAGCCCCTCCTCAATTATGCCATAACTCAAACCAAGAAGCATTAAGCGTAAATAACCCCTTCCCCATCTCACCCAAAGCTCCCTCACTAAAAGGACGCCTCCTCCATAAAAAGCCCATAAAAAGAGGAAGCTGAATGGATTTATGATTTCCAGAGGTGGAGTTGATCCACTCATAACTTCACCGAAGAAGGGCGACAACAGCGAAAGGGTTAACGCGGACTTAATTTTCCTATCCATACACTAAAATGCCGGGCAAGATATTTATACATTATTGCCGCGAAATTAAAGGAAGGTGAAAAAATGAGGAGAATTTTACCTGCCTTTATTATGGTCATGATATTTTTAATTCCTCTTTCTGGCTGTGTTAATAAAACCCCACCCGCAGAGCAAATAATAACGCCTGCAGACTCTCCGGAACTTCCCGAGAGAGGATTTTTCATGGGAGTTCTCCCAACTCCTGCAAAAGGACAAACTTTTGAGGAAGCATACTCACAGGCAGCTGAGTATGTCGAGTTTTCCCCTGTATGGGGGAGGCCCACTCCATTTTATTTCCTTGCAAGTGAACTCTCTGGAGAGTGGGGGCAAACGTTTGTGGAGGGCTACATAAGAAAAAACGGCATGTTTCCGGTTATCCATGTTTCATTTATAGGACCAAACATAACGCTCATAACACCTCCAAATATGAAAAATGCAACTCTCAGCGACCCCAAGTGGAGGGAGGCATATAAAAAGGCCGTCCTCGATGTAGTAAAAATCTCAAGGCCGCTTTATCTCTCTTTGGGCAATGAAGTTAATAGATGGTATGAAAAATATGGAGCTAAAGAGGGAGATCCTAATGGCTTTCAGCACTATGTTAGCCTTTATGAGGAGATATACGATGCTGTAAAAGAGCTATCACCTGAGACCAAAGTTTTCTGTACATTTGCTCGAGAGATTGTATCTGAAAATCGAGAAGCGAATCTTGAAGTTCTTTCACTTTTTAATCCTGATAAGATGGATCTCCTCGTCTTTACGAGCTATCCTTATGCTGTCAGGGGCATAAACCGCCCCCGCGATATCCCGGATGACTACTACTCCCGCGCGCTCAAATACATGCCGGGAAAACCCGTTGGTTTGATTGAGATTGGATGGCCATCAATTGAGGCATTTGGAGGTGAACAGGGGCAAACTGATTTTATACTCGAAGTGACGGGTCGCCTCACCAAAGAGCAGGGTGTCAATCTGCACCTCCTCGGCTGGGCATGGCTCCATGATTTGAATGAAAATGACCATCTTGGCCTTATAACCAGAGACGGTAAAGAAAAGCTAGCTTATAATGTTTGGGTGAGCATATCACGGCTAGGAAAGAGGGCGATGCCGACAATTCGGGAAGATACTATTCCTAAAAATGCCATTAAAATAATGCCAGAAATGGATGTATTCCCACCCATCCTCCATTCTGACGAGTGGAGCAAACCTGTGCCTTTAGAGGGGCCAATAAACACAGCCGGAGCGGAGGATTCTCCATTTGTGACACCAGATGGAAAGAATCTCTACTTTTTCTTCACTCCGGATGTCAATGTACCTCCACAAAAACAGCTCATTGATGGTGTTACTGGCATATGGTGGTCAAAGAAAATCAATGGAAAATGGAGCAAACCCATGAGGATTGTATTGGGGAGCAGTGAATCCCTCGATGGGGCAGTTTTTATTTTAAACGACACCATGTGGTTCGCCTCTGTTAGGCGCGGAAATTATGGAGAAGTTGACATATATACAGCAAAATTTAGAAATGGAAGATGGACGGATGTTAAGAATGCAGGAGAGCTTTTGAATGCCGTCTATGATGTGGGGGAGCTGTGTATCAGTCCAGACGGGAAGACGATGTATTATGGATGTGGTGGGGACATATGCATGATGGATTATGTAAACGGGTCATGGGTGAATCCGAGGAAGGTCCCGAATATAAATAGTGAACTTAATGAGGATCAGCCTTTCATAACTCCAGATGGCAATGAATTATGGTTCACCGGGCAAAGTCGGCTTGGATATCCCGGCCCTGCAATATTTAGATCTTTGAAAACAAAAGATGGGTGGAGTGAGCCAGAAGAAATAGTCTCTAACTTTGCTGGGGAGCCGGTGCTGGATGCGCAGGGGAACTTATATTTTGTGCATCATTATGTCACAAAAGATATGAAAATCATAGAGGCAGATATCTATGTAGCTTATAAAAAGTAGTTCTTAAGTGGAAAAAAGCAGCAAAGAAATTTTGAAGAAACTTTAATGCTCGTGCTTTCCAAAGTCCCCTTTTTCTCTCCAATTTTCATCAACTTCGAGCACTTGATGAATAAAAGCCTCGACGATGTCTTTAACTCTTCCATATGCACCTGTGACGACTTCTATTCCGAGGGAGTTGAAGTATTGAACGGCTCTATGTCCCATGCCGTAGGCTAAAACCACCTGCCCACCGTGTTCTTTTATGAAGTTTGGTAAATCTCCTGGCTGGTGTTCATCAAAGGGCACTTCAACAACTTTCGCACCTTTGATTTCATTCCCCTCGATATCTACGAAGGTGAAGTACTTTGCCCTTCCAAAGTGCTCACTAACTTCGCTTTCTAAGCCCTTATTATCCTTTGATGGAATCGCAATTCTCACAGCTATCACCAGTATAACATGAACACCACTTCATATAAATCTTGTGCATATGCACATTTTTCTAAACCTTTGGTTAATAACACTAGATTGAAAAAATTATTATAAAATGTGCTACGGTTTTTTAAAGTGGTGATACAAATGGAAGATCCAAAGTCATTGCTAGAGTTTGCTAAGAAGCTTCACGGGCATGTTTGTCCATATCTTGCTTTAGGAGTTAAAGCTTCGCTTATAGCTATGGAAGAACTTGGTGTTGGGAAGGCTGGCCTAAAAGAGAGCGTTGACGAGGGACTTTTGGCTATCGTGGAGACAAACAACTGTTTTACAGATGGTGTCCAAGCTGCTACTGGATGCACTTTAGGGAACAATTCGCTGATTTATGTTGACCTAGGCAAGAACGCATTTACCCTCGTTAAGCGTGGCACGTGGGAGGGAGTCAGGATTTACGTCGACTCTGAAAAAATCCGCACTAAGTACTTCCCCAAGGAAGCGCACGAGCTCTTTGACAAGGTGATTAAGAGGAGAGAAGGGACTGAGGAAGATAGAAAAAGAATGGCTGAGCTATGGGAAGAGTTGGCATATAAAATGCTCGAATTGCCGAAGGAGGCATTTAAAATTGAGAGAGTTGAGGTGGAGCCAATCGAACAGGCCCCAATATTTGAGAGTATTCGCTGTTCTAGGTGCGGCGAACTCGCTATGGCCACGCGTGTTGTGTATATTAATGAAAAGCCCTACTGCCTCAAATGTGCGGGTGAAAAGTACTATGCAGTTGTAGGCAGGGGTATAGTGGAGGGTGGTCAAGGTGGAGCTTAAAAAGCTCTTTGCCCTGCTCAGCGTCTTCCTCGTAGTGGCTTCTTTAAGCGGGTGCATCAACGAAAGTACACAGGTTAACACTTCGCTGAGCGTCGTAGATGCGTTGGGGAGGAGCGTTGAACTCCCTAAGAGCGTTGAAAAAGTAGTGTGTGCTGGGCCCGGTGCCTTAAGGCTAATTGTGTATCTCAACGCGAGCGGTATGGTGGTTGGAGTTGAGGACTTTGAAAAGAACTATCCTTATGGTAGGCCTTACGCAATAGCTCACCCCGAACTTAGAAATTTACCCTCAATAGGGCCTGGCGGTCCCGGAAAGCTCCCCAATTTAGAGGCATTGATAGAGCTCAAGCCCGATGTTATCTTTATGACTTATGTTGACGCAAAGACTGCAGACGAAATCCAAGAGAAAACGGGTATTCCAGTTGTGGTCTTGAGCTACGGTCAATTGGCTACTTTTGACGATGAAGAGCTCTTTAACTCGCTCAGACTCGCAGGTAAAATACTTAAAAAGGAAGAGAGGGCTGAGGAAGTAATAGCGTTCATTAAAAATGCTCAAGAGGACTTGATAAAGAGGACGGAGGGTGTAGAGAGCCCAACCGTTTACGTCGGCGGAATAGGCTATAAAGGGGCTCATGGCATCGAGAGCACTGAGGCAAAGTACCCGCCATTTGTTGTTGTTCATGCTAAGAACGTTGCCGACAAGCTTGGAGATGGGCACAAGTTCATAGACAAGGAGAAGCTCTTAGAGTGGGATCCAGAGGTAATTTTCATTGATGATGGAGGACTTTCGCTGGTAAAGGATGACTACTCGAAGAACAAGGAGTTCTACAACTCACTTAGGGCCTTTAAAAATGGCAATGTCTACGGTATACTGCCCTACAACTTTTACACCACCAACATAGGCACTGCCCTCGCTGATGCGTACTTTATAGGTAAAGTGCTCTATCCAGAGCGCTTTGAAGACGTGGATCCAGCTGAAAAGGCCGATGAGATATACACATTCCTCGTCGGAAAGCCTGTTTATAATGAGCTGATCAAACAGTTCGGAGGCTTTGGAAAGATTGACCTTGAGAATGGCAGTGTTGAGTATTCCTTGCCCACTTCACCTTAGGGTGGTAGCATGAACATAACCCACAGCTACTCTAGCTATGTAAAGAGGAAAGCAGTCTTTGGGACTATTTTACTTTTTCTTCTATTCTTGTCATTTGTTTTTTCTCTAAGTGTGGGCTCATATAAAATTCCCTTTGGCTCTGTCGTTAGAGCTATGTTGGGCATGGATTCCTCGAAAGCGAGTGTAGTTGTCTGGAATGTGCGCCTCCCGAGAGCTATCGCAGCTTTACTCGTTGGTGCTGGTTTGGCCATCTCGGGCGCTGTTATGCAAGTTTTGCTTAGGAATCCCCTGGCGAGCCCATTCACTATGGGCATCTCTCACGGTGCAATGTTTGGTGCTTCGTTAGCTATCCTTCTTGGTGCTGGAAGTGCCGAGAGCAGTGGCAGAATTGTTATAGTTGACCCTAATGTGGTTGTTGTTTTTGCATTTTTAGGCTCTCTATTAGCTGTTGCGGTTGTCCTAACGCTCGCCAAGCTTAAAGGGCTAAGTCCAGAGGCGATGATTTTGGCTGGTGTAGCTATGAGCTCGCTCTTTATTGCATCGACAACCCTCGTCCAGTACTTTGCTGATGAGCTTCAACTAGCGGCAATGGTCTACTGGAGTTTTGGCGACTTGGGAAGAGCCGTTTGGGAGGAACTCCTTCTTATAGCCCTAACACTCGTCCCCTCACTGCTCTACTTCTTCTTCAAGGGATGGGACTACAACGCCCTCGAGGCTGGAGATGAAGTTGCTAAGTCCCTTGGAGTTAGTGTGGAGAGAGTTAGGCTCTTTGGGACGCTGCTAGCTTCGCTTATAACAGCTGTGAGTGTAGCCTTTGTTGGAATAATAGGCTTCGTTGGCCTCATATGCCCTCATCTCGTTAGGCTTATAATTGGGAGTGACTACAGGTTTTTACTGCCGAGCTCAGCTCTTTTGGGAGCGCTTTTGCTCTTGCTGTCAGATACTTTGGCTAGGACGATAATTGCTCCCATGATACTCCCCGTTGGTGTGATAACCTCTTTCCTAGGAGCTCCACTCTTTGTTTACCTCCTCGTGAAGATGGAGGGGAGAGCATGAAGCTAAGAGTCGATGGCGTGGAGTTTTCATACAACGGCTCGGCCGTGCTGAAGGGCATAACCTTTGAGGCAGAGGCTGGAGATGTTGTCGCTGTTCTCGGTCCTAATGGTGCTGGGAAGTCCACGCTCTTGAGGTGTATAAACGCCATTTTAAAGCCTAAAAGAGGAGTTGTTCTTGTCGATGGGAAGACAGTTGGGGGAGACGTTGCCAAAGTTTTTGGTTACGTGCCCCAAAAGAGCGGTGGGAACTTTATGACAGTCTTCGATGCTGTGCTCTTAGGAAGAAAACCCCATATGGGACTAAGGCCCAATGAGAGGGACTTACAGATAGTTGAGGAAGTACTCGGCCTTATGGGGCTTAAGCGGATTGCCCTAAAGATGACCAACAAGATAAGTGGTGGGGAGCTTCAAAAAGTTGTGATAGCGAGAGCCCTCGCTCAGGAACCTAAAGTCCTGCTCTTGGATGAGCCCACAAATAACCTTGACTTGAAGAGCCAGCACGAGGTAATGAGGCTGGTCAGGCAAATCTCAAAGGAGAAAGGAGTTATATCAATAGTGGTAATGCACGACGTTAACCTAGCTTTGAGGTATGCGGACAAGTTCTTGGTGATGAAAAACGGTGAAATAATAGCCAGCGGCGGGAGGGAAGTGATAACACCTGGGCTCATAAAAGAGGTTTATGGGGTAGATGCCCACATAGAACACGTTAGGGGTATTCCCGTCGTCGTCCCAATTTAACCTCCGCTCAAGACAGGCATCACCTTTACTTCATCGTCGTCCTTTAAGACATAATTCCCTTTGGCCGACACGCCGTTGACGAGGATTATCTTATCGTGTAGCTCGTCGTAGCGCGGTATAACCTCCCTCAAAAGCTCATCAACTGTTTTTGGCCCATCGAGCTTGACTTCCAGCTCGCGTGCCTTAGCCAGGTGTGCCATGAGCCCCATAAGCTTGATTTTGACCATTTCCACCACCCCATTAGTGATTTAGTCTTATACTAAAAATTTATTGGGTTTCCTTTGAGTTCAAATACGGCAATGAAAAGGAGAAACAAAAGGGCAAAAAGCTCATTCGAGCTTCGTAACTTTCTCAAGCTCCGGGACAACGTCCTCTAAGCTGAGCTCCTTAAGTGTCTCCTTCTTTGGAATACCTCTCTCATCCCAGCCCCTGAGCTTATAATACTCGCTGAGCAAAGCGTCGTATTTGTCCTCTTCGAGGTGCATTCCCTTGTACTTTCCGCTCTTAAGACCCTCGATGAACCACCTCTTCGGTGGATAGTCCTTCTTCCTGTCCCATTCGCCGTTGAACTCCCTAATCCAGTAAGCCCTTATGAGGGCGTAAACTCTATCAGCTGCTTTATAGAGGTCGTCCCATGTGTATTTGACGCCTGTTATTGCCTCTAGGAGCTTTGGATAGTAGTCAAGGCTTAATCCCACTTCAACCCATGGTAGCCTACAAGCGGTGAGCATCTCGAAGAGACCACCCCTGAGGCGCTGGAGCTCTATGACCTTTGCTGCTTTCTCTGGGTCGTAGGTAATCTTGTACTCAACCTTCTTGGTCTGCTCACCCTCAATCGGCGCGCTTCCAATTTCCCATGCTATAACCCATGCCTCCTTGTGGTGGGCACCGATGGAGCTGGTGGCAAATGCCAAGGCCATAGCTGGATATATGTAGCTGTTGTAACCGCTGACCTCAAGTCCCTTGGCGTGCATGGCGAAGCTGTCATCGCCGAGTTTTTGGGCCATTCTCATGACACCTTCAGCGGCAAAATTGCCAAGCTCTCCCCTCCTGTGAGCAATATCCTCGACGAGCTGTCTCGCTCCTTTGAAGTCTCCGAAGGTTGGGCCTTCTTTGAGGAGTCCCCTCTCAACAGCTTCCATCACGAAGCTTATGGAGACACCGAGAGAGATTGTGTCGAGGCCGTACATGTCGGCGAGCCTGTTGAGGACGGAAACTTCATTGAGCTTTCCAATTCCGAGGTTTGAGCCGAGAAGTGCAACGTTCTCGTAGTCGAGCTCGCTCTCTCCACCTTCAGCGTCGAGGACGACGTTTCCACAGGGCATGTTACAATAGGGACATCCCCTCTGCTTTACCTTCATTCCCTCCATGGTGTATCCATCTATGCTCCTTGCGAACTCAAATGTTCCATCTTTAAAGTTGCACGTTGGTAAAGCACTGTTCTCGTTTGTCCACTCAACAGCAGCCATTGTCCCTTGTCTGTGCCAGAAGCCGTATGCTGGGGAGGATTGAATCTTATCATAAGCCTCCTTTGAGAGCTCCATAAGCTTCTTCTTATCTGCAACTGGGATTTCCTTCGTTCCTCTAATTACGACGGCTTTGAGCTTTTTACTTCCCATTACCGCACCCATACCGGGCCTTCCCGCAGCTCTTCCCTCTTGAGACATAACAACGGCGTATCTAACTAGATTCTCTCCACCCGGTCCTATGCTTAAAATACCGACGTTTTTACCGTGTATTTCCTTTAATTTGCGCTCGGTTTCAAAGGTATCGAGGCCCCAAAGACCATCGGCGCTCAAAATGCTAACGTTATCATTCTCGATATAAAGATAGACGGGCTTCTTAGCTTGACCCTCAACAACGATGGCATCGTAACCGGCTTTCCTTAAGTGAACAGTAGCCATTGTACCAAGGTTACCATCACCATAACCGCCGGTGAGTGGGCTCTTAGCGGCAACAACTAATTTACCACCGCTTGGGGTTGGAAGTCCGTTGAATGGACCAGCAGCAAATATGAGCTTGTTATCTGGGCCTAATGGATCAACACCCTTTGCTTCATCCCATAGAATCTTCGCAGCTAAACCCCTACCACCGATGAAGAGCTGTGCTACATCGGGAGAATACTCCTGCACCCAAACTTTGTTGTTAGTTAAGTCGACTCTTAAAATTCTTCCCCACCAGCCTTTCATAGAAACCACCGTATTTCATAGAGATGAAATTCTATAAAAGCTTTGAGTTCACAAAACGTTTTAACCCTCCTAATTTGCGAAAACACTATCATTTAACGAGATTTGCCCAAATAAGTTTTTCTGTTTATCAAAAATTTTCGAAGGATTTAATGATTTAAAATGGGCATGGCGAATAGTTTACAGTCCCTAATGCTCAAAATCGAACAATATCTGAACGGTCCGTTGCAATGATGCCAAGCCAAAAACGATTTTTAGGAGATAACCTAATTTCTATTGATGCCTATGTGGTTCAAGCGTGTTGATATTGAAGAGATTAAAAAAGCCAAACAGGCTTTGCCCCACTACTTCTCAATCATCAAGGGAGATGAAAAGCCGAACTTCTTTTATGCACGAAAAGTTGAAGTCAACTTTGATGAGAATGCTTCTCTTGAGGAGCTTTGGGAGGCCCATGAAGAGGGCATGGAGAAGCTTAGAAATGATGACTTCAGCGAAGCTCCCAAAAAGAGCCTCCTTGACTTGAAAGCACTAATAGCGGATAGAATCCTCGAGAAGTGTGAGCTCTGTGAGGTTAAATGTCATGTAAATAGAAAAGAGAGCATTGGCTACTGTCGTGTTAAAGAGAGCTTAATTGCAAGCGATTTCTTGCACTTAGGTGAAGAACCTGAACTAGTCCCTTCTTATACGATTTTCTTCAGCGGGTGCAACTTCCGCTGTGTTTTCTGCCAGAACTGGGACATAAGCCAGCACCGCGTTGGAGTTCACCATACCCCTAAAGAGCTGGCAAATAAGATAATGGTTGCCTATGCAAGGGGAGCTAAAAATGTGAACTTCGTTGGAGGCGAACCTACTCCAAACCTGCCCTTCATCCTTCAGGCACTCCGCCATGTCAAAGTGCCAATTCCCGTAGTGTGGAATTCCAACATGTATATGAGCGAGAAAGCAATGAAACTTTTGGATGGAGTGGTTGACGTTTATCTCGGGGATTTTAAGTGGGGAAATAACGATTGTGCATTGAGGTATTCAAAAGCTCCAAAATATTGGGAAATTATAACGAGGAACTTTCTCTTAGCGAAGAACCACTATAATGCAGAGTTTTTGATAAGACACCTTATTATTCCAGACCATTTAGAATGCTGCACAAGGCCTATCTTGGAGTGGATAAGCAAGAATCTGGGAAAAGAAGTTAGGGTAAACGTCATGTTTCAGTACCACCCAGATTATAAAGCGAGAGAGTACAAAGAATTAAACAGAGCTTTGACTTATGAGGAAATGCTCAAAGCTGCCGAGCTTGTGAGGGAGTTCGAATTGAAAAACACCATGGTGGGATGACATGGTAGCCCCGATACCAGTCCCTGGAGGAGTTTCGTATAGAAATGTGCTAATGTTAGTACTTCTATTTTTGCTCCTCTTTACAGTTAAAGCTTTGCTTGAGCGATACTTGGAGAGAAGGATGTTGAGAGAAAAATAACCATCAACCCCCGGCTCTTGCCAGTCTAAGGACTTCCATGAACTTTTCAATTTCTTCCTCACTGCCCTCTAAGGTTACTTTCCACCTGGGCATGCCGTGGAAGGGCTCACTTTCCTCAATTAGAGCATTCAAATTGACATTTGCTTTCTTCAAGATCTCCATGAGCTCATTAGGTGGAATCGCAGTTAAAATCTCCTTTATCATGCTCCCACACCTTATTTTTGAACAACGAAGAATACCCTACGGGTGTCTGGTTGAGGCTCACTCATGTCTTTTATACTTCCCCAACAGGCGAGCTCTTTAAAGCCTGCCTTTCTTAAGCATTCTCTAATCTCCCTTATGGTGTAACCCCGTTCTTTATGTTCTTCATCGATTCTGATCCATCTTTCCCCTTCTTTAATAAATCCAGTAATTTTTAGGGTGGCTATATCTTTTTCAAAATCGTAACTTGCACAGTGGATTTCAAAAAGATCTGGAGTATCCTGTTCGATATAACACGGATAACGTGTCCATCCAACTGCTAAGCCATATTTTGTATTCATGTCAAAAATGAAAAGTCCTCCTTTCTTGAGTGCTCTGTATACTCCAGCAAAGGCTTTTTCCAAATCTTCTAAAGTCAGCAAGTAGTTTAGGCTGTCAAACCAACAGGTAACTAAGTCAAATTCCTCATCAAAATTCAGAGAGCGCATATCTTGACAAATAAACTTCACATTCACATTTTCTTTTTTGGCTTTTTCTTTAGCAAACTTTAACATTTCTCTGGAAATGTCCACACCAACAATTTGAAAACCTCTTTTGGCCATTTCAACTGCAAATGTGCCTTCTCCACAGGCTATATCTAAAATCTTCTGCGGTTTTGCATCAAACTTTTCAAGTATTGTGGGGAGTATTTCGGCCATTTTTTCGCTAAATCGAGAATAACGACCCTTTACATAGAAATATGCAAAGTTTTTGTAGATTCTCATAAGCATCCCTCCTCTTGTTATGCGTTTCTCCTTTTAGCTTTTTTGAACCGAAAAGCTTATAAACTATTGATGCATATGTAATATTGAACTTACATATGGAGAGGTGAAGGAACATGAGAAAGAAAATATTAGGAATTGGGTTGTTAATGTTGGGCCTCTTTGGCCTAGTGTTTGGGGTAGTGGCAGCGTATCAAGGAGAGCCAGGGCCAAACCCTGATGCAATGCTTTATGCCCAAGAGGATATGCAAGCTGGAGCTCAGGCTATGGCTATGAAGGGCCATGGTCATGGAATGAGAGCTGAGGAGAGGGGCCAATACATGGGACTTGGAGTAAACGGTCAGTACTTGGAAGAAGTTGACGTTGACAGCGGTGAAGTGCAAGAGTACTTGAGCCAGCTCAGCGTTGAAGAGTTTACAAACCCAAGGGGAATTACAGTTCAAAAACTCGTCTACGATGGCGACTACGTCGGCAAGATAGTCGGTGACTATGACCTAAGCGAGCTCAGCATCTACAAGGCCTACGAGACAGTCAACGGCATTAAAGTATTCCTAAGCTACGGTGATCAAATAGTAGGCTTTTTCAGGATGGCCTGAACCTTCCACTTTTTTCTTTTTTGAGGTGGTGAAAGTGAAAATTTGGAATAAAATTAAAATGTTGCTTTTACTAATTGTAGATAATGGGGATAGTGTGAAAAATGTCGCTTCGGCAGTTCCTGTAGACTGGAGGGATAAGGAATGATGGAAGGATTTGTAAGACCAGAGTTCGTGCTCATAGGAGGATTTACTTTAGTGGTATTGTTCTTTGTGGTTATGTTTTTTATAGTTGGGGCATATTTCAAGGAATATTACAAAAACGAGGAAGCAGAATGTTTGAAAGCTGATTGTGGGTGATGGCCATGAAGTTGCCGAGGTGGGTTAGACCCACAATCGATGTTTTGCTGACGATTGACTTTATTGTAGCAGCACTTTCGGGAATTGCATTATACTTCGCTCCAAGCGGTAGGATTGCGGAAGTGACAGGATGGACGTTCTTAGGAATCAGCAGAGCATTATGGGACGCTTTGCACATATACTTTGGAATTGCAATGGTTCCTTTAGTAGGGATTCACATAGTGGTAAACTTAGCTCCCCTTGTAAATCAAGTTAAAGCCATGATCAGGGATAGGAAGACCAAGTCGATAAATGTGAAGGCCACATTAGGGCTAATCCTCGTCGTGATGGTGCTCATTGGAGGAGCGGTGGCTTACACATGGAACTCAATAGAGGGAGAAGAGGACACCTCCGAGATTACTTATGAGGATACCAACACCACGGTGAGCTACGACAACACCACCATTGAAATTACCGGGAGCATGTTGAAGAGCTACACTTTAGAGCAGATTGCCCAGCTCTACGATGTCCCTGTGGATGAGCTCATACGGGTTCTTAATGAGGACTATGGTATTGAGGCCCAAGCAGATGAGCTATTGGAGAGCATAGAGATTAAGAATGAACTTGATAGAGAGGTGTTTAAGGACATGCTGGCTGAAGCAATAATTAAAGTAAAGGAGGGCGGCTGAGGTGCCCGGCCCTTACTTCCCAACTTTTTATGGTGAGATGACAAGGACTGACTATTTAATCGTGGCTTTTTGGGCAGTGCTGCTCGTAATAATGACGGTATCAGTATACCTCATGAAGAAGAATTTGGATGCTATAGCTGATGAAATGAAAGAGATAAGCGCTGTGGCTCAGGAGCTCAGGAATGAGAGTGAAGAAATAAACAAAATACTAGAAGAGGTGTAGGATCATGAAAAGGCTTAGCGGCTTTATCATGTGCTCCCTTACTTCCATTTGCTTAGCTTTGAATGGCTGTCCCAGCGAAATTGTGAGCAACACACACTCGGAGCAGTTCTAATCTGCTGTTAAGCCCTAGTAGGTGCCCATTTAATATTTAAAGCAAAGAAAAGTATAATTAAACAAAGATAAACCCTCACGAACGTGATTAAACATAAGGAGTCAAGATCTCCTGCGTATTTTCCCTAATTTGAACAAACGTGAATTTTTGTTGACGATTTCGTGAAAAAAACTTAAATAAGAGTTTTTCATAAGAATAAAGTGAGGTGATTAGATATGGTGTGGAAAAAAGCCCTGGCAATAATGTTCGGGCTTTTAGTTTTAGCGAGTGGAGTGCCTCTCATCAAAGCCGAGAGCACCAACGTTGATATAAACGTGATAATATTAGTAAGCGACAACGAAGCGGATTGTGCCTTAGCTGACTACATTTCAAACTTAACCGATGTTGTCGTTGTAAAAACACCGTGGGGAGTTTACGACCCAAACATAACTGCTGATATAATAAGCCACGCGCCAGATGAAGTGATAATCCTAGGTGGACCTGTCGCCGTACCCGAGGAATACGTTGAAGACTTGCAAAACATAGGCATAACAGTCGAGAGATGGTGGGGAGAGAACAGGTACGAGACGAATATAGCAGTTATAAACAACGTCACACTAAAGTTCAACCTTCAACTGCAGAACAAGGTGATCTTAGCCGTTGGCAACGACACAATGGGAATACAAAAAGCTCTGGAGCTGGCGATTCAAGGGAGGGCTATGATGGTCTTTGTAAATCAAAACACGAACATTACAAGGACTATTAAGCAGTTAAAAGTTAAGGTGCAGGAGTTCACTATGATAGAGACACCTTACATGAACAAGACAATGCTTAGAGTTAGAGAGCAGCTTGAAGAAAAGCCTGAGTGCAACTGCACGAGAGTTCAAGTTAACATGACTGCGGAGAGAGCGCTTGAGGCAATAAACTTGGCGGAGGAGAAAATAGCCCTAGCCAAAGAACTCGCCCAAAATACTACAAATCCTGCAGTGGAGACCCTTTTGGCAATAGCAGAGAAGCAGCTTGAGGATGCAAAGGAGGCATACGGCAATGAAAAGTATGGCTCAGCATATGGTTTGGCAATAGCCGCAAAATCAAAGACAGATGTTATAATCAAGCTCGCTGGAGAAGATATGAGGAAGCAATTAATGGATAACACAAAGATGAAACTTGAAAGAGAGCTCGTTAGAGTTGAAGCACAGATAAGGGTAATGGAGAGAGTTGGTGTAAACGTAACAGTCGCTATTCAAATAATGGAACAAGTTAGGGCAGCGATTAAAAACGGCGACTACGACTTGGCCCAGGAGCTAATGGTAAAGCTAAGGAATGAGGTCAAGACGTGCTACATGAACGGAAAGGAAATGATGAGAGAGAATAAGCCAGCCCCTATAGGCAAAAAAGGAAAGCCTTGATCTTTTTTCTAGCTTATTTTTAGCATTCCTAAGGCTAAAATAAGCAGATGATATAATCAACTCACTAAATTCAAACATAATGTTTATTAATCCTTTTGAAAATATTCTCTTGGGGAATGGTGCCATGAAAACGGCACTTGTTTTTGCCATTATTGGGGTAGTATTGGTGGGTATTGCCGCGGGGTGTATAAGTCAGACTCAAGAAACATCAACGACTTCTACAACTCAGGGACAAAGAGGTCCCCCCGAAGGAAAAGGGCCAATAGCAATATCCGTTGGAGCAAATGGTAGCACTTCCATAGATGTGCAGACGCTCAAAGATTACATTGACTCAGTTCCCATGTCTCCATTAACGGATGAAGAAAAGCAAGGGATCCTTTGGATGCGTGAAGAAGAGAAATTAGCGAGGGATGTTTACTTAACACTCTACGAGAAATGGGATTTGCCGATATTCAATAACATAGCTAAGAGTGAGCAAACACATATGGATACAGTGAAGCTTTTAATTGATAAATACGGCCTTGAAGACCCAGTTATTGATGAGGTGGGGAAGTTCAGCAATCCAGAACTCCAAGAGCTCTACAACCAGCTCGTTGAGAAAGGGAGCAAAAGCGTTGAAGATGCGCTCACAGTGGGGGCAATGATTGAAGAGCTCGACATAGTGGACCTACAAAAATGGATTTCAAAGACCGATAAGCAGGACATAATAACGGTCTATGAAAACTTGATGAAGGGATCAAGGAACCACTTAAGGTCATTTGTATCAAATCTCAAGAACTACGGTATTACCTATGAGCCTCAATATTTAAGCAAAGAGGAGTATGAGGAGATAATAAACAGCCCAATCGAGACTGGGGATTCTGGCTGATGCTTTTCTCTTTTTATTTGCATGCTAAACAGTTGCCGAATAGGAACCATGTGATAATCCCAACTATAAATGCCAAAACATTGTAAATGTGGAACCTAACTAAATACTCTTTTGAGTTTCCATATTTCGCTTTGTAGAGCCTGTAGGAGATTAAGCTTGCTAAAGACCCTATGAGTGTGCCATACCCGCCAACACTTACGCCCCAGAGCAGAGCTCTCCAATTTTCAGTGAAGTCCGCTAGGAGGAGAGTAGAGGGAACATTGCTTATAACTTGGCTTAGAAGCGCTGATGTAAGAAAAACTTTTTGAGGTGAGTCGAGTGAGAGACTGATTATATGCATCATGTTGTCAGTGAATCCAAAGAACGCTAAGAACGTTCCGAGGAGGAAGTAATCTACCTTCAAAGCTTCTCTGTCTTTAATAAAAGCGTAGACTATGGGGATTATGCCAATCAACAGCGGAACGATTCTCAAAACTGCCATTATAAAAAGTAAGAAAAAGGTTAGATAGAGATACGCCTTTTCTTGGAGTTTAGCCACATTGGCATTGAAATGCTGAATGTTTGTGTTTTTCCACGAGAGAAGGAGCACAAATGCAATGGACATGAATGTGAATGGAGCAATTGTTTTGACAAATTCGGCTGGATGAACGTGGTAATGGTAATAGATGAAAATGTTTTGGGGGTTTCCAAAAGGAGTGAGCGCTGAGGCTCCATTTGCTGCTATTGTTTCCAATATGATCAGCATCTCCACGTTTTCAATCTCCAGCGCAAGCGTTAGTGGAACAACTGTTAAGAGGGCCACATCGTTGGTTATGAACATTGAAAGCACAGCCGTTAGAAGTATAAGCCTTGTTCCAATGTGATTTCCTTCAAATCTTGATGCTAAAGCCTTTAGAAAGCCGCTCTTTTCTAAACCTTTTATTATGACTAAAAACACAAACAGCGTGAAGACAACTTTAAAGTCGTTTAGAGGATACGAGGGTATTCTTTTTGCATACAAAGAAGTTATAAATAGTGCAATTAATGATAGGGAGAATAACCATTCTTCGATGAGCATCCTTGTGAGCGTTTTTTCGCTTCTCATGGCGCGAGGTGAGTACTGCTCGCTTTTTAATCCTTGTGCTTTAACCGAAAACTTTATAAACTATTGATGCATATGTAATATTAGACTTACATATGGAGAGGTGGAAGAACATGAGGAAAAAATTGTTGGGAATTGGATTGTTGGGGATCCTCTTTGGAGTGATCCTTGGTAGCGTAGCTGCGATGCCGTGGTGGGCAGAGACATGGGATAAGGGTCAAGCGGTTGAAGATAGGCCATATATTGGAATCTACGAGACAAGCAGTTTAAGCCAAGAGGAGATTGATGGCTTACTCTACATGCGTGAGGAGGAGAAGTTGGCGAGGGACGTTTACCTAACGCTCTACGAGATGTACGGTCTTCCAGTATTCCAAAACATTGCCCAAAGCGAGCAAACGCACACCGATGCAATACTCTCACTCATTGAGAAGTACAACCTCACCGATCCGGCAGTTGACGAGGTTGGAGTCTTCACAAACCCAGAGCTCCAAGAGCTTTACGACCAGTTAATCGTTCAGGGAAGCCAGTCATTAGAGGACGCTTTGAAGGTTGGTGCACTGATAGAGGAAGTTGACATTAAGGATCTGGAGGAGTGGATAGCTAAGACCGACAACGCGGATATAATCCAAGTCTACGAGAGCCTCATAAGCGGCTCAGAGAGCCACTTAAGGGCATTCACAAGGACGTTGAGCACTTATGGTGTGAGCTATGAGCCTCAAGTTATCAGCGAGGAGCAATATCAAGAGATAGTTTCAAGCTCAATGAGCAGAGGCCAAATGGGAAGAGGCATGAAAGGGTTTGGAGGTAGAAGATGAGCTTTCGTTTTTTCTCTAACCTTTAAAGAAGGAGGAGGTAAATATGGAAGCTGTTAAAGTTTGGCACTTCGTTGAATATGGCGAATTCCCAATTGAGGAGATTGATGTTGAGGAAATTAAGGAAGATGCTCTAAAAGTCCTCAAAAAGGTAAAAATTGAGAAGTTTAAAACATCTAAAGGAA
The DNA here is from genome assembly GCF_000725425.1 of Palaeococcus pacificus DY20341. Classification (NCBI taxonomy): domain Archaea; kingdom Methanobacteriati; phylum Methanobacteriota; class Thermococci; order Thermococcales; family Thermococcaceae; genus Palaeococcus; species Palaeococcus pacificus. Next base: position 1,543,255 of record NZ_CP006019.1, on the reverse strand, counting down.
TTGTTCAAAAGCTCAGCGACAGTTATGGACACTACATTGGGAAAATTGCTGGTGATTACTCCATTGATGAGCTGAGCATTGGAAGTGCGTATCAAACACCTTTTGGGGTTAAAGTGACGCTTGACTATGGAGAAACAATCGTGGGATGGCTTTATCTGCCTGAGTGAGGTGAGAAATATGAGAGGATTTGGAGGGCCAATGATGGGAAGGAGGAGATGGGGTTTTGGCTGGGCCTTTTGGGGCTTTGGATTCCTTTGGATATTTATTTTGTTTTTTAGGCTGGCCTTCCTGTTGCTGCCGTTCCTCCTAATAGCTGGCCTGATATATGCACTCTTTAAGAGATAGCGTGGGGTCAGAATAATCGTTTTAACATCACCCGGAGCTCCCCAAGTTTCCCCCTCACCCCAGCGTTCCCATCAGAACAACAGAAAACAATTCAAATGCGTATTCGGATACCCTCTTAACCTTTAACGGTCCCACTGAAAGAACGCTGAATAAGGGGGTAACTTAGGGGGCATGAAGGATGTCAGAATACCGCCAGAACCGGTGCCCCCAGATGGAAAGGTTTTTATCTTTCTTCAACATTTATTCATGTAACCAAAAGATGTCTTATGTAACAAATTTCTACGTGATGACTATGGTCGAGACAATAGGCGAACTGGCACTAATAGGAGAAGCATTGAGCTCACCAATAAGGATTAGAATACTTAAGATGCTCAGCGAAAAGGAATGGTATGTCTACGAACTCGCCAAGGAACTCAATATATCACGCCAGCTGCTCTATCTCCATTTAAAAAAGCTTGAGAAGGCCAGTTTGGTTGAAAGCGAACTTCGCTTAGAGCCTGGAGATCCGAGGGCTAAGAAGTACTACAAGGCAAAAGCTTTTAGGATTTTGATTGATAATGATGTTATAAAAAATCTGAAGGAGGAGTGAGAAATGCCGTATAGCGGAACGCCAAGCGGATGGATTTCAATTGTCTTGGGGCTTATATTGATAGTGATAATGGTCTTCGCATTTTACCAGATGAACAAAACTTTAAGTGAGCTTAAAGTAGAGCTCAACAACTTAAGGAACTCTCTTGAAGAGACAAAGAAAAACACCGAAGAGGTCAAGAAAAAGCTTGAAGAAGTTTGATCTTTAATTGTCGTTTTTCTTCTCATGATTGCTTTTTAACATCAATCAACTTAGACATACGTAAATGTTATAACTCTTTTGCTACATAACATAATCTTGCATTAATGCATATTTGTATTCTGGGGTGATACATTTGCCGCTTGAAGAAGTCATGAAAAGGGGCCACGGGAATTTTGAGGTTGTGATAAGCAAAATCTCATCTCTTCTTGGAAATGAGAAGGTATCCACAAAGGAAGTTGACTTGTTATCATACAGCCACGATTATTGGCCTATAACTTTACACTGGATGCTTGAGGGAAAAGTTCCCGCGCTTCCTAACGCAGTAGTCTGGCCTGAAAGTACAGAGGATGTTGTAAAAGTTGTAAAGATTGCTTATGAAGAGAAAGTCCCAATTTATCCCTATGGTGGGGGTTCAGGAGTTTTAGGTGCTGCGGTTCCTGAGTATGGTGGAATAGTGCTCGATTTGAAGAGGATGCGCTCTCTTGAGCTTTATGAGGACGACCTGCTTTTAGAAGCACATGCTGGAGTGAATGGCTACTATCTCGAAAAATACCTCAATAAAAAGGGCTATACTCTAGGACACTTTCCGCAGTCGCTCTATCCATCGACTGTAGGAGGATGGATAGCAACGAAAGCGACGGGACAGTTTTCTACTAAATACGGTGGAATAGAGGATATGGTGCTTGGACTTGAGGCTGTTCTTCCTTGGGGAGATGTGATAACATTGAAGCCTCATGCGAGGAGTGCAACGGGCCCTGACTTGAAAAAGCTTTTTATAGGGAGTGAAGGGACGTTAGGGGTTGTCACAAAAGCGTGGCTCAAAGTTTGGCCCTATCCTGAAGAGAGAATCATGCTCTCATTTGCATCGGAAGGTTTAGAGGATGCGCTACTCTCAGTGCGTCGTATTCTACGGAGAGGAGCAAAACCTGCAGTAATCAGGATTTACGATAAAATCGAGACTAAAAGGCACTTTTACAAGTTTGACGAGGCCTATGGAAAAGTTGCCACAGTAATGATTATCGAAGGGGACTCAAACATAGCGAGCGCAGAGAGGAAAATTGTGGAAGAGGAGTTCAAAGGCAAGCCATTGGGGGAAGAGCTCGTAAAACGCTGGCTCAAAACGCGCTTCAACGTTAAAGAAGCTTCCGAATTTGCTCCACTGGGCGTTGTTTTTGACACAATTGAGGTTTCTGTCCACTGGAGCAATGCATTAAAGCTTTATAATAATGTTATCAATGCGATGCGCTCTGTTAAAGGCGTTCTCTTTGCATCTGCGCACGCTTCGCACTTTTATCCGCAAGGAGTATGTTTCTACTTCACTTTCGCAAGCACTCCAAGGGGGAAGAGTCCAACTGAGTTCTATAACGACGTTTGGAACGCGGCCATGAAAGCTACCCTCGAAAGTGGAGGGGCTATAAGCCATCATCATGGGATTGGACGGCAAAGGAGGAAGTGGCTCAAGGAAGAACTGGGGAGCGCTTTCGAGCTTCTTAGGAGAGTAAAGAGAGCCCTTGATGAGCGAGAGGTTATGAATCCAAGGGACATGGGGGTGTGAGGATGCACGGTAAATGGGACTGGCTCCGTGATGAAGTTAAAGGCTTTGGGCTCATTAGAAATGCTCCAACGATTTTTAAGTTCATAAGCGGCAAGCTCTCAGGTCCAGATGACTTAGTAAAGTGTGCTCTCTGCCCAAACATGTGCCGCCATGCTTGTCCAATAAGCATAGTGGATGGAAAGGAAACGACTTCTCCTGCAGGAAAATCAAGGGTGGCATTTTTAATAAGGGAAGGGAAAGTTGAGCTTAACCTAAAGAACCTGGAACCTCTTTACATGTGTCTCTCATGTGATGCCTGTTCCCAGTGGTGCCCCTTTGAGTTCTCGGTAGCTGATTTGATAAGGCCCATTAAAGAAGAGGCTGTTGAGAAGGGAGTGACTTTTGAGGAGTTCAAAGAGGTGTTTGAGAACTTAGAAAAGCATGGCTACGTTTATGGTGAGCCAAGGGAAGAAAAAGTGTGGAAAGCGAGAGGTGAGGTTCTCTACCTGAGGGGCTGTGCAATAAGGGAAAATTATCCTACGTTGACAGATAAAGCGCTCTACGTTCTCGATAAGCTCGGCCATAAAGCTTTCACTATCGAAGAGAAGTGCTGTGGAGTTCCAGCTTATAACCTTGGCAATAAGGAGCTTTTCAAAAAGCTTGCTAAAGAGCAGGCGGAAAGGATAAATTCGAGCGGAGCTTCTCTCGTAGTTGTCTCGTGTCCCTCCTGTGCCTACGCTTATAGAGTTCTCTATCCAAGGTATGGTGTAAAGATCGAGCCAAAAGTCGTACACATTGCCGAGTTGTTGGAGGAGAACCTTGAGAACATTAGAGCAGAGGGTGTTGTGACGTTTCACGACCCGTGCAAGCTTGCCATAGGTCTTGAGAAGCCAGACACATTGAAGAACGTGCTCTCTAAAGTGGAGGGACTTGAGGTCGCGGCTCCAAGGAGGAGCGGAAAAGAGACATTCTGCTGTGGCCATGGTGGAAGTGCAGTATCGCGCCTAAATCCAAAACTTGCTGATGAAATAGCTAGGGAAAGGGCGAATGAGCTTGGAGAGGAAGCTAAACTGGTTATAACTGCCTGTCCAACATGTAAAATGGCGCTTGAAGGTGTGGGTGATTTAAAAGTCCTAGATTTGGTGGAGTTTATTCACGACCTCCTGAGGGATGAGGATGCTCGAATCGAAGGTGGCTAAGACTTTGAAGAAATTCCCCTACGAAATTTCTTTTGAGATTAAGGATGGTATAGTATTCCTTTACGGCAAAGTGGGGAGCTACGAAGAGTGGGTTGAAATAGGGCTTGCTGTAGGAAAGATTAAAGGTGTCGAGGGGGTGGTGAATGAGATTAAGTGGAAGGGCTATCCGGAAGATAGAGTTAAAGAGAGATGGGAGAGGAGAAAAAGGATTTTTGAAGAGAACAAGAGGAAGATTGTTGGAGAATACGAGGTTGTAATAATTGGAGGAGGAGTGATAGGGACTGCAATTGCGAGGGAGCTTTCTAAGTACAAAGTTAGCGTTGCCCTACTCGAGAAGGGGCCTGATGTTGCTTTAGGTGCCTCGAGAGCGAACAATGGTATGATACACCCAGGAGTTGCTCCTCCAAAGAATACGCTCAAAAGAGAGCTGAACATCAAAGGAAACGCCATGTACGACGAGCTTTGTAGAGAGCTGGGGGTTCGCTTCAAGCGCGTTGGAAGTCTCTGGCTTATAACACCGAGAACGCTCGAAGCTTACAAAAAATATCTCCCTGGACCGCTCTACATGTTCGTCTTAAAATACATTGCTCCATGGGCTGTTAAGTTCAAGGGTATGAGAAATGGCGTTAAGGGAATTAAAATTCTTAGGGGGAGGAAAATTTTTGAGATGGAGCCCAATGCAACTCGAGAGGCTGTGGCAGCGGTTTATGTTCCTTCAACTGGGATTTTGGATCCTTATGAATTAACCATTGCGCTGGCGGAGAACGCCAAAGAGAACGGCGTTGATATTCACTTAAACACAGAGGTTGTTGGTTTTCTTAAAGAGGGAAGTGAAATTAAAGGTGTTGTGACGAACAGGGGCACGTTTTTATGCCGCTATGTAGTTAATGCTGCTGGAGTCTATGCGGATGAAATAGCGGAGCTTGCAGGAGCGAGGGAGTACACAATTCACCCGAGGAAGGGGGTGGAATTACTCTTCCACAAGGATCTTGGCGAGTTAGTTAATCACTGTCTCTCTGAACTTAGGTTTCCTTCGCATTCTCGGAGCAAGGGTGGGGGAATAAACCCCACGGTTCACGGCAACGTGATTTGGGGGCCTACGGCTGTTGAGGTGCCGGATAAGGAGGACACAACCGTTAAGCGTGAGGAAATAGATTTCATTCTCAAGCGCTACTCTCCGATAATGTCTGATTTTCCGAGGGATAAAATCATAAGGTACTTTGCGGGTATTAGAGCACCTACGTTTACTGAAGACTTTATAATACGGCCAGCCAAGTGGGTTGGGAATTTTCTTCATGTTGCGGGAATTCAGTCGCCGGGGTTAGCTTCAGCACCAGCGATAGCAGAGTATGCTGTTGAGAAGCTTAAGGAGATGGGCCTTAAACTTGAGAGTAATCCAAATTTCAATCCCAAGAGAGAGCCCATGCCTTCTGCAGCGGAGATGAGCTTAGAGGAGCTTAATATTAAAATAAAGGAAGATCCACGGTGGGGCAATATAGTGTGTACATGTGAGATGGTCTCTGAGGCGGAGATTGTGGAGGCAATAAAACGAGGAGCTAAGAGTATAGATGCGATAAAAAGGCGTACGAGAGCGGGAATGGGCACGTGTCAAGGGAGTTACTGTACTCTTAAAATAGCTGCCATTCTATCGAAGGAGCTTGGAGTTCCAATTAATGAGGTCGTAAAGGAGAGCAATGAGGCAAAGCTCTTCAATGGGCCTGTTAGAGGTGAGGCCCTATGAAGGACGTCGTTGTAATTGGTGGCGGCCCTTCTGGGCTTGCAGCGGCATCAAAATTGGCGGAGAAGGGATATGATGTTGCACTAATTGAGAGAAAGGAAGAGTTGGGAGGTGTGCTTGACCAGTGCATCCACGACGGCTTTGGAACAAAGCTCTTTAGAAAAGCTCTCTCAGGCCCTGAATTTGCAGGATTTTTCATCGATAGGGTCAAAGCCCTTAGTGTTGAAGTCCAATTCCAGTCTTATGTGAAGTCCGTCAGCGTTAGAAATGGGATTAAGGAGATCGTGAGTGTAAGTCCGAGAGGAGTTGAGCGCATCGAGACGAAGACGATAGTCTATGCGTTAGGGTGCAGGGAAAGGCATCAATTCGAGATAAAAATTGGGGGTACGAGACCAGCGGGAGTTTATACCGCGGGAATGGTGCAAAGATTAGTGAACCTTTACGGCGTTCTTCCGGGAAAGAACGTCGTTATAGTAGGCGGCGGAGACGTGGGGATGATAGTGGCTAGGCACCTCTATTTAGAAGGCGTTGAAAAAATCTTAATTGTCTTCCCCGAAGAGTTCTTCGCGGGCCTCCCAAGGAACGTGCAGCAGTGTGTTTTGGACTTTGGGATTCCATTTAAGCCGCGCACTATCGTTAAGGAAATTGTTGGAAAGAATCGGGTCGAAGGTGTTGTTTTGGTAAGGGTTGATGAGAGATGGAATCCAATTCCAGGAAGCGAGGAGTTTTACCCATGCGACACGGTGATACTCTCAGTTGGTCTTATTCCATATTCGGCGAAGCTTCAAAAGCTCGGAGCAAGGATAGACCCTAGGACGCGCGGCCCAGAGGTAAACGAATTCTTTGAGACGAGCGTGAGCGGAGTTTTCGCCGTTGGAAACTTGGTGCAGATATTTGACTATGTCGATGACGCGGTGGAGAGCGCTCAAATAGCTGCTAATGGCGTGGAAAAGTACCTCAATGGGGAGCCTAAGCGTAAGGAGCCGATATTATTGAAGCCGGGTGAGAACATTAGAACGCTGACTCCTCATAGGATTGAGTGGAATGATGAGAGGAACGTCGTGGCTTTCTTTAGACCTGCTGTAGAGATGGGAAACGCCATTGTAGAGCTAAGAGATGGTGAGGGGAACCTGCTGAAAAAATACTTTAAACGATATATCAGACCTTCGACGCTTGAGCGATTGGAAATTCCTAGAGAAGTTTTAAATGGCTCTAGGGAGGTGTTCTTAAGTGTCTCAAGACGCTCGTGAGTTTCTATGCATCCGCTGCCCTAAAGGTTGCCGCTTAAAGGTTGTTCGTAAGGATGATGAAATTAAAGTAGAGGGAAATGAATGCCCCCTTGGAGAGAAATACGGGCGGGAAGAGCTTCTCAATCCGAGGAGAATAGTAACCTCGACAGTTAAAATTTTGAATGCGATGTATCCTCGTTTGCCTGTAAGAACTGCCGAACCAGTGCCTAAGGATAAGATAATGGATGTAATTAAAGCTCTAAAGGGCGTTGTTATTGAAGCGCCTGTTAAGAGAGGGCAAGTTGTTTTAGATGATGTTGCAAACACTGGAATTCCTGTGATTGCGGAAAGGGATATGGAGCGTGTTGGGGAATGAGCTATTTTTTGGTCTTGGATGTTGGCACAACAAATGTTAAAGCTTTGGCGTTTTCAAAGGAAGGAAACCTCTTGGAGAGCCTTGAGGAAAAGCCTAAGATGCTCTACCCTCAGCATGGCTGGGTAGAGGAAGATCCCATAGAAGTAATTGAGATAATCTACAGGCTTATAGGAAAGGTTGAAGGAAAGTATGGAAAGCCTTTGGGATTGGTTTTGACGAATCAAAGGAGCTCTACTATTCTCTGGGATAGAGGGAGTGGAGAACCCCTTTATAATATGATAACCTGGCAGGACACGAGAACGAACGAGCTCGTTGAGCAGTTTTCTTCTCAGTTCATGGTAAGATTGGGAAACGCTCTTGGAAAAACCCTTAGACTCCTCTCAAAGCCTCTCCCCTTCATAAAACGCACAAAGAAAGGTGCCTACCTCGTCACATTGGCTTATATAAGCTTTGGGACAACGCACTCTTCAATGCATATTCGCTGGCTCATGGACAACGTTGAGGGCGTTAAAAGTGCCGTTCAAAGAAAAGAGGCATTCTTCGGCACGCTTGATTCATGGATAGTTTGGAATTTAACAGGAAAACACGTGACTGATTACACTAATGCAAGTGCTACGGGTATTTTTGATCCCTTCTACCTAAAGTGGAGCGACAATATAATGAAAATCGTTGGAATTCCAAGGAGCATTCTTCCACGCTTTGTCCCTAATGACTCCCCTATCGGAGAAGTAAAGGACTATGATGTGCCCCTTCTAACTACGATAGCTGACCAGCAGGCTTCTCTTTATATGGCGGGCGTCTCCAAAGGGACTGCGAAAATGACGAACGGTACGGGGACATTCATAGATCTAAACGTTGGTGAGAGACCCTATCCTGGGAATAGAGGTCTATATCCTATGGTGGCTTTAGGAACTAGGAATAAAACTCTCTACCTCCTCGAGGGCTCCGTCTTCACTTCGGGTTCGGCTGTGGACTGGCTCATTAGTGTTGGCTTAATGGGGGATTATTCAGAAATTTCAAAAGCCTTTGATCACAAAGGCGAAGAAGTAATTTTCATTCCTGCTCTCTCTGGGTTGGGGACGCCCCACATCAAACCTGAAGTGAAGGGAGCTATTTTTGGAATAACGAGAGGAACGAAAAGGGAAGATATAATTAGGGGGCTGATAACGGGAATAGCAATGCGCTGTGGGGAAATAATAGAGTTCATAGAAAATATTTCCGGAATACGATTGAGTACAATTGTGGCCGATGGAGGTCTCTCAAAGAGTGATGAGCTCCTTCAGCTGATTGCGGATTTTTCCGGGAAGGAAATATTGAGGCCAATATATCTCAATGGCTCCGCTTATGGGGCGTACATGCTTGCAAAAGCGGTTTATGAAAAGAAAGATGTTATAACTGCCTGGGAGCAGCCCATGTTCGATGGAAAATTCGCTCCAAGGAGAGAAAATAAAAATCTCAAAGAAGAATGGAAAAGGAGGATAACAAAGCTTATTGAAATGAGCTAGCCTGCAGGTCTGCTCTTCATCGAAAACAGCAAAGCATTTTTAAGTCGAGTGTTTGAAGAAAGTAAAGGTGGAGTGCGTGGGTCTGTTTGATGTGTTTTTGCTTTCACTGGTTCCAACGTTTGAGGGTCGCTATGCGATAGTTTACGGGATTGGGAAAGGATATTCCGTTCGGGAAACGTTATTAGCGGCGGCTCTTGGGGTTTTGCTCTTATCTATAGTGCTCCCTATTGTTCTGCCTCTCATCGATTGGGTTATGCTGAAGCTGGAGGACACTTTTTTAAGGAAGCTCGCTGAGATGTACTTGAGGTACGTTGAGCGCGTTAGAAAAAAGGCCCATCCTTATGTTGAAAAGTGGGGCTTCTTGGGTTTGATACTCTTCGTTGCGGTTCCTCTACCGGGAACTGGGGTTTGGACGGGAAGTTTAGCTGCTTATATATTTGGGATGAACAAAAAGAAGACGATACCGGCCTTAATAATCGGTGGTTTATTGAGTATGGCAATAACGTTGCTCCCAAGTTTGGGTATTCGTATAGCCAGCTGACGGCTTTGTGGTAATGGTTATAAGTTTTGAATTGTTCATTTTAAAAGAGGTGAGAGCATGAAACTTCCATCCCAAATGACGAAGATAGTAGGAACAATAGGGCCTTCTTCGGACTCCAAGGAAGTTCTGGAGGAGCTTATAAAATATGGCCTCAACATTGCGAGGATAAATTTTGCCCATGGGAGCTTTGAGGAGCATGAGAGAAAAATTAAGCTTGTGCGTGAGATATCTGAGAAGCTGAATAGGAGAGTAGCTATTTTAGGTGATTTGCCTGGGCCGAAACTTAGGATAGGTGAGCTTGAAAAAGAGCCTATAACTCTGGAGAAGGGAAAAGATATAGTTTTAACCACGAGTGATATTAGAGGAAATGAAGAAGTTATTCCCGTTGAGTTTAAGCGCCTTCCAGAGGCCCTTTCCAAAGGGGATGAGCTCTACCTGAACGACGGTTTCATTAAGCTTAAGGTTGAGGACGTTCAAGGAAGCGACATAAAGTGTAGGGTTATTGTCGGAGGAGTTCTGTCGTCACATAAGGGTATAAACATTCCAAAGGCGGACATTCCAATAGAAACCCCAACAAAGAGAGACTTCGAAATTTTGGAGTTCCTTTTAGATCACGATGTTGATGCAGTCGGTATTTCGTTCGTTAGAAGCGCTAGAGATGTTTTAAAGGTCAAGGAGTTTGTTAAAGAAAGAGGAAAGGATATATTTGTAATAGCTAAGATAGAAAGGCCTGAAGCTGTCAGGAACATTAACGAAATTTTAGAAGTAGCGGATGGAATAATGGTTGCTAGAGGAGACTTGGGGGTTGAGATGCCTATAGAGGAGCTCCCGATAATACAGAAGAAGCTCATATTTAAGGCCAATCTAGTGGGAAAACCCGTTATTACTGCCACGCAAATGTTAGAGTCAATGACCTCAGATATAAGACCCACTAGGGCAGAAGCGACGGATGTGGCAAACGCGATTTTAGATGGAACTGATGCAGTTATGCTCTCAGAAGAGACAGCGGTTGGAGCGTATCCTGTGGAGGCTGTAAAGACTATGGCAAGGATTGCAAAAGTGGTGGAGTTCTATAGGAATTCACTAGGAGAGAACAAAGTTTTGAGCTATTTAAGGCAGCATCCACATAAGATGAAAGTTGTCGATGCTATCTCATTGAGCATAATGGAAGCTATAAGGACGCTCAGGATCAAATATATTTTAGCTCAAACGAGGAGCGGTGCAACGGCTAGAAGGATTTCGCGCTTTAAACCGAAGCAGTGGATATTGGCATTTACAGACAACAAGAGGGTATGCAATACACTAATGTTCTCCTATGGAGTTTATCCATTCTACATGGAAGAAAGGAACGACAGAAATATCCTGAGATTCGTGAAGGAGCACAACTTGGCCAAAAGTGGAGACACGGTTTTGCTAACTGAAGAGATAAAGCTTGAAAAGCAAGTTGGAACAAACTCTATGAAGATATTCACTTTGGCCTGAGCTTTTATTCTTTTTTGTTTTCGTTATGCGGCTCTTTTAATCTTCTACACGAAAAATAAAAGAATAAAAGCTCTTTAGTCCATCAATCTTCCGCCGTTTACATCGATTAGTTCTCCCGTTATATGGTCGTTTTCTAGGAGGAAGATGACAGCATGGGCGATTTCCTCTGGTTTAGCTATTTTCTCAGTTAGAGATAGTTTTCTAAGCTTCTCCTTAATTTTTGGACTTATTAAGTCCGTATCAACTGGCCCAGGTGCTACTGCATTTACGAGAATGTCTGGCGCTAAATGTCTAGCTAAGTTGAACGTCAGCGCAATTAGCCCTCCTTTTGAGGCAGCGTAGTGTGCCCCAACTGTCCCGCCGTCTTTGCCTGCTATTGAGGCTATGTTGACGATTTTGCCCTTTTTCATGTGTTTGAGCACTTCTTGGGTTACTATAAACGCACCTTTTAAATTAACGCTTAAAACTCTGTCCCAGTCTTCATCCGTTATTTCTAGGGGGTTTATGTTTTTTCCTAGGATTCCCGCATTGTTAACTAGAATGTCTATTCTACCGAACTTTTCGAGTATGTTGCTTACCATTCCCCTCACTTCCTCCCTCTTGCTGACATCGGCCTTAACTAAGAGCACCTCAACTCCATAGGCTTTACATAGCTCTCCTGTCATCTTTGCACCTTCTTCATCATGAGCATAGTTTATAGCAACGTTTGCTCCTTTTTGGGCTAATGCAACTGCTATTGCCCTCCCAATTCCTCTTGAGGCTCCCGTCACAAGAGCTACTTTTCCCTTAAGCTCCATGAAAACCACCACACAATTATAAAACTTGAGCGTTAAAAAATTTGCCTAACGCAATATATGAACCAAAATATTTTTACGTTTTAAAAGCTAAAGCTTAACCATGAAAGGGGTTTTGGTTTTAATTTTGTTAATCTTGGTTGTCTTTGCAGTGGGGTGTACACAAAAGGAGGTGGATGTTATGGAGCTGAAGGTTAGCTCTGTGTTTAAAGAGGGCGACGTTATTCCCGTAAAGTATACATGCGAAGGGGCCGATGTAAGTCCTCCGCTAAAGCTTGAAGGTTTAAGCAAAGATGCTGTGAGTATAGCAATAATCGTCGATGACCCAGACGCACCTATTGGGACTTTTGTTCACTGGGTGGCTTGGAATATACCTCCAATGGAAGAAATTCCAGAAGGAATTCCTAAGCTGAGGGAATTAAGCTCTCCCATTGAGGTTGTGCAGGGAAGAAACGACTTTGGAAGAATAGGCTACAATGGGCCTTGTCCTCCTAGGGGGCATGGTATTCACCACTACCACTTCAAAGTTTATGTATTAGACACAAAGCTTGATTTAAGCTCTGGAGCCACTAAAAGCGAATTGGAAAAAGCCATGGAAGGTCATGTTATCCAAAAAGGGGAACTCATTGGGCTTTATGAGAGAAAATGAACTTTTTTATCTTTTTATTATTTGGAATTCCGAATAAAAGTCACAATAATGTTTATAAAATTTAAACTACGTACTAATATGTATATTTTTGTTATAAACGGGGGGAGTTAAATGAGTTACGTCACATTATCCACACTGAGGGACCATTTAATGAAAGTTGTGCCTGGAGAAACAATTTTGGTGGAATATTCTCCCTCTACATGGCCGCATATTGCGTTTTATTTTATAAGTAAAATCGCGCTTGAAAATGGTAACTACATAATAATCGATGACATATTAGACACACTATATTTTTATAAGGTCCAACTGGAGATGGGAGGTTTTAATACGGATTTTCTGGATGATGAAAAAGTTTCTGTCATCAAAATTGGGGGGCATAGAAAGATAGGTAATGTTGTCTCGAGTATCGAATTCGCTAGTGATTTCTATGTGCATCGAGAGATGTACAGGAAGAGTTTTAGTAAAGTGTTAGAAGGAGGAGAATTCTTTGTAGATATTGTTTTGGGATTTGAAAGGAGACTTTTAATGACCAAAACTCCATATGATAGATTTCTTTTTTTGGCACATAGAGCACACTATTTAGGAAACAAGAAAAGAATCGCTGTGTACTTAGTTAATGTGGAACTTTTGAAGGAGTGTTCAATGGCCTTATCAATTCTGGAGGAAACCTCAACAAGCGTTGTTAGGCTTGAGGAGAAAAATGGATGGGAAACTATCAATTTCATAAAGAGTCCTGTTCCCCAGCTAGACGGAAGGAGGTTTAAAGTCGATATGAATAATATAATTAACTACCTACGGGGTGGAAAGTCATGAGAAAGCTTTTTGAGATTTTCAAGCAACTTGAACCTGGAGAGACTGTTGTGGTATTCTATCCCCCTATATCTGCTGTTTACAATACATTTGAAGCATTGTTAAGATATTCTAAAGAAATGAACTTTCCAATAGTAATTGAGGATATTCTTGACATGCTCCATGTATACAAAACCAACATGGACTACTTTGGGATTGATGCATCCCCTCTTGAAGATGCCCTCGTTTTAAAAATTGGAGGTTTCTCAAGTGCCGGAAAAGTCTTTTTGAGAATTCCTCTAGATATAGATGTAAACATTCATCTGCGCCATCATAATGAGGCGTTTAATAAAGTTATGGAAAATATTGATTTTGCGTTTAACATAATTTTAGGCTTCGATAAACTCTTAGCATTTTATTCTGCTGTTCCTGAGGATGTGGATAGAGTTTTGTTGACATTGCGGGAGTTTATAGGTAACAAAAAACGTACTGCTATTTATTTTCTAAATAGAGATTTAATAAAGGAAATACCCGTAGCAATGCCTACTATAAAAGATCTAGCGAGCACAGTTTTAGAAGTTGAAAAGAGTGAGGAAGGGTGGATTCTAAAAGTTACGAAGTCCCCAAAAATAGAAATGTGCGGGAGAGACATTCGGGTGGATTAATTACTCATAGCGAAGCTTTACATAAAGATTTACAGCACTTTGTAAAGCAGCTAGGCCATTGAGGGTTAAAAACACCCAATCTCCTATGAAGTAGGAGTATATCGTCAATAGGGAGGATGCTGTAACGTAGATTAAGACGAACCTAAAATTTAGGGGGCACTTTTTTTGTTTTATTGTCTCGATGGTCTGTGGAACCCAAGAGCTCACGAGGAGTATCATGCCCAAGAGCCCTATCCATGTACCGTTCATTGCTATCACCTCATCATTTTTTTTGGAACACCTAAGAGTTTAAGTAGGCTTAAAAGAGTTTTTTGAACGAATTTACAGCAAGACTTGTGCTAATATATACATATTTTGCGTTTTTAGTGTTAATATTGGATATTGACATGAGATGCTGAGGGCATATTGAACGCCCATTCTTTGAGTTTGGGGCTCCAATTTATCTTGCTGTTTTTATGTTAAAAATTGATATTTTGTTTATGGATTTTGAGTGATTTTTGCAATTATGTTTTCTTTTTGCAATTATTTTGTATTGTGGGGGTTGGGGGTTATTGGGTGGAGCCCCCGAACAGGGGGCCCAAAGCCCTGGTGCCAAGACGGCGGCGTCGAGGGGAGCGAGGGCAAAGCCCTCACAATGAACCCCGCCCTCCAACCAAGGGCACAACACAATGCGCTCTCGAGGAAAACCCCAACCGGGGGAACCCTCGGGAGTAAGACAGGCCCAACACCCCAACCAAACCCCGGACGGAATGCGATTTTCACATCGCGGCCGACTCCCAATTCCGGTTGATCCTGCCGGAGGCCACTGCTATCGGGGTCCGACTAAGCCATGCGAGTCAAGGGGCGCTTGCGCGCACCGGCGTACGGCTCAGTAACACGTCGGTAACCTACCCTCGGGAGGGGGACAACCCCGGGAAACTGGGGCTAATCCCCCATAGGCTTGGGGTACTGGAAAGTCCCCAAGCCGAAAGCTCCGGCGCCCGAGGATGGGCCGGCGGCCGATTAGGTAGTTGGTGGGGTAACGGCCCACCAAGCCGACAATCGGTACGGGCAGTGAGAGCTGGAGCCCGGAGATGGACACTGAGACACGGGTCCAGGCCCTACGGGGCGCAGCAGGCGCGAAACCTCCGCAATGCGGGAAACCGCGACGGGGGGACCCCGAGTGCCGTGGCACAGCCACGGCTTTTCCGGAGTGCAAGGAGCTCCGGGAATAAGGGCTGGGCAAGGCCGGTGGCAGCCGCCGCGGTAATACCGGCGGCCCAAGTGGTGGCCACTATTATTGGGCCTAAAGCGTCCGTAGCCGGGCCTGTAAGTCCCTGGCGAAATCCCACGGCTCAACCGTGGGGCTTGCTGGGGATACTGCAGGCCTTGGGACCGGGAGAGGCCGGGGGTACCCCTGGGGTAGGGGTGAAATCCTATAATCCCAGGGGGACCGCCAGTGGCGAAGGCGCCCGGCTGGAACGGGTCCGACGGTGAGGGACGAAGGCCAGGGGAGCAAACCGGATTAGATACCCGGGTAGTCCTGGCTGTAAAGGATGCGGGCTAGGTGTCGGGCGAGCCTCGAGCTCACCCGGTGCCGCAGGGAAGCCGTTAAGCCCGCCGCCTGGGGAGTACGGCCGCAAGGCTGAAACTTAAAGGAATTGGCGGGGGAGCACTACAAGGGGTGGAGCGTGCGGTTTAATTGGATTCAACGCCGGGAACCTCACCGGGGGCGACGGCAGGATGAAGGCCAGGCTGAAGGTCTTGCCGGACACGCCGAGAGGAGGTGCATGGCCGCCGTCAGCTCGTACCGTGAGGCGTCCACTTAAGTGTGGTAACGAGCGAGACCCGCGCCCCCAGTTGCCAGCCCCTCCCGTTGGGAGGGAGGCACTCTGGGGGGACTGCCGGCGATAAGCCGGAGGAAGGAGCGGGCGACGGTAGGTCAGTATGCCCCGAAACCCCCGGGCTACACGCGCGCTACAATGGGCGGGACAATGGGAACCGACCCCGAAAGGGGAAGGAAATCCCCTAAACCCGCCCCCAGTTCGGATTGCGGGCTGCAACTCGCCCGCATGAAGCTGGAATCCCTAGTACCCGCGTGTCATCATCGCGCGGCGAATACGTCCCTGCTCCTTGCACACACCGCCCGTCACTCCACCCGAGCGGGGTCTGGATGAGGCCTCGTCCTCTGGGCGGGGTCGAGTCCGGGCTCCGTGAGGGGGGAGAAGTCGTAACAAGGTAGCCGTAGGGGAACCTACGGCTCGATCACCTCCTAACGCAGGAAATCCGTCCGGGGGGTTATAGGGGTGTTGGGCCTGTCAATCGTGGGCCGGTAGCTCAGCCTGGGAGAGCGCCGGCTTTGCAAGCCGGAGGCCCCGGG
This sequence comes from Palaeococcus pacificus DY20341, assembly GCF_000725425.1. NCBI lineage: Archaea > Methanobacteriati > Methanobacteriota > Thermococci > Thermococcales > Thermococcaceae > Palaeococcus > Palaeococcus pacificus. Next base: position 1,527,260 of record NZ_CP006019.1, on the reverse strand, counting down.
TTCAAATCCCGGCCGGTCCACCACGAAGAGTGCAACTCCCGAGCAGAGCTCGGGGGTGAAGGGTCTGAGGGAGTGAATAACTCCCGCGATGAGGGCCGTGCACAGGCAGACTAACCCAAAAAACTGCCCAGCCTCCATAGTAGGGGCAAGTACACTAAACCGCCTGGTGGATGGCTCGGCTCGGGGCGCCGACGAAGGGCGTGGCAAGCTGCGATAAGCCTCGGTGAGGCGCAGGCAGCCGTCGAGCCGAGGATTCCCGAATGGGACTTCCCGCCCTTATGGGCACTCCGTAAGGAGGGGGAACGCGGGGAATTGAAACATCTTAGTACCCGCAGGAAAAGAAAGCAAAAGCGATGCCGTGAGTAGGGGCGACCGAAAACGGCACAGGGCAAACTGAACCCCAAGTGGAAACACTTGGGGGATGTGGTGTGGTGGGTCCTGCCTAGGATCCTCCTCGGTGAAGCTGAAGTCCGCTGGAATGCGGCGCCGGAGAGGGTGATAGCCCCGTAAGCGTAAGCCGAGTGGATCCGGCAGGATTCCTGAGTACCGTCGGTCGGATATCCGGCGGGAATCTGGGAGGCATCGGCTCCCAACCCTAAATACGTCCCGAGACCGATAGCGAACTAGTACCGTGAGGGAAAGCTGAAAAGTACCCCTGGCAGGGGGTGAAAAGAGCCTGAAACCAGGCGGTGATAGTTGGGTGCGGCTCTTAAGGAGTGAGTCTCCCTGAAGGAAAGCCTCGCGAGGGGTGAGTACGAGGGGAGAGGACCGGGGTCGCACCGTCCGTCTTGAAACACGGGGCAGGGAGTTCATCCGAGCGGCGAGGTTAAGGGGTGGAACCCCGAAGCCGTAGGGAAACCGACAGGTCCGCAGGCGTTTGCTGAGGGACGGGGTGTGAAAGCGCCTGGAGTCGCTCGGATGAGACCCGAAACCGGTCGATCTAGCCCGGGGTAGGGTGAAGTCCCTCACCAGAGGGATGGAGGCCCGTTAGGGATGCTGACGTGCAATTCGCTCCCGTGACCTCGGGCTAGGGGTGAAAGGCCAATCGAGGCCGGAGATAGCTGGTTCCCCCCGAATTATCCCGTAGGATAGCCCGGGGCGAGGTTGGTGGTGGGGTAGAGCACTGATTGGGTGTTTAGGGGGCGAAAGCCTCCGGCATCCTGTCAAACTCCGAACCCACTACCGCCGTAGACCCCCGGAGTAGGGCAACGGTGTAAGCCGTCTGCCGAAAGGGAAAGAACCCAACCTGGGGTTAAGGTCCCTAAGTGCCGGCTAAGTATGACCTAAAGGGTGTCCCTGGCCTTAGACAGCGGGGAGGTAGGCTTAGAAGCAGCCATCCTTTAAAGAGTGCGTAACAGCTCACCCGTCGAGGTCAGGGGCCCCGAAAATGGACGGGGTTCAAGCCGGCCACCGATACCCCAGCGGGCGGAGTGTTTGCTCCGTCATCGGGTAGGGGGGCGTTCCGGTGGGGTAGAAGGTGGGCCGTGAGGTCCACTGGACCCGTCGGAATTGCGGATCCTGCCGGGAGTAGCAGCATAGCCGGGTGAGAATCCCGGCCGCCGTAGGGGCAAGGGTTCCACGGCAATGTTCGTCAGCCGTGGGTTAGTCGGTCCTAACCTGGCCCGTAATTCGGTGCCGGGGAAAGGGAAACGGGTTTATAATCCCGTACCGCGGGGGTAGGTGCGGTAACGCAAGCCCGGAGGGTGACGCCTCGGGGTAGGCGGACCGGTCTTGCATGGCCGGCTAAGCGTATAAGCCCGGGGAGTACCGTAATGGTGAGAACCGGGTGAAGGCGTGATGGGCCTCCCGTTAGGGGGGTTCCGCTGATCCCTGGGGCCCGTGAAAAGCCTTCCGGGAGCGATCCTCCGCGACCGTACCAAGAACCGACACCGGTGCCCCTGGGTGAGAAGCCTAAGGCGTGTCGGGGGAAACCCAGCCGAGGGAAATCGGCAAATTGGCCCTGTAACTTCGGGAGAAGGGGTGCCTGCGGTTGTGTAAACCGCAGGTCGCAGTGACTAGGGGGGCCCGACTGTTTAGTAAAAACACAGGTCCCAGCTAGCCCGAAAGGGTTTGTACTGGGGCCGACGCCTGCCCAGTGCCGGTACGTGAAGCCCGGGTTCAACCGGGTGAAGCGCCGGTAAACGGCGGGGGTAACTATAACCCTCTTAAGGTAGCGAAATTCCTTGTCGGTTAAATGCCGACCTGCATGAATGGCGTAACGAGGTCCCCACTGTCCCCGGCTGGGGCCCGGCGAAACCACTGCCTGGCCGCGTATGCCAGGGACCTCCGGACGGAAGCGAAGACCCCATGGAGCTTTACTGCAGCCTGCCGTTGCTGTACGGCTGGGGGTGCGCAGCGTAGGCGGGAGGCGTCGAAGCCCGTCCTCTGGGGCGGGTGGAGCCGTCCATGAGACACCGCCCACCTTTAGCCGTACAGCTAACCTCCTGTTGGGGGGACAGCGGTAGGTGGGCAGTTTGGCTGGGGCGGCACACTCCCGAAAAGGTATCGGGAGTGCCCTAAGGTCGGCTCAGGCGGGTCAGGAATCCGCCGTAGAGTGTAAGGGCAAAAGCCGGCCTGACTGGACTCGTAACAGAGGCGGGTCCAGCCGCGAAAGCGTGGCCTAACGAACCCCAGAGCCTCCCCGGTGGGGGCCTGGGATGACAGAAAAGCTACCCTGGGGATAACAGAGTCGTCTCGGGCGAGAGCCCATATCGACCCCGAGGCTTGCTACCTCGCTGTCGGCTCTTCCCATCCTGGTCCTGCAGCAGGGGCCAAGGGTGGGGGTGTTCACCCATTAAAGGGGAACGTGAGCTGGGTTTAGACCGTCGTGAGACAGGTCGGATGCTATCCTCCGGAGGTGTTGGCCGCTTGAGGGGAAGGTGCCCTTAGTACGAGAGGAACAGGGTGCCGCGGCCTCTGGTCTGCCGGTTGTCTTGCAAGGCATAGCCGGGCAGCTACGCCGTGTCCGATAAGGCCTGAAGGCATCTAAGGCCGAAGCGGTCCCCGAAAATAAGCGGCCGTTCCCTGGGTTGGGGTTTGGGTGACCGGCCCGTTTCCAGGGACGAGGGCGCCCGTAGAAGACGGGTTTGTTGGGGCGGGGGTGTAAGCGGGAAGGGTTTCCGACCCGTTTAGCCTGCCGTTCCCAATTGCCCGAGGTCTTGCCCTGAATTGGGGGCTGGGCGTTTGAAAGGTTAGTCTGCCTGTGCACGACCCACTAAAACCCTTCCCAAAACTTCTTGCGCAATCTTAAACAACCATAAAGCTTAATTGTTCTCACGCATTATTCGTTTCTTGGTGATATCATGGCTATTTGGGAGAAACTCTATCGTTTTCCCCCTCGTTATGGTCCAGAATGGGGAAGTGGAGGAATATTTGGACTAAAATACTACAAAGACGTCCTTTACTATACAGTAGCCTTTGAAGGAGAAGCCCACTTTGTTAGAGACGAGCATGAGAAGATTTACGAATTTGATTTAGTCGGTGAAAAGCCAACCTCTGGTGGGGATACCTATAATGCTGTCGATGTCGTTGATGAGTTCATATACTTCGGCGGATGGATTCATGCCCCCGCTATTTACAACGGAAAGGGCCATGCTTCTACCATAAACTTTGTCAACAAGTACTCCCACATTCACGAGTATGATATTGAGAACGACGAGATAAGGCTAGTTTGGAAGGATTCTATACATCATCCAACGGATTGGGCAGGAGAAGTTAGCGATATTCTTTATGACCCATATAACGATAGACTTTTGATAGCCAGAGAAGATGGCCATAAAAATTTAGGAATCTATGCTGTTGATAGGAAGAGCGGAAAAAGCGAGCTTTTAAATCCAAAGAGAAGCTTAAAAGGAGCCATAATCCACGATAACGCATGCTTTGGTGTTGGCCACAACTTTACCAACGGCCTCGAGGGAATTCACTGCCTCGATTTGATAACCGGTAAGTGGGAGACCTTTCCGGTTGGAGACTCAGTTGACGGGGCTCCTTTCATAAGGCCCCTCTTGGGAGATATGGCAAGTGCCTACAACAGAGTTTTTGCTTTCGTTAGAGGTGGCCTCTTTGTGGGTAATCCCCTAAATGGCGAAGCCATGAGCTTCTTCCGTTTGTTTGAGTTCTACACGTTCTATGCCCCCATGAGAACTAATGCGCTGCCAATAGGCGGCGGTTTATTAATAGCCTACAATTCAATGCACGATGCCATATATCAGCCAAGAAAAGAGGATGAAAAAGAATTTGCAAGGTTTACAAATACAATAGTAGGGCCAAGTGTTCTGGTTTATATTGCACCACCAATGGTTAAAATTGTAGGGGCTTTTGGAGCGAGGATTACGAGCATAGAGAAGGCTGGAGGAAAAATACTCCTTGGAACCAATACCACACCCAATACTGGCGCTTTAGAGGCCACACCTTTTGATACCGGAAGCAAGGATATACTTGTTTTAGACGAGAAGATTCTTCAAGAGAATCCACCCGCACTCAGTTTTTCCTTGCCCCTAATCTTCCCATCAATAGCCATGACTCAATACAGCGTTGGGAATTTTGGAGGAATACCCTTAGAAGGATACAAAGAGCCTAGATTAATAATCTATGCGGATAAAGACAACGAGCTGAGCGTTTATGAGTATGATTTACTGCTCCCACCAACTCAGGCATATGAGGAACGCTTCGACATCAAAAAGGGCAGGAATGTGATAGATCTAAGCTCATTTAGCGGCATTGTTTCCTTTAGTCTTAAGGAACCCGACTTTGAAGGGAAAGTGCGGATTGAACTTAGATAGCTTTATAAGGTTCTCTTTTACTTTCTCTTTTGGTGATTGAATGAGGCTCTTAGTTCTGGATTTAGACGGCACCCTTTGGGATCACGAAGACGCATCACGCATGGTTCCTCCATTTGAAGTATATGGAAACAGGGTAGTTGATGCCTATGGAAGAAAGCTCGAACTTTTTGAAGGTGTTAAAGAGTTTTTGGACTGGGCAAGTGAGCACTTCATTCTCTCAATAGCGAGCTGGAATGTTGAAGACGTCGTAAAACTAATTTTAGAAAGTCTTGGGCTTTGGGAGTACTTTCTCTTCCCGAAGATTGAAAATCATCCCAACAAAGCAGATATGATAGAGCGAACTTTAGAGCAGCTAACAAATGCAGGATATAAAATCGATGAGGTCATATATGTGGACGACAGAACTCTTCACATTGAGGATATAAAGAGACGTATGCCAAACGTTAAATTCATTCATATGTGGGTTGATGTTAAGAGCTTTGAAGAGTTGAAAAGTGTTTTGGAGGGACTGTAATGGAGTTAAAGGTGATTAAGGATAAGAGGATTGACTACGATGGGAGCGCAATAAAGAGCCACTGGGCATACAGAAATTTTGGAATGTTGGGAAACTCAATAGTCGTGTTTAGAGGGAAATGCGATGTAAAGGTCGAAGAAATGATTGATATCGAAGACTTGAGAGCGAGCAAAGAAATCAAAAGTGATGACATGGTTCACTACATCATTGAGGTTTTTGACTTTCCCAACGTACTCCTCGCTTCAGCGCTTCAAAAGCTCTTCATAGCGAAGCTCTGCGAAGTTTTGAACGATTATGGTGTTGGCACTTTGAGGAAAGGTGATGATATCTATGTAGATGGCAAAAAGCTCAGTATATCCATAGCTACAGTATCCCCTGTGAGCATAAAAATTCACATAGGAATTAATGTCGAAACTAAGGGGATTCCAAAAGGTGTTGATGCTGTTGGACTGAGGGAATTGGGAATTGAAGACATTGAGGAGTTTATGGATGTAACTGGCAATGCCATTCAAAAGGAGTTTTTAAAAGTAAGGAAAGATAGCTTAAAAGTGAGATGGGCAGAGTAGAAAAAATTTAAAACCCTTCCCACCTTTACATTCTTGTGCATGCGGGGGTTGCCGAGCCTGGCCAAAGGCGCGGGATTCAGGGTCCCGTCCCGTAGGGGTTCGCGGGTTCAAATCCCGTCCCCCGCACCATTCTTGTAAACTTTGTCTCCGCATGTTGAAGTTTGAGAATTTTTCAAAATCACAAAGATAATAAAAAAGTAAAGAACTCAGACCCTGCTCAAGCTTGGGAACCAGTACTTCTTGCCCTTCTTCTCCTTCTCCTCATCCCACTCATGGAGGATTTTAACAGCTTCATTAGCAACCATTGCTGCTTCTCTCTCGCCTTTTGTGCCAAATTCATTCGTTACCCTATTGGCAAAGACCGCACAAACACAGCCTGCTCTTAGTCCATAAATATTAGCTAGTGTATAGAGCGTAGCCGCTTCCATTTCGAAGTTTGTAACATTTGCTTGCCTTAAATCGTCGATCAAATGTTTTGCAAAGCTTGGGAAGTAGCCTTTCAGTCCTGGCCTAGCTTGGCCTATGTAGAAGCTATCCGTAGATGCAGCAATTCCTACGTGATAGCGAAGTCCCAAGCTTTCCGCAGCTTCAATTAAAGCTAGAGTAACCTCATAATCAGCACTCGCTGGGTATTCAACCCTAACATATTGCTTTGAAGTACCCTCTAATCTCACAGCTGCCTTTGCGATAATCAAATCCCCTATCTCCATGCCGGGTTGGATTGCCCCTGTTGAGCCGACTCTTATGAAAGTATCCGCCCCAATAGCAGCTAGCTCTTCTATTGCAATCGCCGTAGAGGGAGCTCCTATCCCTGTTGAGACAACGCTTATAGGAACACCTTTGTAAGTTCCTGTATGAGTTCTATACTCGCGGTGATAAGCGATTTCTTTAGCCTCATCCCAGAGAGAGCTTATCTTTGGGACTCTCTCAGGATCTCCGGGTAGCAAGACATATCTTGAAACATCTCCTGGCCTGCAGGCTATATGATATTGATATCCTTCCTCTGTTTGAGGTCTATCTGCAGATACAAACTTTTTCATGTCTCCACCTCCAAGGTTTATTGAGACTCAAGCGGATATAAAAGTATTCCTAAGGCGAAATTTTTTATATTGTGCTTTCAATTTCTTTGTGGTGGTTGGATGTTAATTAGAGTATCCTATGGAACCGCAATCACAATGGGGCTGATAAAAGCCAAGATGCTTGCAAGACCCACAACAGCCTATCTGATGATTCATCATGAGAATAGATGCATAAACAACTGTGCATTTTGTCCACAAGCTAGAGAGAGCCGGGCAGACTTGAAGAAGCTTTCGAGGATTACTTGGCCAACTTTTGAGCTTAGAGATGTTGTGAAAAAATTAAAAGAGGGCAAATTTGCAAGAATATGTCTCCAAACAGTAGATTATGAGGGTCTGGAAGAAGATGTTTTAGCGCTCCTAGGTGCGCTCTACACTCTTGAAATCCCAATATCGCTTTCCATAACGCCTGTAGATAAGAGATATTTGAAGAAGTTTAAAGCGCTTGGGGTTGATTATATCGGTGTTGGGATAGATGCTGCTAGCGAGAGGATATATCCTGAGATAAAAGAGTCACTTTACTCTTGGGGGGAGATGTGGAGATTTGCAGAAGAAACTTTAGAAGTTTTTGGAAGAGGAAATGCGTTTATACACTTAATAGCTGGGCTCGGAGAGACAGACAGGGAGTTTTTAGACACTGTTGAAAGGGCATATAAAATTGGGGCTGAAGTTTCCCTGTTTGCATTTACACCTATTAGGGGCACACGATTGGAAAAGTATAAACCTCCAAGCTTGAAGAGGTATAGAAAACTGCAAATTGGCCACTATTTAATTAAAAGCGGAATTAAGAGGGTAGAAGACTTTGAGTTCGATGAAAATGAGAACTTAGTTGGTTTTGGTATGAAACAAGAAGATCTGGAGAAGATTTTGAAAGAGAGTGCCTTCATGACCCACGGATGCCCAGGATGCAACAGGCCGTACTATAACGAAAAGCCAAGCAAAGAGCCTTACAATTTCCCAACCAAGCCAGAAAAAGAGTATGTAGGCAAAAGCATAATGATGTTACAATAGAGACTCTACAATTTCTTTGAGCTCTTTTGTCTTTATATCTCTTGTAAGTTCTGCTACGGTTTTGTTGTGCCCTTTTGCGAGTTCTATTAATGCACGGGTGAATGCGTATAGCTCTTTATTTTCTTTCAGTAGTGACAGTGTACTATCCATGTCATTGGCAAGCACGTTGAGAACTTCCTGTTGCTTCAGTATGTAAAGTATATCCCTAAGCCTGCTTATTCCCACTAGATAGAGTTCTTGAGTAGGAGCATGTTTTATTGCCATTAGCGCACACTTTACACAGCCTCTATAGTTATCCTGCTCAAAGAAAATATCTCCCAACCTAAAGCACGCTTCAAAATAAATCTCTGGAAATTCTTCTTTTGAGAGTTCCAGTACTTCATCAAACTTTTTCTTTGCCAAATCCAGCTCTTTCATGTTGACAGCTTCATAAGCCTCTTTGAAAAGTTGAGAGATGTACTTCCGTTTTTCGTTGGCGTCCATTTTTCATCACTCCTACGAGTAAATCACTTTTGAAGTATATTAGCCTTACTCTTTGAGGCTTTCTTTAAAAGCACTTTTAAACTCTTTCCAAACGTCTTCCCAGTTTTTCTTTACTCTCCACTTTCTCTCGAAAGCGTTCAAAATGACTCTTAAATCCCTCTCGAGATAGTACTCTGCCTGTGGGAATGTGGTTGTTACGTATTGAGGCCAATCGATTATCAAGATGTCCCCGTTATCTTTTAGGACAATGTTATAGAGACTTAAATCTGAGTGAATTATTCCAAACTCAACTATCTTCTTGTACTCTTCAAGAACCGCATCCAATATATTCCCTGCTTCTTCCTTTGTCAGGTCTGTATCTCTAAGCTCAACTAGCTCAACGCCATCAATAAACTCCATTGCAATTGCATGCCTGTTCCACGCTATGGGCTTTGGAACTTTTGCTATCGGCGAGAGCAACCTTAGAGCTTCATACTCCCTCTCCGCAACTAATCTAGAAACGTAGAGCCAAGAAATATGCCTCTTATCAACAAACTCTCTCCTATAAAGCTTAATCCTTGTAAAGCTTGTCCTCAATCCAATGCGATTGAACTTAACTGCTATTTTATCGTCTTGAGGCGTTAGTGCCACGTAGACGTCAGCTTCTTTGCCAACCCCTATCTGTGTTGAGCTCAAAGCCTTGATCACACCTTTTCTTGCAAAAGTCCTTATGGCTAGAGTGTCGTAGCCGTGGATGGTAAGCTGATAACCGATATATCCAATGTCGCTCCTCCTAATAACCAGCTTCCAGTTATCGAGCTTTCCCAAGCGATGGGATGCGCTATCCACATCCATCCTTGCGAACTTAGCGATGACCTCAAGGGGAACCCACTCATGATAGCGCATATTAAGTTCTACTCCTCTCAACACTCTGAAATCAACGTCCTTGAGGTTTGGATAAACATCCAAAGCAAGCATTTTACTTACCATTTTCCTCCCTCTCCAGCTTTAAGTTACCCTTCAACTTTTAAATTCTATGGTGGGAGATATGTTTTTAAACGCTTAGCTGATTATCTCAAAACATGAAGAAAAATCACTTCCTGCTGGGACTGCTTTCATTGGGCTGGATATTTAACTACGCACATAGAATGGCAATTCCTCCGCTTATACCTATTATAAAGAGTGAGCTGGGTATAAGCAACGCCCAAGCGGGCCTTTTAATGACATCTCTACTTTTGCCCTACGCCTTAATTCAAGTCCCCGCTGGTTATATGGGCGATAGGATAGGAAGGAAACGGCTTGTGGTTATAAGTATTTTCGGATATTCCATAGCGAGCGCATTTATGATCTTTACGAGGCATTACTGGCATTTATTGGCCGTTAGAGCGCTATATGGTTTCTTTGCAGGTCTTTATTATGCTCCGGCGACGGCGTTAATTAGCGAAATTTATGGGAGAAAGAAAGGCTCGGCTTTAGGTATTTTTATGGTTGGACCGCCTATAGGGAGCGGGATAGCCCCATTGATAGTTGTTCCGATAGCATTGGCGTTAGAATGGCGCTATGCTTTCTTAGTCCTCTCAATAATGAGTGCTTTAATAGGCTTGGCACTGATTATAGCTGTGAAGGGAGAAGTTCATGAGGTGGATAATCCGAAGTTGCTAATTCCAAAGCACGTTTTTTGGCTAAGTCTCATGAATTTCATTGTTTTGGCAGCTTTCTTTGGAATACTAACGTTCTTGCCGGATTTCTTTGTTAATAATGGCAGGAGCTTGGAGGAATCTTCATTGTACTTTTCAATACTTTCTATAGTCGGCATCTTTGGATCCTTAATTGGTGGAGCACTCTATGATAGGTTCAAAAAAGTTAGCATGATGGTTGCTTTAATGTTTAATGCTCTTTTATCACTGGCATTGGCCAAAACAGCCCTACCTGTCATTGTTCCAATTTTGGGGATTTTCTTTTATGCCGTTGGTCCGATTGTAACTGCATATACCTCAGAGCTTGCGTCGGATGAAAACAGAGGCTCGGTTATGGGGTTTGTTAACATGATGGGCTTTTTTGGTGCAACTGTTGGCCCCTACTTTTTGGGGCTCTTAATTGATAGATTGGGCTATGAAAAAGCATTCTATACAATCCCACTAATGTACACCATTTCAATTGGCTTAATATGGCTGGAGAAAAACAAAAAATAAAAGATCAGCCGTATATAACTTCATGTGCTGCTATCTGTTGGGCAAGCTTTTGCTCTCCACCAATGACTTTTTCTACTGCTTTAATGAAGTCTTCGTGTTTGATATAACCTCTTCTCGCCCTAATTGCAAACATTCCTGCCTCCGTGACTATTGCCTTTAGGTCAGCACCACTTGCTCCATCTGTCATCTCAGCTATTGCTTTCAAGTCAACATCTTTGAGATTCATCTTTCTTGTGTGGACTTTTAGTATCTCAAGCCTTCCAACGAAATCGGGCAGTGGAACCTCTATTAGCCTATCAAATCTTCCAGGCCTTAAGAGGGCCGGGTCAAGAATATCGGGCCTATTTGTAGCAGCAATGACTTTAACATTGCCTCTTGGGTCAAATCCATCCAACTCTGCTAACAGCTGCATCAGTGTTCTATTGACTTCTCTTTCACCGCCCGTGGTTTCGTCCATTCTCTTGGCACCTATTGCATCAATTTCATCAATGAAGATTATTGTAGGAGCCTTCTCTCTTGCGAGTTCAAAAAGTTCTCCGACTAATCTCGCTCCTTCTCCAATGTATTTTCTAACAAGTTCACTGCCTACTACTCTAATGAAGGTTGCATTAACCTCCTTTGCTACAGCTTTTGCCATGAGTGTTTTTCCGCATCCTGGCGGACCATAGAGTAAAACGCCTTTGGGTGGGTCAATGCCTATTTTTTCAAATAGATCAGGGTGCTTCAATGGAAGCTCAACGGCTTCTCTGAGCTCGTGCATCTGCTTCTTCAATCCTCCAATATCGCTGTAGCTGACCCTTGGTTTGTCAATTACCTCAAAACCTAAAACGCTTGGGTCCTTCTGTGAAGGAAGGAGCTCAATTACTGCCATCGTTCTTTGGTCTAAAGCCACCCTTGAGCCGGGCTTTAACTTTTCTCTCTCGATCCATGGTGCTATTCTCACAACAAAGCGTGGACCATTGAAGTTTTGAACAATTGCTCTCTCATCATCGAGCATTTCTATTAGTGTCCCTGCAAATGCGGGAGGCTGCTTCATCCTGGACATTTCCATCCTCAAACGCGAAAGTTCTCTCTCCAATCTCTCTTTATCTGCCTCAAGAGTTCTCACCTGGAGCTCAAGCTGCCTTATTCTACGCTTTAAGTAGATTACGTAATCATCGTAAGTTTCTTCCCTCTCAAATTTGACGTCATCCTCAAATGACATTCTCACACCTCCATAATATAGTTTGGTAAAAGGGCTTTTAACTCTATCCTTAAAAACATCTTCATTGTGACTCGCCTGCTTTAAAATTGATACTCATGTTATAAATATTTGGTTCTTATTTCATACACGCTCATTGTAATATCATTTTCCACGAAATGTTTATTAATAATGAGCATTTTAATTATATAATGCTAGTGAGGAGGGTTTGGTTATATGAGGATAGAAATCAAGTTCCGCCCTGAGAATAAAGGAACTATACTGCCTTTTAACTACAATTACGATGTTTACAGTCAGTTGATTAATAAAATTGAACTTGCTTCTCCAGAAATGGCGGAAATTACTAAAACAACTCCCTCGGATTACTTCACTTTTTCTAGAATTATGGTGAGGTCTAGAGAACTGATTCCGGACAAGGGCATTAAGATACTCTCCGACGATGTGTGCCTTTATGTCTCCTCGTTCATGCCTGAAGTCATAAAATCAATAGTCGAGGGATTCATGGATAATCCAATATTGACGATAGAGGATATAAGGTTCTTTGTGGAAAGAATAAAAGTCTTAAAAGAGCCCGAATTTAAGGAAGGAGTGCTTTTATCAACTCTTAGCCCCATAGTGGTGCGGACAATAAAGCTTGAAGATAACAAAATGAAAATATGGGATCTGTATCCAAACGACAAGATGTTCTACGAGAAGCTAAGGAAGATAATGCTGATGCGTTATTCAGAGCTCGTGGGGGAGATGCCTGAGGACAAGGAGTTTACTATAGAGGTCATAAAGCACAAACCCGTTCGCATAAGGGTACGGGATGTTTACTATAGAGGTTCGCTTATGGTGTTTAGATACTATGGCTCAAAAGACATAGCAAAGTTTGGCTATGAAAATGGGTTTGGAGACAAAACGAGGTTCGGCTTTGGAATGGTTAAAGTGATAGATGAAGGAGATAGACCACTATCCCCAGAGCAAATTCAAGCAGCCAAACTATAGCCACGAGCTGCCACTCTTTTACTCTCTTAGCTCTCATTATCAGTCCTAGGAAACTTAGATAGGGCGGAGCTTTTAAAGTCCCATCCTCTAAGACTTCTGTTTTTCCTTTAGCTTTTCCTTTAAAGCGTATCCTCATTTTGAGCAAAAAGTCAACTGCATGGGGAATTAATAAAACTGCTGTGAAAACTTCGACCTTTCCTAGAATACCAACCATGCCTATGAGGGCTCCCAAGCTCAGAGTTCCCACATCCCCTGGAAAAATCTTCGCTGGGTATTTGTTCCACCATAAAAAGCCTAATGAGGTCCCAACACCTGCTAATGCCAAAAGCCGAGCATCTCCCGTAGTAATCAGTGCCAGGAATAGTAAAGCTATCATCGAAGTTCCTACTTCCAAGCCATTAAATCCAGCAAGCATATTTACTAAATTCGCGGAACCCGTGATGAAAAGCACTGCAAAAATGTAGTAGGCTAAGCCGAGGTTTATAGAAATACCAAAGAGATTTAGCGTAGCATCGGTTGAAATTAAGATGACTGGAATGGCAACTAATAACGACAGCACAACCTTATGGGACTGCTTTAAAACCGTTAGATCGTCCAGAATGCCGACCAAGCCAAAGAGGAGAAAGACCAAAAGGGCTTTGGAAAGAGCTTCGTTTAAAATAGGGATGAGAGCCAAAGTTAAAGCGATTAAAATAGCCAATCCTCCCATTTCTGCAACCTCTGGCCTCTCCTTCTTGTGAATATCTCTACCAACTATCCCTGCTTTTTTCATTAGCTGAGCTATGTAAGGTGTGAGTACGATGGAAAGCAACAATCCTATAAGTAATGGGATCAACACCATAACACCCTCAAAGAAAAAGTGCACGACATTAAATAAACCCTTCGGTGAAAGCAATGATAAAGCTAGTAGTGCTAGATTTTGACTACACTTTAGTAGGGAGTGAAGTTGGATTCTACGATGTAAAAGAGCATAAAAAAGAAGAGTTCAAGCGCAGGAATTTGTGGAAAATTGTTAAAGAGCTCACGCACGAATATAAGAGTGTTTTTAATGTAGCAGAAAAGCTTGGCATAGATGTAAAGGATGTTGAGAGAGCGGCGGAGGAAATAGAGCTTGAGCGTATGAAGAAGAGCTACCTCATCGAAGGAGCCAGAGAGTTGTTAGATTTTCTAAGGCAGAATAATATTAAAATTGCACTTTTAACGGGCAACTGCAGAAAAGCTGTGCTTTACGCCCTTGAAAAGCATGGGATTAAGGATTATTTTGATGCTCTGCTCACAAGAGATGAGTGTGCTCTAGAAGATATGAAGCCCAACACAAAGTGCTATCTGAAACTTTTAGAAGAGTTTGGAGCTAAAGAAGAAGAGGCTATTTTGATAGGGGACAGTGAAGCAGATTTGCTTCCAGTAAAAAGTGTGAAGATAATAATCGGCGATAAGGTTAAAGGGGACTACAACGCTAGAAACCTAAAGGAAGCAGTAAGCCTACTAAAAAAGCTCATAGGTGAAGAAGATGGACATTAGATTGGCCATATTCGATCTCGACGGAACTTTAATCGGAGCACCCATAAACTTCCAGCAGATAAAAGAAGAGCTTAAGGAGAGATTGTTGCAGTTAGGGATAAGTAAAGAAGTCGTAAGCGATTTGACGCCGATGTATGAAAGCCTGTTTAGGATAGCTGAGCAGACGGGAAGGGATGTTGATGAGCTGAAAAAAGTTCTTGAAGAGCTCGAGATTAGGAGAATACAGCAGAGTTTTATCTTCGACGGTGTAAAAGAGCTTTTGGAGTTCTTGAAGAGCAAAAACATAAAAATGGCGATTATGACAAGAAACTGTAGGAACGGGACGATTTTGGCCTTAGAAATGCATGGAATTAAAGATTACTTTGACTTAATAGTTACGAGGGATGATTTGCCTCTGGAGGATATAAAGCCGAATGACGGCCATATTAAAACGATTTTGGAGCACTTCGGAGTTCCACCCACTAAAGCGGTAGTCATAGGAGACCATGGCTATGATGTCATTCCTGCTAAAAAAGCGGGCACTTTAAGCATTCTCATAACTTCTCACGAGAGCGGTAGGATGAGTTTCAGCGTTGAGGAAGAGCCCAGCTTTGAGGTACCAACGATTAGAGATGCTATTCCACTCTTTAAAAGACTTTTAAAGGCTTATGTGGTCATTCCAGCATACAATGAAGAGAAGACAATCGGGAGAGTCCTCGACGATTTAAAAGCATACTTTAAAGCGGAGCACCTAGTGGTGGTAAACGATGGAAGTAATGACAGAACCCCCGAAATAGCTAAGAGTAAGGGTGTTCACGTGCTAACTCACGTTGTTAATAGAGGCCTTGGTGGCGCCCTTGGGACGGGAATAGCATATGCCCTAAAGAAAGGCGCTGAACTAATTATTACATTCGATGCCGATGGGCAGCACTTAGTTAGTGATGCGTTAAAGGTTATGAAGCCTGTTGCAGAGGGAAGAGCAGACTTTGCAGTTGGCTCACGTTTAAAGGGAGACATAAGCGAGATGCCCTTTGTTAAGCGCTTTGGAAATTTCGTTTTGGACTCAATAACCGCACTATTTGCGAGTAAATACGTTAGTGACTCACAAAGTGGCCTAAGATGCTTCAACAGAGAGTGTGCTTCGAAGATAAAGATTACTTGTGACCGCTACGCTGTTTCGAGTGAGATAATAATTGAAGTAAGTAAAAACAGATGTAAAATCATAGAAGTGCCGATAAAAGCGATTTACACGGATTATGCGGCCAAGAAAGGTACTAACGTTTTGGAAGGTGTTAAAATCGCGCTGAACTTGCTAATTGATAAGCTGAGGTGATATAGATGTATGCGGTTCAATACATAGCCATAGTCATAATTTTAGCTATGATGATCTATGTTTTAGGCAAATACGGAAAGAAAGAATTTGACTGGAGAGACTTTCTCTTTTGGGAAACGCTGCTTGTAGTAATGCTCCTCGTTGCGGCATTTCCTATTGAAATTTCAATGGCAGTAAAGAGAATTTTAGGATTGGGCAGGGGCTTAGATTCTCTGTTTGCAGTGGCTATTGGATTAAGCTACATTTTGATATTTAGAGTGTACTTGGCCATCGACAAAACTGAGAGGGAGATAACTGAACTAACGAGAAAGATTGCTATAGAGCTCGAGGAGATTAATGACAAGCTGAAAAAGTTGGAAAAACAAGATTAATCCTCTTCTTTTTTGCAAAATTCATTCCCAAAGAGCTCCTCCAAGAATAGCTTTACCCTATCCCTTGAAAGCTTGAATTGTCTAATCTTTACTATTCCTTTTTCTTGCGCCTCTTTAAGCAGGATTTCAGTGGCTTCGTTTGGATACATCTCTTCATAGACTATTTCCTTTATACCTGCGTTCAGCACTATTTTAAAGCACGTGTCGCAGGGAAAATGTGTAACATAGAGCGTAGCCCCTTCAAGGCTTATCCCCTTGCGGGCGGCCATTGCTATGACGTTTTGCTCCGCATGAACAGCTCTGTGGCAGTGGCCGTCAACTATGAGACAGCCCACGTCGATGCAGTGCTCCATACCCCTAGGCGCTCCATTGTATCCAGTAGCTAAGATATATCCATCCTTAACAGCAACTGCACCCACCCTCAAACGAGGACAGGTAGCCCTAAGCCCTACAAGCTTTGCTATGAGCATGAAGTATTCATCCTTCGTTGGTCTTATTTTCTTAATTCTCCCCGCCTTTTGAGAATCCAAAAACACTTCTACCATTTGCCCACCATGTGAAATTGAGAACCTCAATTTTATAAATGTTGTTGGCATAAGATTTATGTAATGACATGAGAAATAATAAATGAGGGATAACGTATGAAGTCACTAGAGCCCCATGAATTTAAGCTAACTGAAGAGGGGTTAAAAGCCGTTTTACCTCCGCTGGAAGCAGAGATAATGACATATATGTGGGAAGCAAAGGTAGCAACTGCTGGTGAAGTTTATGAGTACTTAAAAAGCAAATATCCCGATTTAAGGCGCTCAACAGTAAGCATACTAATGAACCGCCTCTGTGAAAGGGGACTTTTGGAAAGAGAGGTCGGAAAGGGAAGGGGCGGACTTAGGTATGTCTATAAAGTCACAACTACTAGGGAGGAGTTTGAACAGAAAGTCGTCGAAAGCATCTTTGATGCACTAATGAATAACTTCAAAGAGGCAACATTTGCCTACTTGTCCAAAATCAAAAAGTGATCAAGATGTTGAGACTTATAGTACTCACACAACTTTTGCTGGTGTTTCTCTATCTTGGTAAGTTAGGGGTAGCTATGACCCTACTTTCAACTCTTGTTTTAGTGGCAATATACTTTTGGATAACAAAAAATAGCTTGAAAAAAGGCCATACTGTGCTGAAATATGAGGAAATGCCCTGGCTTTATGATGCTGTTGCAAGAATGGCCAAAAAAGCAAATATCAAGACCCCAAAGATATACATTCTGGAGGATTATATACCAAATGCTTACTCATTTGGAAATTCGATAGTGCTTTCCTTAGGGTTGTTTGAGGTTCTGCAGGAAAATGAGATCTTGGGCGTTGCAGCTCATGAAGTAGGACACATCAAAAACAAAGATACTCTGCTCTTTCCAATAGTCTCCTATGGAAGGTATTGGATGATGACCCTATCCTTACTGCTTTTACTCTCAACCAATGTTCATGCTATTTTGGGCTCACTAGTCCTTTGTGGATTATATGAAGCTCAAAGACTTCGCTTCTTTAAAGAGAGAGAATTTCTAGCGGATGAAGCTGCATTGCATATTTTAGATAGACCTTTCGATTTAAAAGATGCCCTCGAGGAGATTAAGTATTACGAAGACCTGAGAATTAAAGTTAAAGAAAGCGCCCTACCTGGAATCGAGCCAAACATTGAGAGAAAGCAAAAGAGGACTTTCATGGAGACTCATCCAAGCTACGACGAGAGAATCTGGAAGATACTAATAGAAGTTGGGGCATTGGAGATTATGAGAAAGCTCAAGTGATCCCGTTTCTTCTAAAATTTTTTGTTTTTTGAGAAAGACATTTATAGGGATTTGCATATTTCTTTTTCTACGCCCCTAACTGGGGAGATTCTTTTAGGATCGATCAGGAAGAAGAGTGACTACAACTTAGAATCTATTTTTTGGTGCGGGGGACGGGATTCGAACCCGCGTAGCCCTTCGGCAACGGATCTTAAGTCCGTCCCCTTTGGCCAGGCTCGGGCACCCCCGCGCTCGAAATAGTGATGAAGTCACACAGTTAAAAAACTTTCGGTTGGACTCATCATAAAATATAAATAGAGGAGATTACTCCCTCTTAGCGCTAACGTTAACCCTTGGGAGAGGAATTGGGTAAGGTAGACGGAGCTGCTTTGAGAGGCTCATCAGCGTTGGCATGATTTCGTTTGTTATTGCATTAACAACTTCAGCGAAGAGGTATGGATCAACTTTATTTTCATTCTCCCAAGTATCGAGGATCTTATCTGTATCCTCCTTGTTCTTAGGGGTATAGAATACGAGTCCCTCAATGAAAGCCCTTGCAACATCAGGCTTGTATGTGATTGTATATTCAAATAGAACCTCTATTCCGTTGACTCTTCCACTGGGTGTTCTTATCTCTCCCAATCTAAGCTCTTTTATCTTTGGAGTCAAATCTACCTCAACTTGGGCCGTTGGCCCTTTAATTTTTTCAATGCTAATCTTTCTTATGTTTATTCCTAATACTGGCATCTTTTCTCACCTATCCAACTTTTGTTGCGTCATCTTAAAAGTCTTTGGTTTCCCATAATCATTTTTAAGTAGTTCTGCGATAATGATTTAGGTGTTAGCATGGATTTCGAGAAGTATTACATCTTTTCGAAGACATACAATGACATAGACTCACCGGAGTATAAAAAACGTATGGAAGAGCTCACTCCCTATCTATCCCAGATACTTCAGCAAAAAGGCCGAGTTTTGGATTTAGCGTGCGGTGTTGGAGGATTTTCGTTTTTCTTTGAGGAGTTAGGACACGAAGTAGTCGGGCTCGATATAAGCGACTTTCTCTTGGAAAAAGCTAAGAGATATGCAAAAGAAAAGAACTCAAAAGTCGAGTTTGTGAAGGGTGATGCAAGAGAACTGCCCTTTAAAGATGAGAGCTTTGATTACGTTGTTTTCTTAGGCAATAGCATAGTGCACTTCACCCCCACTGAACTTAATCAAGTTTTTAAAGAGATAAAACGTGTCTTAAAGCATTGGGGACAGTTTATTCTCAACTACAATGATATGCGGGCTGTTTTGCCCCTTCTTGAGAGAAGTGAGGTTATAGCGGATGGGTACTGGGTGAACAGGATATATAAGGACAAAGACGAGAAGTATTTCATAGCCGTCTTTGAGAGCCCCGAAGGAATATTCGAAGTAAAGTTCAACCTCTGGGGAAAAACTGCTGTTGATTTGCTCTCAAAGCTCTACTTCATCAAGGAGAAGAGTATAGAGATTAGGGAAAACTCTTACTTAGAGGTCTTTAGGAGGAAGTGAAATGATAGCACACCTAATAAACACAGATATTGGAAATCGTGGTATTTTGAATGTGTATCTAGACTACCGGAAGAGCAATCCGAGGTTCCTCAATAGGGCGTCTTCGCTTCTTTTGGAGCATAATGATAGGGTTTTAATTGTTACGGGCTTTCCAATCCCACCACTGGATATCTGTGAAACTGATGGACCATTAGGCGCTTTGGCTCTCTACAATGCAATTGAAGAGCTGGGTGGAAAAGCGGATATTTTAACTTATAATGAGGTTAAAGAAGCGTTAAAGCCTTTTGGAGTCCGCTTTACGGATGCTCCCCTTTTGAAGAACTACTCCCTTTTGATAAGTGTAGAACTGCCTGGAAGGGCTAAAGATTGGGGATATTACTCAATGAGTGGGCATAGAGTTAAGGCTAAGCCCTTCGACGGCCTCTTTTTAGATGCTAGGGAACTTAGAATCCCTACGATAGGGATTGGAGATGGCGGCAATGAGGTAGGGATGGGGATTGTAAGAAGGCTCATCAAAAAACACGTCCCCCTCGGGGAAAAAATTGCCAGCATTGTCGAAACGGACGAGCTTGTTCTCTCAGCTGTTTCAAACTGGGGCGCTTATGGATTAGTAGCTCAAGCATCTCTGGATTTTGGAAAAAATCTTTTCAAAGGATGGGATGAGAGAGAAAACCTTGAAACGATTGTGAAAGCTGGATTAATAGATGGAGTCCTCAAGAAAGAAACTTTAAGTGTTGATGGCCTCAGCGTTGACCTTCACGAGAGGTTTGTAGAGCTTTTGAAAGAAATAATAGTGGATAGAATCTCACCTTAAACGGGTGGTTCCTATGAGAATGGAGAACTATATCTCAAATAAGCAGAGTTTGGAATTAATTAAAACGGTGGAAGAGTTTGCAAAGAGCTTTTTTGAACGCGAAGGGACGCATGGTTTCAGCCATACAGAGAGAGTTCTAGCGCTCTGCATGCATATAGGAAAAGAAGAGGAGGCAGATTTAGAGGTTTTAGCACTGGCAGCGCTTCTCCATGATGTCGCGCGCCCTTTGGAGAGCCTAGGGAAAGTGGATGACCACGCAAAGGAGAGTGCAAAAATTGCGAGAAAGTTTTTAACGAAATTCGATTATCCAAAAGTTGAGAAAGTAGCTCACGCCATTGAGGCACACCGTTTTTCCCGCCCACCAGAGCCCAGAACTTTGGAGGCCAAAATACTAAGCGATGCTGATAAGCTCGATGCAATAGGTGCTATAGGTATTGCAAGGGTTTTCATGTATTCGGGCGAGCATGGTAGAGATATAGAAACTTCGCTCAAGCATTTTGAGGAAAAGATACTAAAGCTTAAAGATTTGATGTACACTGAAACTGCCAAGAAGATGGCCCTCGAGAGGCACCGCTACGTCGAGGAGTTCGTTGAGAGAATAAGAAAGGAAATCGAAGGAGAGATTTAGCGCTCGAGGAGCAGCTCCAAATAGGACTTTCTCTCGAATTTTTTAATTCCAATCTCTTTTAGAATTTTTTTGAGGCTGTTCACAAGCTTGTCGATATCTTCCTCTTCCTGCGCCATTGCTTCAATTTCAACAAACTTTCCAAGCTCTTCAATTTCGTCAAGGGTGATTATAATACCTTTTTTTACGAAATATTTCTCCCTGACCTTCCTAACAGTTAAAACCTCCTTAAAGCCCAGCTCTTTTAATATTTCCTCGTACTTATCAGGGTCCTCGATTGGAACTTCTATTTCTTTCCTTGTTTTCGAGAACTCATCAAGTTTCGGCCCTTTATACGTCAAAAAGGCCTCAAAATGTCCGTTGAAGCGCTTAATCCTAACTCTAAGGGCCTCATCCGTTTTTGAAAAATCTCTACACGGGTGCTGATAGTAAGTGTCTTCGTGAATCTCCTTTCTGAGAAACTCAAACTTTTCCCTAACGCGCTCAAAGATTTCCTCATTTGCATAGCCTTTAAGCTCTACTTCAATCATTCATCCCCCTCCAAGTTCAATAGGGCAATGTTGTATTTTATCTTTTCTTCGCATGACCTGCAGAAAGCTACTCCCTTAAAATCTGTGTCTAAAATAGAATTTGAGAAGTGCATAACGCATCTTGGGTCTGCACAGTGTCCCAATCCAAAGACATGCCCGAGTTCATGCACTGCTTCCTTTATAGCCCTCTCCTTAAAGAGATCATAATCAAAGGGTTCGCCATAAAAGCGGGGGTCAAGTCTGTGAAGGGAAATTATTGCGCTCTTATAAGGTGGAAGAGCAACGCCAAAGACGAAGTTCAAGCCCCGCACATATAAATCCACATCCGTTACTCCCAAGAGGGCTGTTAGTCTCTTCTCTCTGCAGATTTTTGAAAGTTTATATGCAATCTCGCTCGCTAGGAACTGTCCTCTAAACTCATCATAAGCATATAAAAACGGCCTGATGCTCACTTTCTGAAGAACTTCACCATTGAGCCCAAACCTGCCGAAGTATTCACTTATGTAATTATGCAATTCTTTAATTATCTTTTCATTCAATTCTTTCCCTTCGATAGGGAGTATCCCGATCATTTGGTCTCCTCCAGATAAGTGGTTACAGCACTTAAAACCTCTCTAATCGTGTTTATGTACTCTTTCATGTTCCTGAACGCTATTTCATCGCTCAACAAATCGTAGTTGTAAATTAAAATCTCACGTAGCTGAATTAGAAAGTCCACTTTCTCCTTGGCATCATCGCTGAGAACTCCCTTCTCATGGAGTTCTTTTATTATATCCCCATAGCTAAAAACTGGCTCTTCAGAAAGGTCTTTCCTTATTTTGGATAGCTCGTCCAAGAGGAGCTGAATTGAGAATTCTAAGCGCTTGTACATGCCGTCTTTTGCTAAGCCGAGAGATTTGAACTCCTCAAAAGTCTCTGGGAAATTTTTCTCTATTAACCTTAAGCTCTCTTCCACTAATGCAATCATTCAACCACCAAAATTGTATTAAGCTTCCATCAAAATTAAGCTTTGGGTGAGAGTATGATAAAAGCAATCTCAACAGATATCGATGGGACGATTACCTATCCTGATAGACGATTGCATGAGGAGGCACTAAAAGCGATACGCCTTGCGGAGAGCTTGGGTGTTAAAGTAATGCTTGTCACAGGAAATACTGCGGGCTTTGCCATGGGTGCTTCAATTTTAATAGGCACGAGTGGGCCCATAATAGCGGAGGACGGTGGGGTTATAGCCGACTCCAAGGGGGACAACCGCGTTTATCTCGGCGACATGGGAGAGACCGCTATTTTATGGAGCGAGCTCAAAAAGCGCTACCCTCAGGCGGAGATGAGCTACACAATGAAGTACGGCGAGAGGAAAGCGGGTTTGGTATTGAGGAGAACAGTCACAGTTGAGGTTGTAAGGGCCATCATAGAGGAGCTCGGTTTGAATTTGGTAGCCGTTGATTCAGGCTTCGCTATCCATGTAAAGCAGCCGTGGGTGAACAAGGGCACAGGCATAAAGAGGGCCTGCGAGATCCTCGGGATTAAGCCGAGCGAAGTTGCTCACATAGGCGATGGGGAGAATGATTTGGATGCCTTTAGCGTTGTGGGCTATAGAGTTGCAGTAGCTCAAGCGCCCGAATCATTGAAAGCAAAGGCAGACTACATAACGAAGAAGCCTTACGGTGAGGGTGGAGCGGAGGGAATACTCCATATTCTGGAGAAGTTTGGGTATATCTAGATCCTCTTTTCCTTATTAATTCAAAAACTATTTAAACGAGTAATGCTCTATAACTTTTGGTGGTGTCATGCCGTATGTAAGGGAAGCTCGTGAGAGGGGTAAATGGGGAGCCATGTTAATGCTTATAGGAATATTAACACCAACTATTGGTGGACTACTTCAATTTATAGGCTTCATACTGCTTTTGCTCACAGTAAGGGACATATCTCACGTTGCCAATGATATACGGCCATATAAGAACTTCATCTACTCAACTATAATTGGAATTGGTGGAATTGCATCTTTTATAGCTTTGCTAAAACTTAGAGATGACTTTTCAACAGGGGAAACTTTAATATTCCTGCTCTTTTTATGGGGTCTCTTTGTTGCAACAGTATACTTTGAAAAAGAAACTTGGATTGGAATTTACAAAATAACACGCACGGGGGAGTTTTATGATGCTGCAAAGTGGCTTTGGTATGGAGTATTAACATTGCCCATACTAATTGGTGGGATATTAGCCCTTATAGGGAGAATACATCTAATTTTTGCCTTTTCAAGGATGCCTATAAAAATAGAAAGTGAAGAAGAAGGCTAAGCAAAGGCCTTCTCAAACTCTTCATCCACCGGCTTAACTTTTGTCGCTAAGCTGACCAGCACCATGACAACAGCAGAAACTACGGCTCCACTTACATAGATGTATTCCCAGTAGGTGAAGCTCACGATGCCGCTTATGCCCAATACTGCTGTCAGTGAACCCGCGAGCATTCCAAGTAAAGCCCCCTCTTTTGTTGCCCTCTTCCAGTAGATGCCAAGTACCAAGGGAACAAAGACACCCGAGGTATAGATATCGTAAGAGTATATGAGCAACTCAACGATGCCTTGTATTGTAAGAGCGGCTGCCAGTGCTAAAAGGCCAACTCCAATTGTTGTACCTATTGAGAGTCTTAGAAGCCTTTTGTCATCTGTTTCAGGCCGAAAGCTCTGGTAAAAGTCTTTTACAATGTGCGAAGTTGCTGCCGAAAGCAGTGAATCCGCAGTGCTCATTACGGCCGCCAGTATTGCCGCCACAAATATCGCCCCTATACCCCTTCCAAATACCGCTATCACCAGCTTAGGTACGGCCGTTTTGGGGGATGTTATTATTGCCTGAGGATCGCTTGATAACGTCAGAGCAAGCATCCCCGCCAGCGCTGGGAGGAATGAGAGCACCATCAACAGCAGTCCACTGTAGATAGCTCCTCTCTTGGCTGTGTTTTCGTCTTTTGAAGCAAAGAGTCTTTGGTAAAAGTCCTGACCTATTAATGTGTACATTACTGTAGCCATTAAGGTCAAAGCAAAGAGGGATATTCCAAGAGACATTATGTTGAAGTACTCCCCAGGTGTCTGAGGCAAGTCGGGCATCTTTGAAAGTCCAAGTCTGAGTCCATCAATGCCTCCAACTTTTATTAATCCGAGCACCACTGCTACAAAGACGCCTATGCTTCCAAGTATTATTTGGATGAAGTCCGTTAGAGCAACTGCCCACAGTCCTGAAAAAGCTGTGTAGGCTATGAATATTAGCGTGGCGAAGACTGCGCCAAGAGTGCCGGGCAGGCCAATAGCCTCAAAGATAGCTGATGCAGCCCATACTTGTGCTCCCAAAATCCCAACGAGGGCAAGGAGTGAGAGCACCGCTGCTAAGAATCTTATTGCCCTGCTATTATATCGCATTTCCAAAACATCTGGTACAGTGTAGAGAGCTAAAGCCCTCATCGGCTTTGCCAATGTTAGGCCGAGCAATAAGAGCCCCAAGCCACAGGCAAAACCATACCAAATACCTCCAAACCCATAGGTGGCTCCCCAGCTAGCTCCTCCTAGGATGAAAGCCACCACCATAGTGAGTGGCTGCGAGAGTAGCTGTTGTTAGTACTAGTCCAAGCCTCCTTCCGGCCACCAAAAAGTCGGCCGAGGTTTTGATGTACTTCCTTGCATATACCGAGATTCCAAGCATTGCTCCCATGTATAGAACAACTGTCGCCCCAACCATGTCCATTTTCGTGCACCTCACGATAATCAAAGCTTTGATTTGTTGAAGATTATTTAATTTTTTTGGGTAATTTTTTGACAATATGACAAAAAAGTTGGGGATAAATGGTCTTTGACATATAGTAGCTAAAAGAATGCACTAGCTAAAAGTAGAAGTTTTGGTTTCCGCATCACTTCAACTTCATTTAAAGCTGTCGATAGGCGTATATACCTGAAAGCCAAGTATTGAATGGTGGGAAAATGAGGAAAACAGCTTTGGTACTTATACTGCTTTTGATGGTGCTCCCCTTTATGAGCGCATGCTTTTCCCCTTCCGATATGCTAGCTGTGGAGGTGTACCTCAACAAGCCGGGTATTAGCTACAACCTGAGCATGCTAAAAGGGGCCCAGAACATAATTGTCGAGAACGGAACGTTCATATACCGCTCCCACTATGACGAAAGAGTCGCTGTGATTCTGAGAGAGGATGAAGCTCTTCACATAAGGATAGAAATTCCCGCAAAGAGCTTCAACTCAAGCTATGCTTTTGCAGAGTTTGAAACTTCTATGCTGATCCCCAACGACACTCTAAGGAAGCTCAATGAACTTGGGTGGACAATTGAAGGAAACTATACCTTTAAGAAGGAAAATCTACTCGTCCAAATAACGCCTCAAAGGGGAAGTGAGTGCCAAAGCGATAGCGACTGCGCAGCGGGAGGGTGCTCCGGTGAGATATGCACCACTAGAGAAAATGCCAAAGAGATAGTTTCAATATGCGTTTACAGAGAGTGGTATGATTGTCTTCGCATGACGAACTGCGGCTGTGTGAATGGAGTGTGCACTTGGAAGCCCAATCAAGATTTTGAGAAGTGCTTGAGGGAGCACGGAGTGGATCCAGAAAAGGTCATAAAGATGCCAAGTGCAGCTATTTGGGTAGCTGTTTACAATAAGGAAAAACCGAGTGAAAATGATTTGAAAGAGCTTGAAACACTCTTCTCCGAGCTTGGTATAAGCTGTGCCTTAAAGAATGCTACGTTTAAAACCCAATACACCAACTTCCCAGTAGGAGTTGTTGATGAGTATACATTCAACTTCAAAGAAGCTCTAAGAGTGGAGCTCGAGTGGCTCAAGGAGAATGGAGTGGTTAATATAAGCGAAGAGGATATCAATGCCATTGTGGGTGTCGCTGAGAGGGCTAAAGCGGGCTACAACTCTCACATAGGATGGTATGAGACTAAGAGCGGGAAATACGCTTGGATCCCCTATGATGAGAGCAAAAATCCAAAACTGCTTAAGTGCATAGGGGAGCCCATGAAATACGAGCTCCCCCAAGGAAGCGTAGTTTTAAAGGACACCCCAACGACCTCGAGTACTAGCACAACTCCAACTGCAGTTCCCGATGGTGTATGTGGCCCTTCACTAATTTTAGCCCTTACTCTAACGCCTGCTCTAATTAAAAGGCGCAAGCGGTGACTTTTCCTTTTTTCACTTCAAACCATTTTGAAGCTTTGACAACCCTTAAGTGTAATAAACGTATATTTTTAAATAGGTGATATCATGCAGAGAAGATGGAAGGTTGTAAGCCTTTTGGTGGTTCTGGCATTTATAATTGGGACAGCTTATGTTGTGACTTTCTTTAGGATAAGCGGTAAAGCGTCATATCAACGTTATGACATGGTGTACGAGACGGCCAAAGCCGAAAGCGGGAGCTGGTTTGCACCTACATACACGAGGGCTGGGACATACACCGAAACAGCGACAGTCGCCACCCATGCTCAAACAACACAGACAGCCCAAGGAGTGCCTCAAAGGCTTAAGAAGGACTACTACGTCTTAATCCAAGATGAAGCTCCTATTAATGTTGCATCTGAGATTAAAAAGGAAGTTTCCATTCTTGGCGGATACGTAATAAGCGAGAACCTGGATAAGAGCGAAGAGAGAGTTGTGTATTACTTAGAGTTTAGAGTGCCCAATACGGTCGAAAATGAGGGAAAGATAGGTGCACTTTTTGAGAGATATAATGTAAAAAGCCTTCGTCTGGAGACACAGGATGTTACGAGCCAGTACAACAAGATAGTGGCTGAGATAGAGAGCCTTGAAGCGGAAAAAGCAAAGCTCCTTGGGTTCTACAACCTGTCCAATGACGTTGATGATTTGATGATGCTTGAGAACAGAATAAGCAGCATAAATTCCCGTTTGAACTACCTCTACCTTCAAAAGGACTACTATGAGAAAGTAACGGACTATATAACCTATCATGTGACGGTGGAGAGCAAAGAGAAGCCCGTTTTTGAAGTGGAGCTTGGCTTCAGGGAGACGGTTTATAAGGCAGTAATCATCCTCATAGGAATAATAAACGGACTCATAGCTTTGGCCATAATTGCATCGCCTTTCGTAGTCCTCCTCATTATCGGCAAAAAGCTATACGACAGATATCCCAAAAAATCTGCTGAAGAGAAAGAGGAGTCAAAAGAGATGTAAGTGTTTAAACTTTTTCTTTTAATCTTCGAAGCACTATCCCTAAGTACTCCAATGCCCTAATTAACTTGGTGATGCAATGAAGCTCAGGATTATGGAAGGGCACGTTGAGAAGATTTTAAAACGAGCTACCGAGAGCAAAATCGAGATATGCGG
Source organism: Palaeococcus pacificus DY20341 (assembly GCF_000725425.1). Classification (NCBI taxonomy): domain Archaea; kingdom Methanobacteriati; phylum Methanobacteriota; class Thermococci; order Thermococcales; family Thermococcaceae; genus Palaeococcus; species Palaeococcus pacificus. Next base: position 1,499,644 of record NZ_CP006019.1, on the reverse strand, counting down.
CTTTTTGCTTGGTGTATTTGAAGGTGATACCGCGGTTGTGAAGAAAGTCGTTTTCATGAAAAATCGCCTGAACTCTCCGGTGGCATTCGAGATGGAGCCCGAGGAGATGGTGAAGGTTTTAGAATGGGCTGATGAAAACGGGTTAGATGTTGTAGGCATCTTTCATTCCCATCTTTGCGAGCCCCTCCCATCCCAGAAGGACTTTAAGGGAATGAGAAACTGGCCCGTGGCTTGGTTTATAGTAGATAATAAGGGGAACTATGGGGCTTTCATGCTAGACGAAAATGAGGAGATAGAAGAAGTAGAGCTCATTCTTGTATGATGATTTCTATCTTTTTGCCATCTTTATATCCTTTCATTGCCGAGAGCATTCCCTTAATAGTCTTCTCCATTAACTCCTGCACCCAGTCCTTCATGGGCAAAACTTTGCCGTCTATCTTAACCACAACTTTGGGCTTTGAGCTCAAAACAACGCAGTCTTTTGTCGTTTTTTCGCCGTTAACGATTAGCTTTGCCATTCCGTAGCAGTCAAAGCCGCACATGTGGCAGTCTATGTTCGGGAGCATGAATGCTTTTTCCTCCACAAGATTAGCGAGCTCCTCGGCATCGCTTATTATTGGCAGACCATTGATCTCGCTGCTCTTTTCATTTGCTATGATCCCGCTGACGGCTATTGCCAACCCATCGTTGAGCTCTCTCACTTCCTCTTCGCTCTTTGCACAGATAATCTTTGGCATATGCTTTACGTTTTTGAACCCCTCTAAGAGGAGGAAGTCTACATCTTCTCCAATGGAAAGGAGAGCGTTTAAATCCTTGGCTTTGAAGAGCAGCGCATCCGTATCCTGAGCTCTAACGATGACATAATCGGCTACTTGAGAAAACTTCTGTGTATCGCTTCCCTCTTTATCAAAAGGAGCGTGCATGCTCTTAGCGATGCCAACGCGGTAGCCCCTATCCTTCAATACTCTCGCTACTTTCTCAACTGTCGTCGTCTTTCCGCTTTTCTTAAACCCAACAAATGCGACAGCTCTCATTTCACCACCTCAATAGCTCTTTAATCCTACGGTTCTCGCCTGTTTCTCGCTCCATTTGTATGTAATGTATCCTATAAAAGCGTATACCGAAGATATGAATACCAAATAAGAAATCTCTCCAGAAGACTGAGAGTATCCAAAGGCCACTATTTTCCTGATTGCATCTGTGGTGGGAGCATAGGGCAAGGCTTTTGCAAGAATTTGGAGTCCTTTGGGGAGTATGCTCACTGGATACATGGCGCCGCTTAATGCGAAGATAAGCATTTCGAGGATGTTTATAAACGGCCCTGGGTCTCTCAGGTACAGCACTATTCCAGCTGCAGCCAATCCAAAGCCTATCATTCCAATGGAGCCCAAGAGCAGAATTGGAAGTGCTTTTGCAAAGTTCACAAAGTTGAGCTGGATGTTGAAGATCAGCTTAAATATGAGCATGTAAAAAACCAAGTAAATCCCGTTCATCACTATTCTAAGGAGAACGTTGCCGAGAAAGAAAGTTAATCGGTTCATCGGCGATGCAAAATTGTATTCGAGGGTTCCAGCATATAGCTCATCCACTACGCTCCAGACGAAGCCCCCCATAAAAGTTAGTCCAAAACTCAACACCATGAAGCCCAAAACAGCGAATGCGACGTAGTCGGAGTACCCCGTTATGTTTTGGAGGGCCTGGGAGTTGCGCTCGCCCGTGAGCCCTATGCCTATCAGAAGGGCCTGTCCAACAAAGAAGAGTCCAAAGGCTATATCGCTTGCGAACCACACCTTATAACTTAGGAATATGCGCCAATTTTTAACCACGACACCCCAGAGAGCCCTAAGCTCATCAGTAGCCGCCATATCCAACCACCCTTGTAAGCTTCTCGCTGTATTTGAAGAGTGTGTAGCTGATAAACCAGTAAGCCACTGTCAAGACTAAAAGCGCTCTTAAACTGGAAATCATTTCAAAGTAACTCTTCCCCATGAATATGCCCCTAACTAGTGATATTGCATGGGTTAGTGGAATAACACTTCCAAAGGCTTGGACTGCACGCGGCATGACGCTCGTTGGAAAGAATACACCTGCGATGAACATAACTCCAAACTCAAAAATTTGTGCCAGCGGCCCGATATGTTTTACGAGCATTACTATGCCAGCAAAGATCATCCCAAACCCCAAAAAAGCCAAAAATGCCAAAACTAAAATTGGAAAAGACTTTAGGAGCACAGCCGCACTCAGGGGGATCTTGAACAGCACAACGCCAAAAACGAAGACTACCCCCATTAAAACGTTGTCTATCACGATCCACCCTAACGCTAACCCCACCAGGAACTTTATCATGCTTATAGGGGCCAAAACATTAACTTCAAGCGTTCCCCTTTGGAGCTCTCTCCTCACTCCCCATACATAAGCATCTATAGGGGAAGCGAAGAGCCACCATAATATATACCCTATTAGGGCATAGGTGGGGTAATCCCCCATCCCGGTTGTGGCGGCGAGCATTTGAGAGTAGCGCCCGCCTAAAACGGCCTGCCCAAAGAATATGAACTGGACTAAGAAGACTATCCCAACCACCACAGAGCTTACAACTCTAAGCGGATATCGGAAAAACATCCTAAGTTCCTTTTCAATTACAGCTAAAAGCGACATACTCTCACCTAATCTCTTATAGTTCTCCCGGTCAGTTTTATGAAGACATCCTCCAAAGTGGGCTCTTTCTCTTCGACGCTCAAAATTTTAGCATTGTTTTTAACGAGCCACTCCACAAGCCTTGGGAGGTCTTCTTCATCCACTTGGCCTCTAAGGAGGAGCACGTTTAGTGAAGGGTCTTCCTTCACAACTGCCAGTCTAAAGGGGCTTTCATTGAGCTTAGCGGGATTGAAGTCTTTTACTTTTATTTCAACGGCGTCTTCATCTCTCACAAACCTTTTTAACCTCTCTGGGGTGTCTAAGGCAATTATTTTGCCATGGTCTATGATTGCTATTCTATCGCACAGCTCCTCGGCTTCAGCCATGTAGTGCGTGGTGAGCAGAACAGTCTTTCCCTGCTCATCTACCAATTTTCGGATGAATTCCCTAACGAAGAGGGCGCTTTGAACATCCAGTCCTAGGGTAGGCTCGTCTAGGAAAAGAACCTCAGGGTCGTTTATGAGTGCCTTTGCAATTGCCAAGCGCTGCTTCATACCCCTTGAAAAGCCCATAACCAGATCATTCCTACGCTCCCAAAGCCCTACCAATTCCAAAAGCTCTTTAATTCTCTTCTGTTCTTTGTTCTTTGGAACATAATAAATCCTTGCGAAGTACTTCAGATTTTCGTAGGCACTCAATCTCCAGTAGAGGGTTCTTTCACCTTCAGCAACCAAATTGATGCGCTTTCTTATCTCCCTTGCATCTCTCTTTAAGTCGAGACCTAAAATTTTAGCCTCTCCATCACTTGGCTCTAAAAGTGTGGTGAGCATCTTTATTGTGGTTGTTTTGCCTGCCCCGTTAGGCCCCAATAACCCGAAGAGTTCACCTCTCTTGACATTAAAGCTTATACCCTTAACTGCCTCCAGCCACTCAACTTTCCTAAATGGTAGAGGTATCTTTTTGGGATAGCTTTTCTTGAGGTTCTTGACTTCAACAGCGTTCATAACCTTTCCCTAAGTAGTTCCTACCTTTGAAAATTATAAAGTTAATGCTCATTACCAGCCAAAAGACATAAAATGAATCGAGATAGTTGAATTTATAAACATGGGCAAAAATAATCAAAGTGTGAATAATATGAGAGGCTTAATTGTTAGAGAACCCTACGCAACATGGATTGTTGAGGGAAAAAAGATTTGGGAGATTAGAAAGCAGAACACCAAAATTAGGGGAGAGATTTTGATAATCAACAAGAGGAGGGCCTTAGGCAAGGTCAGGCTTGTCGACGTCCTCGGCCCCTTCACGGCTGAGGAGCTCGTAAAGCATAAGGACAAACACTTAGCTGATTATGAGTTTTTAAAATCATACTCAAAGGGCAAACCTCTCTATGCTTGGGTCTTGAGTGATGCCGAAAAGTTTGACAATCCAAAAAAGGTCGAGATAGCTAACGGCGCTCAGATATGGGCCAACGTTAGGAGGTTGAAAATATGAGAAGGCGTTACTTCTTCCCGCCATTAGCGCTTCCGTTTTTACTCCTCCTAGTGCTGCTACTCCCAATTCTCTTTTTCCTATTCGCTGGAACGATAACTTTAGCATTTCAGCGATTAGGGTTGCCTCTCCCTGTAGCATACACCCTCTTTTGGGCCGCACTAATAGGGAGCTTCATAAACCTCCCAATCACGGAGGTAACTAGTTATGGACCCATAGTTAAGGTAAAAGAAGTTTCCTTCTTTGGAATAACGTATCCTATCCCCTACGTGGATTGGGGGGAGCAGAAAACGGTTATAGCTGTTAATGTTGGGGGAGCATTAGTTCCGCTGAGCATCGTTACCTATGAAGTTCTAAGATTGATTTTGATCCAGGACTACTCCTTGCTTGCAAAAGCTCTCGTGGCAACATTAATAGCGAGTGTAATAATTCACTCCTTTGCAAGGCCTGTAAGGGGTTTAGGCATAGCTGTTCCAACATTAATTCCTCCACTCGTTGCAATTGCCTTGGCTCTAATAATAGGAGATAACAAACCCTTAGTTGCATATATGAGCGGAACGATGGGAGTTCTTATTGGCGCTGATTTGATGAATATGGATAAGATAAAACAGCTCGGGGCTCCAATGGCAAGCATAGGCGGTGCAGGAACTTTCGACGGTATATTCTTAGCGGGAATACTTGCAGTTTTACTAGTGTAAAAATAGCGAAGATTTAGGAGAAATGGAGAAAGATTAAGGTTCAACTACCGTTCCGCTGTGCTTTCCTTTAACGACCTCAAAGAGGTTAAGGGCATCATCCTTTCCGATTATGTAAACTTTAATCTTTCCTCTTTCTATAAACTTTGCTGCTAGAGCATCGACTACACCGCTTCCACCAGCTTTGCTCTCGCTCTGCATGGCTATTTCCACGAGTTCTTTCGTGCTTATCTTCTCAAGCTTCTTTGCATCAGGGTTTTTCTTTGGGTCACTGTCGTAAACCCCATCCACGTTTGTAACGACCACCAAAAGGTCAGCTTGCAGGTACTCTGCTAAGAGCGCCGCTACTGCATCCGTTGTATGTCCTGGATGGGTTCCTCCCATTATGGGGACTTTCTTAACCTGCATGACCTCCCAGGCTTTTCTAAAGTCCTGTACAACGAATGGATATGCTTTCTCACCCAGGGCGGCTATTAAGAGCATGGCATTTGCCCTTGTGATGTGTATTCCAATATAGTCTTTGAACGTCTCGTTTGGTGTGAATGTCTTGGCCGCTTTAATGTAATCCCTTGCAACTTTTCCTCCACCAACTACAACAGCCACTTCATGATCTTCACTTATTTTTGTGAGCTGATACGCAATCCTCTTAATAAAATCAATGTCTGGCTTATCTGGAACTAGAACAGAGCCTCCTATGTCGAACACTACTCTCATGTAGCACCCTCTCCAAGCTAAGCAAAAATTAGTTTATAATCTTTCCGCTCGAAACGAAATTTTGAAAAAGTCATGAATAATAAGGCTGCTCTGAAATTGCTTTTAATCTCAAAAACTCAGCAAAGTCATAATAAATCTGTTCAATGAGCTTTTCCCAAGAACATTCCATTCTAAGCCATCTTCTAATTTTGCTCTGGTTCTTTTTTACAATCTGTTTAAATTCGCCATAAAATACTCCTGAAGGGCCTGTAAAGTCGTATATTTCAGCTTTATTCCAAATATAATTTGCAATGAACTCTACGACGTCTTTCTCTCTTTCTACAATTCTTCTATCGGGCTCAGGTGGAATGGGAAGTTCAAAAAATATCGCCGGTTCCATTTCCCTCACACAATATAATATGTACCTTGAAGTATATAAACGTGGTGAAGGTCTAAATTTTATGAATACAAACATCCTTTGACCGATCTTTGTGCCCATTTCTATCAAAAAGCTTTATAATTGGATTTAGCTTAGAGAGTTAGGGGTTAAAATGGGAACAAAAGAGCTAAAGCTAATTGAAGAGATCATAATCTCCCTGCTTTTGGTATGGTTAGGATATTTGTTTTTCTATCAAAACTACCTCCTTTATAAGTGGCATCGAGGCCTTCCATTGCCATCAAAGGCACCTTTCCTGATGCTTGGAATCCTCCTCGGGGGAGCTTATTTTGTTTATGAATGGCATAAACTGGGTAAAACTGCCAAAAAGGAGGTTCAAATTTCTAACATCAGCCAGCACAAAGAAATTGCTGATGAAATTTTAGAAAAAAGAGAATAAAAAGCTCAAATCGTAAGCTCGTGGATGTGCTCCAGAACTTTGACCATCAGCTCAACTCCAGCATCGACGTCCCTCTCGTCTACAACTTCAGCATTTGAGTGAATGTACCTTGATGGAACGCTAATTGCACCTGTTGGAACACCGCTCTTGTTGAGGTGAATTGCTCCTGCATCGGTTCCTCCACCGAGGAGGATGTCCCATTGGTATGGAATTTCGTATTTCTTGGCAATCTCCTCCATCCACCTAACAACTGTTGGGTGGCAGATAACTGAGCGGTCCATTATCTTTATGGCGGTTCCCTTTCCAAGCTTTGTGACATGCTTGTGCTCTGGTGTTCCGGGAACGTCTGCTGCTATTGTTACGTCTATTGCAAAGCCGTAGTCGGGTTCAATTCCAAAAGCGGAAACCTTTGCTCCCCTAAGGCCAACTTCTTCTTGAACTGTGGCAACAAAGTAAATGTCCGCGTTAACATCTTTGAGCTTCCTAGCTGCTTCAACTAATGTGTACACAGCTATTCTGTCGTCAAAGGCTATGCTGACAAGGCGGTGCTTGCCCAAGCGCTCGAGCCTGCCGTCCCATGTGATTATCGTTCCAACCTTAACTCCCATCTCTTCAGCTTCTTCTTTGCTCTCGGCACCAATGTCAATGAAAACTTGATCCCACGTTGGTGCTTTTGTCCTCTCTTCGGGCTTTTGGATGTGTGGTGGAACACTTCCTCCAACACCATAGATGAATTTATCCTTGTCAATCCAGACCTTAAACCTTTGGGCGATTAAGGTTCTGGGGTCAATTCCTCCCACAGGAGCAACCCTTAAAAATCCGTTCTTTTCGATGTGAGTTACCATAAGACCTATTTGGTCCATGTGTGCTGCGAGCATTACCTTTGGCCCGTCACCTTTCTTGTGTGCAATAACGTTTCCAAGCTTATCAACGGTAATTTCATCGACATAGTCCTTGAAGGCCTCAATTACAACATCTTTAACTCCCATAAACTCATAGCCAGTAACACCCGGGGCTTCAACAATCTTTTTCAAAAGCTCATAGTCCACCATTCCAACCACCTCTATCGTTTAGATGTTCATCTTAATGTCATGTGAATAATATTTAAAGCTTTAGGTGGAATTAATGGAGGGTAGTGATGAAAATAATAGCCAAGCTTAACATTGTAGAGTGTGAATTTTTGGAGAGGCTTAATCGATTTGTTGGTTTAGTCAAGATTAACGGCGAGATTAAGAGGGCGTTGATTACCAACACTGGGCGTTTGGAGGAGTTTATGGTCACGGGGAGGAAAGCTTTCTGCATGCCAAAACTAGGAGGTAAGACGGATTGTATTTTGATAGGCTTTGCAGAAGAAAATGGAAGAGGGGCGATAATTGATACAAGAACTCAAGCGAGGGCTTTTGAAAAAGCTGTTGAAAAAGGCATGATTTCTTGGCTTAAAGACTGTCGAATAAAGCGCAAGGAAGTTAAAGTGGGAAAATCTCGCTTGGATTATCTCTTTGAGGGTCCTAATGGAGAAGTGTGGGCCGAGATGAAAAGTGCCGTTCTGAGAGAAGGCAAATATGCCATGTATCCCGACTGCCCTAGTGTTAGGGGGCAGAAGCATATTAAAGAGCTTATAGAGCTTAAAGAAAAAGGCTCGAAGGCGATGATACTCTTTATAGGTGCCCTTCCAGGGGTTGAGAAGTTCAAGCCATACGAAAAAGGCGATCCTAAAATAGCTGAGCTCCTAAGAGAAGCAAAAGCCAAAGGCGTTGAAATAAGGGCGATATGCATAAGTCTCCTGCCGAGCGGTGAGATTGTGCTGGAAAACGATAGTTTAAAGGTTGAGGTCTAATGGTTGTTATAAACGGCATAGGACTCGACTCTTCAGCTAAAGTGGCCTTTCAGAGCCATGCTCATACCGACCACTTCGTTAGTGGGGATATGATAGTTTCAACGAAAGCAACTAAATATCTGAGCCATCTTCGAAAGGGCGGCTTCTACAAGGTTCACCCCTTAGGAAAGAGCTTTTACATTGGGGATTACAAAGCTAAGCTACTCCCAGCTGGGCACATGCTCGGCTCTGCTCAAATCTACATTGAGTTTGACGAGTTTTCCCTTTTGTACACTGGAGATGTAAAATGGTTTAAGCTTCGCACCGCTGAAAAGAGCCGATTTAAAAAGGCCGATGTTTTGATAATTGAAGCCACTTTTGGAGTGCCGCACTTTAACTTTCCCTCGCCGAGAGAAGCAGAGAAGAAGTTAATCGCGTTCATCGAAGAGGCTTTGGATATGAAAAAGACGCCCACTCTATATGCTAATCAAATGGGGAAAGCACAGGAGCTTTTGAAAATCCTCGATGTGCATGGTTATACCGTTAAAGCTTCGCGTGAGATTATTAAAGTTGCCAAAGTTTACGAAAAGTTTGGAATTAGTTTCCACAATATCGATAGAGATGGAGAAGTGGTTTTGAGAGGCTTTAGGAGTGTGAAGCCTGAAAATGGTTTACATCCTTCTGAGCTCTTTGTTTCAGGTTTTGGGAGCTTAAAGCTGAGCAATCATGCTGATTTCTGGGAGCTTATGCGTATTGTGGAAAAAGTCAAGCCTGAAAAAATATACACGCGATATGGTTATGCTAAAGAGTTTGCTAAGATTTTGCGCGGTTTAGGGTATGATGCCCATCCTATGGACGAAAGAAAGGAGTTAGAAATTTTATTTTCAAAAAGCTAAAACTTTTAAAAGCTCTTTCTCTTTGCACAATATAAAGAGGTGATGCTCATGAAGATTAACTTAGATGATCAGAAGGTTGTTAAGGATATTAAAATTGAGAAAGGCATGACTGCTGACGAGATAGTTAGGGAGCTCTTTGAGAGCGGGGGCTTTACCGCTAAAAAGTTCGCCTTAGCTGTTGATATACTCGAGAAGATGATGAAGGAAGAGAAAATCTTCCGCTTCTTGAGCTTTCCTGCGTGCATCATGGCTACAGGAACAAAGGGAATTCTGGTAGAGCTCGTTAAGAGAAAGCTCTTTGATGCGATAATTACAACCTGCGGCACTTTAGACCACGACTTAGCGCGCTTGTGGAAGCCTTACTACCACGGGAGCTTTTTGATGGACGATAAGGAGCTCAGGCATCAAGGCATAAACAGGTTGGGCAACGTCTTAGTGCCAAACGACAGCTATTGGGTAGTGGAGGAGAAGCTTCAAAAGATTCTTCAAGAAATTTACGATGAAGGGAAGAGGAGATTAGCTACTTATGAGCTCATATGGGAGATTGGCAAACGCTTGGAGAATGAGGAGGGCAAAGAAAACTCGCTAATCTACTGGGCTTATAAAAACAAAATCCCAATCTTCGTGCCGGGTATTACGGATGGAGCAGTCGGTTACCAGATATGGATGTTTGCTCAGGACAAGAGCGACTTTATCATTGACGTATTTAGAGACGAGAGCAAGCTCGATGAGATAATGGCCACCCTTGATGCCGAGAACATCAAGAGCAGTGCCTTAATGCTTGGAGGAGGTATAAGCAAGCACCACACAATCTGGTGGAACCAGTTCTACAAGGAGGGACTTGACTACGCCGTTTACATCACCACCGCTCCAGAGTGGGATGGATCTTTAAGCGGCGCGCGCTTGAGGGAGGCTGTATCCTGGGGAAAAGTTAGAGAAGATGCGCGCTATGTAACCGTTGAAGGCGATGTAACTGTTTTGCTGCCCTTCATGGTGGCGGCGCTCTTTGAGAGGTTATGATCTAACTCTCTTTACTTTTGATTATTCCTCCAGCTCCACTCCATACACTTTTTTCGGGTTCTCCATGTGGATTTTGTAAACGTCCTCCTCGCTAAAGAGGCCGTTTTGGAGGAAGGCTTTTGTCCTCTTTGGCACGGTTTTAGGCCCTAAAACCGCTCCCGGCCTTCTCTTGTCGTCTATATAGTCCGTCTCCATCATAAAGCGGTTTCCCTGTTTTATTGCCTCTGCGATGTTCTTTTTGCTCGCTATAATCGATGGGAAGACCCCTACTTCTTTGGCGACCTTGACGAGCGGCGGCGAGAAGTGCTTCACAACGCGGTATGGCTTTATGCCAACTTCTTTAACGATTTTTCCAAGCTCTCTAAACTTTTCCTCGTTGAAACTCTCCGTATGCAGTTGGACAGCGCAGTCAGCTTCTTTAGCAAGGCTCATCCCATACTTCATGAGCTCAATGCTCGCCTCCCATACCTCTTCGCTTACCTCATAGTGCGGCCTCCCAATCTCGCCTATGGCTATCGCCTTTCTCTCGAGGCAGAGCTTTTGCGCGTACTCTAACGCCCTCATAACTTCGCTTTTTGCATATTCAAGGCCTTTTTTCTCGGCTAAATACACGAACTCCGCTGGGTGGACGCCGACAACGGCGAACGCTCTAACTTCAGTTTCTTTATTTATCTTTTCGACAAGCTTTATGTGGAAGTCCATAGCTTTAATGAAGTCCTCCGCTTTCATTCCTTCAAAGCCATAGTCATGGGCCGTTTTGTAGACAACGTTTAGATGCGTTCCCCCAGCGCGGTGAAACTGTTTGACTGCCTCGAGGAACAGCCCTTTGTAGGGGTCAACATGAAAGTGATTATCAAGGATTATCATAGCATCACCGGATTAAATTTGAGGGAGAACTTTTTAAACTCACCTTTTCAATTTGAGACCATGATAATAGGAATCCACGACGGCCACGATGCGGGAGCAGTGCTAATCGACGGGGAAAAAATCTATGCAGTTAACGAGGAGCGTTTGAATAGGGTTAAGAAGTACCGCGGCTTCCCTGAGCTCAGCTTAAAGAAAGTCCTCGAGATGGCCCAAGCTACTCCAGAGGATATTGAACTTATAGCGGTAGCTGGTATATTTAGAAAGCGCTCCCGGCTTCTGGAGCTTGAAGCTAACCTCAAAGCGATTTTTGGGAATGAATTCAAGAGAAAAATCCTCTTTGTCGAGCACCATCTAGCTCACTCAGCCTCAGCATACTACACCTCTGGCTGGAGAGAGGCGTTAGCTCTAAGCATAGACGCGGCTGGTGACGGATTGAGCTCTTCCATTTACATTGGAAGAGATGGTGAGATGATTAGGATTTCCCAGAGCACTTATCTAGACTCCTTAGGTGACTTCTATGCCTCCATTACGGAGCTTTTGGGCTTCAAGCCCATGCGTCACGAAGGTAAAGTGATGAGCTTGGCCGCTTATGGGGAGCCGACCTACGACCTCTCGAACATAATAGAGCTCAACGGGCTAAGCTTTGATAATAAGCTGGGCCTAATTGGGGTTGAGGCAACTAAAAAGCTTGCTGAACTTTTTAGCTATCCCTTATCAAAGGCTAAGGAAATAGCGCTGCAGATGAAGAAAGGCAGTCTTGAAGGTGAAATCCAAAGAAAGGCCATCGAGATAGCGGCTTCTGCTCAAAAACATCTTGAAGAGCTTGTAGATGAACTCGGTATTAAGCTCACTGAATATGGCCTTCCATTAGCTTATGCTGGCGGCGTTGCCCAAAATGTCAAAGCTAACGCTGTCCTTAGAGCCCACTTCCCTGATATTTGGGTATTTCCCGCTATGGACGACGGTGGCTTAGCTTTGGGAGCAGCTCTCTTCGTGAAGGCCCAGTTTGAGAGACTCGATGGAAAATGGAAGCCATTCAAACTTGAACACGTCTATTTGGGCCCATCTTACGATGAGGAGCAAATTGAAACAGTATTGAAAGAAGAGGGCGTTAAATATGAGGAAGTGGGAGATGTTCCTTCTTTTGTTGCTGATTCCTTAGTTGAGGGCAGGCTCGTAGGCTACTTCCAAGGTGCTATGGAGTATGGGCCAAGGGCTTTGGGCAACCGCTCCATTTTGGCCGACCCACGGGATGAGGGCGTTAAGAAGAAGCTAAACGTAGCTTTGAATAGGGACGTTTTCCAGCCCTTTGCTCCTTCAATGCTTGAGGAGCGCATAGATGAATACCTTGAAGATGCCTATCCCAACAAGTTCATGACGATGAGTTATATGGCAACGGAGAGAATGATTGAGGAAGCGCCAGCCGTTGTTCACATCGATGGGACTACAAGGCCTCAAACGCTGACGAATGAAGACAACCTAAGGTATTATGAAATCATTAAACGCTTTGAAAAAGCCACGGGCGTTGGAATCGTATTAAACACGAGCTTCAACATGCATGGAGAACCCATAGTGTGCTCGCCTCAAGATGCACTGAAGAGCTTTAGAAAAGCAAAGCTCGATATTTTGGTTTTAGAGAGCTTTGTTATCCACTTTTAATCTACTTTTACAAGTGTTCCGGGTCTGCTCACCACTTTAGCTGCTACTTTTACGCCTTCTTCTATGGCCTCCTTTAAGCTCCAGCCCTTTGAGAACTTTGCTAAAATTGTCCCGAATAGCGAATCACCTGCACCGGTTGGCTCACAAACTCTTACATTTTTAGCTGGAACTTTAATTATTTCGTTTTCCTCAGTTAGTGCTATAACTCCTCTCCCACCCATGCTCAGGATTATGTTTTTTGCTCCAGCCAGCTTAAAAGCGTCTAAAGCCTCTTGCGGTGTTTTGACCCCAAAAAGCTCTTGGGCATCTTCTATTGAAGGCTTTACTATATCCGCCATGGAAATTGCCTTAAGCAGGGCCTCTTTCCCTGCCCCCCACGTTCTCCAAATTTTTCTCCTATAGTTTGGGTCAACGCTGATTAAAGCACCCTCCTCTTTTGCTCTCTCCAAAGCCCTTAGTATGGCAGTGCTCGCTGGCTCAAGAGAGAGCGCAAAAGCTGAGGTATGGACTATCTCAGCCCTTTCCCAATTGGCATCTATTATCTCATAACTTAACATCCTATCAGCGGCGCGGTATATTATCGGGGTCAGCTTTTCTCCCTCAGCTTTTATCAAAACAAGAGTCGTGCTTGCATCCACTCTTATAGGCCTCTGACTGAAGTTTAATCTTTTAAGCTCCTCTTCTATGTGCTCTGCTAAAAAGTCGTTTCCAATGGCTCCAATGAACTTCACCTTTGCTCCCGCTTGTTCAGCGTAAAATGAAAGGTTGAGAGCGGAACCCCCTGTGTGGAGGCCCATCTTACCGCCGATAATTTTTAAGTCTACCAGCACCTCTCCAATGGATAGTATGTCCTTCATCTGAACCCCCTTTAAACGTTCTCAAAGAGATTTAACACTTCTTTTGCAACGCTGTCCCATGAATACTTGCTGAGCACTTTTTGATAAGCCCTTTCTGCAAAGAGCTCCCTCTTATCTTCCTCTCTCAAAAGCTCTGCAATCTTAGCTCCCATCTCTTCCGAGTTTTTTGGATCGACTAAAAAGCCGTCATAACCGTCTTGGAGCACCTCTGCTGGCCCTCCAAACTTTGTCGCAACCATTGGAGCTTTGCATGCCATCGCCTCAAGCATAACTATTCCAAAAGGCTCATATGGAGATGGAAGCACAAAGACATCAGCCGCTGAGTAGTACTTGGGAACTAGCTCCACTGGCGCAATTGCGGGTATTATCCTTACTTTATCCTCCACATTGAGCTCTTTTATTAGAGCCAAAAGCTTGTTCATCTCTTTCTCCTCTTCCTTGGCTCCAGTACCGGTGCTTAGTAGAACCAAAAAGTCTCCGTTATAGTGTTCCTTGATGTAGGGAACGCTCTTTATGAGAAGGTCAAGACCTTTTCTCGGGTCAAGCCTTGCCAGTGCAAAGACTAGTGGAATTTCAGGCAAGTTGAGCTCTTTTTTGAGGTTGTCCTTATCACCCATTGGTCTGTAAAAACCTGTGTCAACGCCTATAGGGATTACATGAATTTTGCTCTCTTCAATTTCATAAAGCGTTGCTATGTCATTTTTCTCAATCTTTGTCGTTGCAATTATTGCATCGCTCTTCTCATAAATCTCCTTTTCAAGGGCAATCCTTTCTTTATATGGTTCAAAATCCCCCAAAGCTTTGGCTTTCAAAATTCCGAGAGAGTGAGAAGTGTGAATCATCTTAACCCCAAAGCGCTCTTTGAGCTTTAACCCTACAAAGCCGCCATCGCAGTAATGAGTGTGAACTACGCGGTATTCTCTCTCTTCTACATATTCGGCGACTTTTTCAGTAAACTCTGGTAAATATGGCATCAGCTTTTCTTTAGGGATGAACCCCTCAGGTCCACACTCTATCCTAATCACTCTCACATTTTCGCTTATGTGCTCTATTTCCTTTCTTCCTCCCCTTTGCCTTGTAAAAATGTCCACTTCAGCCCCAAGCTTCCCCAAATGCCTGCTTAACTCCTTAACGTAAACACACTGCCCGCCGGTATCGGGTTCTCCCAACTTTCCCAATGGATCTCCATGCGGTGTTATCATGGCTATCCTCATAGCATCACCTCAAAGCTGTGTGGAAAATAATAGAACAGAAAAGCTAACCATAGATTAACTTTCTGGTCTTCCCGTCGAAGATGTAAGTCCTCTCGTGCCTCGGCCGCCAGTATATTTCTTTTGTGCTTGGGGGTATCTCTTCCGGAAGCTGGATAACAATCTCCAAGTCATCGTAGGGTAGGTGTCCATAGCTTTCCACTCCGAGCTTTTCAATTCCCAAAAGCTTCCCTTTCACAAAGCCTTCTTTGGGCTCTATGCTCACCTCTGTATGCTGCGGTCTGAAGCCGAGTATTACTTTACCCTCCACTTCAACATCAGTGGGGAGCTCCAATGTAAAGTGGCCGCTGTCAAAGAGCACCTTACCCTCTTTTCTCATTACGTCTCCGTTAATTAAATTCATCGGAGGACTTCCTACAAATGTTGCCACGAATGTATTAGCGGGTCTGTAGAATATGTCATCGGGAGTACCGACCTGCTGAAGAGAGCCTTTATTCAAAACAGCAATCCTGTCTGCCATTGTCATGGCCTCTACTTGGTCGTGCGTAACGTAAACGGTTGTTATGCCGAGCTCATAGCTTAAGAGCCTCTTGAGCTCAAAGCGCATTTGGGTCCTAATCTTTGCATCCAAGTTGCTCAATGGTTCATCTAGGAGAAAGACTTTGGGCTCTCTCACCAAAGCTCTCGCTAAGGCCACACGCTGCTGCTGTCCACCGCTGAGCTCACTTGGTTTTCTGTTCAAAAGCTCACTTATGCCGAGGAATTCCGCGACTTCTTTAACTTTTTTAGCTCTCTCCTGCTTAGGAACTCCTGACATTCTCAATGGGAACTCGATATTGCCGAAGACCGTCATGTGAGGATAGAGAGCATAACTTTGGAACACCATTGCGGTATTCCTCTTAGTGGGGTCTAAATCATTGACCAGTTGCTCTCCAATCCATATCTCGCCTGCTGTTGGATTTTCCAGCCCTGCTATCATTCTTAAAGTAGTGGACTTCCCACAGCCACTCGGGCCTAAGAGAACCATAAATTCCCCGTCCTTAATCTCAAGGTTGAGCTTATTAACTGCCAAAACATCACCAAACTTTTTAGTAACATCTTTAAGCACGACTCTAGCCATTAGCCTTTCCCTCCTGTAATGACTATTCCCCTAATCAAGTACCTGTTTAGTATTAGGAACATTAGTATCGTAGGGGCAGAGGCTACAAGAGAACCCGCAATTATTGGGGTGTACTCAGTCCACATTGCCCTTTGGAAAGCAAAGCTAAGTCCGACAGGTAGTGTGAAGTTCTCGGGGGATCTTAAGAAGATGAGGGGTCCGATGAATGCGTTCCACGAACCGAGGAATTGATAAACTGCCACCGCCCCTAAAACGGGCTTGGAAAGTGGGAGAGCAATGTAGAAAAAGGCCTTTATAGGGCCGCACCCGTCCAGGCGGGCCGCTTCAAAGATTTCGTTGGAGAGCGACATAAAGTACTGCCTCATGAGGAATATGCTTGAGACGTTCACAAGGCCCAGGAGTGCCAGTCCAAAGATATTGTCTATCAGGCCGAGCTTGTAGATGATGATATAGTTGGGGACGAGGGTCACGAACATTGGTATCATCAATAGAGACAGCAGGGCGGAAAATATGATGTCCCTTCCCGGAAATTTCAGACGGGCGAAAGCGTAGCCTGCCATGCTTGAAAACAGGATGTTGCCTGCTATTATGATACCTGCATATAGGGCGGTGTTCCTAATCCACCTGGGGAAGAGGTCGAGCCTGAAGAGCTTTTGGTAGTTCTCTAGTGTGAAGGGGTTTGGAATCCAGTCAGGAGGATATCGTGATGCTTGAGCCCAAGTCATGAAAGAAGCTACTAATGATCGTATAAACGGCATTAAATAAACTAAAGCAAACGTTAGAAGTACTGCATAGGTTATTAAAATCCATATCTTCCTTATGAGCATCTCCTTCTCTTTTGGTGTCATCTCATAGCCCCTCCATACTTTTTCTGGAAGAGATATGTCGTCGTAAATATTATTGCGAACAGGAACCAGCTCTTTGCTGCTGCAACACCGGGGTTTATGCGCGTAAATGCCTCATTGTAAATATCTAGTGCAACAGTATAGCCTGCACCACCTGGTCCTCCGTTAGCTCCGGCCATCACCCATGCCAAGTCGAACATTTGAAGTGCACCAATTAAGCCCATTACAACGACGTAAACTATCATTGGCCTTAGCATGGGGATGGTTATGAAAAAGAATCGCCTTATCGGTCCTGCACCATCCAGCATTGCAGCTTCATATATGTCCTTTGGTATAGCCTGCATTGCTGCTAGAAATGACACCATAAAGTGGCCACTTGTTCCCCATATGGCAACGAGAGCTATGGCCAAAAGCAGGTAGCTTTTGTCATTTATCCAGTCTATTGGTTGGAATCCGGGCACTACTGTGGTCAAGACGTAGTTTATGAAGCCGTTCTTCATGAAGAGCCAGATAAAGATGAGGGCTATTATGACGGAGCTTGTTGTTGCTGGGAGAAAGTAGGAGACTTTGAAAAACTGTTGGCCCTTAATCTTTTGATTTGCAAATGAAGCTAAAACTATTGCTAAAAACGTCTGGACAGGAACAACTATTGCAGTGTACACTAAGATGTTTTTCAGACCAGTATAGAAAGGAGAGAGGAGGTAGGAAGCACCGTTAATACCTCTTATTAAATCTCTAACAACAATAGCGTAGTTCTTTAAGCCAACAAATTGCATCTCACCAATATAGTCCCACTTAAAGAAGCTTAAATAGAATGCAAATATCATAGCAAAGTATCCAAAAACCAAGTTGAGCAAAACAGCAATAGAAATTAGCGAAAGACCAGCTACAATCTCCTTATTCCTAGCTTTCTCATAAAAAGAAGAAAATTTAGAAAACATAAAAACCACCTCAACCGCTTAGTTCTTCTTGCACAATTTGCTTCATAATATCGATGGCCTCTTCGGGAGTCATCTCTCCCCTCATTGCTGCAGCCATTGCATCGCTGAATTTACCTTCAAGCGGACCTGATTTGGGTCCCCATATGAACACTACGACCTCCTTGTAGTCTGGCATGAATGAGAGCGTCTTCTTGTGTTGTGGCCACATGTCTGGATCGTTCTCAAATCCCTTTATGCTTGGTAATGTTTGACCTGCTTTAACGACAAGTTCTTTTTGTCCCTCTGGACCTAGGAGATATTCTACAAACTTCCATGTCTCTTGTGGGTGCTCGGTTTTAGCGTTTATTCCGAGAATAACGGTATATGCCATTGTAGCCCTACCCTCTTTTCCAGCGGGTAATGGAGCGATGTCCCAATCTTCGCCATACTTGAAGTCCGGGAATTGGTCGGATAAGAATGGAATCATCCAGTTACCGCTTATCACCATAGCAACCTCTTGCTGTCCAAAAGCATCTCCTAGCCATCCTGCACCTACATCACCTGGTTGAACAACATAGGGGGTTTTACCTTCTTTCTCCATCTCTACTTTGCCCACTCTATACAAGTTGATGTACCATGTTAGTGTTTCCTTTACGGTTGGGTTGTCGAACCAAGAAGCATCCTCAGGCTTCTCGAACCATGGTTTTGAAGCGCCGTTGCTGACAGCAACAGGTACATACCTGTTAAATCCACCCAAATAGATTGCTAAACCTGGCTTTCCAGTCTTTTCAGCTATTATCTTTGCGTATTGTTCGAGCTCTTCCCAAGTCTCTGGTGGCTTTGTAAGACCAGCCTGCTCAAAGAGCTTCTTGTTATAGAAAAGTGCCAACATACTCCAGTCCTTTGGAAGACCATAGAGTTTGTCACCCTTCTTAAAAGGCTCTAAGAGGAATGGATAGAACTGGTCGATGAATGCTTTATCTGCAAGGTCTGAAACTGGATAAAGAGCACCTTTGTCTATGAACATTGGGGACCATGAGCTATCGACGTAGAAGACATCTGGGGCAACTCCAGCACCGAAGGATGCCAATATATTCTCGTGGAACATCTGGGTTATGACCTCATACTTAACGCCTATGTTTGGATACTTGCTCTCAAATTGGGATATCATCCTTTGGTAGTTTTTCATCTCTGTTTCTCCGGCACTCCAACCGGCAAATCTTATAAACACTTTCTCTTGAACTTGGGTTTGCGTTTCCACTTTTGTTTCGGTCTTAACTTGTGTCTCCGTAGTTGTCGTAGTTTCTCCTCCACCTATGCAGCCAGAAGCTGCAACTGCAAAAAGCATAACAAAAACTAAAAACACTCCAAAGAGGGCTTTTCTCATTTTTACATCCCTCCACTATGTAGTACACTACAGTCCTCAGAAGTTTATACTATAATTATATTATATAAACTTTTCCGTATTAGTATGCAATAAATTTAAATAGTATTAAAATACATAAAAAATATGTGATGCGTGCAACAATATAGGAGGGATAATATTGGAAATGGCCCTAGTGGAGAGACTTCAGGAGTTAGGTCTCACAAAAAGGGAAGCTGAAGTCTATCTAACTATTCTCGCTAAAAAAGGCGCCACAGTTAAAGATCTTCTCGATTACTTGGACATTCATCAGCCCCAACTTTACAATATAATCCAAAGCTTGATTAGGAAGGGATTCATAAGGGCCTCTGCAGGAAGGCCAAGAATTTACACTGCTACTGATATAGGGTCACTGATAGAAGTTCAAAAGATAAAGCTGGATATTTTAAAAACAACTCTTGAGGAGGAACTCAAGAAAATAAGCCTCACTTCAGAAGAGGAAGCACCTTATATCTCACTTGTGAGAGGTTTGGAAGGTGTTGTTTCAGGAATTCTTGAAGTTATCAACAGTGCCCAAGTCGAGATTAGAGCTGAAATGCCATATTCAATATTTCAAGAAATTAAACCCTATCTCCTAGGCGCTCTTCAAAGAGGAGTAAATCTCTATCTGCTTGTTTATCCAAGAATGGGACCAATAGAAGAATTTGAACAATATAGGGATCAGTTAAAGATTAAGACTTCCGAACTCGGAAACTTTTTGTTAGTAATCTCGGATCTTTCAAGCGCTATATACTCAAAAAGGAGGTTTTTCAGCGTTCACCGGGCCCCAATTTCAAGTACTGAGATTTATGGCTACATAATCCATGAGAAAGATCTCCTGCTGAGGCTTCTAAATATCCACAACAATCTTTGGGTTAAGGCAAAGGAAGTGCTATGCTGGAAGCCCAGGCCAGAGATATATCCAAAATTATTCATCGAGTTCTCAATGGTTTTGGATGAATTAGAAGCCCTCTTGAGACTGGGATATTTACCAATAGTAAGCGTTGAAGGCAGGGACATCAAAGAGGGGAATTATATAACTCTTAATGGGGCGGTAAAATCTGTGAACAGGTATGGAATAGTTAGCAACTTTGTTTTGGAAAATGAGAGCGGTATCTTCACAATAGGAGGTTTTGATGCAGAATTAGAGGATGTGGAAGCTCAACTTGTGACAATACAAAAAGTCGAGAGATGACTTGGAGGTGTAAGCATGAAAAACATTGGTATTGTCTGGGATTTCGATGGTGTTTTAGTTTTTACTCCGCATGAAGAAGCTTGGAGAAGAGCCGCTAAGCACTATGGTGTTGATGACTTTGATCACGAATTTTACGTTCAGTATGTTTCAGGAAAGCCTCGTTATGAAGGTGCTGATAATATATTAATGCTAAAGGGAGTTTATGATAAGTTTAATGCTAAAACAGATGAGGAAAAGCAAAAACTCCTCCATGAGTTCGCTGAGTTTAAGAATAAAATTGTAAACGATATGTTTGAAAACAAGGAATATGAGATTAACGAAAATGCTATAGCTTTTCTGATACAAGCAAAGGAAGCTGGGATTAAACATGCTTTAGCTTCTGCATCTAAAAATGCAGCCAAACTTGCCAAGAAAATCGAAGTTGAGTATAAAGGCCAGAAAATATCGCTTAACGAACTTTTTGATATCAATGTGAGTGGGTTAGCCCCGAATAAAAAGCTTGTTTTTGAGATGGCTTTGGAGAAGTTAAAAATCAAGTTCCCCGAGCTTAGGGCTTTTTTGGTTGTTGAAGACGCTCCTACTGGGGTAAAAGCAGGTAAGGAGCTTGGAATGATCACTTTGGGTTATGTAAGAGAAGCTAAGTTGGATGCCGATTTGACCTTTAGGGACTTTAGTGAGCTTAGCTTGGAAAAAATTGTGTCTTTAATAGAGTCAAAGGGGGTTCGGCTATGAAGTACAACTTCAAGTTCAAAGAGTATACTCCCAAGGAAGAAGCTGTTTATGGAACAGTGTTGACATTGGGAAATGGTCACATTGGAATTAGGGGAGAGATAGAGTTAGAGCCAACGATTTACGGCACGACAATAGCAGGAGTTTATGACTATGCCCCTTACTTTTATAGGGAGATAGTCAATGCTCCGAGAGTGATTGGAATTCAAGCGTTTTTTAATGGAGAGCCACTAAGCTTAAGCACTCAAAGGCTTTTGAAGTATGAGCGGGAGCTCAACATTGAAGATGCAACACTAAAAACTGCCTTATGTCTAGAAACTCAAAATGGAACAAATATTGAGTACGAGAGCATAAGGATTGTTCACGGAAAGCGAAAAAATATAGTTCTTCTTAAGTTTGCGATCAAAGCTAGCGAAGATGGAATTTTAACGATCATAAGTCCAATAAAGACAGATGTCGCTAATCCATCTTATAGAGATGACATTACAGTTAGGCACATTGACGTTGAAGAGCTTAAAGCCCATGAGGATTATATCTACGCTGGAACCCGAACATTAGATGGGAAATATAAGATTGGAATTGCAAGCTCTCTTGTGAGCAAGAGCAAGGCTAAGAGGAGCTTTCTTAAAAATGCTGGGGGCATAAGCGAGATTTTGACACTTAACGTGGAGAAGGGTAAAAGCTACGAGTTCACCAAGTATATAACTATAGTTTCATCAGAAAGCCCCGAAGTCAAGGAAAAGGCCATTAGAGAGCTTCAAGATGCTAAAGAGCTCGGCTTTGAAGCGCTTTATACGGAGCACAAGAATTATTGGCAAGAAGTCTGGAACTTGGCTAAAGTGGAGATAGAAGGTGATAAGGAAGCGGAAAGGGGTTTGGCCTTTAGCTTGTTCCACCTCATTCAGTCCGCACCAATAAACGACAAAATTTCTTTGACTGCTAGGGGAATTCATGGGTTTGGTTATAGAGGACACGTTTTTTGGGATACCGATATCTATGCGCTACCATTTTTTATGGCAGTTTTTCCGAAAAAGGCAAGAGATATGCTAAAATATCGCTACAACAATCTAGATGCCGCAAGGGAGAATGCGAGACTCAATGGTTATGAGGGTGCCCAGTTCCCATGGGAGTCAGCCGATGATGGCTATGAAGCCACACCTCCTCTAATTCCACTCGATATTGTGGGAAAAGAGGCTGTTAGAATTTACACCGGCGAGGAGGAGCACCACATAACAGCTGACGTGGCGTATGCTGTGGAGCTCTACTACAGGTTCACCAAAGATGAGGAGTTCATGTCCAAATACGGGCTTGAGATTATCCTTGAAGCCGCAAGGTTTTGGGCCAGCAGGGTGGAATATGAGAGCGATAAGGGCTATGTCATTGAAAAAGTCATTGGCCCGGACGAGTACCATGAGCACATAAACAACAGCTTCTTTACAAATTTAATGGCAAAATACAACCTCCTTTTGGCGGTTAGGTACTTTGAAAAGGCTAAAAAGCTTGGGGGAACTTGGCATGAAACAGTGCAAAGGATAGGTGTAAGCGAGGAGGAAGTAAAGACGTGGACTGAGATTGCGGAGAAGATATATCTCCCGAGGCAAATAGGTGGAGTATTTGAGGAGTTCGACGGCTACTTTGAGCTAGCAGATTACACTGTTGATCCTTATGGTCTTGGAGAGAAGAGGCTTCCTGAGGAAGTGAGGAGAAACTTAAGAAAGACGCGACTAATCAAGCAAGCTGATGTTATAGCGGCCCAATACCTCCTTAAAGAGCAGTTCGATTTGGAGACAATTAGAAAGAACTTTGACTATTACATCGTTAGAACAACTCATGCATCGTCTCTCTCAATGCCTACCTACAGCATAATAGCGTCATGGCTCGGCTATGACGATTTGGCTTATGACTACTTTATGAAGTGTGCTTTCATAGACCTCAACAACATCTATGGGAACACTCAAGACGGATTTCACTTAGCAACCGCCGGAGGAGTTTGGCAAATCTTCTTTAGGGGGTTCTGTGGGATTGACGTAAAAGACGACATCGTGGAGATTGCTCCAAGGCTTCCGCAAAAGTGGACATCGGTGAAGATGAAGTTCTTCTTTAAGGGGGCTCTGGTTGAACTGGAGCTCAAGAACGATGAGGTGAAAGCTAAAGTCATCAACGACAGACGTGTTAAAATCCGTGCTTTTGGTAAAGAGAGCTCTTTAGGGCCCGGGGACGAAGTAGTCCTAAGAGGCTGACATTTTATTTTTGGACTTTTTATCTCCCTAAAAAAATATAAAGTTTCAAAGGCATCATAGGAATATTTAGAAGGTGGTTCAATGACCAGGGTCATATTGTCTTCTAACGGAGCTTTTGTTGTGTCCGATGTAAAAGGAGACATGAACGGCGAATATCACGGATTTTATGCCTTTGACACAAGGTTTGTAAGCGATATCTCACTCGAGGTAGAGCACTATGAAAAGCAGCTCCTCGGACATGTTGAGCTTGCATCGCACGCCTCAATTTCTCACATGCTCCTAAAAAGTGGAAAGAGTTCAATTTTACTAGTTAGAAAAAGAGAACTTGCTGAAAACTGGACATACAGGGAAGTGCTGACTTTTTACAACCTTTCGCACGAGCCTAAGGAGATCTTAATAAACTACCTATTCAAAATCTCATTTGACGACATTTTTGAGGTCAGGAGATATCCGGGGATTACGAGGGAGATTAAGTTTGAAGAGCAAAAAGACGGAAGGAAATACTACTATTCTGGCATTGATGGGGTTAAAAGGGAGCTGATAGCGAAGAGCACAAAGCTGGTTCCAAACGAAAGCGGATTCATGGGAAGAATTACATTAGATCCCCTAAGGAGTGAGGAGGTAGAGGTAATTTTCTATCCAAAAGTTTATCAGGAGAGCCTTCAGGCCCTGCTGAAAGAAAAGCTCCATTTTAAGCTTGATGAGATAGTGAAAACCAGCAGCAGTAAGATAAACGAAGTGTTTAGAATTGCCCTCAAAGATTTAAGTGCTCTCACTGTCTCAACCGCTCATGGAGTAACAATATTTGCTGGCGTTCCCTTCTTCGTAAGCCTCTTTGGAAGGGATAGCATAATAACATCCCTCTTCCTCTTACCTTACTTCCCTGAATATGCAGAAGGGACGCTTAGAATCCTCTCAAGGCTTCAAGGAAAAGCTTTTGACTCAATGAGGGGTGAGGAGCCCGGGAAAATCCTCCACGAATTTAGGTTTAGCGAGCTCTCGCAGGGAGGAAGGTTGCCATTCAACCTATATTACGGCACAATAGATGCAACTCCCCTCTACTTAATCCTAGCAGGGGAGTACCTAAAATGGACGGGGGACTATGAGACAATAAGAGAGCTCAAGGAAAGTCTAAACAAAGCCGTTGAATGGCTGCTCGCAAAGATTGAAGAGGGCGATGGGTACGTTAGGTACTCAAGCCTTTCTCTCAAAGGCCTTAGAAATCAAGGGTGGAAGGATTCCACTGAGGGCATTCCTGATGAGGATGGAAAACCAACCCAGCACCCGGTAGCATTGGTTGAAGTTCAAGGCTATGCATACAAGGCACTACTCGATATGGCAGAACTCTCAGACGTCTTAGATGTTAATGAAAAGCTGTTGAAGAGTGAGGCTTCAAAGCTTAAGAGACGGTTTAACAGAGACTTTTGGATGAAAAAGGAAAAATTCTACGCAATAGCCCTAAGTGGAGAGAATAAGCCCTCAAAGGTAATCTCTTCAAACCCGGGTCATCTGCTTTTCACAGGCATAGCTGAGCATGAGAAGGAAATTGCACAAAGGCTGTTTGAAAGAGATATGTTTTCGGGATGGGGAATTAGAACCCTAAGTTCTAAAGAAAAAGCCTACAACCCATTCAGCTACCACAACGGCAGTGTTTGGCCCCACGACAACGCCATAATAGCCCTTGGATTATCAAAAGTTGGGGAAAGAGAAAAAGCTGCACTTCTTGGAAGCACGTTCTTGAAAGCCGGGACATTGCTTCCTAACTTCCAAATGCCCGAGCTCTTTAGCGGTGTTGAAAGCGAAGTGCCATTGATAGTCCCAAGGGCCAACGTTCCTCAAGCTTGGAGTGCTGCAAGTCTTTTTGCTTTCTTAACTGCGATGTTGGGTGCTGGGGTTGAAAATGGAGATCTTAGGATAAGCCCAACACTACCAAAGGAGCTGGGTAAGGTCGAAGTTGTTATGAAGTTCCACGGCGAAAAAGTGGTGATTGGACATGATTGAGGAGATAATAAAGGTTCAAGATGGGAAAGCTATTGCTCCCCCTATAAAAAAGCTCCCATTTCCTATTTTGTCACCATCAAGGGAGGGATTTGATTCAAAGAACGTATACAACGCTGCAGTGATAAAAGAGCGGGATGCTATTGTAATGCTCTACAGGGCGGAGAGCAAAGATGATGATATAACGGGAAGGATTGGGTTAGCCTTGAGCAAAGACGGCGTGGAGTTCTTGAGACATCCAGAGCCAATAATTGAGCCTGAGTATGAGTACGAAAAGAAGGGCGTCGAAGACCCGAGGGTTGTTAAAGTTGGGGACACATACTACATGACATACACCGGCTATGACGGGAAAACCGCAAAGCTCTGTTTAGCAACGTCAAAAAACCTGGTAACCTGGAAAAAGCACGGGCCAATTTTTGATGAGTTTCCCCAAACCAACGACTGGACAAAAAGCGGAGCAATCCTTCCATTAAAGATGAAAAAAAGCGAGTTCAAAGGGAAGTACATAATGTATTTCGGAGACTCAAATATTTGGCTGGCCCACTCAAAGGACTTAATCCACTGGGAATACGTGGAAGAGCCTGTTTTGAGACCAAGGAAGGGGAACTTCGACAGCATTCTTGTTGAACCCGGGCCACCGACAATAATGACTGACTTTGGGATAGTGCTTATCTACAACAGCGCAGGGATGGATGAAGGAGTTAGAAAATACAAAGTGGGCATTGCCGTTTTTGACAAGGAAAATCCAACTAAGCTAATAGCCAGGACCCAAGAACCGATCTTAGAACCCACTTATGAGTGGGAAATCAACGGATGGGTTGACAATGTTGTTTTTGTAGAAGGGCTAGTTGAGCACGAGGGAAGAATTTACCTCTACTATGGAGGTGCAGACAGATACATTGGCTTAGCTTACTGGGAATAGGCTCAGAGGGTGTTCACGTCATCATTACGCATCAAGTCAGTTTGCTTGCTAATCGTCATCGCCTGATACTACTCAAGCACTTTCTTTTTTAAAGTTATTTATTACACTAGGAGCGTTGTCCTGTTTTCTTTCTGTATCTTTCAGAGTTCCCTTTTCTCTAGTACTCTTTCAGAACGACAGAAAGTAAGCTGAAAATATGTATCACGGGACTATTCTGAAATTCAAGAGCATATTTAGGAGAATGCAGGGTAGGAGGGTAACTTAGGGGACATGGATGATGACAGAACACTATCAGAACCTGTGCCCCAGATGAAAAGCCTTTTATGAGATGAAATTCAACAAAATTTGAAAACTTTTGATGGTGGTCGAAATGATTCACGCATCTAAAAGAGCCATGGGTATTGAGTATGCCATCAGAGATGTTGTCCTTCCCGCAAGGGAGCTCGAAAAGAAGGGAATAAAGCTGATCAAGCTCAACATAGGCGACCCGGTTAAATTTGACTTCGATGCCCCAGAGCACATGAAAAAGGCCTACTGTGAAGCTATTATGGAAGGCCACAACTATTACGGCGATAGTGAAGGTGATAAGGAGCTTAGAGAAGCTATAGCCGAGCGTGAAAGGAAGAAAAACGGCATAGACATAACTGCCGACGATGTCCAAGTTACCGCTGCCGTTACTGAGGCGCTCCAGTTCCTCTTTGGGGCTCTCATCGATGGCGGTGAAGAAATCCTCATCCCCGGCCCAAGCTATCCCCCATATGTTGGCTTAGTCAAGTTCTATGGAGGCGTTCCTAAGGCGTATAGGACAATTGAGGAAGAAGGCTGGCAGCCTGATGTCGACGACATGAGAAAGAAGATTACCGAAAAGACGAGGGCAATAGCAATTATAAACCCAAACAACCCCACTGGTGCACTCTATGAGAAGAAGACGCTCAAGGAAATAATAGATTTGGCCGGCGAATATGAGTTGCCCGTAATAAGCGACGAGATTTATGACTTAATGACCTACGAAGGAAAGCACGTTTCTCCAAGCTCACTCACAAAGGATGTGCCCGTTATCGGAATGAACGGCCTTTCAAAGATCTACTTTGCAACGGGCTGGCGTTTGGGATACATGTACTTCGTCGACCCGGAGAACAAGCTCGCTGAAGTGAGGGAGGCAATTGGAAAGCTCGCGAGAATAAGGCTATGTCCAAACACTCCAGCTCAAAAAGCGGCCATAGCTGGCCTTAGAGGTTCAATGGACTATCTCGAAGAATATATGGCTAAGCTCAAAGAAAGGAGGGACTACATTTACAAACGTCTCAATGAGATGCCGGGCATAAGCACCCAAAAGCCGGAGGGAGCGTTCTATATCTTCCCGAAGATTGAGGAGGGACCATGGAAGAGCGACAAGGAATTTGTCCTCGATGTGCTCCACAACGCCCATGTCTTGTTTGTCCACGGCTCCGGCTTCGGCGAGGGTGGCGAAGGCCACTTCAGGTCAATATTCCTAGCACCTGTCGAAGTCCTCGAGAAGGCTATGGACAACCTCGAAAAGTTCATGAAGGAGAGGCTCAAGTGAGCCTCATCTTTTTAAAAATTTTATGCTTTTCTCCAAATCTTCAATCCGCTTCATCTCCAAGCCCCATGTAGCATTCTTCGGGAGGAGCTTAAGGATTTTTTCCCACTGGATATTCCCTTCGCCAAGGGGTGAGTGTGAATCGCTTTTCCCATCATTATCGTGGAGGTGGACGTGGATTATCCTATCTCCTAAGGTGTCGATAAAATGCTTGAACTCTCTGTTGACTGTGTTCAAGTGCCCAACGTCAAAGGTAACGTATAGGTCAGTCCCATCGAGAAATTCGGACATTCTCTCAACCGTTTGTCCGTCCAAAATAGGAAACGTTGGCATATTCTCCAAAGCGACCTTAACATCGAGCCTTTGTGCAATTTTATCTATCTCCTCGAGAGAGCGCTTGTGGACTTTCTCATATGCCTTAGGAAACCTCCCGCTCAATGGAGAGCGGTGGCCAGGGTGTAGGACCACGAGGAGTGATCCCATGTTCTGGGCGATTTTGAGGGTTTCGAATATTATCTCCAAGCTTGTCCGCCTTATGCGCTCGTTAAGCGAGGCTATGTTTACATCGCTGAAAGGAGCGTGGATAATGCTCTTCAATTTATAGCTCTCGAGTGATTCGAGGTGGAGTCGGTAATTATGCTCGTCTAAAACGTGGTAGCCTTCGTTAACGATTTCAACAAAGTCAAGCCCATCAACTTTGGTGAGCTTGTGCAAGGCTACGCCTAAACTTTTATCCGCTAGGCATGAGGTTGATGCTCCAAGCATTCAAATCCCTCCTACAATTGCTTTGGCTATTAAGATAGCGTATATTGTTCCAAATATATCGCTGTTATTCGCTATGAGTGGAATAGCTACATTATCGGGGTTTATGTTCTTTCTGAAAAGGAAGTATGAGATGGTATAGGAGTAGAGCATTATAAAGAGCGCCATAAACGGATACGTTAATGCCAATATCGTTATCGGAGCTGTTTGAACGTTTAGAGTAAGCTTAGCGACCAAGAGGCCTAGGTAGTTAATTAGAATGCCGATTATAGGGGTTGTCATGAAGAGCGCGACTATATCCAAGAAGGGTTCCACACTAAAATAGCGCTCAATTTCACCCAAGTGGAGCTTAGTCGATGTCTTTGCCGCGATAACTGAACCGTAGTTACCAAAGCTACTGAGCAGGGCAGGGTAAGCAAAACTAAGGATTATAGAGGCTTGGATTACCTCACTATAATGCTCTAAGAGAGAGCCAGATATTATAGATAGGAGAGCCAAAAATGTTATGGTCATGAAGAGCTCCTTCAGACCTAGGATTTCTCTTTTTCTAACACGGCTGAAGTGGATGAGCCCTACAAAGACTGAGAGTAGAAGAATGTTTGTTCCCCAAAACTCAAATTTAGCCTTTTCTAGGAGGAGGATAAATGCTATTAAAGATGGGATTGTTAGTAAATCACCGACTGATGCCACCAGGGGCGCGGCAACGCTGTCCGGGTCGCTTCCGCGTCTAAATGTGAATATCGTTATAAAAGCCGTAAAATAGCCCAAGATGAGAGAGACGGCTATGGTGGAGCTTATAATAATGAGTAGAATCTCGAATGTATTCTTCCTAATTCCTTGTATGACGCCTACGGTCCAGAGCATTAGTATAGGTATTAGGGAAAGCATTAAGCCTAACACGACGTTCTTGAGGACTTTTTTATCCTTTAAGCTTGGCTCTAAATCACCCAAGTAGAGCATTGTGGAGAATCTGGATGCCATAGAGCCAAAAACGTTGCCTCTCAACCCCATCATTCCCGGCAGAATTATGAGCAAACCCGGATAAGATGAGCGTATCTTAGCAAAGTACTTACCGAGAAAAGTACCGCCAAATAGACCAATCACTAAGGACACTATCAACGAGACTAATGTGGTGGTATAGGCCTCTCTGACCTTCGCTTTCAGCTCCAAAAGAACCTCCATTGCTCTCACTCTCCATCAACGCCACCACCGTGCTTTTTACTAACTTAAATTTTGCTGTGGAGTATATAAGTTTTCCCATCGAAAACTAAATAAGCTCCCGTGAACCCCTTTTTAATTGGTGGGAGCAAGGTGGAAGAGTGGGACGAATACGAGTATAAACCAAAAAACGTCAAGGAGATTTTTATCGAGATGAAAAACACCGCTGAGCTTATGGTGGATTTGGCTTACTCTTCCGTGCTTTTTGGAGAAGAAGAGATAGCGGAGGAGGTTTTAGAGCTTGAGGAGTATTTGGATTTGCTCAACTATCATTTAATGGTTCACGCAGTTTTAGCAGCTAGAAGTCCAAAAGAAGCGGAGCAAATCACCTCAATACTCCAAATGGCTCATTCAATAGACGACATATCTAATGCTGCTGCAGATTTGGCCAAAATGGTTTTGGATGGCCTGGAGCTTCATCCTGTAATAAAAGAAGCGATTCTGGGAAGTGAGGAAATTATTGGAAAGGTCATAGTCTCCCCGGATTCTATCCTAGTTGGTAAAACTCTAGAGGAGCTTGACTTAGCGAGCAGTACAGGGGTTTGGATTATAGCTATAAGGCGCGGAAAAAGGTGGATTTTTGCCCCAGAAGGGGATGTAAAGATATTTGCCCATGACGTCTTGATTGGGAGAGGAACCCAGACATCAATGGACTATCTGAAAGAAATTGCGAGAGGAATAATAAAGGTGGTTAGCAATGAATGAGCTCGAAGAGATTAAAAACTGCCTTGTTGAGATGAAAGATTTGTCATCCCTTATGGTTGATTTGGCCTTCTCCTCTGTCATGTACAACAGCGAGGACATAGCTGAGGAGGTTTACCTCTTAGAGGAGCGCATGGATGAGCTTACCTTAAAAGTTAAAAAGCTCGCTCTAAAGGCTGCCAAGAAAGAGGAGAAGCCAACAAAACTCTTAAGCATAATTGATATGGCTATGATAAACGAGCAGATTTCTGATGCTGCTTACAAAATCTCGGACCTAGTTTTGAGGGATGTCGAGCCTCACCCAATAATAAGGCGCATAATGGAAGACACGGAAGAGGAGCTTGGACGCGTTGAGGTTAAAAAAGGCTCCGTTTTAATAGGGAAAACTTTGAAGCAGCTCAAGCTTCCAAGTAAAATTGGAGTAAGAATTCTCGCCATAAAGAGGGGCACGAGGTACATCTACAACCCCACAAAGGATGATAGGATAGAAGAAGGGGATACATTGATAGCCGTTGGTTCTGACTTAGACAAGCTCAAAGAGCTCGCTGAAGAATAATTTTTTCTTTATTTATAAAGAAAAAATAAAAGGTTCACTCTTCTTCAATGTTGGCAAGCCCACATATCAGGAACAGGGGCAGGTCTGCGAAGTTCACTTTTCCTTCAATAATCTTCTCGCGAAGTATCTTCCTCAGCATTTTGTATCACCCTCGGTGGGAGAATGCATTGGCTTTAAAAATGTTCCTGGAGAAAAGAAGAGAGTGATGTACAAAAGTGTTCATTTCCCTTTCTTTTTTATGTCGTCTTCACTAACTAAGCCTCTAAAGTATGGGCAGAGCTCACTGAGAGGACACTCTTTACACTTAGGTCCTATTGGTCGGCATATCATTTTTCCATGGTCAACCATTGCATGGTTTACGTAAATCCACAAGTCCTTTGGAATAAGTTCAGTTAAATATTCCTCTACCTTCTCAGGTGAAACTCTCGGCGGTGCTAAGCCTAAGCGTTTGCTTATCCTGTTTACATGCGTATCCACGGGAATAGCTTGCTTTCCAAAGCCATACGCTAGGACAATGTTAGCACACTTTCTCCCAATGCCCGGTAACTTGACGAGCTCTTCTAAGCTGTCAGGAACTCTCCCTTCGTACTTTTCGAGAAGGATCTTTGAAGCTTCAACAATCCATCTCCCCTTGCTCTGCCACAGACCCACTCCGTTCTCTTTCAAGAGCTTTTGGATGTCTTCTACCTTCGCACTTGCGAGGGCTTTCATATCGGGATAAACTCTAAAGAGTGCGTCACTTGCTTTATCTGTTGTTTCATCTTTAGTTCTCTGGGAGATTATGCATCTAATCAACGTAAAATAAGGCTCGCCCTGTAGAATCTCACCTCTCGTCCTCCTTGGATACATTTCCATAAGCTTCTTGACGATTTTAATCGCCCTTTCTTTCTTCTTATCCCAGTTTTCCTCAAAGGTGAACCTCTCAAGGGAGAGCAATGAGTGTGAGCTTTTTGCCACCATTGTGGATCACCACAATAGAGTTTTTGATCGCCATAACATCTTTAAGTTCTTCGAACTTTTGATTATAAATTTTGTGTCCTTTGTGGTTTAAAATTAGAACCTCATCGTCAAAGACCACAGCAAAGCTTTTATCAAGAGCGATGAGCTCTCTAACTGGCTTTTCAAATTCGAGAGTTACACTCGATATCTCTTCCCCTGTGAGTTCAATTCTTAGGCTCTTATCTGCTTTTAAGACCTTGGGCTCGGCATAGACCACTCTAAACCTAAGGGGCTTACCAAGGAGCTCAACTTCGATTTCTTGGCCTTCCTTTATTTCTCTCCCCAATAACTTAGCCTTTAAAATATCAACAAACTCTGAAGGGAGCTCAGCATCGAAGAGAGGCTTTAAAATGAGCTTCATCTCTCGCACCTCGAAATACTTCCGCCTCCAGAATTATAACCTTTTCCACCGTAAAGTTTATAACGGTAAATATATCTAACGATATATCGGGTGATAATATGGAGAGACCTAAAATTAAAGGACATCTAAAGCTCCTCATCTTGAGTCTTCTTGAAGAAGAGCCCATTCACGGCTATGCAATAATGCAGAAGCTCAGCGAGAGATTTGGAATCCCCCATCCAAGTGCTGGTGCTATTTATCCTATCCTTGCAAGTCTCAAGAGGAGCGGACTCATAGAGGTTGCCGGGGAAGGCAAGAGGGAGAAAAAAACATACAGGATAACAAAGAAAGGACTTGAATATCTCGAGCTCCACGAAGACGAACTCCATGAAGCTATAATGAGAGCAGAGGTCTTCAAAGAGTTCGCCGAACTTGGGGGGAGGGAAGTTGGTAGGGCATTACATATGGTTTTGGAGAGCTTGCCTGAGCTTAACGGTGAGCAAAAAGAAGAGTTGAGCAGAGTCATGAAGGAATTTGCAAAGAAAGTTAAACTTATCCTGCTGGGAGGTGAGCTCAGTGAGCGCGATTGAAGCTGAAAACCTCGGCAAAAAGTTCGGCGACTTTGAAGCCGTTAAAGGGGTGAGCTTTAAAGTTAAGAAGGGTGAAATCTTCGCCTTTTTGGGACCAAACGGCGCTGGAAAGACCACAACAATCCACATGCTCGTTACGCTCTTAAAACCAACCTCTGGAAGAGCTATAGTTGCCGGACATGATGTTCTAAAAGAGCCAGATAAGGTCAGGAAAAAGATTGGAATCGTTTTTCAAGATCCAAGCTTGGATAGAGAGCTAACCGCTTACGAGAACATGTACATTCATGGAAAGATTTACGGGCTGAGTGGAATCGAGCTGGAGAAGAGGATTATGGAGATGCTCAGGTTCGTCGAGCTTGAAGACTTCAAAGATAAGCAGGTGAAGTTCTTCAGCGGTGGAATGCAGCGCAGGCTTGAGATTGCAAGGGCCTTGCTCCATGAACCTGAAATTCTCTTCTTGGACGAGCCGACGATAGGGTTAGACCCTCAAACAAGAGCCCACATTTGGGAGTACATAAAGAGGATGAAAGAGGAGCACAACATGACAATCTTCCTCACAACCCACTACATGGATGAAGCAGAGCAGTTGGCTGATAGGATAGCAATTATTGACCATGGAAAAATCATAG
Organism: Palaeococcus pacificus DY20341; assembly: GCF_000725425.1. Lineage (NCBI taxonomy): Archaea > Methanobacteriati > Methanobacteriota > Thermococci > Thermococcales > Thermococcaceae > Palaeococcus > Palaeococcus pacificus. Next base: position 1,466,247 of record NZ_CP006019.1, on the reverse strand, counting down.
CAGAGGGAACTGCAGAAGAACTCAAGAAACTCGTTGGAAATGACGTTATTTACGTTAGGATAGCAAACGGAAAGGAGAGTACACAATGCCTGAATGCAGAGTTCATTAGAGGGTGTAAGGTTCTCCCTGATGGGAGGGTTAGACTTGAGGTCATAAATGCTGCCGAGGCTCTGCCAGAGCTCTTTGAGCTAGCTCAACAAAGTGGCATTAAGATTCTTGAGGTTACGTACCACAGACCAACACTCAATGATGTTTTCCTGTACTTAACGGGTAGAGAGCTTAGAGAAGAGGAGGGAGGAAGTCTCGACATGATGAGAACAATGGTTAGAAGGAGGTTTGCAAGATGAAAGCCTTCACAACAATGGCTTATCGTCAGATTAAGAGATTCTTCAGAGCGAGATCAAGAGTAATAGGAATGTTTGTAAATCCGTTAATGTGGCTCATATTCTTTGGGTTGGGATGGAGCAAAGTCTTCAACTTCCCAACAGCAAGTGCGCTCTTTGGAGGAGTTGATTATCTCTCATTCCTCGCACCGGGTATAACGGCAATGACAATCTTCAACGCAAGCTTCATAGCAGGAATAAGCGTTATCTGGGACAAGCAGTTTGGATTTCTCAAGGAGATTCTAGTTGCTCCAGCATCAAGAAAGGAAGCTATAACCGGCAGAATAGTCGGAGACTCAATAATGGCAGTCCTTCAGGGATTAATAATCCTTTTATTGACATTCACCATAGCGAGCAGCCTCAAGTTTTCCGGTGTGTTGCCAATGATACTCATAGGTCTCCTGCTCGCAATAGCGTTCTCAAGCTTCGGCGTCAGCTTGGCATTGAGGATGACCAGCATGGAAGGATTCCAAATGATAATGAGCTTTCTAATGCTCCCCCTCATGTTCCTAAGCGGAGCGTTTTATCCAGTTGAGACAATGCCAACATGGATGCAGTACTTAGCTTACATAAACCCCTTAACTTATGCCGTGGATGCAGCAAGGCACATATTGGTTAATGTCCCAGCGACATCTACAACAGCTTCAATAGCAGGCATACCAACGGTCTCATTAACAAGGTTCTCATTAACAACAGACATTGGAGTTCTAAGCTTATTAGCTTTAGTCTTCCTCATAATAGCCATGATTTCATTTGAAAAAGCAACAATTGAGTGAATCCTTTAATTTTTTATCTCTAGGGCTGTGATGCGTTAGCCTTTTATCCTCCTCCCCCCACTTTTTTCGGTGGTCTTATGAAGCTCGTAGATTTAAGCATGAGCCTCTCGAAAGAGACCCCCACATATCCGGGCGACCCAAAAGTTGAGATAAAGCCCTGGGCGAGCATTGGGAAGGATGGTTACTACATGAATGCCCTTTCTTTTGGAGAGCACAGCGGAACACATGTCGATGCTCCAGCGCACTTCATCAAAAGTGGGGCGACGATAGAGGAAGTTCCTTTGGAGAGGTTCATGGGAAACGCTCTCGTGATTGATGTGTCCAACCTTCCTCCAAAAGCGGAAATTACGAGGGGAGTTCTTTTGGATAAGCTTGGGGGAAGAGAGGTTAAAGACAAAATAGTACTGATTTACACAGGCTACAGCAAAAAAGCGAAGAGTGAGGAGTGGCGGGGGCTGAGCAGAGATGGAGCTGAACTTTTGGTCGAGCTTAGCATTAAGGCCGTTGGAATAGATGCGCCAAGCATAGACCACGACTTTGAAGCTCACAAGGCCCTCTTAGCAAATAAAGTGCTGATTTTTGAGAACTTGATAAACTTGGAGAAGCTCATCGGAAAGGAGTTCACTTTCATAGCTTTTCCGCTCAAAATTAAGAACGGCTCCGGAAGCCCGGTGAGGGCGGTGGCGATTTTGGAGGACTAAATTCCGCCCCTTTCTCTAACCTTTCTCCTCACGTTTGAGTCTCTATCTGCTATCATTTTAAGAGCTTCCTCAAAGCTCATCCAATCAGGAACTTCCTCGTTTAAGTAAATGCCAGTCCTTCCTATTGAATCTCTGCGCGTGAGGATTTTAACGCGCTCCTCCACAAGCTCAATGCTCACCCCAAGGAGCTTTGCAACTTCGCTCTCTCTTCCAACGACTTCCTGTTCTATGTGTCCCTTTTCTGTTGGCACTATGAGAATGAGCTTTTTATTCACCCCGGGCAGTCTTTCCTTCGTCTTCACGCCCCATATATCGAGCATCCCGCCCCACTTGTAAAATTCAATCTCTCTGTCGCTTGGGTTGATTAAGGGGAAAGTAACCGTTGTTTCTTCGTCAATCTCAATGTGGCCCTTTATAAGGTGCCACGGCGTTGCCATAACTATTCTTCTCCTCAATACAAGCCCCTCCAAAGCGAGTTCAACCAAAAAGCTCGGCACTTTGTAGGGAATGATAATGTCTATATCGCTGTCTTTTCTAACGTCTCCACGGGCGACGCTTCCGTAAACGTGAGGGTCAAAGTCCTTAAGGCGTTCCATAATCTTTAGGGCCTTCTCCCGTTTCTCCCACAGAATAGCCCACATCTTAGGGGAATACACCACCTCACGCTCGTCCCAGACTTTAACAACCTTTTCGCGGGGCATGAACTCACCTTAATGCTTTCCGTGCTTCTCGTACCAGCCCCACTCCTTTTTGGAGCCGAAGCTTCTTACGCCCTTTTTAACGAGCTGAATTCTGAGCTCTTTGGCCATTTTGTGGGTTATCTCGCCCCTCTCCTCCAACCAGTTTATAATCTCTAAAGCTTCATCATCCGTCTCGCATCTTCTTAAGAAGTCAATTACTGTGGGGCTGTAACCGGAAAAATCCTCCAGCTCTCCAACTTCGGCCTCATCTTCGCGGTAGCTCTCAATCCTAATTCCTTCTCCTCCAAGCTCTCTCGCCAGTGCAGGGTATTCCTTCTCAAACACCTCTTTATCATACTCCTGCCAGGGGAACTCATCGACAGGCCTTCTCTCTTTCCTTTCGTCCTTATCATCCATAAATATGCACCTCATCATAGGCGTTTGCATGCGGGTTTATAAAATGTAGCATTCCGAAAGAATTAAAGCCTCAACACAGAGCTTAATTTATGAAAGGCTCTTACTTTCTCGTGATTTGGCTGGAGAGGGATAAGTTAGTGCAGACTAAGAAAAAAAGCTTCAAACTTAACAGGGGTTATTATGTCTATGTTGGCTCCGCTATGAACTCACTCGAAAAGCGCGTCGCTCGACATTTCCGCAAAGATAAAAAGCTCCACTGGCACGTTGACTTTCTCCTAAAAGAAGCTGAGCTCTTAGAGGCCTACCTAATCCCAAGTGAAGAGCGCTTGGAAGAGAAGCTTTCAAGAGATGTGGCCAAGTTTGGCGATGAGATAGAGGGTTTTGGGGCGAGCGACTTGAAGGGGGTGCATACAAACTTATACTACTTTGGCGAAGCTAATCCAGAGAAAAAATTGGAGAACCTTTTGAGTAATCTCGGCTTGAGGTGGAAAAGGGTTAAAAGTGAGGGAGATATTATGGAAACTTAGAAGTAAATGGAAGAATTGAGGTGTGTCTTATGAAAATCGGAAAAGTTGAGTCTTACATTCATGAAAAGATTGAGAAGGAAAAATTACACTTCGTCCTTCTTGATCCAGATGATGTCTCACCTGAATTAGCATCAAAGCTGGCTAAAATGAGTGAAGAACTTGGTGTTGATGCTATAATGATCGGAGGCTCTACGGGAGCTGAAGGAGAAGTTCTCGACAATGTCGTTAAGGCAATAAAGGAGAGCTCCAATTTGCCCACAATACTCTTCCCGGGCTCTCACGGGGGGTTAAGCAAATACGCTGACGCGCTCTTCTTTATGAGTTTGCTCAACTCCACAAACCCATTCTTCATTACGGGAGCTCAAGCCCTCGGGGCGTTTAGGGTTAAGCTCTATGGGCTGGAGCCAATCCCAATGGCCTACCTCATAGTTGAGCCCGGGGAAACCGTTGGCTGGGTTGGAGATGCTAAGCCAATTCCAAGGCACAAGCCAAAGATTGCAGCGGCTTACGCTTTGGCCGGCCAGTACTTGGGAATGCGCCTCGTTTACCTCGAAGCGGGAAGCGGAGCGCCAAGCCATGTGCCCAACGAGATGGTTAAAATAGTGAAGAGCGTTCTCGATGTTCCTTTAATAGTCGGCGGCGGCATTAGGAGCTACGAGGATGCAAAAGAAGTAGCAATGGCCGGCGCCGATATAATTGTGACGGGCACGGCCATAGAAAAGGCTGGCTCATTGGAAGAGGCCGAGAAGCGTTTGAGGAGCATAATCAAAGGTGTGAAGGAAGTTAAGCCTTAGCTCAAATTTTTAAACTTCTTTTGTCAAATTTATAGTGGTGGTTCTATGAAGGCGTTTATATCCGTTGATTTAGAAGGTATGCCCTTTGTGGTCAGCAGAGAGCACCTATTTGTTAAAGGTGCCCTCTACAACGAGGCCCGCAAAATAGCCACGAAAATAACCCTCGCCGTCGTAGAGGAGCTCTATGAAAACGGCTTTGATGAAATTCTCATTGCAGACAGCCACGGCCCAATGGTTAACCTCCTCGTGGACGAGCTTCCCCCTTATGTGGAGCTCATTAGGGGATTCCCAAGGCCCGTTAGCATGGTTGCTGGGGTTGAAGAGGCGGATGCAGTACTTTTCTTGGGCTACCACTCAAAAGCGGGCACTCCAAGCTCTACATTTGACCACACTTACAGCGGGGCAACTGTTGATTCCTTAAAAATAAACAGCGTTCCAGTGAGTGAATTCCTGCTAAACTCTTATGTTGCAGGCCACTACAACGTTCCCGTGATTCTAGTTGCTGGAGATGCCAAGCTAATTGAGGATGATGTTAAAAAGTTCGCTCCTTGGGTAGAGGGCATTCCTCTCAAAAGGGCATTTTCGAGATATTCTGCGAGGAGCCCGAGCTTAGCGAAGCTTGAAAATGAGCTTAAAGATGGAGTTAAGCGCGCTGTTGAGAAGCTTAAGGCTGGAGAAGCCAGACCTTTAAAGACGAGCAGCCCGGTAAAAGTCGAGCTCAGGTTCCTTGGAAGTGAAATGGCAGAAACAGCTGAGCTTTTGCCATCCGTGAAAAGAATCGATGGAAAAACGGTGGAGTTTGAAGCAAGAGATGTAGTGGAAGCGTACAAAGTCTTTGAGCTGCTGGTTCTAGCGTCTGCAGGAGTAAGGGCGGTAGTGATGCGCTGAGCCTTGGTGTGCCTCTCTCCTCTATTTTCTTGTGACGAGCCATTCAGCATTAAATTTTTATCGTGTACTTCCTGTTTGCTTTTTCAAAGCCCCTGAAGCATCCGAGTTTGAGCTTTATTAGAGCTTTTTCTACGTCCAAAACTTTCATCGAGGCTAAGTGCGTAACCCCTGTTCCTCTAATGAGCTCTGGATGCACTTGGGCGCTCGGCCCCGTCAAAGCTATTAGCTCTGCATTTTTAGAGCGCTCCAGAATCATCTCAAGCGTGCCGTTAGCTAAGGAGGAACCACTCACTATTACAGCGTCCATTTGGGGGAGAAGGACGTACTCGAGAGAATCGCTGAAGGTCTCTCTATCACTTATCTTTGGATTGCGCTCAAAGACGTAAACCTCAAACTCTTGCTCCTTCAAAGCTTTAACTATTGGGGGCATGTTTCCTATTACTGCTACTCGCTCTATCCCCCCGTTTAAAAGCTCAAGCACGTCTTTTTCCTCAGCGCCGCTTAAGTCAATATAGTACTGTGAAACCGCGTTTATCGCTGCTAATGCTAAGGTTCTCTCAATTATGTTTAAGCTATCGGCCTTTTCTATGAATGCCTCGACGCTTATCTCTTCGATAGAGTTTCTGAAGAGCTGAATTTCCTCTGGGAGAGTCATCATAACTCCCAAAGCTTTCCCGCGCTCACCTTCAATGACCACGTAAGTGTATGGGAGGCCAAAGGAGAAGTCTAAAACACGGAAATCCTCGTGTATCATCTTTAATGCCTTTCTTTTGATGTCTTTGAACAGCATAAGCATCCCCTTGCTAAGTAGCTGTGAGAATTCTTAAGCCTTATCATAATATAAAAAGCAAGAGGTTCAGGGGTTAAACGTTCTCATAAACGCGGCCATCTTAACAGCATCCACAGTCTCCCTAACATCGTGAGTCCTTATTATGTGTGCGCCGTTCCAAACGGCTATTGCAGTTGCCGCTAAGCTTCCTGCAAGCCTTTCCATTGGGTCTTTTCTTCCGGTGATTGCCCCAATGAACGACTTCCTTGAGACGCCCACTAAAATCGGCAGTCCAAAGACCTTTAAGAGGTTCAGGTTTGCCAGAACTTTGGAGTCCCACTCATACCAGGGCGGCCAGTTCGGCCTTAAAAAGCCTATCGCTGGGTCTATGGCGATTTTCTCTTTCTCAATGCCGTGTTTGTATGCAATCTGGAGGCTTTCTTCGAGGGCTTTTATAACTTCATGGACAGGGTCTTTGAAGTCTCCAACTTTCTTATGGGCGCAGACTATTACGGGAACGTCGTACTCCTTAGCTACTTTAGCCATGTTCTCATCGCCTTTTAGGCCACTCACGTCGTTTATTATGTCTGCCCCAGCTTTTAACGCTTCTTCCGCTACCCTCGCGCTCGTGGTGTCGATACTTATTGGCACATCAACGTGCTCCCTGATTGTTTTAATCGCCCAAACTGCCCTCCTAACTTCCTCTTCAACTGGAATTTGAGTCTCCAAGTATGGTGCCGTTGATTTTGCACCAACATCTATGAAGGATGCCCCATCTTCAACCATCTTTAGAACTGTTTGGATGAGCTCTTCTTCACTTTGCTTAACGCTTCCTTTAAAGAAGCTCTCTGGTGAAACATTTATCACTCCCATGACTTTTGGCTTGCTTAGGTCAACACCTGCAAAGCGCATAAGCATCACCACTGTGCTATAGTGCAAAAACGTTGATAAGTTTTTTGAGTTGCCTTTTAGCTCAAGAAACGCTTTTAAATTCCTGGATCAATTTATTTCTATGAGAAGAGCACATGCACTACTCGAAGCACTGTTGGTGACATTTTTATGGTCCACTTCATACGTTCTGATTAAAATAGGGCTCAAAGAAGTTAACCCCCTATCATTTGCCGCGTATAGATACCTTTTAGGCTCCGCGATTTTAGTGCTCTTCGTCCTTCTGAAGTATAAGGAAGTAAGAATTACATCAAAGCAAATATTGTGGGTCATCCTTCTTGGTTTCACAGGCTACACCGTAGCCCAAGGTCTGCAATTCGTGGGGCTTTCCTATCTGCCCGCTATCACTGTAACTTTTCTCCTCAACTTAACTCCCCTATTTGTTGTATTTTTAAGCGTAGTCTTTCTTAGAGAGGTTCCTTCTCCTGTCCAGCTGTTGGGAATAGTTGCCGTTCTGACTGGAGTTGGAGTGTTCTTTAGTGAGAGCACTTTAGTATTTGACGAAGTCATCGGCATCGTTGTAACTCTCGTCTCGGGGGTTGGGTGGGCGAGCTATATGGTCATCATGCGCTATTATCTAAAACGAAGCGAGGAAAACGTCATAGCACTGACTTCTTGGTCCATGGTGTTTGGAGCCGCAATACTCTTCGGAGTAGCGGGCTTGAGTGGTAATCTTGTCTTGCCCTCTCTTAAAGCGTGGAGCATAATAGTGTTTTTGGCTATTATAAACACTGCATTAGCCTTTGTTCTCTGGAACCACGCTCTAAAGGTTCTCAAAGCTTATGAGCAGTCAATACTCCAAAACACAATGCTGATACAAATAACATTGTTGGCCTATACTTTCCTAGGCGAGAGGTTAACTTTCCACAAGGTTGTGGGACTAGGTATTGTCTTTTGCGGAGTTCTCTTAGTGCAGTTATACCCGAACATCAAAAAAGAGAATTGCTAAAGTGGAGAAAGAGACAATTAAAACTCCAAATCAAACTCTTCAAGCGGTTCTTCAACTTTAGTGAGCTCGCTGTAGAACATGAATCCACCAATAGCTTGGAGTGCAATTGAAAGTGCTTGGAATGGGGCACTTAAAAGTTGCAGAACTAGTTGGGGCGCGAATCCTGAGCTTCCAAGGAATGCAATTCCTCCAAATGATGCCGGAATAATGGAAATCAAGACGATAGCTAAAGCCAACAGCAGTCCAAAGCCAATTGAGGATAGTTTTTTCTTCCAGGCTAATCCAATGACACTAAATGCTGAGCTTATATCTTCTCCAACAACGTAAGCTGGGACAGCCGTTGATATTATCGTAAATATGTAGCCTAGAACAGGGATTGAGAGCACTACTATCACGAGAGCGCCTAAGCCAATCAATGCAGGAGTTCCCAAAACTCCAGCCCCTATGAGGATTATTCCTGGAGAGAGGAATACAAGAGCTAGCAAGGCTCCGAAGAGGTTCATCACGATTCTGATCAAAACGACTGCAGGCATCTTTTTAGTCCCTTCAGTTAAAAGCGCACTTAATGTAAACTCACTCCCGTTCACCACTAAGAAAGCTCCTTTTGCGAGGGCATATAATGCTATGCTCATTAGAACGAGCTCTATTAGTGCACTTATAGATGCTTTTCTTATAAGATCCATCATTCCTTCCATATCCATAGTCATTCCATGCTCCTCTATTATGACGCTTCCTTCCTTCTCAAAAGTCTGCAATTCTTGAGGCATCATTAATGGAACATCCTTGAGTATGTAAGCATTTATAGGTGCTATCAAGAAGGCAAATATTAGAGGTATTACCAAAATTTTAGGATTCTTTGCAATAAAATCTATTGTCTTTCCGAAAGCATCTATCGCACCCATCAACACCACCACAATTAGTAAAATATCTAAGTTTAAAAGCTTTTTTGGAAGTCCCTGTTCAAGTAGGATTTATAAAGACAAAAAAGGCTTAACTAAAAATTGGCGGGTGAGAAAAATGAAGGCCGTTTATAGAGAAATGTGCCCCAACTGCGAAGGGAGAATAAGTGATGAGCGCTTAGTTATTAAACACCCCTGCGAGAACTGTTTGGATGAGAAACTCAAAACTGATACTTATTTTCAGCTGTTAATGGGAATTCGAGAGGGATTAAAATTAAAAGGAACTCTGAAAGAGTGGGAGAGACTTTATCAAGTGGAAAGCGAGCTTAGAAACGTTGAAGAGCTTTTTAAAAAAGCCACGGGTTATAACTTCTGGAGCGCTCAAAAGGCGTGGGTGAGGCGTTTAATAAAAGGAAAGAGCTTTTCTATCATAGCTCCTACTGGAATGGGAAAGAGTGTTTTTGGATCGTTCATGGCGGTTTACTATGCATCAAAAGGCAAAAAGAGCTATATCGTCCTCCCTACTACTCCTCTCGTAAAGCAAACAATAAAAAAAGTGCAGGCTTTTGCTAAAAACGCTGGAATTGATGTGGACTTAGCTTACTATCACAGTGAACTTAAGAAAAAGGAAAAGGAATCCATGAAAGAGAAGATTGAAAAAGGGGAGTTTGATATACTCATAACTTCTGCCCAGTTTTTGGCGAGAAAATTCGAGATGCTCCAAAGTAAGAAGTTCGACTTTATTTTCGTTGATGATGTTGATGCTTTTCTAAAGGCTTCTAAGAACATAGACCGCTCCCTCTATCTCTTAGGATTTACGGAAGAAGCTATAAACAAGGCTTGGGAGCTCATAAGGCTTAGGAGGCAAATAGGAAAGCTCCTTGGAGGACGGCAAAGTGAAGAAAAGCAAGAGGAGCTTAAGAGGATCAATGAAGAGATTGCAAAGCGCGAAAAAGAAATAGGGGAGTTCATTAAGAAGACAGGCATAGGATCAATCATCATAGCTTCTGCCACTGGTAGGGGAAGGGGAGACAGGATTAAGCTCTATAGAGAACTTTTAGGCTTTGAAGTTGGGAGTGGTAGAAGTGTGCTGAGAAACGTTGAAGACGTTTATTTATTACCCTCAAAGAGTGTTGAAGAACACCTAGAGGAGCTTTTGCCAAAGCTAGGAAATGGTGGTCTTATATTTGTTCCCATTGACCAGGGCATAGCTTTTGCTGAAGAGCTTACTTTAAAGCTCAAAGAGAAAGGCTTTAACGTTGAGCTAATCTCAGCGAGAAATAAAAAAGGTCTGGAAAAGTTTGAGCAGGGAGAAGTGGATATACTCGTAGGAATGGCTAGTTATTATGGTTCGATAGTTAGAGGACTTGATCTGCCGCACATCATAAGGTATGCTATTTTCACCGGCCTTCCAAAGTTTAAGTTCAGCATGGATTTGGAGCAGCCTACAATATACCGCGTCCTCGGTTTAATGAGTGAGATATTTGAATTTTTAGATGATGAGGATAGGCGTGAGGGAGAGAAGATCCATGCGAGGCTTAGGCGCCTAATTCAAACAGTGCCCCAATATGAGATACTCAAGATAGAAGAAGCTCTGGCAGAGGGTCTGCCCTTAGAAGGATACCCCAATCATGTTTTGGATGTCTTTAAGCAAGCGGTGGAGTTTTTGAGAAAAGTTCTCAAAAAGGAGGACGTTATTAGAAGGATCGAAGAAGACCCATTTATTAGTTTGAAAAAAGAAGGAGAGAAGCTCTACATTGAAATCCCTGATGTTAAAACATACCTCCAAGCAAGCGGAAGAACTTCACGTCTGTTTGCGGGAGGAATAACAAAGGGTTTGGCTTTAACGATTGTGGACAATGTGAAAGTTTTCAACGGAATGAAACGCCAGCTGAGGTGGCGCTTCCCCGAGTTTGAGTGGAAGGCTTTAGAACAGGTGAACTTGGACGAAATACTTGAGAAAATCGACCAAGATAGGGAGAAAGTTAAAGGTGTTATTGAAGGTAGGTTTGCACAAGAAACGCCGGATTTAGTTAAATCTGCATTAATGATTGTAGAATCACCAAACAAAGCACGTACGATAGCGAACTTCTTCGGACAGCCGAGCAAGAGAAGAATTGGTGACTTAGTGGCTTATGAGATAAGCATAGGAGATAGAATGCTCACGATTTTAGCAAGTGGAGGGCACATGTTTGACTTAACGACGATTGAAGGGTATCATGGAGTTGAAGTGAAAGAATGTAATGGAAAATTATTCTTCATTCCAATTTATGACACAATCAAGCGCTGCAGAGACTGTGGGCACCAGTTCGTTGATTGGGAGGAAAGGGGAGTTTGCCCAAGATGCGGCTCTAAAAATGTTAGAGACGCACTGACAAACGTTAAAGCAATGCGTGAGATAGCCCAAGAGGTCGACGAGGTCTTGATAGGTACAGACCCGGATGTGGAAGGAGAAAAAATAGCGTGGGATATTAGAAACGTCCTCTCTCCTTACACGCCAAACATCAAGAGGATAGAGTTCCACGAAGTTACGAGGCCGGCCATTTTAAAGGCCATAGAGAACGCGAGGGATGTGAACGAGTTTAGGGTAAATGCCCAGCTTGTTAGGCGCATAGAGGATAGATGGATAGGCTTTGAGCTCAGCAAGAAGCTCCAAGAGGTCTTTGAGAACCACAACCTCTCCGCAGGTAGGGTTCAAACTCCAGTTTTGGGATGGATAATTCAGAGGTACAAGGAGTTCAATGAGAGTAAAACGGACTTTGTGGCATTAATATTGGAGAACGACCTAAATGTTCTCTTAGAAGGCGTTAAGGAGGGCGTTGAGGAAGTAGTTGTTGAAGAAGTAGAACTTGAGGAGAGGGAAGTCAACCCCTATCCACCATACACTACTGATACTATGCTCCAAGATGCTTCACGCTTTCTAAAGTTTTCGGCACCTCAAACGATGAAATTGGCACAAGACCTCTTCGAATTGGGTTTAATCACTTATATGAGAACAGATTCAACCCATGTGAGCAGTGCTGGGATTGGCATAGCAAAGGAGTATATAAGCGAGGAAATTGGAGAGGACTACTTTAAACCGCGTTCTTGGGGTGAAGAGGGAACCCATGAGTGTATTAGACCCACAAGACCGATAGATACTGGGCGTTTAATTCAGCTTGTAAAAGATGGCATCATAATGCTCGCGAAGCCGCTCACGAGAAATCACTTCAGGCTGTACGATTTGATATTTAGGCGCTTCATGGCAAGCCAAATGAAGCCTGCGAAAGTTCTCTATGAAAAAGCTGTTATAGATGCTGTCATTGGAAAGTCAAATGTTGAAGGCTACGTTGAGGTTATCCACGACGGCTGGAGCAAAATAAAGCCTCTTCCAATGTGGAAGATTCCAAAGCTTGAAAAAGGAGAAAAACTCAAAGTGAAAGAGGTCAAAAAGTGGAGATCTCCTAAAGTCCAGCTCTATACTCAAGGAGACATCATAGCAATGATGAAAGAGCGCAAGATTGGAAGGCCCTCAACATACGCCAAGATAGTGCAGACCCTGCTGTCGAGGTACTACGTTATCGAAACAAAGGGTAAAAAGAGGCTTGTCCCAACGGAGCAGGGAATTAAGGTGTACCACTATCTCCTAAGCAAGTATCGGGAGTTGGTCAACGAAGAAAAAACGAGAGAGCTTGAGGCAGTGATGGACAGGATTGAACATGGAGAGGTAAACTACCAAGAGGCATTAAGTGAAATGTACAATGAACTCAGACGTTACGTTTTGTGATAAAAGATACAGGCAAAAGTGCATTTATTGAAGTTCTTTTTATCCTTTGTTTTATAATAGTAATTTATGTTTTCACTAGGGGAGTTTGAGATAACGCACCATAAAGCTTAAATTGCATAATAGTAATACTATTGCATGACAGTGCACATAGCCTCAAACTTGGTTTAGTTATGTAAAACTCCGGGTGTTGAATAACTTCAGCAACTACCAGAGGTGTAGAAACTTTTATATATTACTTTGCCTGAAATATTGACAGAAATTTGGTGGTGGTAAAAATGGCAAAAGATAGAATGGTAGAACTTTTACAAGAACATTTTGAACTAAACTTATACGAAGCCAGAGCATACGTTGCATTGGTGGCCTTTGGTGTTTTGACCCCTGCTGAGCTAGCAAGCGTTTCTGAGGTTCCAGCTCCAAGAACATACGACGTTCTAAGGAGTTTGGAAAAGAAAGGCTTCGCCATAAGCCAGCCCGGAAAGGTCAACAAATACAGGCCAGTTCACCCAACAAACATTCTCGAGAAGTTTATCGAAGAGTGGCAAGAACGCATTAAAGATGAGCTTGAGGCTAAGAGAAAGGCCAAAGAAGAGCTTATTGAGCTCATGACACCACTCATTGAGACAGAGATTCCAAAGTATGGCGTTGAGAGGGTTTGGGTAGTTAGGGGCATTAGAAACTCAACCCTAAAGACCAAGGAAATGCTTGAGGCTGTTGAAAAAGAAATCCTGTTGGCTGATGATGGATTTATAGCAATCAACTTGGAGAACGATCTTGTTAAGGCCGTCGAAAATGGGGTTAGCCTGAAGATAGTCGTTACAAATGCCGTTCTACAGAGGTTACAAACAAGCAAGTTGATGGCACTCTATAGAGAAGGCAAAATTGAGCTCAAGGCCGTTGATAAGATGGAACTCCCAATGCTCATCTGCGACGAAGAAGTGTTCTTTGCCCTCGAGGACTTAGCAGCTAGATACTTCAACTATGAGACCCAAATTTGGATTAAGGACCACAGGGTTGTTAAGCTGTTCAAGGGCAAATTCAACGAATACTGGGAGAAGGCTAAGAAAGCGTGATCTTTTTTCTCTTTTATTAAAATTAAAAACACAAAATGAAACTAATAAAACTCTTTTTTGAGTTTTTTCTCTTCTTCACTAACCTCTTTAATCTTCCAATAGATTTTGCCTTCCTTCTCAAAGCTCTCGACCTTACCCTGCTCAGATAATCTCATCAGCAGTTTTTTGGTCTCGGCCAAATTTAAGTTGCTCTCTTTTGCAATTTCCTCTACTGTGAGCTCATTCTTTTCATTTAAGGCTTCCAAAATTTTCAAATGCTTCATCCCTACCCCTCCAATTTTTTATAATGTTCGAGAATCCTAATTAACTTTTCTATAATATCGAGGTATCTTTCTAGCTCTTCTAAGTCCTCCGGAAGATTGTTTACTAAATATCTAATCTTTTTCATTAAAATATCCTCTATACCCTTCATTTCCTGCCTTTTCTTTTGCTCCCTATACTCACAGAGAGGACAAAAAACTCGACCATCTTTCTCAAACATTGGAGCACCGCATTTAGGACAGTGCTTATCAAGCATCTTAGCTCCTGAGAGGAGTAGTGGGGTTATTACTTTTCTAATCTCCTCATTGGTGAGTGCCATCATCACTCCTCCGTAAGAGTTCTGTAAACCTCAAGGAATGCCTTCTTCCCTAACCGAGACCTCTTTATCCTGTCTGAGATTTCCGCTATGTCAAACGCCACAATCTCAAAATTTTCTTTTATGGCTCTCAGCACCTCTAAAAGTTCTTCCAAAGTGAGTTCGCCATGCTGAAAGCGCGCTATCTTGTATTCTGGCCTTAAGACATCTAAATCAACGGTTAAATATACCTCATTACCTAAATATTTCTTAGTTTCCTTGATCACTCTCTCGACTCCGTGGGTTTGAAGGTTTACATAACCTTTCCATCCTTTGCTCGTTTTTCTGCTCCGATTTAGAGCTGGGAAAATTTTCACTCTCCTATCCCAGAGCTGAGTTCTTGGAGTAGAAGGAATCATCAACGTTGCTCCTATAACCACAGCTCTATTAACAATCTTCTCTTCGAGAGAAAAAGCCAGCCATGAACCATGATCAAGGTAATCATGCATCAAATCCGTATGAGAATCTATGCTTATTAGAGCCGCAGGTCTGAGCTTCTTTATAATTCCATAAGTTGCTAGGTGCTCTCCCACGATGTATGTTTTATCCTTGGGCAGAGTATTTGGCAAAAGCTCGACATTATTTGATTCAACAATTATGTAACTGTCTAACAAATTGTTCTTTTTGAGGAGGTTCAGGACGTAAAGCACTCCTTCTTTGTTGGGCTTCTCTCCAAATGGAACAAATGTGGGCATACTCTCACCAAATGTTAAATCCCTTTAAAAGCTTTTAAACTTTAGCAAAAAAATTCGATTGGTGATTGTATGGAGCGCTACACCTTCTTGGTGAAAGTTCCCAAAGGATACGATATTGAAGAGATTAGTAGAGAGGTTAGAGCTTTTGTGGAGGAACATTTTGGAGACGAAGTCGAAATTACGGCTCACAAATGCATCGGACTAACGGTAGATTTGGTAATAGTATACAATGGGGGTATTGTGCTTATAAAGCGCAGAAACTATCCATATAAAGATCATTGGGCTTTGCCTGGCGGATTTGTGGAGTATGGTGAACGCGTGGAAGATGCAGCTGTGAGAGAAGCGAAAGAGGAAACCGGACTTAATGTTGAGCTTCTCGGACTAGTGGGAGTATACAGCGACCCACATAGGGATCCAAGAGGACATACTGTTACAACCGCTTTTTTAGCGGTGGGAAGAGGAGAGCTAAAAGGCGGTGACGATGCAAAAGAAGCTAGGGTCTTCACTTTTCAGGAGCTTAAAGAAATTCCCTTGGCCTTTGATCATGCAGAGATAATAAACGATGCTCTAAAACTTCTTGAAGAGAACAATGCCAAAAAGCTTATTAGTTCGCTTCGATAAAAATTTTAATGGTGGTTGCATGAGGCCAAAGGTTTTAGTTTTGTTTAAAATGAAGAGTAAGCCTTTAGAGGAGCTTAAAAAATATTGCGATGTTGATCTTCTTGTCTATCCGAGCAAAGAAGAGCTCCTAAAAGTTATTGCTAAGTATGATGCTTTAATCGTTTCTCCACTCAATAGAATTGATGGAGAGGTTATTGAAAAAGCCGAGCGGTTAAAAGTCATAAGCACTCATTCAGCTGGCTACGATCACATAGACGTCGAAGCAGCGACAAAGAAGGGGATTTATGTAACAAAAGTGAGCGGCGTTTTAAGCGAAGCGGTTGCAGAGTTTGCGATTGGACTAATGATTGCTCTCCTCAGAAAGATAGCTTATACCGATAAATTCATTCGCTTAGGAAAGTGGGAGTCCCATAGGACAGTTTGGAGCAAATTTAAGGACATCGAGACAGTTTATGGTAAAAAAGTGGGTATTTTGGGTATGGGTCCCATAGGAAAGGCGATAGCGAAGAGGGCCAAAGCCCTGGGAACAGAGATCTACTACTGGTCAAGGCATAGAAAAGAGGATATTGAGGAAGAAGTTGGGGCAAAGTACCTACCCCTTGAAGAAGTGTTAACGGAGAGTGACATAGTAGTGCTGGCTTTGCCAGCAGCAAAAGAGACTTATCACATAATCAATGAGGAGAGATTAAAGCTTCTTGAGGGCAAATATTTGATAAACATTGGAAGAGGGACACTGATAGACGAAAAAGCCTTAATTAAGGCTCTTAAAGAAGGAAAGCTCAAAGGCTTTGCGACGGATGTTTACGAAAAGGAACCCCTCCAGGAGAGCGAACTCTTTGAAATGGGGTGGGAGACTGTTTTAACTCCTCATCATGCAGGCTTGTCTGAGGAAGCTATGGAAGATATGGGTTTTCAAGCTGTTAAAAACCTCCTCGCGATTTTTAGAGGGGAGATTCCAAAGGATTTAGTAAATGGGGAAGTTTTCAAAATTAAGAGGATAGATGAGGTAAAGATGCTTTAGAGGTGTAAACGATGAGCGGTCTGATAGAAGAGCTTAGGGAGATAACACAAATTCCCGGCATCTCGGGATATGAGGAAAAAGTTAGAAAAAAGCTTATTGAGTGGGTTAAGCCTTTTGCGGATTACAAGGTCGATGAGATTGGAAATCTAATTGTGGAGCTCGGCGAAGGCGAAGAAAAGCTTTTGTTCATGGCCCACATAGATGAAATCGGGCTCCTCATTACGGGCATAACTAAAGACGGTAAGCTCAAGTTTAGGAAGATTGGGGGCATTGACGACAGGCTTTTGCTTGGAAGACACGTCGATGTGATAACCGAAGGAGGGAAGCTTGACGGTGTCATAGGCGTAACCCCTGTCCATCTGAACCTCCAGAGAAAGTTTGAAACTATCCCCTGGCACGCTTTGGAGATTGATATCGGAGCAGAGTCAAAAGAAGAGGCCCTTGAACTCGGAGTTAAGCCCTTAGACTATGCTGTCTTCAAGAAGCACTTTGGCGTGCTGAACAACAAGTTCGTCTCAACGCGCTCCCTCGATGATAGATTTGGAGCCGTTGCACTGTTTGAGGCAATTAAGGATTTGGTTGATCATGATTTAAGTGGTAAGGTTATTTTTGCTTTTACAGTGCAGGAGGAAATTGGACTTAAAGGTGCTAAATTTTTAGCAAGCAGATACAATCCAAAGTACGCTGTGGCTGTTGATAGCTTTGCCTGCTGCTCTTTCCTCACAGGTGATGTTAAGCTCGGAGGTGGAGCGGTTATAAGGGCGGTGGACAACTCCGCAATTTACACGAGAGCTTTAGCTAGACAAGTATGGGACATAGCTGAGAAAAATGAAATTCCAATACAAATCGGCGTTACAGGAGGAGGAACGGACGCTTCAGTGTTCCAGCACAAGAGCGAGGTCTTGGCTTTAAGCGTGCCCATAAGATACCTCCACTCCGAGGCTGAGATGCTGCATTTAACGGACTTGGAGGCTTTAATAAAGCTTATTGAAGCAATGGCGTTTGAACTCTAGGGGGGTGATTGAGTGCTTAAATACGCGTCTTACTTTTTCGTTGGTATATTCATAGGAATATTGGCTGCTATGTTCGGACTTGGCGGAGGGTTTTTGATAGTCCCGACTCTCAACCTCTTGGGTGTTGAAATCCATCACGCCGTTGGAACATCTTCCGCGGCCGTTGTGTTTACTTCACTTTCTTCGGCTATCGCCTACTCGAGGCAAAAGAGGATTCACTATAAAGTGGGCATTCTCTTAGCCATTCCTGCCGTGGTTGGTGCCTATATCGGTGCTTGGCTAACCTCCTTCCTAAACCCTGCCCAGCTTAAGACTATCTTTGGAGCAGTGCTCATAATCGTAGCAGTCAGGATTTATAGGAAAAAAACAGTGGAGCCGAGTGAAATTAAGCTTGAGGACGTTGAGGTTAACTATAATCTCGTGCCCATTGGGGGCTTCTTCGCTGGTATAGCCTCAGGCCTCTTGGGTGTTGGAGGAGGTATAATAAACGTTCCATTTCTCACTTACCTCGGCCTGCCGATTCACTATGCCGTTGCAACTTCAAGCTTTGCCATCGTTTTCACAGCTTTGAGCGGAGCAACGAAGCACTATCTCTTGGGCAATGTCGAGCTCAGCTGGCTCGTGTTATTGGTTCCGGGCCTTATCGTTGGTGCGCAAATAGGGGCAAGAGTGGCAAAGAGGACTAAAGCGAGCAGCTTAAAGAGGGCATTCGCCGGGGTCATGCTGATCCTCGCTTTGAGGATGATTTTAAAGGGATTGGGCTTTGCCGTTCCCTGAACTCAACTTTTTTAGTTTTAAAACCATCAAAAAGTTTAAAGATTTTTACTTCTAATACGAAGTTTGGTGAGATTATGAAAAAGCTTATCGCACTTTTGCTCATTCTCACAATTCCTTTTGTCTCTGCTTCATGGATCAGGACTTTTGATGCGGGAGGCAATGAGAAAGTTAAAGACCTAGAAATCTATGATGGGCTTTATGTAGTAGGCTACAGTGAAGGTCATTGGGCTCCTTTTATAATGAAGTTCAGCATTAATGGGAGTGAGCTTTGGGGGCTGCTCATAGATGAGAAGGGTGCTAATCTTAATGATGCTATAATAGCGGGTGATAGAATCTACGCGGTTGGAAGCTTAAAGGGAAAAGTTCTGATAGTTGAGCTCTCCAAAGACGGCGAGCTGTTAAAGGGCTTGGTGGGAGATGATGGGGAGCTCCTAAGCATTGTGAGCGCGAATGAGAGCATATTTGTATCGGGCAACGGAGAAAAAGCGTTCATAGCGCGCCTTGAGGATGGAGGGCTTGAGGGCGTTCGGGTAAACTGGAGCACCGATGTCAAAATAGCTCCCGCAGAAAATGGCCTATATGCTGCCTTCGCCTTCATGAATGATTGGCCTTTCGGTTTGCCTTCATCGGAAGGGGTGGTAGCAAAGCTCACCTTCACCCTCGAGCCAGAGTGGGCGGTTTCTATAGATGGAACGCCATTATCAATAGCCTCCGACGGGGAAAACGCGTATATAGGAGGCTATGCTCATGAAGAAGCATTTTTAGCGAAAGTAATGAGCAATGGGAACGTCTCTTGGGCTCTACAGTTTGGAGGAACATGGAGCTGGGTCAACAGTGTTTGTGTTAACGGGAGCATCTATGCGGCAGGGTTATACGATTACAACGAGGACTACTCCATGGATCCGGACGGGGGTATGATGACGAAAGTAGTTGGAAAAGTTGACGGCTTCCTTCTCATGTTTGGTCGAGATGGGGAATATCTTGGGGGAGTCGCGATAAGCGGGGAAGGAGGAGAAAACGCTGAGATGGTTGTTGTTAGAGACCATATTTATCTCACTGGATATGCGGGCTCCGAAAGAGCATGGTTCAGGGACATAATGGTGGAGCCTGTGAAGTTCGCCCTCCACAGCCGTCAGATAAAAATCACGACAATGCCGTTCGAGATGCGTCTCAAAAATGTATCCCTAAAAACCGCCTATCCCACAAACGCCACTAGAGAGCTAAGCCCCGCCATAATCGCGGGGAGGGCCTTTGGAGTTGAGGGCTTCATAGCTGGGATACATCCCTCAGAGCTGAGAGTGTTTAGGGAAAGCACTACAACAACGCTTAAGAATGATATCACGACAAAAATTAGCACAACTAAAAGCGAAACTGCTTCCATTGCTTATCCAGAAGAGGAAAGGGGAGCATACTCATGGCTAATGCTTGTGCTGATTGTTCTTTTAGCTGTAATGCTCATTAGAAGAAGATTTATTGGGAGATAGTCAATGCTCCAACCTATGACGAAAGCCTTAAAAACCCAAGCCCTCTTTGTATGTTTGGGCACGGGCCGGTAGCTCAGTTTGGGAGAGCGCTGGCTTCGCAAGCCAGAGGCCGCGGGTTCAAATCCCGCCCGGTCCACCAATAACATTTCTGGGGGAAAATTTTAGAGATGTTTTCTGTGTTATGGCCATATTGAACTTATAACAAAGGTTAAAGAATGAACTCTCTTTTGAA
Organism: Palaeococcus pacificus DY20341; assembly: GCF_000725425.1. NCBI lineage: Archaea > Methanobacteriati > Methanobacteriota > Thermococci > Thermococcales > Thermococcaceae > Palaeococcus > Palaeococcus pacificus. The sequence goes on along the minus strand of NZ_CP006019.1, from coordinate 1,446,221 downwards.
TCTATAACCGTATTATAAGGGTATACAAAAAACTTTTAGTAAATTAAAGAAGAAAATTATGACGGGTGATATAATCGTGGAGATTGTTAAAACGGGTTTGTCCGAGATAGATTCTGCTTTGGGAGGAGGTTTAGTTAACAGAGGGAACTTGTTGATCGCATACGACAGGAGATCATTGGGATGGCTAATTGGAATAAAAATATTTAAGAGCATAGTAGAAGACGGCGCAATGGGGGTTATACTTAACACCACCTTACCAATTTCAAAGCTTGAGTTGAGGGCAAGTTATGTTGGCTTGGATATCCAAAAGGAAGGCGAAGCAGGCAATCTTTACATAATTGATCTTTTTGGCTCTAAATACAGGATTCCAGATGAGAGACATTATATTATCCAAATAGAAGATTGGAGCGATGATACTGGAATCTCTAAGCTGATTAATATATATTATGAACTAGCTTCAAAACTGTCCAAGGATGCACTGATTGTAGGTCTTGTAGCTACTATTGAAGGAATTTATCATGAATTTGGCAAAGAGGTTATGGATAGGATTATTAGGGCATCACTTGCAAGTTTTGAGAAAGAGCCATTAAAGAGTCTCAGGATTAATACAATCTCACTTTTGAATAAAGAAGCTGTTCCAGAGTATGTTAGTGCTTGGCTTTATAGCCTCAATGATCAGATTATAGAGTTTGTTTCGCAAATGGGACCGGTAGGATTACAAGAGACTATCTTAATTCCAAAATCCTTGATTCCCAGCTTTAGGCCACGTCATTACACTATAAAACTTTCAGAGGAACATTTTATTCAACTCTTTTGAGATTTTGTTTTTTCTCTGCTTTTCTTCCAGAACCTTCATTTGATCTCAAAAGACTTTAAATCGAATAAAAATTAAAAAGAACTTAATTTTGGTTAAACAAAAACCTAGGGCAGCTCATTAATGATACACAACTTCATTATTTCCACTGCCACATCCTCAATGAGGTTATGCTTGTAGTTTATTATCTCTCATTCTGTTAAGTACTTTAAGAAAGAGCACGGTCCTTTGGTTAGGTCTTTCTTGTAATTTTCTTCCTCGAGGAGTCTTTAACTGTTTTAATCTTTTATGTTTGCACCGGTCTCTGAGGCTTAAGCTTATTAAGCCAAAGGTACTATTATCGCACGGGGTGAGCCAATGCTAATTGGAGTTATGAGCGACACACATGATAATCTTCCAGCTATTAGAAAAGCCGTTGAGCTATTTAACAAAGAGGGTGTTGATCTCGTGATTCACTGCGGTGATTATGTAGCTCCCTTCGTTAAAAAAGAGCTCTCGAAGCTTAAGGCTCCTTTAAAAGGCATTTTTGGAAACAATGATGGGGAAAAAGAAGGCCTTAGGCAAGCTTTGGGGGTAGAGGATGAGATTTTAGAGCTGAATGTAGATGGAATAAAGATAGCAGTTCTCCACGGTACGGATGAGAGAATAGTGCGTGCTTTTGCAAGAAGCCAGCTCTATGACATAGTCATCAGAGGGCACACCCACAAGTATGAAATAGTCGAATTCGGGCGGACGATACTTCTAAACCCTGGAGAAGTGGGAGGCTACGTAAGCGGGATAAAAAGTGTGGCATTTATCGACACTCAAAAGAGAGAGATAAAGATCTTAAACTTAGAAACAGGAGAACCTTTGGGTTTTATGAGCCTTTAATTTTAACTTTTTTTGACACATTTTTGAAAAACCTTTTATAATTTGGAAGTAGTTAGTATTAATGGGATTGAGGATGATAAACAGTGAAATTTTAGTTCCGCAAGAGAGGTATGACTCATTGGTGTTTATAGGTATAGGGAGCGGTGAAAAAATTGAATTCATAAAAGTCTATGCCGAAGACAAAAACAAAGCTATTGATCTCTTAAATTTGTTCTTCTACGAGCAGGGAATTCACCCAATGGACTTTCTCGTTGTGGATCAGGGATTTGAAGATGTATCTCATAAAGAGATAATAAGCACGAAGACTGAGGAAGAGCTTTCGGCCTATCTCTCGAGGATGGGGCTTAAGCTCATATCTAATGGTGTTCTCTATCTCCAAGGTAAAGACTCTATATATCAGCTCACGGCAATAAGCAAAGAGCTATATGCCAAAATAAAGAAGCAGAAAGGGGCTAAAAACGGAGATGCAAAAAAGGAGCTAAAAGAGATTGCACCTTACTTTGATTTAAAGAGCATTCCTAAGGAAGAAGTCCCAGAGGAATACATTAAGCTATTCGCATCCCTAAACCTCATGCAGGATGTTTTAATAATAAATGAAGCAGAGATTGATGTTGAAAAAGTCCTTAAAGAGAGCATTCGAGGACAGGTGTTAATCCCACGGCAGATTGAGATAGAGGAAGAGCTACTCATTCGCATATTCGATAGGGAATATCACTCAGAGGTAGCTTCCGCAGTTGATCAAATACTCGTGAAAACCCCTATGGTATACTGGGACTACTATGTTGACTCAATCAGCGATTTCAAATTCAAGAAGATTGAGGAGAGAATATTTTCCGCTCCAATATTTCTAAAAGCAACAAAAGGATTTTTAATACTCTCCGACCCTCCAAGAGAACTCGTCAAAAAACTAAAGCGAATTAAAAAGAGGGGATACGTGAAGTTCCGCTTTAGGAACAAGTATCACAAAATACCCGTGAACTTTACCCTGATTGTGGAGACTACCGAAAATCCCCACCATCTGAACCTAAACTTCCCAATAACATTAAAGCTGCCAAAACTGGATGAAAATACCTGGAGCAAACTGATTAAAGAGGAGTTTGGCTTTGATTTGAATATTGCGGACATAAGGAGAATTCCAAGGGAAAACCGCACTATGACGGCATTTAAAAATCTAAAAATCCTCCACAGAAAGTTGAAAGAGATGTACCCTGAAAAAGACGAGCTAGAGCTTTTAAGGGAGACCATTGATATAATGATTGGGGAGGTCAAATGATAAGAATAGATGGGAGCTATGGGGAAGGAGGAGGCCAAATACTGAGAACTGCCGTGGCACTTTCCGCAATAACCGGAGAGCCGATTGAAGTAGTAAACATTCGTGCAAACCGGCCGAATCCGGGACTTAGGCCTCAGCACCTTCATGCTATTTTGGGAGTAAAAGAACTCTGCAATGCAGAAGTTGAAGGAGCAAAAGTAGGCTCCACCCTTTTAAGGTTCTATCCACATGAGGTTAGAGCAAAGCATGTTGAAGTCCCTATAAAGACTGCGGGAAGTGTAACTCTTGTTCTTCAAGCTCTTTTACCTGTTATGACATTTGCCAAGAGTGAGGTAAGCTTTAAAATTACCGGAGGAACTGATGTCCCCTGGTCGCCACCAGTTGACTACTTAAAGCACGTAACACTTTTCGCGCTAGAAAAAATTGGAATAACTGCCGAAATAGAAATTAGGAAGAGAGGACACTACCCAAGAGGCGGCGGACTCGTTATTGGGAGAGTTGAACCATGGGAAAAGAGAAAAGAGCTGGTAGCAAGGACGTTCAATAGGATAGAGAGCTTTGATGGGATAAGCCACTCCACAAACCTGCCTTCTCACGTAGCAGAGAGGCAGGTCAAAAGTGCTCAAGAGCACCTTAAAAAGAAGTTCCCAAGCAGCTCTATTAGCATAAGCACGGAAGTTGGCAAATCATTAGGGCCTGGGAGCGGGATAGTACTTTGGGCAAACACCGACGTTCTAAGGCTTGGAGGGGATGCACTGGGGAAGAGGGGAAAGCCCGCTGAAGTGGTGGGTAAAGAAGCTGCGGAGGAACTCATAGAGGAGCTCGAACCAAAGCATGCGGTTGATAAGTTCTTAGGAGACCAGTTAATTCCATTCTTGGCCTTTGCCGGTGGTGAAATCTGGGTGAGTGAAATCACTAAGCATCTCTTAACCAACGTTTGGGTTGTGGAGCAGTTCTTTGGAAAAGTGTTTGAGATTGAAGGCAGGCTGGGAGAACCAGGTAAGGTTAAAGTCGTTGAAAAAGTTTTTTTATAAGAGTGAACTTTTTCTCATGTTGTTTTGTATTCTTTTGAGCATTTTACGGCCATGAAAACCCTTTTAAACTTTACAAACTACAAAGGCTTAGATTGAAGCTAACAGGTGATTCTTATGAGCATGGAAGAGAAGGTTAATGAACTGCATGAAAAAAAGGAAAAGATTCTCCAAATGGGTGGAGAGAAAGCTATAGAAAAGCAGCACGCTAAAGGCAAGCTAACTGCTAGGGAAAGGATTGAAAAGCTCCTTGATCCTGGAAGCTTTGTGGAGATAGGCATGTTCGTTAGGCATAGAGGCACCGAGTTCGGTCTTGACAAGAAAGAACTCCCTGCTGATGGTGTTGTAACCGGTTATGGAACTATCGATGGGCGCTTGGTCTTTGTTTACTCTCAAGACTTCACAGTAATGGGCGGTTCTTTGGGAGAGATGCACGCGGCGAAGATTAAGCGTGTTATGGAGCTCGCAATGGAAGCAGGCGCTCCAATTATCGGGTTGAATGACTCCGGTGGAGCAAGGATACAAGAGGGTGTTGACTCACTCAAAGGCTATGGTGACATATTCAAGATGAACACATTGGCGAGCGGCGTTGTTCCGCAGATAACCGTTATTATGGGTCCATGTGCTGGAGGAGCAGTTTACAGCCCTGCAATTGGAGACTTTATAGTTATGGTGAACAACCCAGCAACGTTCATGTTTATCACAGGTCCTCAAGTCGTCAAAGCTGTTACAGGTGTTGAGGTCTCTCCAGAACAGCTTGGAGGAGGTATGGTTCACGCTCAAAAGAGCGGACAAGCCCATTTGATAGCCAACAGCGATGAGGAAGCGTTGGCTTTGGTTAGGAAGCTTGTTAGTTATCTTCCATCAAATAACATGGAAAAGCCACCAAAGCTACCAACGAGCGACCTTCCCTTCAGAAAGAGTGAGAAGCTCTATGAAATAGTTCCAGATGATCCAAATAAGGGCTACGACGTTAGGCAGGTTATATATGAGATAGTTGATAGAGATGCCAATGGAAACCCTGACTTTTTGGAGGTACTTCCGTACTTCGCTCCAAACGCCGTTGTCGGCTTTGGAAGAATGAACGGCCAAACCGTTGGTATCGTTGCGAACAATCCAATTCACTTCGCTGGTGTCCTCGACATAGACAGCTCGGACAAAATAGCGCGCTTTGTTAGGACTTGTGATGCCTACAACATACCTATTGTAACCTTAGTTGACGTTCCCGGCTATCTCCCCGGCGTTCAACAAGAGTATGGAGGGATCATAAGGCACGGTGCTAAGGTTCTCTACGCTTATGCAGAGGCAACCGTCCCAATGGTAACCATAATCCTGAGGAAAGCCTATGGTGGCGCTTACCTCGCTATGGGCTCAAAGCACCTTGGAGCGGACTTTGTTTACGCTTGGCCAACGGCAGAGATAGCGGTTATGGGTCCTGAGGGAGCAGCTAACATCATCTTTAGGAAGGATATAGCTAGTGCAGAGAACCCCGAAGAGGTTAGACAGCAAAAGATTAAGGAATACAGGGACAGGTTTGCCAACCCATATGTCGCAGCTGCAAGGGGATACATAGACGACGTTATCGACCCCGCAGAGACGAGGGGTAAGATAATAATGGCCCTCGAGGCGCTGAGCTCAAAGCGCGTTAAGCTCCCACCAAAGAAGCACGGAAACATCCCACTGTGAGGTGTAAAAGATGGTAACGACTCAAGCCATCTTAGAAGGCCTCTACATAACTGTGCTGGGCGTCACGGTGGTCTTTGGCGTCCTCATTCTCTTATCTTTGGCAATGTATGGCATAGGCTACGTTGAAAAGGCCCTAACACTGCCCAAGAAAGCAAAGAAAGTTGAAGTAAAAGAAGAGAAAGCTAAACCAGAGGTTAAAGAAGAAGCACCATCAATTGAGCCAAAGAAGCTTGCCGTTATAACCGCCGCGATTTTAGCTTATGTAGCAGAAAAGAACGCCCAACTGAGGCCGCTGCCATTTAAAAAGAAGCCTACCGATTACTGGTCTCTTTATGGCCTTCAAAGCCAAATGGAAGAGGTTGAGAACTTTAACTATGAGCTAGGAAATTGGTGATAATAGTTGAGGTGAATGGTATGAAGGGTAAAGTTAAGGTCATCGTTGATGGAGTCTCATATGAAGTTGAAATTGAGGAATTGGGTGGAGGAAAGTTCAAAGTCTCATTTGAAGGTGAGAGCTACGAAGTTCAAGCTAAGGATTTGGGAATACCAATGACAGCTATGCACGCCCCAGCAGAGGTTCAGGTTCCAAGCGCCCCCGTTTCAGCTCCCTCTCCTGTTCCTGCTGCTCCGATTGAAGCTCCAAAACCCCAAGTATCCGCCGGGGGGAATGCTGTTACTGCACCGATGCCCGGTAAAATCTTGAAGGTACTTGTTAAAGAGGGTGATTCTGTTAAGACTGGTCAAGGCTTGCTTATTTTGGAGGCCATGAAGATGGAGAATGAGATACCTTCTCCGGTGGATGGTGTGGTTAAGACAATCCACGTTAAAGAAGGCGACACCGTCGACACAGGACAGCTATTAATAGAGCTCGGGTGATGGAAGATGGCCGGATTAGAGCAGGCAGTCATAGAATTCTTTAGGGGCATGGGATTGCTCAACCTAACTCTAGGGAATGTGCTCATGATATTGGTAGGCTTGACGCTCGTTTATTTGGCAATTTACAGAGAAATGGAGCCATTATTGCTCCTACCCATAGGTATAAGCGCCGTCCTCGTTAATCTTCCTTTGACAGGAATAGTAGAGCCTCCGCACGGACTTTTCTATCTCATAAAGCACTACCTCATTGAGACCGAGATAGTTCCACTGCTGATATTCTTTGGTCTTGGAGCAATGACAGACTTCGGTCCTATGATAGCCGATCCAAAGACGGCCTTATTGGGAGCTGCAGCCCAAATCGGTGTCTTTATAGCTATGCTAACAGCTATCCTCTTAGGATTTACTCCTGCAGAAGCTGGTTCGATAGGTATTATTGGCGGTGCCGACGGTCCCACCACGATTTATCTAACGACCAAATTGGCCCCACACCTATTAGGTGCCACTGCTGTAGCTGCCTACTCTTACATGTCCCTTGTCCCACTAATCCAGCCACCGGTCATTAAAGCCCTAACAACTCCAGAAGAGAGAAGGATTAGAATGGAGCAGCTTAGGCCAGTTTCAAAGCGTGAAAAGATACTCTTCCCAATTGCATCAATGATAATTATTACCCTCCTCGTTCCTGCTGCCGGTCCTCTGGTTGGAATGCTCATGATAGGCAACCTTTTTAGGGAGAGCGGCGTCGTGGAGAGGCTTAGCAAAGCGGCAAGGGAAGAGCTGATGAACATCGTTACAATATTCCTCGGACTTGGTGTCGGTTCAACCATGCAGGCCGAGGCTTTCTTAACAGTTAAAACGCTCATGATTCTCGGCTTGGGTGTCGTAGCCTTCGCAAGCGCTACCGCTGGAGGAGTATTGTTAGGAAAGCTCATGATGAAGCTCAGCGGAGGAAGAATAAACCCAATGATAGGTGCTGCCGGTGTTAGTGCCGTTCCAATGAGTGCCCGTGTTGTCCAAAAGCTTGCAAGTGAAGAAGACCCAGGAAACTTCCTCTTAATGCATGCAATGGGACCAAACGTCGCTGGTGTTATTGGAACAGCCGTTGCCGCTGGTGTCCTCTTGAGCGCTTTGGGATGAGGCTCTGCTATGCAGAGCGATCTCTGCGCACTTTTCTCTTTTCATTCTCTAACTCGATTCATGAGAGAATGAGCATTTTTAAAAGCCAACCCGTCTAATAGCTAATAGGTGGTGAGGATGAAGGTTCTTCATAGGGACATGAAAAAAGGTGAGATTAAAGTCAAAGCTGAGACTCTCGATGATCTGTGGCATCTCTATCACATAGTTGAGGAAGGTGACGTCGTTTACGCTAAAACACTGAGGAAGAAAGCCCAGAGGAGCGACTCCCTTAGGGCCGAGAAGGTGGAGGTAATTCCGGTCTTTTTGGGCGTTAGGGCGGAGAAGATTGACTTCCACCGCTTTGCCAACAACCTGAGGATAAACGGGCCCATAGTTTATACCTCCAATGAGGAAGTGCCCCTTGGGAAGTACCACACAATCACAGTTGGAGAGGGCACAGTAATAACAATTCAAAAGCCCAAGTGGAAGGGCTACCAGCTCGATAGGCTCAAGGAAGCGGTTGATGCATCTAAGAGGGCTAAGGTCATGATAGTTGTCATTGACGATGGCGAGGCCGATATGGCGGTGGTTAGAGAATACGGCGTGGACATAGTGACGAGCATAAGACACAACATAGGAGGAAAGAGGTACAACACCAACCGCGAGGCTGATGAGAAGAAGTTCTTCCACGATGTGGCTAAAACCATGGAGGAGATAATTCAGAGGGAGAGCGTTGAGAGGGCCATTGTTGCAGGGCCGGGCTTCGTTAAGGAGGACTTTTACAGGTTCCTTCAGGAGAACTATCAAGACTTAGCAAAGAAAGTTGTTGTGGAAGATACGAGCGTCACAGGCAGGACGGGAATTTACGAGGTCATCAGGCGCGGCACGGTTGATAGGGTTTACCACGAAAACCGTGTAGCTAAGGAAGTTCAGCTCGTTGAGCGCGTAATAGAGGAGATTGCAAAGAACGGTCTGGTGGCATATGGTCTAAAAGAAGTTGAGGAAGCCGCCAATTATGGGGCAATAGAGAAGCTCCTCGTTTTGGATGAGCTCCTCAGGGGAGAGCACAAGGACAAAGTGGAGCAGCTCATGGAGTTCGTCAGGGGAATGCGCGGCGAGGTCATCGTCGTGAGCTCGGAGCACGAAGGAGGAGACAAGCTTAGGGCGATAGGTGGAATAGCGGCGCTCTTGAGGTACAAGATCAAGTGACTTTTGGCTGTTTTTGTTTATTTTACATTTATACGAACATTTGTTGATAACTCTTATATGTTCTTTTTTTCCTACTGTTTGAAGAAAAGTTTATATACGATAAGCCACATATTTTTGGAGACTTCTTTAATGGAGGTAACGGGATGCGATTCCTAATAAGACTCAAAAGTGAGAATTCCTTTAAAATTCCGTACAACCACAACCACTATCTTCAAGGCTTGATTTATAGAAGGATTCAAAGAACCAACCCTGATTTGAGCTTAGCTCTTCACAGGCCCAAAACACCAAAGCTCTTCACGTTTTCGCTCTTCATGGCCAAGAAAAGAAGACAAGGAGATGGTTTCCTCATTGGAGAAGAGCATGGATTCTTCTACTTCTCAACACCCATTGCGGAGATAGCGGAAGCTTTCATAGGGGGCCTTCTGCAGGAGCCTGAGGTAAAGCTTTGGGACGAGAGATTCTACGTTGAGAGCGTTAAAGCCCTTTCGGAGCCACATTCACTGAGCGGTAAAACCTTCTCAACGCTCTCTCCAATAGCGGTGACAACCCTAAAGCCGAGCTTTGGAAGGCTTAAACACTATGATCTGGGGCCGGATGACCCCAAGTTTTACGAGAATCTAGAAGAGAACCTGAGGGAGAAGTACATTCTCCTCTATGGTAAAAAGCCTCCGGAGGACTTTGAGATTAAAGTGCTAAATGCTAAATCAAAGAGGCTTCAAGTAAAGCCGGGGATTTACCAAATCGCCTGGCACCTTGTGTTTAAGGCGTATGGCGATGAAGATCTCCTAAAGGTCGGCTATCAAGCCGGCTTCGGGGAGAAGAACTCCTTAGGATTTGGGATGGTGAAGGTTGATAAACCAAGAAAATCCAGAAGAGGAGGTGGAAAGGATTCCAAAAGAGAAAACACTTGAGAAATTTTTGATGAATACTCACGTAAAAATATCACAAAAACAATCTACCTCCAGTGGAGACATTAAAGCAGAACCCGAAACTCACGAACCGCTTCTTAACTGGACAGGACATCCCTTCGTTGATGCAGGTCTTGTGGCGATTCTCTTGCTCAGCGGCAAAGAAAAACCGGAAGGTCTAACTAAAGAGGACATTGAGAGGGCGATAGAATTTGTGGCAGAGCTTTATGCTACAAAGGAATGGAGTTCGAGCTATCTGCATGCTATGGTAATGCCTAATAATGGAATAATTCTAGCAAATCCCGGAACAACTGGACCAATAAGTACGGCAGTCAAAAATGCAATAAAACAAGAAAACGGCTTAGAGCTCAGCGAAGATGCAAAAAAAGAACTCACTAAGAGGATAGCTAAAAACTTCGATGATCTCCTAGCTAACGAGGTGGTTATGTTTCTTGAATCTATTTCACAGAAATATTCTAACCAGGATATTAAAGACATTGAGAAATTCGCCAAAGAGATTGCTAAGCTAGTGGTTTCCCAACCGTTCGTTATACAAGCACTCAAAAGACGCATTAAAAGCAACTTGAGTGAACTCTTTAATGACATCGTACAAGCTTCTATCGGCGATTCAATTTGTATACTGTGTGGTAAACGACAGACATATCACAAAAAAGGCATATATCGTGCTGTTTTCCCACTACTTGGTACAGGTGATGTTCCAAATTATTTCCATTCCGCTAACATCCACGGTGCAGATGTGTGTGCTCACTGCCTCTTCTTAACTCAGTTCATGCCTTTGGCAGCTTACAGACTTTCGAGAGTCTTGGTCATTCACGCATACCCCTACGATCTCATGCTTACGCTATCAAAGGAAGCACTGGAGGATATAAAAAAGACTAAACTTGCATCGAATGCAAGGGGTTTCAAGAGGCCCGAGAACTTCCTGTTTCACATTATAGGAGAGATCACCAGAAGAATAGAGCGCGATGATTATTGGGAAAATGGTTCAGTGACACTTTACTACTTTGCCTGCAACAACCAGAGCCAAGAGCTTGATGTTATCCCTATTCCTAATTCAGCACTTCGCTTTGTCACCTACGCGAGCCTCGTTGACTATACAGGATGGAAGCACATCGTGGCAATGGGGTGGAGAAAAAGGCCTAAAGAGGAGCAGTTTGAAGAGTTCGAGCGCAAATATCCGAATGAGGTCTACGCAAAGCTTCTCAATAACGAGAGCATTTTAGGTTATTTCTATGATACTCAAAAGAGAAAAGCCAACACGAACTGGCGCCTTTTGGCTTTTTACTGTAAGGAGGTGTTGGGTTTGGATAAGGATGCGTTGGAGTTTATCAAAGGTGTTGGGGATAGAATTGTTGAAACCATTGAAAAGCTTCCAGACAACCAACTAAAGAGACGCGTAAGAGAGCTAGAAAACGTAAACAGACTCTATCAGTTTGAAGCATTCTTTATTGGCCTCGAAAAGCTTCGCCAAGAAAAGAGCATTGAAAAACCTCTTATGACATTCGATGAGTTCGCGAGGATTCTAACGAGCTATGGCGAGGACATAAACGTCTCATGGAAGACCGTTAGGAACCTCCTTCTATTCCGCATCTACGAAAAGCTCCATAATAGGTTGATGAAGGCTTCTGAAGAGCCGGAAGGATCCGAAGAGGAGGAATACTCAGTTTATGGTGTTGGAGGTGATGAAGAATGAGGTTTGCGGTTGGAATAGTCTTGATTGATGCCCCACATTCGGCCTTGAATATGCTTGGTATAGATGAAAGTCTCGCAGATAGGAACGTTACAAGGGTTAAGAAGCTCCGCAAGGGAGGGAAAAGCTATCCGTACGTTTCCCCACAAGCTTGGCGCTATTGGTGGAGAAAGACTTTAGCAGAGCACTTCAACTGGGAGCTTTCGCCCCTCTTTAGGGAGCAGAAACAGGTCTTTACTGCGGCGAATCCCATCGACTATCCCGATGACGACGTCTTCGGCTACATGAGGGCCTTCAAGAAGGGTAACACCAACATAACCGTTACACGTGTTTCTCCGCTTAAAAACACGCCATTGATTTCTGTTCTGCCTGACAGAAGCTCCGTCACCACTGATGAAGGCTATGCCTCAAGACACGAAGGCGACCCCGTACCATACTCTCAGGAATTCTACTCTACAGTGCTCAAGGGAGCATTTTCCCTCGATCTCGACTCTGTTGGTAGGTTCACTCGTATAGACAAAGCAGGTTTCAAAAATCTCCTTGACAAAGATTCAATCAAGAACAAGGAACTCAAAAAGGAAGTGGAAGAAATGGAAAAGAAAGCTGAAGAGCTCGGTGTGCAGATGAATAGGAAGGAGTGGCTTATGCCATCAAATATTAGAAAGAAGAGAGCTAGTGAAACCATCAAGGCCATTCGCTACTTCTTGGGTGGTGCAAAGCAGACCCAGTACCTCACCGATGTAACACCGAAGTTCGTGATTCTGGCCATGTTTGAGGGTGGCATAAACCCGTTCATAAGCAATGTGGTTTATGACGATAGAGGAGAAATCAAGCTCGATAATGAAGCAATAATCTCAAGAATTTTAGAGTTCAAAGACCTTCTAAACCCAAAGAAAGTCTTCATAGGTAAAGATAAGAGTTTCATGCGCGAGTGGGAGGACGCGCTAAAGAAGGTCAAAGAGGAACTCGAAAAGGACAAAATTGAGGTCGTTCTGACGACGGTGGGTGATGCCGTAGAAGCCTTCGCGAAGGAAGTTGAAGCATACTACGGGTGAGCTCATGATAAGGGTAAAGATCAGAAGCTGGACAGCAAGTTTTCGCTATCCTACTTTCCAGTCTGGATATCAACCTACTCTCCCAGTTCCTCCTCTTTCGACAATTCAGGGACTCCTCTCCGCTGCAAAGGGAGAGATTGCAAGCTTCATGGAAGTACCCTTTGTCGGCTATGTCTTTATCAGTGAGGGCAAGGGAATTGACTTGGAGAAAATCTATGCCCTAGGAAAGCCAGTGACAGACGTTATGAAGCGTGAAGTTCTCCTGGATAACACCCTCTATTTATATCTTCCGGACGAGTGGGAAGAGCACTTTAGAAAGCCCCGATTCCAGCTCTTGCTTGGACGCTCCAGTGACATAGCAACTGTGGAAGAAATCAAAAAAGTCGAGCTTGAGAGGAAGGAAAACGTTCCAATTGGTGGAACAATTGTCCCAGTATCCACAGGCCTTCCGGGGATAATCCACGCTCTCGTAGTAGAGTTCGATTACTCAACAATTCCAAGGAGAGCAAAACTCGTTAGGCCTTTTACAATCCTGCCGTTCCCAAGGACAGATGGCCAAAAGAAAAGGCAAACTTCTAAGAACAAGATTCCTTACGATTCAGAGCTTGGAATAGGAGTGTGGCTCCATGAAGGTCTGCATGGCGAAGTTTAATCCAAACGACTTCCTTGAGTGCCACACCAACGACGTCCTTAACGTCCTCAAAAGCATGAAGAGTGCATTCCCATGGATTCCAAAACTCTCGCGCGATGACATCTGGGAGCTTCTCTTTTATTCTATCCTTCTCCACGACATAGGCAAGTGTGCTATAGGATTTCAGAAGGCTGGGGCAAAGGGCAAAATTTGGGGCTATCGCCATGAAGTTCTTTCAGCAGCTTTTACTCAATTTCTAGATTATGATGCAGAGACAAAGAATTTAATCGCACTCGCGATTCTAACGCATCACCGTTATCTCAGCGAGTTGCCTGTTCCCACGAGGGTAGAGGAGTTCGTCTGGGATGGTTACTTGGAGAAAGTCAATGAACTACTCAAAAACGCGGATTACATTGAGGAAGTTTTCCTCCCAAAGGTACCCTATTGGGAAGGGTATATTCTTGGAAAAAGATCTGGGAAGTTTAAACTTCCATCTGATTGGAAGAATAAGCTCAAAGGATACGACTTTGATGATTTAATGAACTGGTACGAGAGAAATTGTAAAGCTCACAGAGATGTTCTAATATTTCTCAAAGGCCTACTGAATGCTGCAGATCATTTGGCATCTGCAGGTGAGATATCTTTGAGATCACTCCCTTTTATAGCCGAGACATTAGAACTGAAGATACCACGAGAGAAGTGGAGGCCACTTCAAGAAAAAGCGAATAATGTGAGAGGAAATCTCCTTTTACGTGCCCCAACTGGTTATGGAAAAACTGAAGCCGCTCTTTTGTGGGCAGATGCAAATGCTTACAGACAAAAGAAAGGGATTTCGAATAGAATCTTTTACGTTCTTCCATATAAGGCCAGCATCAACGCGATGCACGAGCGCCTTCTTAGTTATTTCAAGAGTCCAGAACTCGTTGGAATTCTTCACAGCTCGTCGAACTATTACCTATATTCCTCAAGCCTTGAGTACAAGCGTCTCTCGAGTCTCTACCAAAAAATATTCACCCCCTTCAAGGTTACGACACCATTCCAAATAATGAAAGCCTTCTTTGGCGTTGGCTTTTTCGAGATGACGCTGAGCGAGCTGGCTAACTCCCTTCTAATCTTCGATGAAATCCACGCCTACGAGCCCAATGTCCTGGGGATAATTCTTGCAATGCTCGAAATCCTGAATGGTTATGGATCAAGAACGATGATAATGTCGGCAACGCTCCCATCCTTCATCGAGGAGCTTTTTGCAGAGGTGATATCTCCAAAAGAGCTTAAAGTCTCTAACGAAGAAGCCGACCGCTTCACGAGGCATAGAGTTAGAATAATCGAAGGCAATATGGAAGAAAATCTCGAAGAGCTTGCAGAGCAGTTTAAGGCTAATGGGTTAATGCCAGCCTTGATAGCTTGCAACACTGTCGATAGAGCTATGGAAACATACAAGCGGCTTAAGGCTAAGGGATACCGTGTCATGCTTATCCACAGCCGCTTCACTTATGGTGATAGGGAGGAACTCGAAAGAAAGTTGAGGAGCAACCTCAATGGGTACGATTTTGTGGTTGCCACTCAGGTCATAGAGGTTTCCCTTGATATAAGCTTCAAGACAATCCTAACTGAGCCAGCTCCCCTCGACGCCCTTATTCAGCGTTTTGGAAGAGTGAACAGACAGGGGTGGAAGCAGGGAAAGATTGCAGACGTGCATATCCTAACTAGGGGCTCCGAAAAGGATGAGAAAGTTTACAAGCCTTACAGGATTGTGAGGCAGAGCGTTAAGATTTTGGAGGAGTTGAATGAAGACTTCTTGTGGGAATCCTCAATTCCAGAACTTGTTAGTGAGGCATACTCCAGTGTGGAAAAGGAGCTAGTTGAGAGTGTGTTAGACTATAAGCAGACTGCTTTTGACCTCTTTGACGGGCTTCAGCCTTTGAAGAGGAGCGGAAGTGAGCAGGAATTTTACAAAATGTTCCAAGGACTTGAGATTATTCCCTCAAGGTTTGCTGGAGAAGTGAGTAAGCTCATCGATGCTGGTAAGGGAATTGAGGTTCACCGCTACCTTGTTCCCATTCCTTATTGGAAGCTCTTCGCAATTCAAAAGGAGCTCGGCAATGTCTTCACATATGATAAAAAGCACCGCATGATGATTGCCAATCTGAAGTATAGCCACAAGCTCGGTCTTTTGAACGAATCGGAGGAGAATGAGATATTTTGAACACTTGCAGGTGTCTTAAGTGGAATCTTATCCCGAAACCCACCTCCTAATTAGGGGTGTCGAGATAAACTACCTCTTCATCTGCAAAACAAAGCTATGGTACTTCGCCAAGGGAATTACAATGGAGCAGGAGAACGAATACGTTGACTTGGGCAAGTTCCTCCATGAAAGGAGTTACTTTGGTGAGGAGAAAGAAGTTCAAATCGGGCCGATAAAAATCGACTTTGTGAAGAAAGGCGACATCATAGAAGTCCACGAAGTCAAGAAGGGCAAATCAATGGAGAAAGCCCACGAGATGCAGGCTTTGTACTACATCTACTACCTCAAGAGGCATGGCATAAATGCCAAAGCTGTCCTCAACTATCCGAAGCTCAGGGAGACAAAGGAGATAACCCTTGATGGGAGAGAACAAGAGGTTGAGGAAGCTATAAATGAAGTTGAGCAGATAAAAGCACTCTCAAAGCCGCCAGAGCCTGTGAAAACCAAAAAGTGTAAGAAATGCGCTTATTATGAGCTGTGCTGGGTTTAAATAAGCTAAAATATTGGAGGGAAAAAGATGCGTAAAAAATCCCTAACCCTCCTTTCGGATGGAAAACTCTTTCGAAAAGAAAACACTCTCTACTTTGAAAACGCCCAAGGAAAGAGACCGTTAGCCGTTGAGGGCATCTATGACATTTACATTTACAGCCACGTGAACATAACTTCCCAAGCCCTTCACTATCTCGCCCAAAAGGGAGTAGCAGTTCACTTCTTCAACCACTACGGCTACTATGATGGAAGCTTTTACCCAAAAGAAAGCCTTCATTCTGGAGATTTGGTGATAAAACAAGCACAGCACTACTTGGACTTTGAAAAGAGGTTAAAACTTGCAAAGCTCTTTGTGATAGGGGCAGCAAAGAATATGGAGAGGAACTTAGCGCGCTTTGGAGCCAAGCATAAGTTTGATGAGCTCTTGGAGGAGTTGGATGGATGCGGAAAAATTACCGATGTTATGAACGTTGAAGCGAGGATAAGGCAGGAGTATTACGCGCTTTGGGATGAGACTTTGCCAGAGAGTTTCAAGATAGTTAAAAGAACAAGAAGACCTCCTCAGAATGAGATGAATGCATTAATAAGCTTCTTGAACTCTCGCTTATACCCTGCTATATTAAGCGAACTCTACAACACACAGCTAACTCCGACGATAAGCTATCTCCACGAGCCGAGTGAGAGGAGGTTTTCGCTTGCTTTAGATTTGAGTGAGATTTTCAAGCCAATCATAGCTGACAGAATAGCGAACCGCCTGGTGAAGCAAGGCATAATTAAAAAAGAACATTTTAGAGGAGATTTGAATGGGGTTCTGCTGAACGAGGAAGGTAAGAAGACTGTCATTAAAGCTTTCAACAAGGAGATGGAGAAAAGTGTTAAACATCCAAAGCTTAAGAAAAATGTAACGAAGAAGAGACTGATTCGATTGGAAGCATATAAATTAATCAAACATCTCGTCGGAGTTCAAGATTACGAGCCCCTAGTGGCGTGGTTTTAAATAATATCTTCAATCGGGTTCTTTTCCACTCCAAACGTTTCTCTTTTTGGCTTTGAGCGGAGCTTGTAAATAATGACGGAGTCCTCATCCTCATCAATTAAATCCAAAATTCCAGCTTTTATACGCTCAAACTCTGCTAACGTTACTTCACCTTCAAAAACGCTGTTCTGAACCCAGTGAAGGTGCTGTCTTAAGAACTTCTTTACCCTATTTACGCGGGAGACATTGATGTCATACACTATTACCACATACATGGGGCATCATTCAATCTATGCTCTCGCTAATTTTAATGCTTTCGAAAATTTTTCTACTTTCTCTCTGAGCTCATCTCGATAGAGAGTGTTACTTTTCAAAAAACTCCAAGTTGAAGTTGCCATCACTCGCTTAATGTATTCTTATCAGTTTTGGGACCTTTAATAATTAAAGGTTCCTAAATTACTTTTCGTTACGGAATTCAAGCAAATCTATAACGTTTTAAATGTATGCATTTGGAATGGGCGCTCTGAACGTTTCTTTAACATGTCTTCCCAGCAGAAAATCGCTCATTTTTAATTTAAAGTTTTTAAAAATTGAATTTTTGAATTTTGGCTGCATTAAATGCTCTGGAAGTCTCGTGAATGTTTTTGTGTATTATCTTTGTAACTTTAAGTTTAATGCTTTACTCGCGTGTTACGTGTTTTATCAATCGTGGGTTGGAGTTCTGTTAAAGCTTGTTTTTCACCCCTTTGACGAAAGGCTTAAATATTTCAAGTTTTCATAGGGGTTTATAGGACAAAATCTCAAAAATCCGCCCCTGTTCCAATAAGACTTTAGAAGAATTGAAAGGCTTTAAACATCCATTCACCCGTCATTTCATCCCTTTCAAGTTCCAATAAGACTTTAGAAGAATTGAAAGTTCTTGGAATTTTAGCTAGATTCTTGGCTTTAGCAAGTTCCAATAAGACTTTAGAAGAATTGAAAGTTTGGGAGGGTTACATAAGCGAGCTGCACGGCTGGCTGTTCCAATAAGACTTTAGAAGAATTGAAAGCTACTCTATACTCATCAGTTATAACCGGACTAAGAGGGTTCCAATAAGACTTTAGAAGAATTGAAAGAGCTCTGGGCAATGTTCGCCATTGTGATCGGAGAATCGGTTCCAATAAGACTTTAGAAGAATTGAAAGGGATACTGGGGGTTTCTGATAGGCAGGTTAGGAACTGTTCCAATAAGACTTTAGAAGAATTGAAAGCTAACAATACTAAAACAATATTCACAATAATCACAGTTCCAATAAGACTTTAGAAGAATTGAAAGTTAACTTCATTGTTTTCAGAAACGGCACTAGCTATGAGTTCCAATAAGACTTTAGAAGAATTGAAAGTTCGCTTTTTCAATTATTATTTTATCCCCTTCGAGGGTTCCAATAAGACTTTAGAAGAATTGAAAGATCTTGCTCAGTATTTGTTTTAGTTCTGACTGTTTAAGTTCCAATAAGACTTTAGAAGAATTGAAAGATAAAGCGGCTAATAGCGTAACAACCCAATCCGGTGGTTCCAATAAGACTTTAGAAGAATTGAAAGTTGTAATCTCAGACATGGATACTGCTGGGTGCAAGGTTCCAATAAGACTTTAGAAGAATTGAAAGAATTACAAACCTCTAAGCGTTCAAAATGTTCAAATGGGTTCCAATAAGACTTTAGAAGAATTGAAAGGTGCTAAATCTAATAATCGTTAAATCCTCACCCTCTGTTCCAATAAGACTTTAGAAGAATTGAAAGTATCCTCAGCGAAGCAGTAGTGTATGCAACAGATATGGTTCCAATAAGACTTTAGAAGAATTGAAAGCTTTCGTATAACTCTTTTACCCTTTGCCTAGTGTTCGTTCCAATAAGACTTTAGAAGAATTGAAAGAAGTAGGTTTTAATCGAAAGGGGTTTGGTGGGCGGGTTCCAATAAGACTTTAGAAGAATTGAAAGTCATACTTGCAAAAGGCCTGAAACGAGTAGTAAAAGCGTTCCAATAAGACTTTAGAAGAATTGAAAGACGTTTATTGTGATTGTCTTGCTTGTGTATTGCTGCAGTTCCAATAAGACTTTAGAAGAATTGAAAGAAGAACTCATTTGTTCTATCTACCTTGTCCTCAAAGGTTCCAATAAGACTTTAGAAGAATTGAAAGTGTAAACTTTAGTACTTGTGGGAAAAGCTTAGGGTTAGTTCCAATAAGACTTTAGAAGAATTGAAAGATGGTTGTTGTCAATGTAAACGTTTGAATTATCCTGGTTCCAATAAGACTTTAGAAGAATTGAAAGAACATAGATTAGACCGGCTTTTGGAGTGTTGTTCACCGTTCCAATAAGACTTTAGAAGAATTGAAAGTTATAAATTTTGGAGTTACTACGGTGCAGTTCCAAAAGTTCCAATAAGACTTTAGAAGAATTGAAAGCAATAGGGGCTGAGGAGGTTTATAATCCTGTTACAGGTTCCAATAAGACTTTAGAAGAATTGAAAGTCGGCCGTTTTCGTATTTGTAAAGCTCTTTATAACCGGTTCCAATAAGACTTTAGAAGAATTGAAAGTCTTATCGCTGAATTTGTCAAATAATTCTATACCAACGTTCCAATAAGACTTTAGAAGAATTGAAAGGGGTCTGGTCTATTGATGTTTGGGTTTCTGAGGAAAGTTCCAATAAGACTTTAGAAGAATTGAAAGAAGTTTTCTCTTCCTACTTGCCACCGCTCACCCCTCCAGTTCCAATAAGACTTTAGAAGTATTGAAAGTGTTTCTTGCCAAAAGCGGAATTTTCTGCCATCTATGAGTTCCAATAAGACTTTAGAAGAATTGAAAGGCAATAGGAGCGATAAGTTCTTTAACCTTAGGTGCAGTTCCAATAAGACTCTAAGAGAACTAAAAACTTAAAAAAGAAAAAGTCTTTTCCAGCTACCACCAAATTTTGTTTCCTTTGACCTTTATGTAACCCAGAGTCTGGAGCTCTTTCAAAAAGTCCTCGAGCGCGTCTTCCTCAAAATAGATATTCACCTTCTCTCTCTTCCCCTCAATTGTTATCGGCTCTTCCGCTAAGAGAGTTTCAATGAGCTCTTTTTTCTTATTGTTCTTCTTTACGAGCTCCAAAATTATATCAGCCAGAGTGGATTTTGCTATCCCAACGAACATAGCATCCGCTAGGGATTCCTCCGTCGCATACTCCTCAGCTATCTCCAAAGCCTCTTGAATGAGCTCCTTTTCCACTTCCAGAACCTCAACATAGTACTTTCTTTCGAGTGTAAACTCCGTCAAAAGCTTGGCATTCAATCTCTCCTCAAGCTCCTCCAAAACATCAGCTACCTCATCAATCGGAATCCTAAGCTCCAACTCCAGCTCACTAAGCTCGGGCTTCTCTTTAAGCACAAGTCCTTCCTCACTTTCTTCGAGATAGCCACCTTCAACCAAAGCCGTTAAGACAATCAGCATCCCAAGCTTTGCCTCATCAAAAAGCTCATCCACTTTTTTCTTCTCGCCGACTTCCCATCCCAGCACTGCGTTATTGTAGGCGTTCTCAACTTCCTCCAGAAGTTCATGGAGGACTTCAACTTCCATATCCTTAATTTTTTTCTTCAGCTCTTCAAATTTTCCTTTTATCAAAATCCTGTGCTCCAATGAATATCCAAGCTCTTCCTTAGTCTTGTTCATAATTCCTGCCTTGCTGAGCTCTTTGCTAAGCTCTTGCATCTCTTCCTTACTCAAAACCTCAAACTTCATGATCGTCACCAAAGAAAAGTTGGAGTTTGGGGTTATAACCTTAACTAGTTTTAAGATCTTCAAGCGACAGCAGAAGGAGCTTTTTTAGGGGTTTGTTCCTCATTTTTTCTGCGGTATCTAAAATCTCATCGGCCACATCAGGCCCTCTGTATGCGTAGAGGTACAAGGCGTATGCCATGAGCTTTGCGTCCCCCTCGTTGAGAATATCTAAGGCCTCGCTGAGTGCTCTGCTGTGGATAAGTTCATCGGCGAGTGATTTAAGCTTTTCCTCGTTCCCTTTTTCCAAAGCTTCTTTTAGTGGGTTGTAGAAGGATTTTAAGACGGTTCTCGCGGCATTTTCTCTCTTCTCCAGATACTGGACTGGAGTTTCCTCGGGTTTTTTATAAAGCTTTGAGATGAAGTAGAAAATTGGAAAGAGGGCCAAAACGGTGGCGATAAGTATATAGGGCGTTAGGGATATTGGGACGAATGAAAAGCGGTTTTTTATCCATGCAAAAACGAAGAGGCTGGAGATAAGGAATATGAGAAAAAAGAACATATAGAGGTCTAATCCCTGACTCCTGCTTTCCCAGAGTGAGTACTTTGTTAAAGCCCCAACTTTGTCCATTAAAGCCAGTCTTTGCTCGGCTAACTCAATCTCTGCCTCAAGCTTCTTTATCCTCTTCTCAAGTTCATCTAAAACCTCTTTCATCTTAACTCCTCTAAGATCAGTCTCATGATTTTCTCACTCACAATTTCCAAAATTGCCTCGCCCTTCTCCCTCGTAGCTCCTCTGGGGTTGTCGTTTACTCCCTCTGGAAATAGCTCTAAGCCGATATTTTTCTTAATCTTCCTGACTCCATAGGCCCTTTTCTCTCCAACTGCCTTCCCCATCTTTACGAGCTCTGGCTTAATTGCGAGGATGACTGAGGTTTCATCTTCCCCAGCGTGTCCTTGAGATGAGCAGATGCTTAAAATGTCCTCCCTAAAGTCTATCCACCAGTTTATGAGCCAGACTTCAATATCCTCAAACTTCTCTGCAGCGTCTTCGGCTGCTTCTACCAGCGGATAAACGTTTCCACCATGGCCATTTAAGAGGATTATGCGCTTAAATCCCTCTGTGGCGAACTCCTCGATAATGTCCCTAACATAGGCCCTCAATGTCTCTGCTCTCACGTTAATGGTTCCAGGATAGACGTTTAGGACAAATGTATGGCCGTAGTTAACTGGAGGGGCAATTAACACATCTTTTCCTATCTCTTGAAGCTTCTTTTCCACGCGTTTAGCTATTTCAACTGGAGCTAAAACATCGGTGTTTAAGGGCAAATGCTTTCCATGAGCTTCTATGCTTCCTATGGGGATAACAACTGTATCTATTCTCTCTTTGACCTCTTTAAATTCATCCCAAGTTAAGTTTTCCATCATCATGACTATCCCAATTAATTATCGCTGAGAGAAATAAAAAGGTTAGTGCTTGAGCTTCGAGAGGACGTACTCATAAGTTTCCTCCACTTCCCTCGAAACCACATCCCATGAGTACCTCCTTTCCACGGCTCTCCTTCCATTCTTTCCTAACTTATTTCTAAGCTCTTTATCGGCCAAAAGTGCTTCTATGGCATCTTTAAGAGCGGTTTCATTTGAAGGTGGAACGAGAAGGCCGCTCTGCGACTCCCTAACGATCTCGGGTATCCCCCCGACGTTAGTCGCTACTACTGGGACCCCTGAGGCCATAGCTTCTAAAATCACTATTCCAAAGGCCTCTGCCGTCACGGAAGGGAGGACGAATATGTCGGCCATTCCAAAAAGCTTTGGTAGCTCATTACTTGGGACGTATCCCAAAAACCTGACCCTCTTGTCTATGCCTAAAAATTTTGCTTGAGCCTTTAAGAATGGTAGGAGCTCTCCAGGGCCTACCATTATTAGAGTGCCCTCTTTTAACCTAGAAAAAGCGTTAAGTAAAACCTGCGGCCCTTTCCTATAGCTCATCCTGCTGACGTAGAGAATAACATCTCCTTCGATGTCGTATTCCTCTTTTAACTCCTCTTTATCCCAGTTTGGGTGGAAGCGCTTATCATCGACGCCATTTGGAATAACCTTAATCTCAGTGTCAGTGAAGTGCTCTATAAAGCTCTTTGAAGCTTCGCTTACGGATATTATACAGTGGGGGAACTTTAGATAGTGGCTGAAAACTGGAAAAGATAAGCCAAGGGCTTTCCAAAGCTTTGACTCATGAGCAAAGGATATGCTGTGAGTGGTTAAAAGGGTGGCCTTTCCCATTTTCCTTCCTGCCTTTGCAGCCTTTAGCGCTAGGGGGGTAAATGCATGGTGCGAGTGAATGACGTCGAAGTCGTTCAAATACTCGAAAAGCTCCTCGCTTGAGTTGATTCCAAAGGATAGATTTATGCTCAATATTGGGCTTATTACCCCTTCTACTTTTATCAGCTCAATCCCATTTTTTTCAAGCTCTTCTTCCTTTCCAGTTTTCCAGTAGTTCGTCACTATCGCAACTTCATTTCCCCTCTCCCTCAACTTCAAAGCTAGGTTGTGCATGTGCGATGCAACACCGCCTACTTTAGGATAATACCAATCACTCACCAGCGCTATTTTCATTGCCACCACCCAAAATGCTGTAAAACACCATAGCTCCTACAATAGCCCACACATATTGAAATATGAACTTGTAGGTGAAAGCTGTTATGGCAGACTTAGTTGAGGAGCCGATTCCTAAAACGAGGCCAAACTCATTTGCACCCACTCCTGCAGGAATTCCGCTAATGCTGGCAAATATTGTGCTTATTATAAAGCCTTTCAAAGCTTGGCCAAGGTTTATGGAAAGCTCAAATGCCTTTCCAACTATGATAATGCCCAAAATTTGGAGAAGAAAAGTGAAAAACGAGAGCAGAAAAGATACCCCAAAGACAGCTCTGTCTTCCTTCGCTTTAGTCCATCCGTGGTACAGTCTTTCGCTATAACTCCTCAAAGTAGAGGTTATCTCTCTTATTCCTCCTTTCTCGAGGAGATTTAAGAATGAGTTTGCAAGATTGTAAATCCCTTTCTCATATACTAAAATAAGTAGAAGAAAGAGCAGTATCAGCACTCCGATTTTTGTGAAGCCTATGAATATGAGGGCAAAGCTGAGAACGATTATAATTTCTGCTACCAAGCTCATCGCTAAAGATGAGAGCGCCCTGAAGTAATCGCCTCCCACTAGCTTTACCTTCGCCATGTGGCCGAGCGTTGGTGGGAGAATCGAAATCAGGTAGTAGCCGCTTAAATATGCCCTAAGAGTTTTTTTGAAGCTCGCCTCTTGAACTTGGTTTAAAAACAGGTACCATCTGAGGCTCGAGATAAAGACTGTTAAAAGGGCTAAAACAAAAGCCAAGAGGAGGTACTCTAGGGAGGCCGTTTGAAGGGCTACTCTAAGCTCCCCAAAGTCCACCTGGATGTATAAATAGGTAATTGAAATTAAAAATGCAAAGATGCTAAAGAGTCTCTTCACCTTTTCACTGACCATGAAAGTCCCTCTATACAACGACCGCTTTTAACAAGTAACCCAACAGCAGCATTGTGATTGTAGCATCAAAGATTCTGTACTCTCTTTGAACCACCAGTATTGAAGCCCCTATGACAAAGGGAGGGGAAACGAGATATAAAAGGAGGAGTACTGCAGAGAGTGAGAAAGCAAAAACCAGCTGTTGTGACTTTTCTCTACCCAATACAATGGGCGTAGTTTTCAAATTTGCCTTTAAATCGCTCTCATAATCCCCTAAATGGTTTCTAATCTCCAGTGCAAAGGAGTACAGTGCTATTGCTATACTTATGATTAGTTCCGGTCTTGAAAGGACTCCATCTACATAGGCACCGAAGAGGAAAGGCAGAGCGCCGAAAAAGATGCCGTGGGATAAAACATCTAAGAATGGCTTGGCCTTCAACCTAGGCGGAACTGAGTAGAACGTAGATAAGCCCAGCATTATTGAGTATATGGCAAACATGACTTCATTTGTAAAGTATGCGAATATTAGGCCTAGTAGGCCAATTACGGCGGATGACGCTAATCCTACAGTAAAGCTCAGCTCTCCACTTGCTATAGGATTCTTTTCATGTTTTTGTGGGTTTTGAGAGTCGGTATCAACATCAAAGCAGTTGTTTATTGCAAAAGAGTATGCAACATAGAGTACTCCTGCGACCATCGCCAAAATAATCGTTTCCAAACTCGCCCCTTCCAAGTTAAGAGCGAGTGCAAAGGCTATCAGACCGATATAAGCCCTACCATCAAGTATGCGAGTATTTTTAAGTATCGATGTTATCATGACTATCACCGAAAGTAGGTTAAGAGGAAGGTTTATAAATATTTCCACCTAAAAGTGAAGTAGTATGAAGAAAAAGTTGCATAGGTGTTGTCGTTGGAGGACATTTTCAAGTCCCTAAACCAGATTTTAAAGAACTTTGAGCTTACCAACTCAGAGATAAGGATTTACTCCCTTCTTCTAAAGGAAAGCTTAACTCCAAGGCAAATTTCGAAAAAACTGGGCTTATCTGAAAGGATAGTGAGGGAAAAGCTTCGTCACCTTCTAGAGCTCGGTTTGGTGGAGAGGGAGCTCATCAATAGAGGGTGGATAGGCTACTTATACAAGGCCAGACCATCGAGGGAGGCCTTAAATACTTTAATAAAAAAGATGGAAGAACTTTTGGAAAACTTTGAAAAAGAGGTAGAGAAAGTACTCTAATCACTTAAGTCTTATTGCATCAAGGTTGTTTGGAGCTCTCGTACTTATGCTGAACTTCTTGTGAATGCTTGAGGCTAAATCAAGGCATTTTTGCGTTTCTCCGTGGACTGTGATTACCCTCTCAGGCCTTGGCTTGACTCTTGCGACGTAGTTTATGAGCTCTCTCCTATCGGCGTGACCTGAGAATCCATCTATTGTGTGGACTTCCATGTTGACTTTGATTACTTCCGTCTTTCCGCTTTCTCCGGCCACTGGAATTTCCCTAAGACCTCTCTGCACCCTTCTACCAAGTGTTCCCTCCGCTTGGTAGCTCACAAAGATGACGCTGTTTTTCTCATCGCTTGCCAAATTCTTGAAGTATTCCACGCTAGGTCCGCCCACAAGCATACCTGAAGAGGCTATAATTATTGCAGGCTCTCTGCTCTCAATTATATCCTTTCTTTCATTTGAGTTTGCAACTGGGTGGAATATCTCGCTTAAGAATGGGTTGTAGCCTTCGTGGAATATCTGCTCCCTTAAGTGTCTGCTGAGGTATTCTGGGTAAGCTGTGTGAATAGCTGTTGCCTCCCAGATCATACCATCCAAGTAAACGGGAACCTCCATTCCCCCAATTCTCGCGTATTCTTCGAGAACCATCATTATCTCTTGGCTTCTTCCTACAGACATTGCTGGGATTAGGACTTTTCCTCCGCGTTTGATAGTCCTTAAGATAACCTCCATAAGTCTCTTTTCTGCTTCATCTCTGGGTAACTGGTAGTCCTTGGATGCTCCATAGGTGGACTCCATTATGAGTGTCTCCAACCTTGGGAACCTTGAGTTGGCAGGCTCAAATAGCCTTGTTGGGATGAACTTAAAGTCTCCAGTTACTGCTATGTTGTGGAGTCCGTTTCCAACATGGAGGTGAGCTATTGATGAACCTAAGATGTGACCAGCATTGTGCAGGGTGAGGCGTATATCGGGTGAGATATCTCTCACTTCACCGTATTCGAGCGTTATGGTATGCTTCACGACCTCTTTGATGTCCTTTGGCCTGTAAAGCGGTGGTACACCATTGCTCTGCTGTATCTCAATGAAATCCTTTTGGAGGAGCACCATGAGGTCTCTTGTAGGGGGAGTGGTGTAAATTGGTCCATCGAAGAGGTTGAACCTAAACAAGTAGGGCAGCAATCCGCTGTGGTCTAAGTGAGCGTGGGTAATGATTATGGCATCCAACAGTCCCTCTTTAAGGACGTATTGGAACTCGGGAGCATCGAAGTGCGGGACGGCCTTCTTCGGGTCGTGAAGGGCGGCAACATTTATACCAAAGTCAACTAATACGTTGCTTTCGTTGGTTTGGAGCAGAAGAGCGCTCCTCCCTACTTCCCTCCATCCTCCTAGACCGGTGATTCTTATCCAATCACTCTTTAATTCGGGCTTTCTATAGATGTTTCTCCCCACCTGCCTCAAGAACTTTCTCCTATCCTTGCTCTCGCTTTGTAGAATTTGTCTAATAGAATAAATCGTTTGGGATTGTAATGGAGGGGTTCTAATAACCCTCGGTGCCCAATAAACCTTTTGAGTTATTAACCTCAGCGTTTCACCATTTTTTCCAATAACTAATCCGGGCTTTTTGGCTTCTATCAAAACTTCTCCTACGGATGGGTCAAAGCTAATATTTGTTATCTCTGCTTCAGCAGGAACGAGCTCTTTAATTAGCTCCTCCGCTTTTTCGGGAGGTAGAAGAACATCCGGGTCTGGTCTAACGCTAATCCTCTTTTTAAGAACCTTGGCGAGATTTTTAATAAGCTCGCCATCTCTCATCAAAACTTCAGGGTTTTTTACATATATAACAAGCTCAGGGCCTTCAAACTCGACTTCCGTAATCTTCGCTTCCTTGGGAACCATCTGATTTATAATCTCCCTCATTTCTTTTAGAATTTCATCGACAGATGTTTCTCTTTTTATCACACTGCTCACCTCAGAAGAGTTATAGCTTCTTAAGAATCTCGTCTATTTCCTCTTTGCTTAATTCCCTATATCCTTTTTTGTCAACAGCAACCAACATAATTCCATCTCCAGTGTATACATCCCTCTTTAAAGCTGAGTTTATGGCCCTAACAGCCAACTTAACGCCCGTTTTTAAGGTCATGTTCTTTCTATAGTTCTCCTCCAAAATTGCATAGGCAAATTCCATACCGGAGCCAGCTGAAACGTATTTGTCTTCCGTTATGCCGCCTAGGGGGTCTATAGAGTAAAGTCCGGGTTTTTCATCATAGCCCGCAATTAGAAACCATGCAAAGTAGGGTAGGAACTTGCTTCCTTGGAGTACATTGGCCGTTAATGTAGCTAACGCCTTGACACTCATATTTTTGTAGACTCTAGTTTTATATAAACTGGCTTCTGATCTTAAGAGCCTAACGAGGCTTAAGATGTCGCCAACGCTCCCAGCACCTGCTAATGCCAAATGCCTGTCTATCTGGAATATCTTTGTGGCATTCTTTGTCATTATCATGTTCCCATAGGAGCCTCTCTTATCTGCTGCTAACACTACGCCATCTTTACAAACAATGCCTACTGTTGTAGTGCCTTTAATATGCTCTGTCAACTACAACACCCCTTTATTTTCGTAGAATAGCATAAAATTGCCTCTCACATGCCACTTTCACCAAATAGTATTTAAAGTTTTCGCATTTGGGCGTTATAACATGAGCTTGGTATTAGCGATGCTAGATTTACTTAGGAAAAAGAAATTTAAGAAAAGGGGTTCAAATGACTTCCCCAAAAGCGAATTTCCTTTTAACGCTGTTTATAACGATTTCAACTTCGTCTCCAACCTTAGTATTTGGAACAAAGATCACGAAACCTTTAACCCTCGCAATACCATCTCCACCATTTCCAAGGCTCTCAATCTTGACTGTATATCTTTCACCGACCTTAACAGGTGCCGTACTTCCAAATTTATCTCCATATCTATCTCCATACATTTCCAACAAACTCCTTCAAATATTTCGCACTCTTCCCAGAAGAGCACGTGTTCTACTATGTTCACCAGTTTATAAATCTTTGGGTATATTAAGCCAAAAAACAGAAATTACCAAGGAACACTCTTCCATCCTACTTTATATGCAAAAACATTAGCTAACCAGTGGACAAAAGGCGTCACAACGAGTAAAAAGAGAACCTGCTTAGTCTCTATCGTTTTTATGGGATACGCTAGTATCATAGCGACTATTAAAAAGCCCCACTGATCTAATCCTATCGCAGGATACCCCCGAGGAAAGTTTGCTCTCCTCTTTATGAAGCTTCCTATCAAATCACCAAGAAGAGCACCAAACGAGAGAGCAAATCCCAGCTTGAGAGCAAAATAAGGAGAACCGTAGTAAGAGGGAATGAGGTGGTATTGAATCAGTGATATGAGCACACCAACAGTTAAACCGCCAAAAAAGCCCCGCCATGTTTTTCCATCGCCTAAAATTCTTTTATTATCAATAAAATTCTTTCCAAAATCTATGGGAGTCCGCCCTTTAAAAACAACTGGCGAAGAATTCGCAAAGTACGCTGGGAGTATGTACCAAAGTGCTTCAAGCCAGGGATTCATTTGATCACCGCCATAATTTAATCCAGCCTATTTTTAAGCTTTGCCTATTCTTCTCTAATCTTCTTCTCAACGCATTCGAGAATCTTCTTGAGGACTTCATCTTCATCGTTCTTTAAGAATATGTTGACTATTTTCTCGGCTATGGCATTCCTCTCAAGGGCAAACTCAATTCTCTCCCTTATCCTCTTGGCCTCTTCGCTGTCATCTCCTTCAATCTCTTTTAGAGCTCTCGTTAGGTTTATCTTAGTCTGCTCTATATCCTCCTCGAGCCTCTTATAGTACGCTTCTCTTCTCCACTCTCTAATGTTCTTTATTGCTGTATAGTAGGCTTTCTTGTCACCCGGCTTTTTGACCCTCTTAACAAGCCCAACGCTCTCGAGAAGCTTCAAAGCAGTGCTCACGTGCGATAGGGAATAACCGGTTCTTTCAGCTATCTCTCCCAAACTTAGAGGTTCGTCTTCAAAGAACAAAACTCCATAAATGTATCCGTAAAGCTCATTTAAGCCAAATCTTCTCGCAGCATTTGCAAAGTGCTCCATCATAATTTTCTTTGCTTCTTCAACACCCAACTCATTCACCCCGCCACAATCAAAGTGCCATAAAGTATTTCAGTATTCTTATTTAAAAATTCGCCCCTAAATTTTGGATTCTTCCTAAACATGACACCTCTGCAGTCTCAAAGTCTGCCGGTGTTGAGATGAATGTCATTCTATCTCACCTCTCATGACCAAAAGATTTTTAAGGTTCATAACATATAAAACTTTCGGAAATTTCCGAAAGTTATGAGGTGAGAGTATGCTCAGGAAGACCTCGAAGATAATCGTGAGATACAGAGCGGCATTTGTACTTATTGCAATTTTCTTACTTATACTGTCAGGATATGGCATTACTCAGCTAAAATTTGAGAGCGACTTATCAAAGCAGCTTCCTGAGGATTTACAAGCAGTTAAGGATTACGAGACACTCCAAAATGAATTTCAAAGCGGTGACGTAGCGATAATTATTGTCAAAGTCAAAAGCATAGAAAAAGGTGGCGTTTACGATATCAGGGATCCTGCAGTAATACAATCAATCTACGAACTTGAGCAGCGGTTAAAGCAACATGAGTACGTGACGAATACAATGAGTATAGCCGACATTTACATTCAAGCCCTTGGAAGGCTGCCAAAAAATGATGGAGAGGTAAAGTTCGTTTTGAATATGCTTCCAGAAGAAGCTAAACAGGGCCTAATAAGCTCTGATTACAGGACAACAATACTAATAGCTTCACTTACAAGGGAAAAAAGTTCTCAAGCACTCATGAGGGTTTACGATGAAATCCAAAAGGACATAGATAACGTTAATTTTCCCCAAAATGTTGAAGCTGTCCAAACAGGCACTGTAGGGATAACATATAAAATTCTAGCGCTTCTCCAGAGCGATTTAAACATAACAATGGGAATCGCATTTTTTGTAGTAGGAATTTTGTTGCTCTACTTCTACCGCTCTCCTATAAAAGCCCTGATTCCGTTAATCCCATTAATTCTTGGAGTTACGATGACCCTTGGATTTATGGGGCTTCTAGGCATTCCCCTCGACATGGCAACTACAACGGTTGGAGCTATGCTAATAGGAATGGGAATTGACTACGGCGTTCACGTGACCAATAGATACTACGAAGAGAGGCGGAAAGGGAAAAGCATCGAGGAAGCTGCAGAAGAGGCAATAGCGGAAACGGGTAAAGCCCTTCTTGGAGCTGCTTTAACTACAATAGCGGGGTTTGCAGCACTAAGCCTCTCAATACTTCCATCACTCCAGAGGCTTAGTATTACGCTAATAATGGGTTTGGGCTTGGCGGCTCTAAACGCAGTGGTGATAACTCCCGCCGTCATCATACTTGAAGAAGACTTAATGAAAAAGATAAAAGGGCACTATGAGGTTCCAGAGATTCGTTCATACTCGGGATTCATAGCGAAAGGGTTCTATAAGCTTGGAAAAACGGTAAGGGACCATCCAATGCAGTTCTTAGGAGTCGCACTCCTCATAAGCTTAATAACAGCTTACGGGGTAACTCAGGTCACAACTGAAGTTAGGCTTGAAAAGATGATTCCTGAAGGAATTCCCGAGATTGAAGTGATGAAAGATGTTAGATACGAATTTGGTGGTCAAGATGAGGTTGATGTGATCATCACAGCTGAGGATGTGAGGGATCCAAGCGTAGTCAGAGCCATCCACCGCTTTGAAAAACAAATTATAGCAGACTCTTACTACAATAACGTCTTTGAATCGAACAGTATCGCTGATATTGTAATCAACAAGTATGGGTACATTCCAGATGACAAGGAAAAGATAAAGGAGGCTTTAGAGGAGTATCAAGGCCAAGGAATGGTAAATGACGACTACTCAATGACAATTGTGCAGTTTAAAGGGAACTTTATGGGAGTTAGGCAGGAGCAATTTAGAGAAATAATGAGGTACTTTGAGGAGGAAGTTCAAAACGCTGATCTTCCGGCAGGTGTTGAAGCGAGGGTGGCTGGGGAGTCTTACTTAAACTATGTTTTGGATAGCCTGACAAACAGTGAACTCGGTAGGATTTCTATGTACGGAACTCTTTTTGTCATCCTTATCGTTCTCCTGCTCTTTAGAAAGCCTGCACTTTCGCTTTCCATGATAACACCAATGCTTCTCGGCGCCTTTTGGACGGTTGGATACATGGGATTAGCAGGGATTCCATTTAGTCAAACACTTGCAGGGATTATCTCAATGATAGTAGGCTTAGGAGTGGACTACGGCATGCACTTAACTCATCGCTTCCTCGAGGAGATGGGAGAAGGAAATCCCCACCCAATAATTACGGCTGTCCAAGGTGTGGGTCCAGGAATATTGGTGGGGGCTTTAACAACAGCTGGTGGATTTTTAGCACTCTTGGCTGGCGAGTTAACCCCAATCCACGACTTGGGCAAAACCTTGGCGGTAGGGATATTCGCGTCAATGCTTGCCGCTTTTATTGTCACACCTGCACTGCTTCAGCTAAAGTATGGAAAACAAATTGGAGGTGGAGGAGATGAGGAGTAAAGTTTTTAGTTTGCTGATGGGGGTAATTCTCCTTTCGAGTATGTTTAACATCGCATTGGCTCAAGAAACAGTGCTCTTTGAGGGCTACCTGGATAAAGGAGAATCTCTCCTTGTGGGGCCACTAGTCATAACGGTTGCCGACGTTCACAAGAACTACCTGAACGGGACTTATGAGGCCTTAGTGGTCGTGTTGAAGGACGGCAAGCCCATAAATGAAGTCGCTACACCTATAATTAATCCAAACACAGCTTTAATTCAAAGCTTGATGCAAAATCAAACGTTCTTAACTTTGATGGGTGAAACATTGGGCTACAATATGACGGACCCATTGGATCAAGCGCAATTTTATGGATGGCTCCAAACCGCGAGTGAGGAGGAAGTGTTCAACGCAATAGTCGCTACCATCCAAGCCCATCCCGAACTCGGCTTAACACAGGAGGATTTAGTGAACGTTCAAATTGAATATAACTACATACGCGAAAACCAAACGATTGAGCTTGATGTGGATGGGGATAAAGTGAGCATAACAGCCCTCCAGGTTTATCCCAATGGTGCAAAGCTCAGCATAAGCGGCCCCTATGAGTGGAAAGCATCTACAATGCCTGCATACCTTACCACCTGGGTCGAAGCACCTAAGAGCGTCAATCCTGGCGAGGAAGTGACTGTTAAAGTCTATCTAAAGAATGAAGGGGCCCTAAAAGCACGCTATGTTAATGTTATCGTTTCACCGATGCCTCTAACCATGAGTGAGGGGAGCCAAGAAACTTCAAGCAATGCTCTGGCTCAAGCACTCTCCCAAAGCGGAGTGGTTCAAAGCGTCTTCCTCCCTGTTGACAGCGCAACACAGTATGTGGAATATCTCGAGGGCAAGGAAGAGAAGGTTTTGGAGTTCCACTTTAAGCTGAATGAGAACGCCGTTCCTGGAACCTATCCTCTTTATGTGAACGTTGTTTACTCAGTGGGGATGGGACAGAGCCTAACGCAAATGCAGAGCTTCAACTATGTGGGAATAACCGTTGCGAGGGAAAGCGACGCTACATTTGCACTCGAAAATGTTGAAACGCCCAAGATAGTCCATCCCGGCGAGGACTTTGAAGTTAAAGTCAGGCTCAAGAACGTGGGTATGGAAGAGGCAAAAAATCTTCTTATAAAATTGGAGACATCTCCAAGTTTGGAATCTACCGATACACTAAAGGCTCCAAAATTGGAAACACCCATACTTATAGGCAACGCAACTGACCAGTATTATACATCTCTCGTAGGTACAAACAGGGAAGTGGAGTACACCTTTAAGCTCCATGTGAGTGAAGATGCAAAGACAGGCAGCTATCCTCTAACGCTTAAGCTCGAATACTACAGTGGCGATGCTAAGGAAGGTAAAAGCCAAAGCTTTGAGTTCTCTATCCAAGTGCTTGAGAGCAGGAAGGCCTTCATAGAAATTGAAAGAATTGAAGTCGAACCAAAGAAGATTGAGCCTGGAGATGACTTTACGTTGAAGATCACGCTTAAGAACGTTGGGGAAGAAACCGCAAGGGGCTTTGAGCTCAAGCTCCTCCCCTATGAGACGCAAGTCCAAGGCGAGATTAAAAACGTTGACCTCTCATCACTACAAAGCCTGCCAATCCAGGGAAGCCAGGCTATAAGTGAGAACCTCCAAACAGCTCTGAATCAATTAATTCAAGAGCTGGCTAAAAGGAACGTTGAAGCTTTCCTCCCAATAGGAGAAGACAACTCAAAGTATGTGAGTGAGATACAACCTAACCAAGAGGTGACCTTGGAGTTCCACGTTAAGGCAAACGAGAAACTTGAGAATGGTGTTTACCCTGTAAGGCTTGGCATATCATATTTGAGCTCCCCAAACGATGAAAAAGTTAGCGACGAGCGTTTAGTGGGTGTTGAGATCATCGGAAAGGAGGAACTCATTATTTCGAAGGTGTCCACATCACCAAGCCGTGTTTTAGCGGGGACAAACAACGTTGAGATAAGCTTAGAAGTGGAGAATATTGGAAGCGGGAGTGCACGCTATGTGCTTCTTAAACCTGAGCCAAACGACCCATTCGAGCTCAGTGAAACGAGCGAGCAGGTGATTAACCTTGGAACTTTGAGCCAAGGAGACTCAGCGAAAGCTGTGTTTAGAGTGAACGTTAAAGACAGCATAAGCGGAGGAACCTACGAGATCCCAGTAAAGATTAGCTATAAAGATGCCCTTGGAGAGAAGCAAGAGATAACGTTGAAAGTGCCCATAATAGTCAATGAAAAGCCAAAAGTTGAGGTAGAGAGCATTAAGTTCGACAAGAAGCCCCTGCAAGGGGAGGACGTGAAGATTTACATCAAAATCAAGAACATTGGAGGAGAACAAGCAGAGAATGTTATAATTGAAGGTGTAGTGAAAGCAAACCAACCTTTCACACTAACGAAGAGGACGGACTACGTGGGAACCCTTGACCCAGGAAAAGATGGAGAGGGAGTGCTGGAGCTCAGTATAAATAGAGATGCAATTCCAAAGGAGTATACAATCCAAGTTAGGATTAGGGCAGTGGGAGATAAAGAAAGCGGCGATGACAATGTCTACATATTCGAAGACAGCATAAAGGTGCCTATCGAAGAGAACATAAAGCAGAAGACGGAATTAAAAACCATGGGTGCTGTGGTGGGAATTTTGGCTCTTTTGGCAGTAATAGTGACGTACTTGAGGAGAAAAAGAGCTTGAATTTTCCTCTTCTTTTTTATTAAAAAACCTTAAATCTTTTAAAGTCCAATATACACCGGAGGGGTGGCTTATGAAGGCTGTGCTAAAATTAACTTCACTCATATTTTTGGCTTTCATTTTGTGGGGGAGCTATTTAGCATACGCTGTGCATATTTTAAATCCCCAAATGACTGCAGAGTGGGGTTATGTGGATGAAGATACAACCGAACTTTGGCTTCATGTGAGCTTAGGGAGCAAACTTCCAATATTAGCAAACATCAAATCAGCGACATTAGAGCTTGCGGGAGTGGAGTTTGGGAGAGTAGACAATGTGAAGTTTGGCTTCATGAGTGATGCGATTGATATTCCAATAGTGATTGATAATAAAAAGGCTGTCGAAGCACTTAAAGCCCATATAAAGAACAACGAGAACAGTGAGATTAAAATAACTATTGAAGCTTCTCTTTTTGGCATTTCTCTTAAAAAAGAGCTCACTCAGAATGTTGAAACTGACATACTCTCAGCGTTAAACATCCAAACCGAAAGCGAAAATGCCGTAATCCTTCAAACACCTGCAGTAGAGAGAGTTGACTCTAGATGGGGCGAGGTTGATGAAGATATTACAATTTACAGCGATATTTTAGTCTACAATCCAAACAGCTTCCCCCTACCTGTAAGAGGCTTAGAATACTCTATAGATATCGATGAGTACAATGTGGCTCAGGGAGAGCTTTTGGAAGGAGTTACGATACCCGCTAAAGGGCGTGAAACAGTGAAGGTAAAAACTATCCTCAATACAGAGCTGCTACCTAAGGTATGGGCTCAGCACATAAAGCAGGGAGAGAGGAGCACTATTGGGGTTAAGCTGTATATAAAGACGACCGTCCTAAAAAAAGACATCAGGATAAAGCTCTTGGACTATGAAGAAACTATCGAAACCAATATACTCAAAGAAATAAGCCTCATGTCTTAGGGAACACTTTCTCTTTTTCCTGTTTTAAATCTTTGAAAGTTATGCACTTCTTTTGTCCACACTATGGAAAATTATTTAACTTTTAAGCTCGTAATCTGTACGGTGGTGGTATGGGAGCCATAAATGCGTTGAGCCAGACAATAGATTTGCTCTCCAAAAACCCCCGAATCTTGCTAGTGCCTCTCATAATAGCGTTTATAATGGTTCCTATTACAGCGTATCAGGCTCAAAAGCTCCATTTTGAGTATTCTTTTGAAGACAATAACGTTTCCCAAGAGGAACTCAAAGCAATCCTACGGGATATGGCAGCTACCTTCGCCCGAACCATGCTCATAATTGGGTCCATTATGGCGCTTCTAAACGCAGTTGCTCAGTACTACCTTGTCAAAAGTGCCCTCACCATTCTAAAAGGAGAAAAACCACTAACTGCAGATTTAATTAAAGCTGGACTTAAAAAAGCAGTGCCGATAGCAATTCTCAATGTTTTTGTGGGAGCATTGATCGTAGGAGTGGCGCTCATTCCGCATGCATACCTCATTAAACTTATCCTCTCTGCTGAGGGTCCAACGATACCTGGCTCGGCAATGGACTTATTTTTCCTCCTATGGATAATCTCGCTCTTCCTTGAGCTGTTCATACTCCCGGCATCGATGATGGTGGTTCCAGCATACATCGTTGAAAACTCGCCACTAAAAGGCCTCAAAGCTTATGCAGTTGCCTTTAGAAACATGCCATCCACTCTGGGCTTTGGAGTTCTATTAGGAATAATAATGCTTGTTTTCATGGTTCCATATTTTATGACAGCATTTGCAATTCATCAAAACGCGGGTTTCAGCACTTATCTAACACGCCAACTGATCCAAGCGCCCTTTTTAGCGCTTAGCAATGCTATTGGAACTGTAGGCGGCTTAATGCTGTATTTGGACTTTAAAGGGAATAGAAAAGAAGAGTAGTTCATTTACCATACTTCTTTTCTCTTGCCGCCTCTACAAGTCCTTTAAACACTGGAGAAGGTTTCATAGGTCTAGACTTGAGCTCTGGGTGGTACTGGGTGGCTATGAAGTATGGGTGTTCTGGAAGCTCTAAAATTTCCATTCTCCTTCCGTCGTCTCCCGAAACTCCGCTGAACACTAAGCCTTTTTCTTCAAATTGGGCTATGAAGTCTGGATTAACCTCCCAGCGGTGTCTGTGCCTCTCATAGATTAGCTCCTTTCCGTAGAGCCTGTGTGCCAAAGTGTTTGGCTTTATCTTGACGGGGTAAGCTCCTAAGCGCATTGTTCCACCTAGCTTGTCGATGCCCCTCTGCTCAGGAAGCAAATCAACAACTGGATATGGTGTTTGTGGGTCAATCTCTGTTGAATGGGCCCCTTTAAGACCTAAAACATTCCTTGCAAATTCAACAACTGTGAGCTGGAATCCAAAGCATATTCCCAAGAAAGGTATGCCGTTCTCCCTCGCATAGCGGACAGCCATCATTTTGCCTTCCGTTCCCCTTGCACCGAAGCCACCTGGGACTATTATTCCATCAACGCCCTCGAGAAGCTTAAATCCGTCTCTCTCTAAATCTTCGGCCTCTATCCACCTTATCTTAACCTTCACATTGTTGGCGACACTTGAGTGCTTTAAAGCTTCTTTTATGCTCAAGTAGGAATCAGCTAGTTTAACGTACTTTCCGACTATTGCGATTTCAACAGTCTTATCAAGCTTCTTGTATTTTTCAACTATCTCTCTCCAATCTTCCAAGTTGGGCTCTCTCTCTTCGAGGCCAATCCTTTTGGTTAAATAGCGCGCCAATCCTTCCTTCTCAAGAAGGAGCGGCACCTCATAAGTGTCTTCAACGTCATAAGCACTTATAACTG
Organism: Palaeococcus pacificus DY20341; assembly: GCF_000725425.1. Lineage (NCBI taxonomy): Archaea > Methanobacteriati > Methanobacteriota > Thermococci > Thermococcales > Thermococcaceae > Palaeococcus > Palaeococcus pacificus. Next base: position 1,408,719 of record NZ_CP006019.1, on the reverse strand, counting down.
CCTCTTCGGGCACGTTTGTAAAGAGGCTTATCTTCTTCCTCGCTCCCTCTTCTAGGGGGTCTTCGCTCCTCGCGATTATTGCATCGGGCTGAATTCCAAGGCTCCTAAGCTCTTTAACGCTGTGCTGTGTTGGCTTTGTCTTTTGTTCACCTACAACCTTAAGTTTGGGCACATAGGTAACATGCACAAAGGCAACGTTCTCCCTTCCCTCTTCGAGCTGCATCTCTCTAGCAGCTTCAAGGAAAGGCATGCTCTCTATGTCTCCAACTGTTCCACCAATTTCCACAACAACAACCTCATAGTCTTGGGCTATTTTCCTAATACGCTCCTTAATCTCGTTGGTGATGTGGGGAATGACCTGGACGGTTGCACCTAAGTAATCGCCTCTGCGCTCTTTCTCGATGACTGCAGAGTAGACTTTCCCTGTGGTTATGTTGTGGTCAAATGTTAAGTTCGTGTCTAAGAAGCGCTCGTAGTTGCCTAAATCCAAATCAACTTCTCCACCATCATCGAGGACAAAAACTTCTCCGTGCTGATATGGGTTCATCGTTCCTGCGTCGTAGTTTAGGTATGGGTCGATTTTGATGTTCGTTGTTTTGAAGCCCCTCGCCTTCATGAGCATTCCAAGGGATGCGCTGGTGATTCCTTTTCCCAATCCGCTTACGACACCACCGGTTACAAAGATGAACTTAGCCATGGTAAAAACCTCCAAAAGTTATGTTGAAAGTTGCAAATTAAGTGTTTAAAAGCTTTGTTTAGAAAAGCCTAAAAACAAAGATGGCATAGATTAACATCCCCATAAAAGGTGAAAAAAATTTAAACAAAATCTTTTTATTTTCTAAGCTCAATTAAAGCTTTGGTGTCTTAAATGAAGAGGATTGCTCCTTTCATTGTTCTTCTACTGCTCAGTGGATTTGTATTCTCTCTCCAGGAAATGAAGTATGGAGGTATTACCTTCAATATCGCATCAACTCAAAGTGAGCTAAGTGAAATCATAGCTGCAAATGAGGGGAAGTACATTTTCCTTTACTACTACTCACCCACATGCCCCGCGTGCAACTACATGAAGGAGACTACCTTCAAAGACCCCGCAACCATAAAACTCATCGAAGAGAATCTCATACCAGTTGCAATTGATGTGAATAGGGGTAGGGATATAACCTCTTTGAGATACATACTCAATACTAACGTTTTAGTAATTCAGCCGGATAATGTGGGTTATTATACTCCCAAGAGCAGAGGTGAAGAGGTCGCAGTCTCTGTTCCGGGAACTCCCACGATGGTGATATTTAAAGTGGAAAATGGCAAAATGGTGCTTAAGGGACTTGCCGTTGGAGCACTAAACTCCAAATCATTCGACTTCTTTGTGAGGGGAAGCATTGGGAGTGAAAAAGCTGATCAATCTGCAAGCAGGGAGCAATCAAAAGAAGAGGAGAGCAATCTTTCCCTCGCCGTTTTGCTCCCGATATTTTCTGCAGGAATTGTGAGCGTCTTTTCACCGTGTGTTTTGCCTTTAATAGTTAGCGGGTTTACACTAATATTTGCTAAGAGAAACCTGGAAGTTTTAATAGCGGGCATGGTTCTAAGCTTTTCTCTCCTTGGCGCATTGGCGGGAAGTTTAGGTGCCTTCACAGCCCAAATTAGGTCTTTATTTTACTTAATCGGGGGGATCGGCTTCATTTCTCTTGGGGTTGTAATGATAAATGAAAAAGTTAATCAGAGGCTTAGGGCTCGTTTAGCATTTCTCCAGAGTTTAGGGGAGAACTTTGCAAAAAAGCAGGGGAAGTTTGGTGACTTTCTCCTCGGCATGGCTCTGGGCACAACTTGGATAGGGTGCATAGCTCCTTACGTAGGATTTGCACTTTTAACTGCCGCGTTGAGCAAGGGCTTTGTGAACGGTTTCGTGGTAATGCTGGTATATTCCTTGGGCTTTGGCTTAACGCTCTACTTGCTCTTAAGCTCAAAGGACTTGGCAGAATGGATTAACAAGAAGTTTCTCTCCAATAAAATCTCTCTAGGCGAAAGAAATAAGGCCAAGTGGGAGCTGGCTTTGGGAGCGATAATGATTCTCATAGGCTTGCTAATGCTGACGGAGCTGACATCCATTAAACTCTGGAGTGCAATCTTTGAGAGTTTAGCATAGAAATAAAAAGTAAGAAGGTCAGTTGTTGCTCTCATCCTCGAAGTGAACGCCTTCCCCTTCCCTTCCGTTTTGTATCTCCTTTATTTCAAAAACCTTAAGCGGAACCTTCTTTAGCGCTTTGCCAACAACAGCTTTTGCAATTCTCTCAGCGTGCTCTACACTTTGAGCGTTGAACACTTTTAGCGTCAAATAAATCCCTACCAATCCCACATTTCCGATAACAAAAGCACTCTCAAAGTGGTTCCCACAGAGAGGGCACTGTGAATAGCCAAGTTCAACTCTCACAAAATCGAGCTTTTCTTTATTCAAAGCCTTTGCCACCTTAGAGACGGCAACGTTTATTGCATCGTCAGCAGTCTCGACATCTCTCACTATTATGGGCGCTTCCAACACCACTATGTAGTCTCCCATGTTCTCACCTCATCCAAAGGCAAATAGACGGTTGTCTTCGCCTTTAAACACTCCCAAGCGAACTCCGGCATCTATGAATCCATGTGCATAGTTTAGGGCTGCGAAAGCCGTTACATAATCGCCTTTTTTGTAGTAGTATTCTGCATCGCTATAGTAGCTCTTGGCCATCGTTAAAAAGTCTTTCGCAACAGAATAGAGGAGACTTTTTTCATGTACAGCAACTTCAAGCGTTTCAAGGGCTTTCTTGGTTATTTGAAAGTATTTTTGAATTTTTTCCTCGCTTATTTCCCTCATTGGCGCTCGCCTCGATTAGTGGTCAATGCTGAGTGCTTATAAACATATCGGATAGAGCTAAAAGTTTATATATCTCGATGGTAAATCAATTACGTGAACAATTATGTTGGAGGTGTGGAGAATGTTTAATATGGCAATATTCGGATGGTTCATGTTATTGTGGTTAGTTGGGCTGCTAGCGGTGGTTTGGGTGATATACGATGTTTTAACAAAACAAAAAGCCATGCCCGACATAGAAAAGCTCATTTGGGTTCTCGTGGCATTTTTCCTGGGATGGATTGGCGCAATAATATACTACCTCATAGTGAAGCGCGAAGGAAAGTATGAAAAAGAAGAACTTCAAACCCTTCCGTGATACAATATTTTAATTATCTCCTCTGGCAAGCCTTCTTTTCTAATTTTTTCCTCTATGAGTCTCTTCTCACTCTCGTAATCAACTTCAATGAACTTTGTGTGGAGTGTATCAACATCAACGATGGCAAACGTGGCTTTGTGCTCTTTAGCGGGGGGCAGGCCAACGCTTCCGGGACATATTACACGCCCATATCTCGTTGGAGCATTTACGGGCCACTTTGGTGATGCAACAAAGAGGATTTCATACTTCTTCATGGGTCTCATAATGGCATCATAATACGTTGAAGGCTGCTCCGGAAGGACTTCGCCATTTATAGGGTCAAGGGGGCTTCCATAAACACCGAAAATTTCATTCTTTCCAATCTTGTCCACCAAGTAAATTGGCAGCTCTCTTATGAACTCTCTCCCCTCGTGGCCGAGCTTCTCCCAAGTATATTTTAGGGCCCTCTTGACATAATCAGGCGCGTTAATAACTTCAACATCTTCATAGGAGCCGCTTTCGGCTATAATTTGATCATATTTACCTCTAATTACTTTGACATCATTCATTTTAATGAGATCTTCAAGAGCATCAACGATTTCTTTGGGATATGGGAAGAGCCCAATGATGTTGCCCATGATGTAGTATTTTTCAATGTCGTATCCATCTTCTTTAAGCTCCTCAATTTTGCCTAAAGCCTTCATTAAAGCTGGGAAGTTGCCATTTATGTTTGCCAAAACAGCTACATACATGGCTACCCCCTCCCAGCTTTTTCTAACTAAAATTTACTAAAAGAGATATTTAAAGATTTCGCTCTACTCCCTTGGATGATTAAAAGTCCCTTACAGTAAGCTTCAGCTTTCCTATGGATGGCTCAAAGAGGAAGCCCTCTCTAAGGAGCTTGTCTATGAGCTCTTCTGCATATCTATGCTTAAAGCCGTATTTAATCAGCGCATCATAGAATTCTCCCTTATTCACATAGCCATCAAAAGAGGTGGCCTCTAAGTCCATAAAAATGCTCAGCGCTTTCCGTGTCCTATTATCCACGTTTACTATTCCTTCATAAGTTTCGAGGGCTTTTATGAGCTCTTCTTCCGAGAGTTCGTTCATCCAAGTGTCCAAAAGCTCTTGATTAATAGTGAGAACTTCTCTTGCTATGCTTCTCTTGAAAGCTCCTTCAAAGCGCACCATCTGCCCTAAGAGGAAGAGACTTAGGTGAAATCTTGTGTTGGTCTCAAACACCATTCCTTTAAGCCGGAGTGCGTCGAATTTTTCTCCATACTCTCTCTTGTTTTTAACGAGCCAGTCGTCGAACATCCCCCTAAACTCTGAAACCACTTCATCATTAGGCGAGAATGTTTTAAATCTCTCCCGAGCAAGTGCTATCGTAATTATGATGTTCGGGATAAGCTGCTCGAACTCTCTATTGCGCTCCAAACCTAGGGGTTTATTTGGAAGGAATGGGGTTTCTGAATGATGGGCTAAGGGATCGTTGGCTTTGATTTGAGAGTACTGCTTTGGTGTTAAAAATACTCCATCATGTTCTAATAAATAACGCTCAGCCCAATTAGCAACGGGAATTTCTTTTTTAAGAAGCCTTTTGGTCTCAGGGGAATAGTAGCGGAGAGATGTAGTTGGGTTGAATAAAACAAAGTCCAAGTCGAAGTTCTCATCTACATAGACATAGGGTTTCTTCAGGGATTTGGGGTTTTGTAAGCGAAGCTCTCTTGGAAAAATTCTAACCAAATACTTGCTCGCTTCCCAAAAAGACTTGACAACCTTTTCGTTGTCCTTGAGGGTTGAAAAGATGGCGCCTTCCCCAAAGCTGAGTCCTATCACTCTGGGCGATGAGAAGAGGGAGTAAAGAAATGCCATTTCAATTTGGTTATTGTCCGCATATATTGTCTGCGAAAACAGGCTCTCAAGCTCTCTCCTGCTGAGGGCATACTCCTTATACTCAAGCCAATATTCTGAATAATCTCGCCCTTCGATAGATGTGACGTTTATGGCCTTCAAAAGGCCGTAGGGATAGGCTTCAACTACACCCTTGACTTTAACATACTCACCGCTCTTGAACTCCAAAGAAGGAGGAATAGATGCTTTATCCGTGATTTTTAAGACAGCGAAGCTTCTAAACTCATCTCTCTTTAAGCTTTGGAGTTCAGAAGGGCTCAAGGGAGATAGAAAGTAGTAGAGGGCATCTTTTGGAGGATGGGGCGGCTCCCTAAGGAGGAGAAATCCGCTTATTTCAATCTCATCTCCTATTTTGTGAGTCTGCAAAGTCCTTTGGAAGTCCTTAACCCTTTGATGCGGTGTGAGGGGCTGAGGACCTCTGAGAGCTTGGAGAAGGGAGAACACGTCCATGGCTCGCACCAAAGATTAATTGGAAAAAAGGTTTAAAGGATTTACCGCTACTTCTCGACACCCCTCCTTACTCTAACGGCCATGCCTTGCCTGAATATCTTGAGTTCCCTACCGTTGAGGAGCGTTACCCCAGTGGCCAACAGCTCATCGTTCTCATTGACAATTAAGACCTCATCGTAAGGCCTTATGTTCTCGTCTGCATCCACAACGAACTTCGCAAAGACGCTCTTCCCTTTTCTTGCAAATGGTTCAGCATCAGCATTAACCACCACACGCATCTTTGGATATGGTAGGAGCTCCTTTAATCGCTTTGCCCCTTCGATTCCTAAGGTTAGGAGTCCGTCATCTGCTCTGAATGTTGCTAAGTGCTTGCCTTTGGCTTTTATTTGCCTCGGCATGCTGGTTTTCCTCGAGAGCTCCACGAATGCATCTTCAAAAGCTTTACCAGCGTTTTCACCGAACTGGTACTCTGCTATGGCCTTTATGTAGAGCTTTGCATCGCTCTTTGTTGGCCTAGGTATTGTGAAGTCCTCCTCACCTTCGCTCTGGGCAAAGGGGAAAGTCAAAGCTAAATACTTTGGAATCTCACCGAATATGGGGTGGCTCATGGTCTCAGGGAACTTCGCCCTCACGCGCTCAGCCCTCGCTTTGGCCCTCTCTACTATGGGCCATTTCATAGATTCCTCGCTCACCTTGAAGAGGGCGGAGTTTTTGGTTATAGGCTCATTTGCCTCGAAGTAGTCTTTATACTCAAGGAGCCTCTTATAAGCGGCGAACATTTTTGGATGCGAGCGAGCTCTTTCATCCACGAGCTCCCACAGAGTCCCCTCCTTTATAGCCTGCTTAACTCTGTTGAGCTCTTCCCTTATGACCCACAGATTGTGGAGCGCTAAAAGCCTCGTCCTCTCTCCCTTTGGCATCTCCCTAAGCTCTTGTGGAGTGTAGCGTGAGCAGACAGGACATGAGCACGGGAAATATTCAAGCTCGTCTAGGCTTTTCGTGCCTTCGGGCGTTAAATAGCGGTCGTCCTTAGCGTAGAGCGCATAAGATGCCGAATCGAAGAGATCAATACCCATAGCCACCGCCAACGCGAAAATCATTGGATGGCCTGCCCCAAAGAGATGAACTGGTCTATCTGGCCTAAGGCCTTGCTTGGATGCTATAACAACATCTACCAAGTCCTTGTAGCGGTAGCTTTCCATTAAGGGCACGACAGCTCCAATTGGGTGAATCTCAAAGTCCATCTCGCTCAGCTTTTTAGCGGCATAAGTCCTTAAGTCGGGATAAGTAGAGCCCTGGACCGCTGCGTTCATGGCGATGCTTTTAATCTCCTCCGCTTCCTTAGCTCTCTCAAGCGTTATCTTTAAGTCTTCCTCCGCTTTCTCCCTTGGGGCGTCGGGAATGGTTGGGATGTCTAGGAAAGTACCAATATCAACCCCTATTTCATGCTGGAACTCTATGATTTCCCTGTTGGTAACTTCAATTCCTCCATAGCGCATGAGCTGAAAGCTTCCGGAGTCAACTTCTATTATCCCATCGTAGCCCAAAAGCTCGTGAATGCCTTTCTCTAAAGCCCTCTCACGGAGCTTTTTGTCCTTATAAATGATGTAGGAGTTTGTGATTATCATCCCGAACCCCATTTCTTTGAGCTCCTTAGGGGAAACAATAAGCTGCTTTGGGTTTATGACAGGCATTATCGCCGGAGTCTCAATTTTTTTGCCGTTTACTTCAAGCTTTCCAATTCTTCCTGCAGCATCTCTCGCCTTAACCTCAAACTTCAGCATTCTCACCACCAGAGAAACATGGGAAGGAGGGTTTAAAAGGTATCCCCTTCTAACTGAGAAAAGCGTGAAACGCTTTAATGAGGACTAACGTCATGGAAAAGGATATTACCGGTGCCAAAACCCACCCCTTGACAATGTCAGCTATGAGCTTTTGGTTTATTTTTTGGCCTTTTAGCATTCCAACGCCTATAACTCCCCCTATAATTGCCTGTCCTGAGCTGACGGGAAGTCCAAACACATTTGCAATTGTTACAGCAAGAGAAGAGCCAAACTGGGATGAGAAAGCTGCCATTGGTCCCAACACAGTTAACCTCTTCCCTATAGTCATTATAACTTCATAGCTGAATGTTAATGCCCCAAGTGCTAAGCTTACGGCCATCCAGAGCTTCAGCGAGACTCCAAAATGGGTTCCATACTCTACCAGACCGATTACATTTGACAGCTCGTTTGCCCCAAGGTTAAAAGAAGCGTAGGAAGCGCTTAAAAATGCCATCCAAATGTAAAGGATTTCTATCTCCTTTATGCTGTGCATGCGGTTGATTATCCCCTCATAAGCTTTGAAGAATAATATGGAAAATAAAGCGGCGGCAAGAGGGGAGACTATCCAGGCCAGTGCAGTTCTACCTACCACTCCCCAGTTTATGGGAGCATCCTGATAGACGCCTATTCCTATAATTGCTCCTATGATGGCTTGAGTTGTGGAAATGGGGATTCCTCTTAGGGATGCCACTGTTACAGAGAATCCAGCACTTAAAAGTGCAAATGGGATGAGAGACGTATCCAATGCTGGCACTATCCCTTTTCCGACAGTTTGAGCAACTCCAGAACCTCCGAAGTAAGCACCTAATATGGAAAACAGGATGATTAGTAGAACAGCCTGTTTGAAGCTTAATATGTTGGAGCCTACTGCTGTTCCAACAGCCTTTGCACTGTCGTTTGCACCCACACTCCATGCCATAAACGCTCCAGCTACAAGAATTGCTATCGTTGGCTCCATGCCACATCTCTCCATAGTTTATTTAGATATATATAGACTATATAGAAAGTAGCTTTGCTTTTAAATCTTACCCTAAAATCACTTTAGATGCTAAACTCTTGAGAAGAGCACATGCAAATAACCGTATATATGCAAGGTCAGATAAAAAAGGGCCCAAAACCAGAGGAAAAAGGGGAAGAGGAAGGCATTCATTAAACTCCCTCCCTCGGCTAAAGTAGGCACGAGTATGGTTAAGACCTCAAATGCTAAGAAAAATCCTAAAAGAAGCCACTGAGAGCTTAGGGCTAAAGCTATGGGCAAAATAATGTCCAGCAGAGTTATAAAATCGCCAAACAATAGAAAGAACCACTCCTTTTCAAAGCCACCTCCAAAGTGTTCCAAATCTCCCAAAAACCACCTCTTTCTCTGTCTCCACAGCGTTTTGATGGAAGAAGGCATTTTCGTAAACGCTTTGGCATTTGGAGCATACACAACTCTGCCGACTTTTTTGAGCTCTATGGTCGTGGCATAATCCTCTACTTTGCTCTCAACAAAGCCGCCTATTTTTTCTAATGCATCTCTTCTAAATGCACTTATCGGGCCAGGAGCGACGCTTAAGTCTTCGAGCTCCTTCGCTCTCCTAAACATTGCTATCCTCAAGTGCTCGACATCTTGTGCTCTCTCTAAAAAAGAATGCCCTAAAACCCTGACTTGGCCGCCAACACAGACTACATCATCATGGAAGCGCTTAATTAATTCTTTAGTTGCATTATTATTTAATTGAGTATCTGCATCCGTAGTAACGATTACTTCCCCATTAGCTTTCGATAATCCAAAGTTTAATGCCTTTGCTTTTCCGCCGTGGGGCATTTTGAAGACCCTTAGCCGTGGGTCTTTAATTTGGATAGCTTTTTCAAAGGTCTCATCTTCACTCCCATCATCTATTACCAAAACCTCAAAGTTCTCATAATTCTGGGCAAGGGCAGAACTAACAGCTTTTTCGATATTCCTCTCTTCATTATAAGCTGGAATTAGGATACTCACAAAAGGATTCCACTCTTTAGTTATGTACTTATTTAAAAGGCTAATTAAATAATTCAGGAAAAAGTATCCATCCCACAGAACTATGATGGCGAGTGCAATTTTAAGCAACATGGAAGGAAATAGAAAAGAGACCTTAAAAGTTTAGCTCAGTAAATGGAGATTCTCTTAACTCCCTCGAGCTTGGATAGCTCGTTAATTAAGTCACCTGGAATTGGCTTTTCAGTAATTATTGTTAATGTGGCCTCAGGATATAGCTCTGGGTCTTCTGCAACGACTTGCACAATGTTTATGCCCTTTTCAGCGATTTTGTTGGCTATCTTTGCGAGTATTCCTATTGCCCTTGGCTCGGGCTCAATCTCAATAACACCGTAACCAACGTGCCTTCCTACGAACTTCATGTGAACTGTCGGCTCTAACTCTGTGTAGATCTCCTTAAGGTCAGGTATTTTAAGAATCATCGCTACAGTTTCTTTCACAACTCTCCTATCTACATCCAAAGCCTTTGCTATTTTTGTATACGGCACATCAATGTTGCCGCACTTTATTTTCATATCCTCTGTTACCTTGAGCCCGTACTTTAGTAATGTCTTCGCTATTTGCTTTCTAACAGGGTATTCATCAAAGTAATGTTCGAGTCTTCCCCACATATCCATCACCCCACATATAAGTCCAACATTAAGCTATAGGATACATTATTATTAAAATGTTTCCATGATTACATGAACCCTCTCTGATAATGCCCTCTTGGGTTTATAAATTTTCACCTTTGTATTGAGATGGTATTATGTGGCCAAAAAGTGCGTAAACTATATTAAGCGAAAAGCACTATTTATGGAAGGTGATTAAAATGGTGATGCGCTTATCAAAACTTTACGGAAAGCAGATATACAGTACGAAAGGAAACTACGTCGGTTACGTGGATGAGGTTTTAATAGATATAGACCAGGGAAAGGCTAAAGTTTTAGCCTTAGGTTTGCCAGGGGAAAAAGTTGGTATTCCTTACGAGAGAGTTACAGCGATAGGAGATATAATATTGGTAAAAGCAAAAGAAGATTAGGATTCTTTTATTCCCAATGCTTCTAAAAATTTTTCAGTTATAGCTTCTTCTACCAATCTTAGGAGGGAGTTTTTGTCTCGTGCTAATTTGAATATTCCCAAATTTATTCTAGCACCGCCCATTTGAGAGTGACCGCCGGCACTGCCTATATCACCAAAGGCACTCTTTAGAATCTGTCCAATGTTTATTCTTACATCTTTTGTCCTTGAAGAAATTTCAATTCTATCATCAACTACTCCAAAGACAAGCACTGTTGAAGTACCTTCGAGCCTCAATAGGAAGTCTGCCGCTTGGGCTATTGCATCTCTATTTGTTATAAAGCCCACATTAGAGATTATGGTGTTCTTATACACCCTTCTATTTAATATCGCCTTTGCAAGTATTTCTGCTGCTTCAGTTGAAATATCTGGATTTTCAATTTTCTCCAGAAGTGCATAGTTTATTTTTTCGGCCAGAAACTCTATCGCGTCAAGGTCGATGTGGCTCAGCATCGAGAACTTTTTCGTGTCAGTGTAAATTCCATAGAAAAGCGCAGTGCCCAAGTAGGAGTTGACATCTATATTGAGCGCCCTTAAATATTCAGTGAGAATTGACGAAGAGGCTTTTGCATCAGGTCGTATGTCTATGAAAGCATCGCTTGGTATTCTCTCTTTTGCGTTCTCTAGTATTTGGTGGTGGTCAATTAAAATTTGAACACGTTTTAAGTCATCCTCTTCTAAAATTGTCAGGTTTCCGTTGGGCTGGCAGTCAATAATTGCTATAAAGGGATGCCTCTTAATCTCGTAGGAACCCCTAGAGACTTTAACCAAGTCCAATCCTAGAATATTAACGAGAGCTCTATTTTCATGGTGAGTTATTTCCCCACCGTATACCATCTTAACCGTGAATCCAACCTGCTGGGCTATAGCTTTTAATGCCACCGCGCTTGCCATGGCATCGGGATCTGGGTTGTCATGCATAACAATCAGCAAAGAATCGCCCTTTTGTTTAAGGTCGAGCAATTTTCTGTAGAGCAAGCTTGCATTTTTCTTTTCTGCAAAGTTTTCTATTAGGTGTATTATGGCCTTTGATAGTGCTATTCGGGGCGAAAGAGTATAGTTTAGTTTGGCTTCAAATTCAAGTTCTTCCTCAATTTCTTTTTGAAGCTCATCAGGAGAAATTTCGTCAGGGATTACAGTGATGATGGGAATTTCTTTATTATTAGTTCTAATTACTTGGGTTGCCCTTTTTATTGTATGTACATCCATAGTTGTTATAACAATCAAATCAGCTTTATCAATTCCTGCTTTTAACAGTGTGGCAGTATAACTAAAATCACCTACTATTACCCGAAAGCCGCTCTCGATTAAAGCTTTTGCTCTAACTTCATCTTTTTCTATAATTGTAATATCAACCTCTCCCTTTAAAGCATCTGCCAACGTCCTTCCAATAACGCCGCCACCTAGTATTAACACTTTCATAGGGCTCACCTTATAGGTACAATAATGCTTAAATACTTGCTTGAATGTATAGTTATTGAAATCCTATCCAATTATTTTTTGCTGAGTTTGGCCTATATATACCTAATGGTGATGAGCATGCAGCTTCCAGAAGTGGAACCATATAAAGAAAATGCAGTATTCCTGTCAAAAGAAGAGTTCATGAATGAAATAAGAGATGCATTAAAAGACAGTTCTGGCATATTTCTAAAGCTGTTTATAAAAGATTCATCGAACAAGTACTATTTCACTGTTTTAATTGGAAGGAACAGACTTATGGGAATAGAAGGGGAGATTGTGGATACTCAAGAGAAAATGGTAGGAAAAGAGGCTATCAACGTCCTATCGCATCTTCTTTCAAATCCACTAATTGTAGACATCTATAAGCTTGATGAGATCACACTAAAGATATCATTGGCTGATAATATCGATATATACACCGTTACTCCAAAATTAGAGTTGGAAGAACTTTTGAAGGCTAAAAAAATTGAGGTTAAGCCTTCTGAGCAAGTTGTCCAAAAGAAAATGGAAGAAAAGCCCATAAAAAAAGAAGAGCCTCAGAAAGCAGCAGAGGAAATAACGCCCCCAAAGCCAGAAATGAAAGAAGCAAAAGAAAAAAAGGTTGAAAAAGAAGAAAAAAGAGGGGAAAAAAAGGAAGAGGGAGTAATTATTGATATCCAGCTTACAGGTCCAGAAGCATTCAAAGCTGCTCTAGAAAGTGCTTTTCAGGAATATTTAAGCGCTGTTTTCAAAGATATCCAACGTATGAAGAATACAAAACTAAAGAAAGTTGAGATAAAAGGCGATGTTGGGACAGGGGTTGTTTACACAACTATTCACATATATGGGGAAAGCGCAGGTTCAAGTTCTGAGGCTGATTTGGCAAAAAGAAAAGTTCTGTACTTCGCAAATAGGCACATCCCCCTCATAGGAAGACTGTCAGGGCTAAAGCCGATTTTAAGTGGATTGCAAGCTGAAATCATCCCTACAGGTGCAGAAGATACTAAAAAAGAGACCTCTACACGTATACAGCCCAAAAAACTAAAAGATGATGGTGTTAGAATAGTTGTAAATGCTCCCCCACAGCTTAAGCCCTTCTTTACTGCCTATGCAAAAAATATACTAAATGGAATTAACGGCATGGATTTCAAACCTAAATACTGTGAGATAGATGTGATCGATGGAAAAAGTTTAGAGCTACATGTTTTTGTTAAAGGAAGTTCATCAACGCTTTCTAGAATAGGGGTTATAACACGAGTGGAAAAGATAGCCAAAAACCATGCTAAAAACCTATCCAGGGAAATTAGAAGATCAATTTCAATTGACACTGTAGATGCTGTAGTGGAGAGGGTAGAAATGCCTCAAATCAAGGGCCAAGCAGCACAAACCGCACCCACAAAGGCCCAAGTTGACTCCAGAAAAGTTGAGGAAATATTAAAGAAAAAGGCACTCATAGAAGCGGAGGTTGAAAAGCTCTTAAAAGAAGCAGGTGTTGACGAACTTTCCTACCTAACCGAAGAAAAAAAGAAAGAAACTACTGAGACAGTTTTAAGAACTCGCGTGGAGCCTGCTATGAAGTCGCTTAGAGAAAGGATACAAGCAGAGCTAAGCGTCATCCCAAGGACAAAGTTCAAGTGGTTAAAGATGAACTGGGACTTCAAAGAGTCCATAGTGGAAGTTAACCTAGAGGTTAGCTTTTCTAAGGAAGTGCAAGAAGGGTTGTTTGGTTCATTCTCAGGAATTTCAGATGAAAAAATAAGACAGGAGGCTCAGAGAGCAATAACCAACTTAATGCATGAAATTGGAAGAGAGTATGGAGTAGCAATAAAGCCTAAAACATTAAACATAATCATCCATTGACTTTTTACTGTTTTTTGCCTCAATTATTGGGTGAGATTTTATTTGGTGAATATTTGTAGCCCGCCCGTAACCCTCGCTCTCATTGAAGGCTAACGCCAAAACTCAAGCGAGGTAACCCAGGCGGGCAAGTTCTTAGAGAATTGTACTCGGCCAGGGTTTCCCACGGTCATTGTTGCTCCGTAACGCGGAAAGCCCTTCCGTGGGGACCTCGCTATGGCCGAGCTGTTGCCCCCGCATCGCTCCCACTTTCACTATTCAAGTGGGCCCTCGCGCAGGGGCATTAATATGTTTATATGAACTCCTTATAAGTTCTTGGATTGGAAGATCAATATATCTCCCCTAATAGTTTGTTTAAGAGAGCCCATTGCTTTTCGCCTAGGGCAGATTTATCAGCGACCAATATTAGCGTGCTGTTATTAATAAGTGCAAAGTCTGTTAGCTTAGTTAAAAATTTCATAATAGCTGAGGTTTCGTTGTAGATTAAAAGATATTCGAGACAGTCAATAACTACAATTCCTTTGACTTTAGAATCCGCCGCGGTTTTTAAATATCTATACGACAATTCAGTCATCTTAGCTAAATCCGTAGGATATATTGCATTTTTTGTTTCCTCTTTAACTGCAGTGGTAACAAAGAAACACTCCCAATTCTCAGGAGCATCTTTTATTTCTCTTAAAAATGCCAAAACTGGAGCATCTTTTAATTTTTCTCTTAATCGTTTATATTCCTCCTGATCAACAATCAAAACTCCTGTTTTAATGTCTATTTCTTTTACAACAGCTTCTTTTAGCTTATTGAATTGTTTTGAAGATGTCAAACGTATCATAAGAATGGTTAAAATGAGGATTAGTACTGTCGAAATTGTAAAGCCAATGGGAAAATACCATTCTGCTCTTCCTAGAATTGGAAGCGGGAGCAGATGAATCCCAAAAAGTGCTAGGGTATATGATAAGTATCTTGCCTTCTTTTCGTATATATGATCTAAAGTCTTTATTAGAACGCCAGAAATAACTAAAAAAATACAAGAGATTAAAGAGGATATTCCTACCATGAACATCCACTCATCGACTAAATTAATTGATTTTAAAATCCAGAAATAGAAAATGGCTATAGGGGGAACTAATGAATAACGTCTTATCCTATCTTGACTTAGAGACTCTCTTTCTTCTTTGAGGAGTGTTAAAGACCCATAGAAAATTAAAGCTGAGAATGTAGCTAAAAACAATGAGCTTAACTCATAATGACTATCGCTGCCGAATAATATTGTTAGAAAGTCAAAGAACCATGCTAGTGAAAACGCTAAAGCTGATTTTCTCTTATTCTTCAAATAGACGCGCAAAATAAGAGCAAAAGCGGTCAAATCTAAGAGCATTACTAATCCAGCTTCAGCCATTATCCACCAAGACGTCATACTCTTTTCCCTCCAACTTATTACAGATTTTTATAATGCTTAACTTTTCTATTAGCCCTCTGCTCTGCTGGGATTTGCAAAGCCATCCCATTTAAAAGGATAAGTTGCTGAAACTCTCTTTATCTGCTCATTTTCTACCTTTACAACCAAAATTTCTGGTCTGGCAATAATAAGGCCTGTTTTTCCGCTTTCTCCTGGTCTTGCCAATCTATAGGTTCCTCCTTCACTTGTTAGTGGAAAGATTATTGTAAACGGATAATTTGGATAATAACGAAGCTCTTTATTTTTATAAATCCCCACTACATCCCCGAAGGCGAAATGACCATAAAAAGGTATAACTTTTGCATTCTCAAAAGTTGATTGTATCATCTCAAAAGATTCCGGAGTTATTCCAACACCGCTGATCATCAAAGTCTCTACCTCTTCTCTAACTGACTCAAAGAGGTTTAACAGCGGAGGGGCTGTTCTTATGGTATTAATTTTATCTTTCTCAAGAACCCTCTGTGTATATCTCATCAAGGGATCAAGTTTCCGTAGAACTGCTTCTAATCCTTTCTCCTTAAGTTCTTTCTTTAATCCATCTGTTTCCATTCCAATGAAATAAAGAAGTCCTTGGTATGACCAAACTAACCTACTCATCTCATCTTGATACCAACCGTAAGGACCATGAGCTAAAGCTCTCATCCTATGCTCCTCATCATACACCTTGTCAAGTGCATAAATCTTGTCCAGTGCCTTCCTTAGATAGGACACTAAAAAGTGCACATAATTATAATCCCAGTGAGCAAAACTTCTCTGTCCAGTGGTTCCTGAGGACTGATAGAACCTTAACTCTCCCTTATAATTATTGGGTAAAAAGCTCAACCAGTTTGTTCGTAAGTCGTTATCGTTAATGAAAAGCTGGGAATTAAATATATTCTCAATAACGTTTTCAAAACTTCCAGTAAAGATTTCATCTAAATTTATTTCTTTACTCTCTTTCATTGCATGCCAGTAAGGGGTATTCCTCAAATGAAACTCAAAAATTTCCCTTAAGTAGTCTTTTGTAGTTTTTTCAGCGATATCAAATGGGTCTTTGTAAATATCTCTTGCCTCCTCGTATATCATGGATAATCTTATAGTTTGTAGCTTTTTAAAAGTTTTGTATGAGTAAACGCTAAATTTGGAAGGGCTTCAATAAATTCCCAAAGCTTTAAATATTTTTTTAAAAATTCCTATGTGGTGGTTATATGTCCGGCTTGGTGATTGGAAGAGTCTCGCAGAATGATTTTGAAGATCTGAGGTACACTGCCAAGAAGGCAATTGAAACTACAAAATTTTGGAAAGAGAAATTTTCTGAGATTGATCTTGAGGATTTGACAGCAGAGACTTTGCTCTCGAAAACTGACAGTTTGTACATAACACCTAAAGATTTGTACAATGTGGAAAGTATTTGGCCAAGCTATATACTAAACCGTGAAGTGTTCCATGCAATGATGAGAACGAGTGGAACAACAGGGGAACCCAAAAGAATTCCTTTTACAAAAGACGATAAACGAAGGGTTTCAAGACAAATTGCTCCTTGGGTTACAAAATATATGGATAAAGGAGATAAAATCGCGTCGTTCTTTCCATTGTTGCCGTCATCGTCAGGAGTTTTTGCATATGGTGGATTTGAAGAACTTGGCATGAGAGTGGGATACTATCAAATACCAATTCAATATTTAATGAAACCTGATCTCCTGCTTAAAGAATTAAAAAGCATAAAACCTACCGCACTGTTTTGTTTAACAACAACTGCTTATCTCCTTGGGTTAAAGCTTCCCGAGGAAATCAGAAATGATATAAGCGTTATAGTGCTTGGAGGGGAGACATTAACAGAAGAGATGGCAAAGGCAATGCTCACATATTTTGAAAATGCAATGATAGTGGACAACTTCGGCGCATCGGAAGAAGGAGTTACAGGATACAGATTAATCACGAAAAACCGCATAGAACCTTTTAAATTCCCCGAGTCTGTTTTGATCTTGAAAGAAAGAGATGGAGAGGATGAATACAAGGAGTACTACAAACTCTACCTTACAAAGGTTATGAGAGAAGGTGAACTCACTGGATTGCCTATCTTCAATTATGATATTGGTGATTTTGCAAGAGTCGTTAACGGAGAGATAACAAGCATAATAAGGGTTAAAGATGTTATCAGTTTGGCGGGTGCAAAGCTGCACATTGATCAAGTTATGAACATTGTTTACAGATACAGCTTCTTGACAGACTTTGTCATAATATATCATCCACTATCTCCAAACAATCCAAAACCAAAGGCGATCATAAGAGTTGGTTATGTCGAAAAGTTCTCTGGGATAGAGGATGAGATTAGAAGCCTCATATATCAAGCAAACAATCCCGTTAGATATGAAGTGGAGGAGTCTAAACAAGCGGAGCTTATAATAGAAGCAGTTCCTGCAAGTGAATTGAGGAAAGACCTTCCACAAAAGCCGGGCAAGACTAAGAGAATTTACATCGTAGGTAAGGACATTTGATAGTTAACTTTTTCCTTTCTTTCAATTGCAGTGATTATTACGACAATATTAACTCGGGATAAATTGTCAAAATGCCAAAACCTATTTAAGAGCTCTGTTCTAACTTTTCTTTAGGTGAAGGTAATGGACGGAAAGATAATCCATGATCCTCTTCATGGAAGCATGAAAGTTAAAGGCCTTATCTTGGATTTGATTAAAACTCCCGAGTTCCAGAGGCTTAGAGGGATCAGACAGCTTGGAATGGCTTATCTTGTTTTCCCCGGAGCAAACCATTCACGCTTTGAGCACTCTTTGGGGACTTACTACGTAGCTAAGCGTTTGGGTGAGGAAATTGGACTAAATGAGGAAGAAAAACTTCTTCTTCAAGCTAGTGCTCTCCTCCACGACATAGGACATGGGCCGTTTTCACACACGTTTGAGCAGATCTACCAGCACTATGTGAAAGAATACGACCACATGCGCTTAGGCCAAAGCATTATCTTGGGTAACATAGATATAATAGATGGGGAAGTTGAGAGCAGGAAGCTGATACCTGAAGTTCTTGAAGAGTATGGAATAAAGCCCCAAGAAGTTGCAGCGCTCTTGTTGGGAAAGTATGAAAAGCGCTATTTAGGTCAGATGCTCCATGGTGACGTTGATGTCGACCAGCTTGACTATTTGATGAGAGACGCCCACTACACGGGTGTAGCTCACGGAATTGTGGACTTCGAGAGAATTCTAAAGACCCTTAGGATATACAACGATGAGCTTGTGGTGGACGAGAAGGGCATTGAGGCAATTGAGGGAATGATGGTAGCTCGGGCTCTCATGTACTCAAGGGTTTACTTCCACCACACTGTAAAGATAGCAGAGGGAATGCTTACAAGGGCTTTGGAATTCGCCTTGGAAGAGGGGCACCTCTGGGAGTTCTGGAAGATGAACGACTGTAGAGTTATAATCGAGCTTGAGGACTTAGAAGGCTACCCAAGCGAAATAGTTAAGCGCGTTAAGTATAGAGACCTCTTTAAAGCGGCCGTTTTGGCAAGCGCCGACGAGCTCAGTGCAGAGGAAAAGAGAGAGTTCTTAAGTGCGTATAGGAACGTCAAAAAGAGACAAGAACTTGAGAGGAGATTAGCCGATGCGGTTGGTGCTAAGGAGGGGGAGGTCATAATAGAGTTCTCAATAGCTGATTTGATGCTCAGCGAGCCCAGACTAAAGGCCACGGAGATAAATGTTCACCTACCGACTGGTGAGTTCCAACCTCTCACGAAAGTGACCCCTCTGGCAAACGCCTTAAAAAGAAGACAAACCCCTAGATGGGTGGTTTTAGTTGCTTCACCATCGAAATATGTCGAAAACGTTAAAAAAATCTGGAAGAAGGTTATCTTTGGTTAGGGATGAAGAGCTTTTTTCTTATCTCTCTTTTTAGACTTTCAATGATGTCTATAAGCTCATCGGCGTCCTTAACTTCTCTAAGGGTCTCCTTGGGGATTAGAGGCACTTCTCCAATGACCTCGGTCTTGGTCTTCTCAATTATAAACAAGCCGTCGCTGTGGATTATCTTGCTAACTTCGCTGACCATCTGCGCCCTCTTTACAGTTGTGGAGGTCTTTTTAGAGTCAATGCCCGTTAGTATCCTAACTTCATCCTCTCTTGAAACCGCATTAAAAGGAGCTTTTCTTATTTTTATCACGCCCATGCCTAGCCCCTTCAGTCTCTCAAGTATCTCCCTCTCGAGCTGATTTTCGGGTTTCACGTTGAGGTTTGCTTCGACTTTAGCAGTTAGGATATCTATGGGCTTAGCTATAGGCTCATCGAATATCTCCTCGAGCCTCAAAGCTACATCCAAACTAACGGCCTGTTCGCCCCTCTCATAGTTTTGGAGGCTTTTTCTTGAAACGCCGAGCATTCTCGCCAGTTCGCCAACGCTGTAGCCTCTCCTCTCTCTAAGCTTCCTCAAAAGCTCCCCATCCACGTTAACATAGAATCCTCCACGCTCGGCAAAGATAGCGGGAAGCTCATTTTCGACGAGCACATCGTAGAGGGTTTGTGGATTCAGCGCATAGATGCCAAAACGCTCGTAAACCACTCCCTCCTCAAGCTCGTCGTTCTTGCTCTTAATACCCACCAGCAAGGGCGTAGCTTGGAAGAACTTAGCTAAGCGCTTTAAATCATCAGCCTGCTCTTGAGTAAGGCTGTCAATGTTTTGGAGAACTTTAACAAAGAGCAGCAAAAAGAGTTTATTGCCCACTAAGTCAAAGCATGAACCTTTAAAATCCATTCTGGCGGTCTTAAACCCGGTGCCGTGGAGTATGCTCTCAACAATTCTGACCAGTCTCGCTTTCTCCATTGTCATCATTTGTAAATACGACTTGGACGTTTAAAAGTTTCTCTCCGTTAGGTTTATTACTATGGAAAGTTAGTTATATGCTGTGATAATTATGAGACGGCCGATTATATTAAGCGGTGAAAATGTATCTCTGGGTTTGCTGTTGAAAGAGGACATGCCCAAGATTTGGGAGTGGTTCAACGACAGGGATCTTAGGGAGTTCTTGATGAATCCTGAGGAGATTTTTTATCTTGAAGATGAAATGGAGTGGTACGAGAACGTTAGAAAGAATAAAGAGAAACATAAAGTCTTTACGATACTCAATGCCACAACTGCAGAACTGATGGGTGTCATTGGACTCCACAATATAGACCACAAGAATGGACACGCCGAGCTGGGCTACTTTTTATGGAAGAAGTATTGGAGAAAAGGCTACATGAGCGAGGCCGTTAAGTTAATGCTCAACTATGCTTTTGAGTATCTGAACTTGAGAAAAGTCTATGCAAGGGTTTTTGAACCTAACATTGGCTCACAGAGAGTTTTAGAGAAGAACGGCTTTAACTTAGCTGGGAAATTAAAAAAGCACGTTTATATTCCAAAATTTGGCTACGTTGATGTCCTGTATTATGAGATGTTTAGAGAGGAGTGGGAGGGATAACCTTTTAACTTCATGTCCTATTTTACGGCTTGATGATGATTCACATAGGCATCGACGACACGGACTCCCCAAATGGCATGTGCACAACTTATGTGGGCGCTTTGCTCTATAGAGAAATCTCCCGCTTAGCTCACCCTATAGACCTTCCCCGCTTGATTAGGCTTAATCCAAATGTACCCTACAAAACTAGGGGCAACGGCGCCGTTGCAATGAGCTTTGAAGCTGATGAGAAGGATATTTCTAGGATTAAAGAGCTCGTTTTGGATATGGTTAAGTCGTTATCTGATTTTTCTCATGAAAACACAAATCCTGGAGTAGTCTTCTTAGAGGGCGAAGTTCCAAAGGAGCTCACCGAGTTTACTTATAAAGCAATTTGGGAGCATGTGAGCATAGAGGAGGCTGAGAAAGCAGCTAAGGAAGTCGGCGCCGAGGTTCACAAGTTCAAGATCGGGCGCGGTATAATAGGGGCATTAGCTTCAATTGGGCACCCACTTGATAGATTTACTTATGAGTTATTGGCATACCGCGGGAGGGAGCTCTGGGGGACAAAGAGGCGCGTAAATAAGGAGAGCGTCTTTGAGATGGATAAACGCTTTTACCCCCTCACCTACGACAACGTGGATTGGGAAAAGGGGAGCGTTTTGATAACGCCGCACGGCAAAGACCCGGTTTTAGTTGGAATTAGAGGAATTGATGAGAAAAAGGTGCTCTCAGCGTTTGAGCGTATAATCTTCGAGGAGCCTGTGGAGTTTTTCCAAGTTTTTAAGACGAACCAAAACACAGACGACCACTTAAGGTTCAGGCGCATTGGTGAGCTTAAACCTCTCGAAAGTGCTGTCGTTAAGGGGAAAGTTGTCAAGGATTGGTGGGAAAAGGGAAGGCACGTCTTCTTTGAGCTTGCCGATGAGACGGGGAAGATTAGGGTAGCCGCTTTCGAGCCGACTAAGGGGTTTAGGCGCTATGTGAGAGAGCTTATTGAAGGCGACGAGATTATCGCTGCTGGAGGGGTTAAGGAGTTTGAAGGCGTTTTGACGCTCAACCTTGAGAAGTTCTATCCCGCGAAGCTCGCCAAAAAAGTTGAGTACAAAAAGCCCAAGTGCCCCAAGTGCGGAGGAACGATGAAGAGCAAAGGAGATTACTTGAAGTGCAAAAAGTGCGGCCATAAGATGCCAAAAACGCTAATCCCCATCGAAGTGCCCCGTGAGCTTAAGCAAAAGATATATGAAGTTCCTCCAGATGCGAGAAGGCACTTATCGAGGCCTTTGGTTTTACCTTTGGGTGAGGAGAGGATTTTAGAAATCCTCAAAAAGAGCTGAGCTTGCAGTAATGTCATGATAAAGTAAATCATGAAGTCATCAACGAACCCCTTTTATACTCTCCCACCAAATCTCTATTGGTGAATAAATTGGGAAACATCAAAAAGAGCATCTCGCTCTTTGCAATAATCCTCATGATAGCTTCAACATTAGGCTACGCTGGATTTTCTTACTTTGCGTCATCAAAGGAGAGAGTTTACAGCAGTGAGCAGGTTCTAAATCCAAGGAGTGCTGTTTACTACGAGCTTTTGAGCGAATCTCACCTTTCAGGAACCATAGAAAGCTCGGCCCCAATAAGTGTCTACATCTTCAATGGGGAAGAGCTCCAAAAGCTTAAATCGGGTGAAACAGGAACACCCTACAAGGCTTGGGAGAACACAAAAAGCGTGGTGCTTGAGGCGACCATCCCTAAGGGGGACTACTACCTCGTAATCCTCAACCCGGGCTATGAATCCGTTTATGTGAAAGTGAGTCTCACAAATGAACGGTGAATCAAATCCTTTTATGGCTTTTAAACCAATTCTAAAACCGGTGGAAGCGTGGAATATTCCAATGAGGCTTTTGATCTCATAAATGGATTCAACAGCTTCAAAGAGGTCAGCTTTTTGAAATAACCTCTCTTTTTGTGTCCACGGAGAAAAAACAATACTTTTTTGATACTGTTAAACAGCTTTACTTAACTCCAATAACTTTATTTAGCTTTTTTCGTAAGTTATTTGGGTGGTAGCATGGGGTTCTTGAAAGTAGTTCCTCTCGAGGAAGCGCTAAAGGTAATCGATTCCTTCGGTTTAAAGCCTCAAATAGAGGAAATTCCTTTAGAAGAAGCTCTTGGGCGAGTCTTGGCTGAAGACGTAAAGGCACCAATAGACGTGCCCCCATTTGATAGGGCGACAGTTGATGGGTATGCCCTCTTAAGTAAAGACACTTGGAAAGCCAGCGAGAGCGAGCCCGTGCGCTTGGAGATTGTAGGTCAAATAAATGCGGGTGACGTTCCCACAATCGAGCTCAAAGAAGGCCAAGCCGTCGGAATATCAACAGGTGCTCCGCTTCCAAAGGGCGCCGATGCCGTTGCAATGCTTGAGGAGGTTGATGTTGAGGGAGACGAACTGATAGTTTACAAGCCTTACTATCCCCAGGCAGGCGTTATGAAGGCTGGAAGCGACATAGTAAAGGGTAAAGAGGTTTTAAAGGCCTCAAAGAAGCTCACCTTCAAGGATACGGCACTCCTGTCAGCCCTTGGATTTGAAAAAGTCAAAGTTTTCAAAAAGCCGAAAGTGGCGGTGATAAGCACGGGCAACGAGATAATACTCCCTGGAGATGAACTTGGAGTAGGAAAGATTTACGACATAAACGGAAGAGCAATCACCGATGCGATAAGGGAGCTCGGCGCGGAAGCGTACTTTTTAGGCATAGCGAAAGACGATGAGGCGAGCTTAAAGGAGAAGATTTTTGAGGGGCTTAAGTACGATATGGTCATACTCTCAGGAGGGGCTTCCGCAGGTGTTAGGGACTTGACGAGCTCTATAATTGAAGCTCATGGTGAGGTTTTCATCCACGGCATAGCGATTCAGCCGGGGAAGCCCACAATAATCGGCCAAATCCAAGGAAAGCCCGTATTTGGCCTCCCTGGTTATCCAACCTCATGCCTCACAAACTTCACGCTATTGGTGGCGCCGCTCTTGAGAAAGCTCTTAGGACTCAAGGGCGAGCACAGGAAAGTGCAAAAGAAGCTCGCCTTTAAAGTGTTCTCCGTTAAAGGAAGGCGCCAGTTTTTGCCTGTTAAGATTGAAGGCGAAGAGGCTGTTCCAATACTAAAAGGCAGCGGCGCAGTGACGAGCTTCGTTGATGCCGATGGATTTATAGAGGTTCCCGAAACAGTAGAAATTCTCGAAGAAGGCGAAGAGGTTGAGGTCTTCCTCTTTTGAATTTAACTTTTTGGAGGTGAGGGTATGAGGATTGTAGCGGTAACTGATCTCCACGGAAGAGCGGGTAAGGCTAGGGAGTTTGTTGAAGAGCTTAAAGGCTTTGACTTCGATTTGCTCCTGATAGGAGGGGACATAACGCACTTTGGTGGACGTGAGCAAGCTGAGCGGTTATTAACCATATTGGAAGAACTTGGAAAGCCAATTCTCGCTGTCATGGGCAACTGTGACGGGAGGGACGTTTTGGAGCTCTTTGAAGAGAAAGGGATTAACATTCACGATAAAAGGGTTGAGTTTAAAGGCCTTGGAATAGTGGGCTTCGGCGGCTCAAATATAACACCGTTCTCGACTATATGGGAGTTCGATGATGGGCATATAAGGGATAGCGTGGAGAGAAACTACCGTGAGGGCGATATACTTCTAATCCACGCCCCTCCATACGGCACGAAAGTCGATAAAACCTATACAGGGGTTCATGTAGGAAGTAAAGCCTTGAAGCACTTCATCGAAGAAAAGCAACCGCCCCTTGTTATCTGCGGTCACATACACGAGGCGAGAGGAGTTGATGAAATTGGTAAAACGCTCATTGTAAACCCCGGGCCGCTCTCTAGGGGGCACTACGCCATAATCGATGTGGGAGATAGGATTAGCATAGAGCTGAGATAGCGCAAGCTTTTTATTCATTTAGTTAGTAAATATTTGAAGGTGGGAAAATGGAGGACAAAGTTGGCATAGTCTATGGAGAATCCAGCACAGACTACTTCACATTTATAGTTGATCCAAAGAACATGCCCAATTTTGGAGAGTTTGTTGTGGTTAAAAATAGGAACGGTGAAGAGGTATTAGCTGTCGTTAAGAGTGTGAAAAACATCAACTGGCTTATGAGTGCGGGAAGAGGGAGCTACGACTACATAGAAAAGACAGTTACAATTTTTTCTAAGGGTGTTTTGGATAAGAGCGAGTCGATAATAGCAAGCGCCAAGGTTTTAGGGGTTCTAAAAACCAAAGAGGACATTGAGAGTGGGGATTTTGAATTTAGGCAGATACCAAATAGAGTCCCAATAAAGCCCGGAGAAGTTGTTAAACTTGCAGATAATGATGATTTGAAGAAGATTTTCTCAAATGGGCACATTAGGATAGGAAGGCTCTTGGCTAGAGCTGATGTTGAAGTTGGGCTGGATGTGGATAGGCTCGTCTCTAGGCACTTTGCCGTCTTAGCTGTTACGGGAGCAGGAAAGTCCAATACAATAGCAGTTCTAACAAAAGAAATTATTGACAAGACGAGGGGGACTATAGTCATTTTAGACCCTCATGGGGAGTACTCATCCCTAACTTGGAAAAACGCTAGAGTAAACCCCATAAAGGCCACGATAGACCCCTCTAAAATCACTATCAGCGAGTTTGCAACTCTTTTAGGGATAGCGGAGAATGCCTCACTCCAGAGGCGCTTTTTGAGCTTAGCTTACCACACAGTTAAATGGGAGGCTAAAAACCAAGCTAAAGTGCTGGGTGGGCTGTCATTTGTAGAGGCTCTCGAAGACCAAATTGAAGAGTGGATAAGGACTTATGAGAATAAATCAAAAGGAGAAGAAGCTTTTATTGATTATTATGACTCACAGGGAAGGGTTCTCCAAAGAAAGATACAGGCGAGAGACTTGGATTCACTGATTAGGATAAAAGACTACCTCCAAGAGCTTAAAGCAAACTTTGGTGAGTTCATAAAGCTTGGAAACGTTCTATCCGAGATAGTCCCAGGAATGGCAAACATCATAGACCTGAGCGGTATGGAAGAGGATCAAATGATTGCTTTAGCTTCCTATCTCCTTAGGGGAGTTCTAAAATACCGCGTCCAGTATATGAAGGCCCTTAGGACGAACGATGCTGCTACACTAAAAATGATAAGAGAAAAGTTCCCTGCTCTGACAAAGCCCCTCCTCTTGGTCATAGAGGAAGCCCACATATTCGCTCCTAGAGGTGAAAAGACGCAAGCATCCCACTGGTTAGGCAAAATAGCTAGAGAAGGAAGAAAGTTCGGTATAGGACTTGGAATTGTTTCACAAAGGCCCAAAAAGCTCGACGATGATATTTTAAGCCAGACGAACACAAAGATAATCCTCCGCTTGGTTGAGCCCCATGACCAAAAATACGTCCAGCAGGCGAGCGAGCAGATAAGTGAGGATTTACTTATGGACATAGCTTCCTTGGGAATAGGTGAAGCAGTTATAGTCGGCTACGCCATTTCTCTTCCCGCTATGGTCAAGATATACAGCTTTAAAGATGAGTTCAAGGGCTACTACGGCGGCGGTGACATAGATATTGTTAAGGAATGGAGCGAAGGTGAAGAAAGAGAGGATTTTGATTTAGCAGACTTTGCTGGTGAGTGAGATGAAGTTTGCCCACATAGCTGACGTTCACTTGGGTAGAGAGCAGTTTCAGCAGCCTTTTAGATATAGAGACTACGTAGAGGTATTTAGAAAATCCATGGAGATTTCAATAAGGGAAGGCGTTGACTTTATACTCCTCTCAGGCGATTTTTTCCACGTCAGCAAGCCTTCGCCCAAAGCCATAAGAGACGCTGTTGAGATTTTGAGCCTCGCAAAGAAAAAGGATATCCCAGTATTTGCCATAGAGGGAAACCATGACAAAACGATAAGGGATACTTCGATTTACGACCTTTTAGAGCACTTAGGGTTGATTTATACGCTTGGCATTAAGAAGTCGCCACGTGAAAGCGAGTTTCAAAAGAGCATGAAAAAAGGCAGTATTTACTTAGTTCATGGCACAGTTGGAGATTTGAAAATTTATGGACTAAGGCACCACAGCAGATGGCAGCTGATAAGCAAAGATGGGCTTAGTAAGATTAAACACATATTCAGAGGCGAGAAAAACGCTATTTTAATGCTTCATCAAGCTATAGACTACCTCGCCGAAGGAACGCCTTATCAAAATGCCTTTGACTTAAAGCTGAGTGAACTCCCGGATGGTTTTGAGTACTATGCTTTGGGGCACATACACATGAGGAAGGAGCTCGAGCACGGAAAGAGCGGTTTCAGCGGTGATATAATTTACCCAGGCTCTCTTGAAAGGACGGAGATTAGAGAGGCTAGCCATAGGATAATCTACGACAAAAGGCTGAAATTGGAGAACCTAACGAGAAGAGAGGAAGAGCTCGGCCCCAACGCAAAGGGGTTTTACATAGTGGAGGACTTTGAGCCCCAATTTATTGAGATAGAGACGAGGCCATTTTACAACATCACCGTAAGAGGAAACTCTAAGGAAGAGCTTAAGAGAAAGCTTGCGGACATTAGGGACTACGTTGAGAGAGACAGCATAGCTTTAGTAACTCTCGAAGGAACTGTGAGAGGGGGAGTGCATGTAAGTGAGTTTTATCCCCTCTTAGACGACTGGGGCTTAGCATACTACAGCTTCAACAACAGAGTGACGTCTGAGGCTGTGCTAATTGATAGGGAGATTAAAGAAGAGGAATTCTTCACGGCCTTTGAGAGAGAGCTATTCTCTCAGCTGGCTGTGGAACCAAAGGAGTTTCTAAAGGAATTGGACAGCTTTTTGGAATGGCTCTTGGAGAGGTACGAACCTAAGAGAGAAGAAAAGAGGGAAATGATAGAAGTGCAGAGCAAAAAAGCTCCCAAAGCTCAAAAAGTTGAGAAAAATGTGAAGAAAAAAGCTGTTGGGAAGCTTGATGCCTGGATTAAGGTCAAATAGCGGTGGTAATCATGAGGATTAGAGCACTCGCCATAAAGGATTTTAGGGCTCATGAAAAGTCTTACGTGGAATTTAACGATGGTATAAACTTAGTAATTGGACAAAACGGTTCTGGAAAGAGCTCTATTCTTGAGGCCATATTTGCCTCGTTCTACCTCGGCCATGGGAGCTTCCCGAGGGGATATAAGAAAGTTAACACCAGGGTGGACTCCAAGTCTGGCTTTGAGCTTACATTAAAATTTGAACATGGGGGAAAGATGTATGAAATTGTGAGAAAGTCCCTTGGAGAGAGCTATCTTAAAGAAAATGGCAGCATAATTGCGGACAAAGACAGCGATATAGCGAGATGGGTGGAGCGCTATTTGTATCCAATCCATGTTTATAGAAATGCCCTCTATATCAGACAGGGAGAGATTGAGAGCATTTTAACGGATGAAGATGTGAGAGAGAAGGTTTTGAGGAAAGTCCTTGGAATTGAGGACTACGAAAACGCCGAGAAAAATGCTCAAGAGGTTATAAGAGAGCTGAGGAGAGAGAAAGAACACTTGGAGGGCGTCATACTGGGAGCGGGAGATGTAAAATCTCAAATAGAAGACGCTGAAAGAAAGCTCAAGGAAGTATTTAAATCTATCAATGAGCTTAGACTTTTGGAAGGAGAACTTAAGGAGAAGTTCAAAGCAGTATCCTCCAGATACTCCCAGCTTAAAAACACTAAAGAACTTCTCGAAGAACTTGAAAGAGAGGAGATCAGGAAAGAAGGAGAGCTCAACGAGATAAAAGAGTCCATAACCCATCTCGAAGAGAGAATAAAAGAGCTCCAACAAGAGATCCAAGACCTCAAGGGGAAAGAGAAGAGGCTTAAGGAGATTGAGTGGGTTAACAAGAGATATCCCAAACTCAAATCTGTTCTATCTAAAAAAGATGACCTTCACAAGGCCAAAATTGAGATGTCTCGTCTAGAACAAAAGCTTAAGAATATTGGGGAGCAGATTGAGGAGCTTAAAGAAAAGGAGAAAGAGCTCCAGATAAAGAGAGAGGAATATACCAAAGCAATTAAAACATACAACGAGTTAAAACGCTCCGTTGAGCAGTATGAGAAGGCCATGCAGCTTTTAGCTCAGAAAGAAAGGCATGAGATGGAACTTAAAAAAGAGGGATACACTAAAGAAAAGCTTCTCAGCGAGATTGAAGGGGTCAACAAAGCTAAAGAAAAGGCAAAGGAAGTTGATGAAGAAATAATTAAGATAAGAGAAGAAATCAGCGGCTTAAACAAGCTTGAGCACAGCTTAAGACAAAACCTCTCAAAGCTTGAAGGAGCGAAGGAGTGTCCACTGTGTAAGAGGCCTATGGAAGAGCACGATGAAGAGGAAATAATGCGTGAGTATAGAGAGGAGTTCGCACAGATTGAGAAAAGGAGAAAAGAACTCAAAGAAAAACTAAAAGAGCTCACTGAAGAGAAGAAACAACTCGAAAGTATCAAGGCAACTGAAGGAAAGCTTCTAAAGCTCCAAAAAACACTCGAACTTCTCGAAGAAGTTGAAAAAGAGCTGAAAGGCTACGACGTTGAAAAGCTAAAGAAAAAAGCTGATGAATTCGAAGAGGTCAAGAGAAAGGCCATTGAACTCAAGAAGGAGATGACCAGCATTAACAGAGAGCTCGAAAAGCTGGAAAAGCTTATGATGGAAAAAGAGAGAGCTGAAAATGAGATGAAGGCTCTGAATGCGAGAGTAAACCGGATATTGAATGAGCTCTCTAAAGAGGGCTTCTCGTCATTTGAAGATGTTGAGGAGGAGCTTGAACGGATTGACCCCATTTACAGAGAGTATCTTCAACTAAAGGGCATTCCTTCTGAACTGAGCTTAAAGGAAAAGAGAAAGAGAATCCTCGAGGAGAAAATGGGGCTGAAGATTAAGGGACTGGAAAAGCTCAAAAAAGAGCTCCAAGAGATTAAAGCAAAAGTTCAAAAGCTTAAAAAAGAGTTCTCAAAGGAAGAGTTTGAGAGAGTTGAAAATGAGTACTTGAATCTCTCAAACAAAGTTGCCAGCATTAAAGCAGAAATTGAGGGCCAGGAAAGACTTAAAGAAGAAGTAACAAAACGTTTAGAAGGTTTAAGGAAGCAGCTTGAGGAGGTTAAGAGCGCTCAAGCAAAGATAAAGGCAGTAGAAAAGGTCATGGCCGATATGAAAGTGCTGAGAGAGAAGTTAATCAAATTCAAGGCTGAAGCGGAACGCAGGGGACTTGAGGAAGTTGAAAAAGTTGCGAGCGAGTTGTTCTCGGAAATGACGGAAAGGAAGTACCAGGGCATTAAGATAATCCGCGAGAAGAGGTATGGTAAGGAGAGGATTAGGATAGCAGTTTTATACCAAGGTGAAGAGCAGGGCATTGATTTTTTAAGTGGAGGCGAGAGGATAGCTCTCGGTCTTTCATTTAGGTTGGCACTGTCGCTCTACAAAGTCAGAAACCTCGAGCTCCTCATTTTGGACGAGCCGACGCCTTTCTTAGACGAAGAGAGAAGAAAGAAGCTCATAGACATAATAACGCAGCACTTGAGGAAAATACCGCAGGTTATAATAGTGTCTCATGACGAGGAGCTTAAAGATGCAGCGGATTACGTGATTAGGGTTTCGTTAGTTGGTGGAAAGAGCAGGGTAGAGGTGGAGAGTCTTGCCGCGTATTAGCGAGAGCCACTTGAAGGAGGTCAGGAAGTACCTCGACTCACAGCTCGATAAGATAAAGCTCCTAAAGGAGCTCGTGGCAAAGGAGTACCGTTGGCAAGATTTCCCACAGCCAAAGAAGGTCAATGTTTACGCAGTTGATGGCAGCAGGATGATAAAGCGCTTAAGTGGAGCTATAGTTTATGCAGTCTCTTCGGTTGCGATAGGTAAGGATTTACTGCAATGGCACGAAATAGGGTTAGTCTCTCCTTATAAGCATGTGGATGAGAGGATTAGACTTCACATGCAGACCCTTGAAAATAGAATCGGCGCGATGACGAGGGAGATCAAGGGAGCGGAGCTCATTTTGATGGACGGAACTTTAAGTGGCTCAATAGCAAGGCCTCCTGCTTATGTGGATACTACAATCAAGGAAATCTACAAAGAAAATAAGATAGAAATGATGGACTTGGTCAGGGCTTTTTTAGATATGCTTGATGATGAATGGACACAATGGAAAAAGGATTTAGAAGCAGAAGGGCTGATTAACTACTCTACAGTAATAGCACGGAAAAATGATATCTTTGATTTAATAAAAGAGCGCAGTTTGGATGCTGAATTTGTGGATGGAATTAAAGAGAACCCATCGTACAGTGAGGATGTAATAATCTTTCTTGAATATCTCGAATATTTGCACTCTCTCGACAGGCTTTTTGCTGGGAATGTGGCATCCATAGCAAAGACGTTCTACACAGATGACTTGGTGAAATCCGCCATTGAAAAGCAGTCAGCAAACGGCACGGGGGATAACAGGACTACAAAGAACAAGCCTGCTCCCATGCTTGATGTTCCAATAATCGACGCAATTTCAAAAGAAAGAGGATACATACGGTTTAACTACTCTAAATCGCGAAAATGGTCTCTTCCGGAGGTTATAAAAGAAGTTGCAGAAAAACATGGCCATCTAAAAAATATAGTGTCGTTATTTTCAGAGAGGGAAATCTACGAGAGGGGAAAAATAAAAAAGGTGACGGTCTTAAACATACAGCCGTTCTATGTTAGATTTGTTAATGGGGGCGTGATATATCTCCTTGAAATCCCAAAGCTCGGGAAAAATAAGGAGTTAGAGATGCTCTCTTACCTGTTGTCTGCAGCGGAAGACGAATATGTAATCCCTCTCGAATACGCGCACCATACCGTAGTTATTAAAAAGCAGGAGTTCGATACCTATGTGGATTCTCTCATAAGTGCCCTCGTTGGCGAGGATGAAAAGTACCTCAGCTTCCTCAGATACGGTAGAGAACCCTTGGAGTGAGTAAAATGGCCGATGAGCTATTGGAGTTTTACGCGAGTGAGGCTTTGATGTGCCCTCGAAGGATATACTATCGCCTCAAAGGCTACCCGCAGAGGTGGCCGATAAATGTTAAAATTAGGCTTGAGCAGGGGGTTAGAATTCACAACCTCTTGGGGAACATACTCAAAAAGCGCTTCAATTACGAGCTTGAGAAGCACATGGTTCTTAAAGCTCCGCGCTTGGGCTTTGAAATCCACGGGAGGATAGATGCATTTAAAGGCCACCCAATCGAAATCAAAGGAAAGACGAGTGTGCCAAGAGAACCATATGACTACCACTTGGCCCAGCTCAACATATACATGCGCTGGGCAAATGCAGAGTGGGGCTACTTGTATTACGTCAGGTTGGGCAATGAGAAGGAGCGCTTAAGGAAGATAGACTTCTCGCGCTTCCCGCTCGTTGAAGGTGTAGGCTTCAGGGCTTTTGAAATCCCCTACGATAAAAAGCTCTTCCACGAGACGCTCAGGCAGTTCTACAAAATTAAAAAGCACTACGAAAAGGACAAGCCCCCTAAGGGGTGGGACAACTTCATGTGTAAATACTGCCCCTACCGCTACCTGTGTCAGCCGGAGGACTATGCAGACGGCTTCTTTTGATGCTCATCCTCTAACCTTCCACTTTAAGTCCTTCTCTATTACCGCTTCAATTAACTCCCTATTGTAAAGCTCTGCTATAAATGCCCTAATAGGCACTTGGTTCAAAGCCAGAGTTTGTGGAGTTATTTTTGCGTCGAAAGCCTTTGCTAGGCTATAAGATAGTTCGCTTATGCTCATCGGCTTTTCTAAAAGCTCCAAAATTTTCTCCTCTATCTCCTCTACGCGCTTTAAATTGAAGTCGAGCACCTCTAAGGCCTCTCCCCCTCTCACCATTCGACCATGCGAGGGTATTATGGTGAAGCCTTTATTTGCATAATTATGTAATTCTTTAATTGAAGCTTTGAATAATTCTGGGTCAATTAGGTATGGAGCGCCAACAGCTTGGATAATCTTTTCACCGAAAAAGCTGTCTCCAGCGTATAGAACCCCATTGTCTTTATCTAAAAACCCTGTCATTCCCGGAGAGTGGCCGTCCAGCTTGATTGTTCTCAAACCAAAGAGCTCATCGTCCCACTCAAAAATGACATGGGCCTTAACCTCCTGAGGGAACTGGTAAACAAGGAAGCCCTTTGGAGCCTTGGAACCAAAAGTCAAAAGTTCCCGGTTTAAAGGACTTTCCGCAACGGAGAACTCAAAGCGGTGTATAAACAGGGGCTTTTCAAGCTTCGGCACGACGCTTATATGATCAGCGTGGCCGTGAGTTGCCATTAACGCCTCAATTTCAACCCCGAGCTTTTTAACCTCTCTCTTTAGGTCTTTATGCCGCCCACTCCCGTGCCCAACATCAATGAGAACAGCTTTTCCTTCGTGGACTTTAATCATTGTTGATGGGCTTCCGGGGTAAAGGTATAAACCATCACCAAGCTCTCTTAATGCCATAAGACCACCTAAATGAATTGCTTTTCACCCTATTTTAAAGTTTTGAAAAGAAAATCAGCTTTTAAGCGTGAACAAGTCCGAGCGTGTTATGATGCCAACTGGGACGCCCTCTTTATTTTGGACTATAACTGCGGGATGCTCCTCTAAGAGGTACTTAACAAGCTCAATATCGTCTTCTTCGTTCACTATTGGAAAAGGCTCGTCCATGACTTCCATAACCTTCCGGTCGTAGATGTCTTCAAACTCCAAGCTCTTCCTGACCAGCAATTTCTCGGTTATTCCGCCTACAATTTTGCTCCCCGCTATCACAGGCACTTGAGATATGTTGTTTTCGTTCATCAGCTTTATAACTTTCTCAACGCTTTCATAGGGCTTAACTCCAATTATGGGGGAAGACATTATATTCTTTGCACGGATTTTGCCTTTTTTGCACTCCAATAAAGCTTCGAGTATTTTGTTAAACGTTGAAAGTCTTGGATCAACTTTTCCGTTTTCAAGCTTCGCTATATACGCCTGAGTAACTCCAGCTTTTTTGGCAAGTTCTTCTTGTGTTATACCTAATTCCTTTCTAATTTTCTTTATCTCCCGCGGATCTATCGGTCTAGGAAATATTACCATAATAACCCCCAGTTATTTATTGTTTCTCAGGGATAATAAATTTTTCCTTTATTGTTAATAACCACTAGTTATATATTGGCCCTGCCATCATGCCGAAAAATATATAAAGCCCATGACAGAGCTATGCACGTAAAAGTTCATCAGGTGATGATCATGGCGGAGAAGAGAAGGAATATAGTTGTTGAGGAGATTCATAAGACTCCGGTTGAGATGCAAAAGGTTGAACTCGTCGAAAGGAAGGGAATTGGACACCCAGATAGCATTGCGGATGGAATAGCCGAGGCCGTCAGCAGGGCATTGAGCAGAGAATACATCAAGAGGTACGGCATAATTTTGCACCACAACACAGATCAAGTTGAGGTTGTTGGAGGAAGGGCCTATCCAAGATTTGGTGGTGGAGAAGTAATAAAGCCCATTTACATACTTCTCTCAGGTAGAGCAGTTGAACTCATCGATAGAGAGCTTTTCCCTGTTCATGAGGTAGCAATAAAAGCTGCGAAGGAATACCTAAGGAAGGCTGTTAGACACCTCAACATAGATGAGCACGTCGTTATTGACTCAAGAATAGGCCAAGGTAGCGTTGACCTCGTTGGTGTTTTCAACAAGGCTAAGGAGAACCCAATCCCTCTATCAAACGACACCTCATTCGGTGTAGGCTTTGCTCCATTCAGCGAAGTTGAGAAGATAGTTTATGAGACAGAGAAGATGCTCAACAGCGATGAGTTTAAGAAGAAGTTCCCAGCCGTAGGTGAGGACATTAAGGTTATGGGTCTTAGAAAGGGCGATGAGATAGACCTCACGATAGCAGCTGCAATGGTTGACAGTGAAGTGCAAAACCCACAAGAATATTTAGAAGCTAAGCAGGCAGTTTATGAGGCCGTGGAAGAGCTTGTAGGCAAATACACGGAGAGAAAAGTTAACATTTACGTAAACACCGCTGATGATCCCGAGAAGGACATTTACTACATAACAGTCACAGGAACTTCAGCTGAGGCTGGAGATGATGGAAGCGTTGGAAGGGGCAACAGAGTAAACGGTTTGATCACTCCAAACAGATACATGAGTATGGAGGCTGCCGCTGGAAAGAACCCAGTTTCACACGTGGGTAAGATTTACAACCTCCTCGCTAATCTCATAGCTAGGGACGTTGCAGAGCAGGTAGAAGGCGTTGAAGAGGTTTATGTCAGAATTTTGAGCCAAATAGGAAAGCCAATTGACGAGCCATTAGTCGCAAGCCTGCAGATAATTCCAAAGAAGGGCTACACAATTGAGAAGATCGAGAGGCCAGCATACGAGATAGCAGACGAGTGGTTGGCCAACATTATAAGGATCAGAGAAATGATTCTAAAGGACGAGCTCAACGTCTTCTGAGCTCTTTGCTTTTATTTTAAAAATTTGGAATAAAAGAGGAATTAGCTTGTAGCTTTTTTCATTTTCTCCTGCTTTAATATCCTCAAGATTCTAGCCTCTTCAGCGAGGAGCTTTTCCTTCTGCCTCCTCACTATCTCCAACCTCTTCTCGAGTATCTTCAGGTTTTCCATGGAAATCACCAGGAGATATAATTACTCTCGGAGTATATAAGATTTTCGCTTAATGCTAAATTTGCTTTCGACATTTGTCTATGCAAAAAAGCATATCTTTAAAAGGAAGCTCTGCTAAAATACCATCGGTGAAAAAATGATAATAGCTGTAAGCGGCACCCCTGGCGTGGGAAAAACCACGGTAAGTAAACTTTTAGCTGAAAAGCTTGGCTATGAGTATGTAAACATAAAGGACTTTGCAATAGCCAGAGGCATGGGAGAAAAGGTAGGAGAGGAGCTTGAACTTGATATCGACGAGCTCTCACGTGCTGTCGAGGAAGAGCTCAAAGATAGAAATGTCGTTTTGGACAGCCATTTAAGTCATTTGCTTCCAGCTGACCAAGTTATAATCCTCAGAGCTCATCCAAAGATAGTTGGGGAGAGGCTCTCAGAGCGTGGTTATTCGAAGCAGAAACTTAGTGAGAACGTCGAAGCTGAGCTTGTGGATGTGTGCCTAGTGGAGGCCATTGAAAAACACGAAAACGTCATAGAGGTAGACACCACAAGCAAAACTCCAGCGGAAGTTGTGGACGAAATTTTAGAGCTTTTAAATAAGGGCATTCGGAAGAGAATTGGAATTGTTGACTGGAGTGAGGTTTATGATGAAGTAGTTCCATATTTAAATTTAGGAGGTGAGGAGTGATGGGATTCGGGCTCTGGCTCAGGACAGGCTTTTTAATGGCCGTAATGACGGGCCTCTTGATGGGGATAGGCTATTTAATCGGCGGAACAAATGTTATGTTTATGGCGTTCCTCTTTGCACTCTTCATGAACTTCCTAAGCTACTGGTACAGCGATAAAATGGTCTTAGCGTGGTATAGGGCCAGAATAGTGGATGAGTTTGAAGCTCCTGAGCTTTACGCTATTGTGAGGGGGTTGACTCAGGAGGCAGGCCTTCCAATGCCGAGAATAGCCATAATTCCAACGGAAGTCCCCAACGCTTTCGCAACCGGTAGAAACCCAAATCATGCTGTCGTTGCTGTTACTCAAGGTCTTTTGAGGATTTTAAATAGAGACGAGCTTGAAGGGGTTATAGCCCACGAGCTGAGCCACATTAAAAACAGGGACATACTAATTCAGACCATCGCGGCCACAATGGCGGGTGCAATAATGTACCTTGCCTATTGGGCGAGGTGGATTGCCATATTTGGAGGCTATGGTGGAAGGGATAGAGACGAGGGTGGAAACATTATAGGAGCTTTGCTGATTGCTATACTCGCTCCAATAGCCGCAGCTCTTATCCAAGCCGCAATAAGCCGCTCGAGGGAGTTTTTAGCTGATGAAACGGGAGCTAAGATAAGCGGAAAGCCATGGGCTCTCGCGAGTGCTCTTGAAAAGATTGAGTACGCCGTGTCAAGGAGGCCTCTAAGAGATGGTAACCCAGCAACAGCGCACATGTTCATAGTCAATCCATTTAGAGGAATGAGCATAGCAACGCTCTTTTCAACGCACCCACCAACGGAGAAGAGGATTGAGAGGCTTAGGAAGATAGCCCAAGAAATGGGCACATACTTCTGAGCCACCTTTTCCTTTAACCTATTTTGTTGCGGATAAGCTTTTATACTCACAAAATATCTTTTCTATGGTGGTCGTAATGAGGCTCGTTGTTATTGGTTCTGGTACAGCCGGGAGCAACTTTGCACTCTTCGCAAGAAAGCTCGATAGAAAAGCCGAAATTATTGTGATAGGAAAGGAAAAGACGATGCAGTACTCCCCATGCGCCCTGCCCTTCGTCCTGAGCGGAAAGATACCCAAACTTGATAATATAATCGTGTTTCCAAATGAGTTCTATGAGAAGCAAAAAATCCAGCTCATGCTCGATACGGAGGCTAAGGCCATCGACAGGGAGAAGAAGGTTGTCATAACCGATAAAGGGGAAGTAAACTACGATAAGCTCATTTTAGCCGTCGGCTCAAAAGCCTTCGTCCCACCGATTAAAGGTGTTGAAGCGGATGGAGTTTTCACGCTCAAGAGCATGGATGACGTTAAAAAAATTAAAGCTTACATAGAGGAGAAAAAACCAAAGAGAGCCGTTGTAATAGGTGCGGGATTGATTGGGCTTGAAGGTGCAGTTGCATTCAAGGAGCTTGGCTTGGATGTTCTCGTGGTTGAGTTGCTTCCACACCTGCTCCCGACGATGCTCGACAAGGATACAGCATCAATAGTGCAAAAGCACCTCGAGGAGAAGGACATTGAGTTCAAGTTCGGCGTCGGCGTTGGTGAGATAATTGGAAGTCCAGTAAAGGCCGTTAAAATCGGCGAGGAAGAAATTGAAGCAGATTTGGTTTTAGTGGCAACCGGCGTTAGGGCAAACGTTGAGCTGGCTAAGAGGGCGGGCCTTGAAGTTAATAGGGGCATCATTGTGGATGAGTACTTGAGGACGAGTGACCCTGATATTTATGCCATTGGTGACTGTGCTGAGGTTTTTGATGCCGTAACCGGGGAGAGAATGCTAAGCCAGCTCGGAACCACTGCCGTTAGGATGGCAAAGGTAGCGGCAATAAACGCTTTGGGAGGAGAGGAGAAGTTTAGGCCCGTATTTAACACAGCAATAACCGAGCTCTTCGACCTTGAAATAGGGACTTTTGGCATGACACAGGAGAGAGCTAAGAGAGAAGGCATTGACATAGTTGTCGGCAAGTTCAAAGGCTCAACCAAGCCCGAGTACTTCCCCGGAGGAAAGCCAATAACCGTGAAGGCCATCTTTAGAAAAGAGGACAAGCGCTTGATAGGAGCACAAATAGTAGGTGGAGAAAGAGTTTGGGGAAGGATAATGGCATTGAGCTTTGCTGCTCAAAAGGGCGCAACCGTTGAGGACATAGCCTACGGTGAAACTGCCTATGCTCCTCCAATAAGCCCAACAATTGATCCAATAACCGTTGCTGCAGAGATGGCGCTTAGGAAGTTTAAGTAATCTGCCTTTCCTTTTCTTACTCTTCAGCCGATTTTGGGAGAGTAAACTTTTTATCCAATATTTTCCTACTTTTAGTGGTGGTACTATGGAAAGGCAGCACTTAAAGTGTCCTCTCTGTGGAGGTATGGATTTCCAAGTTGAGGAGGGTAAGCTTGACAGCAAATGGGGCTTTACGGCACATAAGGTCAAGATTGTTATATGCAAGAGCTGCGGCTATGTGATGATGTTCTACAA
Source organism: Palaeococcus pacificus DY20341 (assembly GCF_000725425.1). Lineage (NCBI taxonomy): Archaea > Methanobacteriati > Methanobacteriota > Thermococci > Thermococcales > Thermococcaceae > Palaeococcus > Palaeococcus pacificus. The sequence continues at coordinate 1,370,288 of NZ_CP006019.1, read as the reverse complement.
AGGAAGGACGATATGGGACTTTGATTAGCCTCCAAAGACACTTTTAACTTTTTCCAATGCCCAGTAGAAGTCATTGGCCCGGACCGTCATGAAGTGCCTCTCCCCGTAGCTCAGCTCTCCTCTTGATTTTCCTTCCAGTTCTCCGTACAGACCGCGGATTTTAACCCTCGGGTAGTTGGTGCCGAGCCGTAGTGCTATCCTTTGGGGTTCCCCTTCCTTCCATATGAGCCCTACTTTTAAGCCCGCTCTTGTACTCTTGCTTTTCTTCAATCCGAGCTTTAGGAAGTTTAAGACATCTCTATCGATGCTACTTTCATCGGCCTTCTCAGCAAAATACTCTCCTGCCAGCTCCAACCCATTAAGGCCCAAATAGTAGGCATATACAGGAATTCCTAAATCTTTATACTTTCTGCCTTTGTAAGCGTAGACTTCGATTTCTCTACCACTTCTGCCACGCGAATCGATGTAAATGCCTTTTGGTGTCTCTCCACGAAGTTTGCTTAGCCTTTCAAGAATATCGTCCAAAAAGGCCGCACTCAGCGAAAAGCTCACCCATGCATTCCATATCCTTGGGGGAATTGATACAAAGTTCAAATCTTCGAGGTGGTAGCGTTTAAGTTCAATTTCAAGCGTCAGGTAACCTTTTTCATTGGTTAAAAACTTTAAATGTGCCTCTTCATTTGGGATTTTCACAAACTTATCGTCTTCTTCGAATTCATGAGCTTTTAAAAGCCTGTTTTTGGGGATAACAGTACCTTTTGAAAATGCCGATATCACGGGGAGCGGAGTTGAAATCTTCTTTTCTTTGTCATATGGAACTTTAAAGCCTGCTTTGAGGAGCTCTTCTTGTATCTCAAGTGATGCTGGGAAAAATATTTGAGCGCTTTCGAGTTGGTACGTCCCGAGTTCTTCCCACTCCATATTATCACACTCCAACCATACTAGATAGTAATACAACTAATGTTAGTTAGCAAAGACCAACTTTATAAAGTTTTCGTATAGGTGAAGCTTAAAAAGGCCCCCACGTATTTAAACCCAAGGAGGGGATATCATGGTGCATTGGGCAGATTATATGGTTGAGAAAATCATTAAGGAGCACGGCGACAAAGAAGAATACGTCGTTGAGAGCGGGATTACTCCAAGCGGATATGTTCACATAGGAAACTTTAGAGAACTCTTCACAGCTTACATTGTGGGTCACGCCCTTAGGGATAGGGGCAAAAAGGTGAGGCACATCCACATGTGGGACGACTATGATAGGTTTAGGAAAGTACCAAAGAACGTTCCAAAGGAGTGGGCTCAATATTTGACAATGCCTGTTAGTGAAGTCCCTGACCCATGGGGATGCCATGAGAGCTATGCAGCCCATTTTATGGAGCTCTTCGAGCGCGAAGTTGAAAAGCTCGGCATTGAAGTGGACTTCCTTAGAGCAAGCGAGCTCTATAAAAGTGGCGAATATGCAAATGAAGTTAGGCTCGCCCTTGAGAAGAGGAGCAAGATAATGGAAGTCCTAAACAAGTTCCGCGACATAGCTAAGCAGCCCCACTTGGAAGAGGACTGGCAACCTGTGCAAATTTATTGTCCAAAGTGTAGGAAGGAAGCAAATTTTGTTGAGTGGGACGGTGAGTGGAGCGTTAAGTATAAGTGCCCCCATTGCGGGAGCGAGGGCGAGACGGACATAAGGGAAGGCAACGTCAAGCTTAGGTGGCGTGTAGATTGGCCTATGCGTTGGGCTCACTTCGATGTTGATTTCGAGCCAGCTGGAAAAGACCATCTCGCCGCTGGAAGCTCTTGGGACACAGGTCAAGAGATAGTTAAAAAAATCTTCGAAAAGCCCGGGCCTTTAGGGCTTATGTATGAGTTCGTTGGAATTAAAGGACAAAAAGGAAAGATGAGCGGCTCAAAGGGTAACGTAATTTTATTGAGCGACCTCTATGAGGTCTTGGAGCCAGGAGTAATAAGGTTCCTCTACGCGAGCCACAGGCCCAATAAGGAGCTCAAGATTGATCTCGGTCTTGGCTTACTAAACCTCTACGACGAGTTCGACAAAGTGGAGAGGATCTACTTTGGCCTAGAAAGTGCAAAGAGCGAGGAAGAGGCAGAAGAACTAAAGAGGACTTACGAGCTCGCAATGCCAAAAGTTCCCCAGAGATTAATCGCCCAAGCGCCTTTCAGGTTCTTGGTGGTCTTAGTGCAGATGCCTCACTTGGATGAGGAAGGCATAATAAGGACGCTCCAAGAGCAAGGGCACATTCCAACTGAGCTGAATGGGGAGGACTTGGAGAGAATAAAGCTTAGGATAAGGTTGGCGAGGAACTGGGTTGAAAAGTACGCTCCAGACATGGTAAAGTTCTCGCTCTTGGAAGAACTTCCACAAATTGAGGTGGAGGAAAAGGTAAAGGAAGCTTTGACAGAGGTGGCAGAGTGGCTCGAGAACAGGGAAAGCTTTACCGTTGACGAGCTCAACGGAGTGATATTTGATGCTGCAAAGAAGAGAGGAATTCCAAGCAAAGCTTACTTCAAAACTTTATACAACCTCTTCATAGGTAAAGACAGGGGACCGAGGTTGGCGAACTTCTTAGCTTCGCTCGATAAGGAGTTCGTCGTTAAGAGGTTAAAGCTCGAAGCTTAACTCCTTTTTTCTTTGTTTTAGGCACTATTAGCGTGCTAAAATGCTTCCACATAAGTTAAGGATAGAGAACCTTAGGCACTGGCTTAACCTTTAAAAATGTCAAAGCCCTATTTTCTACGGTGATTGAAATGGAGTTCAACCTAATTATCACAGGTGTTGGCGGTCAAGGCGGTTTAACACTCTCGAGAATAGTCGGGAATGCGGCAATGAAAGAAGGCTACAATGTTAGGATAGGTGAAACCCTTGGAATGAGCCAGCGCTATGGTAGTGTTCTCTCATACCTCAGGTTTGGTGATGTGCACTCTCCCCTAATAGAGGAAGGTGAAGCTGATTTGGTGCTCGCTCTTGAGCCAGCTGAAGCCCTAAGAAACGCGCGCTTCTTAAGCAAGAAGAGCTATGCTATAGTAAATGCATATCCAATTCATACTGCAACTACTTTAGTTGGAAAGGAGAAGTATCCTGATGTTGAAGAGATCAAAGAGGCACTTTCAAAGATATGTCCTACTGAGGTCAGGGACTTCCAAAGCGAAGCCGATAAAATAAATCCGCGCACCCTTGGAGTTTTAATGCTCGGCTATGCCTGCGGAAAAGGATTAATTCCCCTCAAAAAAGAGAGCATAGAAGAAGGCATAAAAGAAACGCTCAAGCCCAAACTGTGGGAAATAAACATCAGAGCTCTGGAGAGGGGAATAGAGCTGGCAAAGGAATAAACGCTTCTATTTGCTTCTTCTTAAATTCTTCAGCAAAAATATTTATATACTCTCACCTATACTCCATACCAGCTATATAGACCTGGTGATAACTATGGAGTTTAGGAAGATACAATTTACTGGCAGAAGCTCATACATAATTTCACTCCCTAAAAAGTGGATAAAGGAGAATGAGCTTAAGCAGGGAGATGTGGTGCCGCTTTTGATAAACCCGGATGGATCAATAACTGTTCTCCCAAAAAAGCCAAAAGAGGTTAGTGAACGCAAAAAACTCAAAATATCAAAGGAATATTCTCCAGACATGGCCGTTAGACTCGTTATCTCCGCTTACATACAGGGCTATGACATATTAGAGATTGAAATTCTTGACGAACTTCCTCATTATAAGATAAAGATCAGAAAAACAATTCAAATACTGCCTGGGATGGAGATAATAGCTGATGAACCCGGAAGAATAGTTGCAAAAAGCCTGCTCGCCGATGAAGAGGTTAATATAGACGAAATACTGGAGAGGATAAGCTCCATAATACTCTCAATGTTTGAGGACTTGGAGCTCATGAAGCAGGTAAAAGATAAGGCCATCAGAAGGGATATACAGGATTTAGAAAACGAACTTGATAGGTTTTACTTTTTAGCACTCCGCGCCGTGAACAAACTTCTATCGCAGCCCTCTATTGTAGGTACACAAATAGTAAAGAGGAGCTTCGATTTGCTTGGGATCCTCTTCATAGTCCGCAACATAGAGAGAGTAGGCGACCACATAGTTAGGATTTCCCAGGATTTTGATGAGGATATAGAAATTGCCTATCTAAAGAAGGCCTTCTCTGATATAATGCTCCAAGTCAAAGTGAAAGACCTCAAGAAGATTGACAGTTTAATGTACGAGCTAAAGCAGCGCATAAATGCTATAGATTACAAAAAGTCAATAGCAATGGACAGCTACAGGCGCATTTTAGAGTACTTGGAGAACATAGGAGAAACCACGATAAATATGTCTCTGAGCTGATAAAAAATGGAAAAAGTCAAAGACGGTCTAGAAAAAGCTCTCAAGGAATTTAAAGAAATACTCAGTAAAAATCTGGTTGGGATATACCTACACGGCTCCTTGGCTATGGGATGCTTCGTCCCAGGATACAGCGATGTGGACCTAATAATCGTGGTCAAAACTCCAATGAGCTTAGAAGACAAGAAAGCTTTAGCTAGAGTTTGCTTGGAAGTTTCCAAAGAGATTGGCGGCAAAGGTCTCGAGATGAGCGTCATCTTAGAGAAATATGCTAAAAATCCCCCTTATCCAATCCCTTTTGAATTTCATTACAGCGAATGGTTTAGAGAAGCCTATGAAAGGGGAGAAATTCCCTTTGAAAGTGGAGAGCTCGATCCAGATCTGTCAGCACATTTGAAAGTGCTCAAAGAAAGAGGAGTTGCCCTCTCTGGAAAACCCATAGAGGAAGTTTTTGGCGAAGTTACAGATGAACACTTTATAAAAGCCCTGCTCTATGATGTGAAAGATGAAGCCTCTCTAAACCCTCCAGAATATCTCGTTTTAAACATCTGCAGAATGCTCTACTATCTGAGAGAAAAGAAAATAGCTTCGAAAGTTGAAGGCGGCACTTGGGCCCTCAAAAACCTCCCAATGAGATTTAGAAGAACGATAGAAAAAGCTCTTTTGAGGTATCAAAACAATCAAGACGTGGATTTGGAAAAAGAAGAACTTTTGGAATTTAGAGAGTTTGCATTGAGTGCAGTCCAAGATAGCAAGAAGTTTTAAATTTACTTCTCTTCGCTTCCATAATGCTTTTAACCTTTTGACCACAATAAATGGGTGGTGGTTTTCATGGTAGCTATTATTGTTCATGGCGGTGCTGGCACCATTAAGAAAGAGGAGAGAATTCCAAAAGTTCTCGAAGGTGTTAGGGAAGCTGTTTTAGCTGGATGGAAGGAATTAAAAAGAGGCTCAGCTTTAGATGCAGTCGAGGAAGCTATTAAGGCTTTAGAAGACAATCCAGTGTTTAATGCAGGAACTGGGAGCGTTCTCACGTTGGATGGGAAGGTAGAAATGGACGCTGCTGTGATGCGCGGAAGAACTTTGGAAGCAGGTGCCGTCGCGGGTATATGGGGTGTTAAAAACCCTATAAGCGTTGCAAGAAAGGTCATGGAAAAGACCGACCATGTTCTCTTAGGAGGAGAAGGTGCTGTTAAATTTGCTCGTTTAATGGGCTTTGACGATTACAACCCAACAACTGAGGAAAGGGTAGATCAGTGGAAGAAGCTTAGAGAAAAGCTTCTAAACGACGGGCAAATCCCTCACTGGAAGAAGATAAGCGAGCTGATTAAGGAGTACCCCGAAGTTTTGAGGAGCACGGTTGGGGCTGTTGCCTTTGACGGCGGGGAAGTAGTTGCAGGAACTTCGACAGGAGGAGTATTTTTGAAGATGTTTGGGCGCATAGGAGATACTCCCATAATCGGGGGAGGAACCTATGCAAACGAGTTTGCTGGGGCCTCATGCACCGGGCTTGGAGAGGTTATGATAAAGCTCGTCCTTGCTAAAAGCGCCGTGGACTTCGTTCGCTTTGGACTGACCGCTCAAAAAGCAAGTGAAGCTGCCATAAGCCTTGCAACGGAACACTTCGGCTCTGACAATGCGGGGGTTATAATGATAGACGCCAGAGGCAACATCGGCTTTGCGAAGAACACAAAGCACATGAGCGTCGCATATATGAAAGAGGGGATGCAAGAACCTTTCACGGGGATTTGAGATGGAAAACAGAGAAATCTGGCTCCTCCACTTCTCGACATTTTTCTTCTTCCTCGGCTACATACTTGTCTCTCCGCTCATATCACCCCTCGCTATTCTCTATGGTGCGAGCCCCCTCGTTGTTGGAACTATCGCTTCCGTCTCCTCGATATTTGCCCTTGTTTTAAAGCCCATTGGCGGAATATTGGGTGATAGGGGCAAGAAGTTTGAAGTAATGATGTTTGGAACGATTTTAGGTGCCTTGGCGGGAGTTTTTTATGCGCTCTCAATAGTGGCTAAAAGCTTGGTGCTGTTTACGGTAGGGAGGGCTATTCACGGTGCCGCTTCGGCATTCTTTTTCCCTTCCTCACTCTCGACGGCTATTGATTTGGCACCAAAAGGAAGGGTAGGAGAGACTTTGGGATGGAGGGGCACCATGTTCTCGATAAGCCAGCTTATAGGCCCCGCTCTTGGAGGCTTTGTTGCGGATTATCTTGGCTTCCAAAGTGCCTTTATCTTGACGATTTTCCTCTCCATAATCGGATTCGGATTTATTTTTATCCCCTACAGAAAGCAGAAGGGATTGATAAAGATAGTCCACGACAAGACCAAAGCTTCATACAAAGGCCTAATCAACTGGGCGTTTGCGGCGGCATCTTTCTCGCTCTTCTTTATGGTGCTCGCCTACAGCGGGCTGTATACCTTCCTCCCGGCGTACTATAAAGTTTTGGGACTTGGGACTAGTATTTTTGGAGTATACGCAAGCATAATGGGTGCCTTTAGCCTACTAACGAGAGTTTTTGGTGGAAAACAAGCTGACAAAAGGGGCCCCATCCCAGTCGCTACGGTAGGCCTCGTCTTGGTTATTATCGCATATGTCATGCTTACAAGGGCTCTTGAGCCACCTTTGGCATATCTAAGTGCAGTCCCATTAGGAATGGGCTTTGGATTGGCCGTCCCATCCCTCCAAATGCTCGCATTGGCAAAGCTTCCCCAAAAAATTAGGGGATTTGGCTCGAGCCTCTATACAATGTTTTTTGACTTGGGCTATCTCTCGGGCCCCCTACTCTTGGGCTACCTCGCAAATGTAAGAGGTACTTATGCGGTGGTATTCCCAATCCTGCCGATTTTAACTGCTTTCGCGTTAACATCACTCCAAGCAGCGAGAATGTCTCCCAAAGAAGGCCCATTAAAGGATTGAACACAAAGACGCAAAGCTTAAAAACATTTCATCTTTCCCCCTCTCGATGCCTATGAAAAAGCTCGGTGATCTGTTCAAGGAGCTCTTGAGGGAGAAGGGAATAGAAAGTTTGGGGACGCTCTCAAAGAGAATACCTAACAGAAAATCCCAAGACATTATTCAGGATATTGCTATTGCTGTTCTGGAAGAGAAGGGATTTATTGGAAAGGTCGAGGATGGAGCTGCCCTTTCATGGGACTTTAGCGGTAAGAGGGTTGAGCCTTCAAAGTTCGCTTTTATCCCTTTAAAGCTTAAAGATAGGTTTGAGATTATTTTAACGCCTGAAGAACTTAGGGCAAAATTGGAAGAACAAAACTACCCTTACTTCATAATAGATCTAATGCACTGGGAGAAGCACACTCCGAGAGAAAAGAAAAAGGTCGCCTTCCAGGCTTCCAGAAGTTATGGAACACTCAGAGACTACTTGGTTGGAGATTCTCTTATCGTCACTTGGGCGAATGAGGAGTTTAAAAAACTCTTAAAAGGCATGCCTCTTGATAGGGGAAACATAATAGAGAAAAGTACAGCCGAGTTTCTAAAGGAAAAGGGCATATCTGAGGTTGTTCTATTGGATCCTAATGGAGACAAAGACCTCAGTTCAGAGGACTTCAATGTTAAAGCTTTCATCCTCGGTGGAATAGTCGATATGGGGGGGACTAAGAGAGGAACAACTTCTCAAATAGCTGAGTCTCTGGAGAAAGAGGGAATTAAAGTTAAGAAGCGTAAAATCACCCTCAGAGGGGATGTAATTGGGGTTCCTGATAGGATTAATCTAATTTTGGAAATCCTGCTCAAAATGCTTACGGAGGATAAAGATATGGAAAGAGCAATTTTGGATGTTCAAGCTCCTCTCCAGGCCCGTTGGAGGCTTAGAAAGGAGATACCAAAGCGTAAAATTAGATTTTTAATTGACGGCAAAAAGTTCCTTGTGGTTGAGAAGGAGCTCTACGATGAGCTCAAAGAGTGGTTAAACATCCGCTGGGAGGACTTCGTCCAAGTCCTTAGGGAGCTCGGCTTTGTAGCTCTGGAGAGGAGGAGAATCCACCACCTTAAGAAACTCTCGAGCTACAGGCTAATAAATGGTAAGGGCCACTATGTGATACTCCTCAAAAAAGCCGCAATGCTCTGCTACAACTGCTAAAAAAGAAAAGATCAGGTAATAACCGTGACCCCGTCTTCTTCAACTATTATAGTGTGCTCAAATTGGGAGACGAGGCCTCCTCTAATTTCCTTCAAAATTGGGTATGCATAAACCGCCCCTATTCTTACAAGCTGCTTCAACGCAATTCTAATTTGACCATCGGTGAAGTTCCCTTGAAGCCAGCGGTAGGCAAAGGGCAAAGTACCGAACTCACGTTTTATGTAGCTTAAGATTAGTCTAGCCTGTGGAAGCCTAACGGGCCTGTCTTTGATGTACATGTATATCAAAGTCGGCTCAACTTCGATTACTTGCCCTGCTCCTGTCGTAGCAAATGGTTCTATCGCAAAAATATCCCCTTCTTGGAGAACATAGTTATCGTTTGGTCTATGGATGTTTGGGATCGAAACACCTGCATGAAGATTGAAGCGCTGTATCTTATGCCCGCTCAGGTTTACAATTGGATTGAAGCCATATTTTCGTATGGCCTCTTCAATCGCTTTTCCAAGCTCACTTACCTTTACTCCAGCTCTTGCAACGCTTATAGCACTTTCGAGTGCTTCTTTAGCTGCCGTCATTAGATCATCCTCTTCCATACCCACCCTAAATGTTTCTGCTGTATCCGCTATGTAGCCATCCACATGGACGCCTATATCCACCTTTAAGTAGTCGCCCTCTTTTAAGACAGTCGTGTCGCCTTTATATGGGGTGTAGTGAGCTGCCACAGCGTTTAAAGAGAGGTTGCACGGAAAAGCTGGCTTTCCGCCGAGTTCAACTATCCTCTTCTCAACGAACTCAGCTATATCATATAATGGAACTTCTGGTTTGATAAGCTTAGCAACTTCACTTTTAACCTGTCTGGCGATTTCACCTGCTTTGATTAGCTTTTCTCTTTCACTTTCTGTGAGCATTAGTATCACCTAACATTCAATATGAAAGAAAGCTTAAAAAGTTAAGCGCTCTCAAGCGAAAAAATTAAATGTCTTGCTTCACTCTTAGGGTTAGGTGGTGTTAGTGAAGGTAAAAAGAGAGAAGTGGCAAAAGGAATTCAGCGAGTGGTATAATGAGCTAATTGAAACAGCAGGAATTCAAGATAAGAGATACCCTGTCAAAGGAATGAACATTTGGCTGCCATACGGCCTTAAAATAATGAGAAAGATAGAGCGATTTATTCATGATGAAATGGAAAGGACAAACCACGAGGAAGTTCTATTCCCCGCTTTAATCCCCGAAACAGAGTTCCAAAAAGAGGCTGAACACATAGCGGGCTTTGAGGGGGAGGTTTATTGGATAACCCATGCGGGGCTAAATCCTTTAGAAATTAAGCTCCTCCTTAGGCCAACAAGTGAAACTGCTATGTATTCAATGTTCTCACTCTGGATTAGGAATCACGCCGATTTGCCCTTCAAGGTTTACCAAATAGTGAATGTCTACCGCTATGAGACCAAGCACACAAGGCCCTTGATTAGAGTTAGAGAAATTAGCAGGTTCTTTGAGGCTCACACTGCTCACAGAGACTTTGAAGATGCGGAGAGGCAAATTAGAGAAGACTTGGAGATATTCGATAGATTGGCCAAATTCTTGGCCTTGCCCTACATAGTCTCAAAGAGGCCTGATTGGGATAAGTTCCCTGGAGCATTTTATTCGCTCGGCGCCGAAGTTATGATGCCCGATGGAAGGACGCTCCAAATAGGTACTATGCACAACTACAAGCAGAACTTCGCTAAGGCCTACAACATCAAGTACGAAACTGAGACTGGAGACCACGAATACGCCCACCAAACGACATTTGGAATGAGCGAGAGGCTTTTGGCAGCTGTTATGGCAATCCACGGCGACGACAATGGATTGGTATTACCCCCAACAATAGCTCCAATCCAAGTTGTTGTTGTGCCAATTCCAAAGAAGGACTCACCATACGATGTCGTTGCCTACGCAAGGGGCATAGTTGAGGAGCTGAAGAATGCTGGAATAAGGGCTCACTTGGATGATAGAGACGAGATAAGACCAGGAAGGAAGTTCTACGAGTGGGAGCTTAAGGGTGTCCCATTAAGGATTGAAGTTGGACCAAGGGATGTTGAGGGAGGAAAAGCGGTTATAGCAAGGAGAGACACATTAGAGAAAAGCGTCATCGAGAGGGAGAAACTCGTTGATGCTGTTAGAGAGCTCATAGACGCAATAATGGAGAACCTTTACAACAGAGCAAAGGAGTTCCTTGAGAGCCACATAAAGCGCGTTGACAGCCTAGAGGAAGCTAAGAAAGTCTTTGAAGGTAGGAGAGGGATTGTCGAGATTCCATGGTGTGGTGAAGAGAGCTGTGGCCTGGAGATGGAAGAAGTACTCGACGCCAAGATGCTTGGAACGCCATATCCCGAGGAAAAGGCAAAGATAGAAGGAAAGAAGTGCCCACACTGCGGAAGAGAGGCAAAGTTCATAGCTAGATTTGCAAGAACTTACTGATTCCTATTCTCCATATTTTCATTTGTGCTGTTGACTTAAAGGGCTCTGGTGAACTTAGTATGAGAATCCTCCTCGTAACTGGTCGTTTAGCTGAACCACTGGTTAGAAAATATGGGAAAGGTTGTGAGGTATTTGTAACCCCTGTTAGTGTAGCTGCTTTTCTAACGCCTAAGCTAATAGCCCACTATCTCGAAAAAGTCAACGTTAAGGGCTATGACTTAATTCTAATTCCAGGCCTCGTTAGAGGCTCGGCTCAAGAGATTGAAGAAAAGATAGGAATTTTAACATTCAAAGGCCCGCGCTATGCTCACGACTTGCCCCAAGTCTTAAAAGCAATTAGAGAGGGCTTTAAGCTCAGCAAAGAAGTCCCAGCTGATTTGCTCTTTCATCAGGATACGCTTAAAAAAGTTGAAGATATCAAGAATAAAACGAAAAATAAAGCCTACATCGAGAAAGCCCTCAAAAAACCCTACAACTTTTTTATTGGGACCCTACCCGTCGGATTTGATTTTCCCCATAGAATTTTGGCCGAAATAGTCGATGCTCCAAAGCTAAGCGTTAGCGAGATAGTTAAAAGAGCCGTATACTACCTCAAGAGCGGTGCGGATATAATAGACATTGGGATGGTTAGTGGTAAGAAGAACTTGGAGTTTATTGAGAAAATACCCGAAATCCGGGAGAAGCTCAGTGAAGAAGGCTTTAGTGTTCCGATAAGCTTTGACTCATTGAACGAGCGCGAAATTGAGAAAGCCCTTGATTATGCAGATTTATTCTTAAGCATAGATGAGAGCAACGTTGAGAGACTCGTTACGGATAAGCCTGTTGTTCTAATTCCTACCAACCAGAAGAAAGGGTACTTTCCTAAAAATCCGGCTGAGAGGACCAAATTTTTGGAGAGGCTAAAAGAAGAAGCTTTAAATTTAGGGTATGGGAGGGTTATTCCGGACTTGATTTTAGAGCATGTACCCCATTTAGCACGCTCCATAACTGCATTTCAGCTTTATAGGGAGAGAAACCCTAATGATGTTCTCTTGGCTGGAGTTGGCAATGTAGTTGAGCTCATTGATGCAGACAGCGTTGGAATAAACGCTCTATTGGCCGGTGTTGCGAAAGAGCTTAATATTTCTCTTTTGCTGACGACTGAGGTGAGTGCTAAGTGTCGTGGTGGCGTAAAAGAGCTTAGAAGGGCTTTGGACATGATGCTCTTTGAGGTGCCGAAAGATTTGGGCTTTGATTTGCTTATCCTAAAGGAGAAAAAGAGCGAAATAGCTGAATATTCCGTCATGTCGCCAGTAGTTGAGGCTAAGGAAAGAGAGGTTAAGCTTGAAAGCATCTACTTCAGAATATTTACCAAAGAGGGCAAAATCTGGGTCATTGCCCATAAAGGGACGAAACAGATTTTAACAATCTCCGGAGGAGAGCCCAACGCAATAATAGACACCATCTTGGAACACTTCCAAATTTCGCCGAGGCATGCTTTCTATTTAGGGAGAGAGCTTGAGAGAGCTAGAACAGCCATAAAGCTCAAGCGATCTTATGTGCAGGAAGTTGAACTCTTTGAGGATTTCTACTAAAGGTTTTATACTTTCGAACATTAATAGGGTAGTGGAGGGAGGCGCCATGCGCTTAGCACTTATAGATGGCGAGCATTATCCAGACGTTACTAAGTGGGCGTTAAGGAAAATCAACGCTTGCTGTGCCGTATTTTTAGGAGGAAGAGAGAAAATTGGGAGCATTGCGGAGCTTGAGCGTGAGCTGGGTCTCACAGTATTTCACGATGATGATTATTTGGAAGCCATTGAGCGCGCAATTAAAGCTTTTCCAATTCAGGAGGTTGTTGATTTGAGCGATGAGCCCGTGTTAAATTATGAGGATCGCTTTAGAATTGCTTCACTTTTAATGCGCTACGGCATAGTCTATAAGGGAGCAGACTTTGAGTTTAGGCCTAAGATGTTCAAAAAACTCCTAAACAAGCCCAGCATAGCTATAATCGGCACAGGAAAAAGGACAGGGAAAACAGCAGTGAGCGGCTTTGTTGCAAGAACACTAAAGGGGATAGCCAACCCCGTAATTGTGACTATGGGACGAGGCGGCCCTGAAAAGCCCGAAATAATTGAGGGAGACAAAATGGAAATAACACCAACGTTTCTAATAAAGCTAAGCGAGGAAGGCAAACACGCTGCTTCAGATCACATAGAAAATGCTCTAACGTCGAGAGTTCTGACCATAGGATGCAGGCGCTGTGGAGGAGGAATGGCTGGCTTTTCGTTCTTTGATATCGTTGAGGAAGGTGTTAAGATAGCCAACGAGACGGACAGGGATTTGGTGATTTTGGAGGGAAGTGGAGCCACTTTTCCTGCTGTTAAGGCGGATAGATACATAACCATCGTTGGCGCAAATCAAAAGTTGGATTTCATTAAGAGTTATTTCGGGCCTTTTAGAATAGGGCTTGCAGACTTAGTGGTCATAACTATGGCAGAAGAGCCTATGGTAAGTGAAGAAAAGCTTAGGGAAGTGCAAAAAGCTGTGAGAAGAATAAACCCCAGTGCAGACGTTCACACGACGGTATTTAGGCCGCGTCCCCTTGGCCCCATCGAAGGAAAAAGACTCCTCCTTGTAATGACAGCATCTAAAGAAGTGGTTAAAAAGATCGCGAACTATTTGGAGGAAACCTATGGCGTTGAAGTCGTTGGGATGAGCTCAAACTTGGCTGACAGACCAAAGCTTAGAGAGGACTTGAAAGCTGTTGGAGATTATGATGCCGTTTTGGTTGAATTAAAGGCCGCTGCTGTTGATGTAGTTACAAAAGAAGCACTATCCCAAGGGAAGGAAGTAGTATACATGGACAATGAGCCGATTAATGTGGATGGAAAAGACTTAAAGAGTGCCATTGTTCAACTGTGGGAAGATTTGAAGAGAGATGGATATGAAAAGCCTTAAAAACGCCTTAAAGCTCTCGGGGATTTTGATAGATGAAATAGTTGTAGGACTTTTTTTATTGGTTATTTTACCTTCTGCAGGTATAGAAATACCTTTAAAGGTTAGTTTAACAATAATAACCCTTTTAATTCTCAAAGATGTTCTATTTGTCCCTTTGCTATGGAAAGTGCTTGATAAGAAAGTAGAAGTTGGTGGAGAGGCACTGGTGGGAAGAGAGGCAACTACAGTTGAGAATTTAAACCCAGAAGGTGTTGTGAAAGTTGGGGGTGAATACTGGAGGGCCGAAAGCATCGAAGGGGATATAAAAGCGGGTGAAAAGGTTAAAATCGTTGGATTGAGCGGGCTGAAGCTTCTTGTGGAGCGCCAAAAATAATTTGGAAATAAAAATTCACATCCTTCCGAAGAACTTTCTTTTTCCAGAATGTGCAATCTAAGAATTTTTGCTAAAAGCTTTCATTGCTCAACGATAATGGTTATAAATGACAATATCGATGCATTATTTGCTGGAACTAAAATATTTTGAGGTGGTTTAGATGGCCGAGAAAAAGAAAACAAGAGTTGTAATTCTTGGTGCTGCTGGAAGAGATTTCCACAACTTCAACACCTTCTTTAGGGACAACCCGGACTACGAAGTAGTTGCCTTTACCGCAACTCAGATTCCTGATATCGAGGGAAGGGTTTACCCACCAGAACTTGCTGGCGAGCTCTACCCCGAGGGAATTCCAATTTTGAGCGAGGATGATTTAGAGAAGATAATTAAGGAGAAAAACGTTGATGTGGCCGTTTTCGCTTACTCCGACGTTTCCCATGAGTATGTTATGCACTTGGCCTCAAGGGTCCACGCCGCCGGTGCCGACTTCTGGCTCCTCGGCCCAGAGAGCACAATGATTAAATCAACCAAGCCTGTTATAGCCGTCACCGCTGTAAGAACAGGAAGCGGTAAGAGCCAAACATCAAGAAAAGTCGTTCAAATCCTCCAAGAGATGGGCTACAGGGTAGTTGCCATAAGACACCCAATGCCATATGGTGACCTTAGAAAGCAGGTCGTCCAAAGGTTCGCCACATATGAGGATCTTGACAAGCACGAGTGTACAATTGAGGAGAGAGAAGAGTATGAGCCATACATTGACAGAGGGCTCGTAGTTTACGCAGGTGTTGACTACGAGAAAATCTTGAGAGAGGCCGAGAAGGAAGCTGACATTATCCTCTGGGACGGCGGAAACAACGACTTCCCATTCTACAAGCCAGACCTCTGGATAGTTGTTGTCGACCCACACAGGCCAGGCCACGAGCTCAAGTACCACCCAGGTGAGACCAACTTCAGAGCTGCTGATGTGATAATCATCAACAAGATGGAGACTGCTTCACCAGAAGGCATACAAAAGGTCAGGGAGAGCATTGAGAAGGCCAATCCAAACGCTATCGTTATCGAAGGTGCTTCACCAATCTTCGTTGACAACCCAGAGCTCATTAAGGGCAAGCGCGTTTTAGTCGTTGAGGACGGCCCAACACTCACACACGGTGGAATGACCTACGGTGCCGGTTACGTTGCCGCTAAGAAGTTCGGCGCCGCTGAAATCATCGACCCAAGACCATACGCTGTTGGCTCAATCATCGACACCTACAAGAAGTACTCCCACTTGAGCAACATCCTCCCAGCCATGGGATACGGCGAGAAGCAAATTAAGGAGCTCGAGGAGACAATCAACAAGGCCGACGCTGACGTTGTCATCATGGGAACCCCAATTGACCTTAGAAGGGTTATGAAGCTCAATAAGCCATCCGTTAGGGTTAGGTACGAGCTTGAAGAGATCGGCCAACCAAAGCTCAAGGACGTCCTCAAGGAGTTCGTCGAGAAGCACGTCAAGAAGGAGTGAGCTCTTTTCTTCTTTTATATCCTGTTTTTGGTGGTAATTATGAAGAAGCTTTTGGTTCTTGATTTGGATGGAACACTTTGGGAACAAAAAGATATGCCACAAATGGTTCTTAAATTTGAAGTTCTTCGATTTAAAGATCCTCAATTTAAGGTTGAAGGGAACCTGTTCATAGATGTTTACGGAAGAGAGGTTAGGCTTTTTGAAGGAACTAGGGAGTTTCTTGAATGGGCAAAGGAAAGATTTATCTTAAGCATCGCAAGCTGGAACGTAGAAGAAATAGTACAGCCAATTTTAGAAGCATTTGGAATTTGGGAGTATTTTCTCTTTCCAAAAATGGAGAATCATCCAGATAAAGCGGATATGATTAGGAGAACAGTCGAACAGCTTGAAAGTCTGGGCTATGAGATTAAGGAGGTTGTTTATGTTGATGATAAAGCTTCCCATGTAGAAAATGTAAAGAGAGAGGTTCCAAATATAAAATTCATCCATATGTGGGCTGATGTCAAGAGCTTTGAAGAGCTGAAGGAATTTCTTGATAAAGATTAAACAAGCATTTGTAATTCTAGCCTTTCTTGATTAAAAGCCACCACACATCATCCCCTTGGAATCCGCACCGCCTATAGAGGATTTCTGGCTTGGTTTTATTGTTAACCTCTCCTGAAACCGTAGTAAATGCCGCACGACCTTGGAGACGCCTGAGCAACTCCAATACGATAGATTTTCCTATGCCTTTTCCTCTGTACTCAGGAAGAACTTGTATCCACTCAAGGGAGCCTTCTCGAATTGTGGGGTCAAACTCCGCAATTCCTAAGCCTGCCGGAGTGCCTTTCTCGTCATCAATTACCCAAATCCACAAATTTGGGTCAAATACGGGGTGTTTAGTCCAGCTTTTCACGATTTCTGGATTTACATTTATGTTTTCATAGCATTTTTTAATAACTTCAGCAACGAGGTCACTCTCGCTTTTTGTGTCTACGTTAGCTATGTGAAAGCCTTGCGGCAGCTCTACTTCTCTCATTTGTTGCTTTTTGCGGATAAGCCGGAAGTATGGTCTTTGTATATCAAAATTTTCAGCAGGAAAAGCCCTTAAAAAGTCTTGGTGCACAAGAGCAAACTTTAGGTTGTCTAAGCGTTTTTTGGGAATTTTTGGTGGGGTTCTGTCTCTGCTCCAATAGATGTATAAGCTTTCGTCATTCCACGCCTCGAGGTGTGTTACTAAGCCATTTTCAACCTTAAAAGATGTCTCAAATTTGTTAATTTCTTTTAGAGTTTTCCATAATGCATTCGGCAGAACTTGGCAGGGATTTTCACGATATACCAAAATGAGAGCGTCGCGAAACGTTTCTAAAGGCAATATATCAAACCTCCCAAAATATAATCACTCCTTTACCCTAATCTCAAATTCAAATATTTGCCATCCAAAGTTAGCACTCCTTTTATAAGGGCTCCCAAACTCCGTTCCAACTTCCCAGTCCTCCAGATAAAGCTCCTCAAAGTCTTTGACTCTGCAGAAATTTTCTTCAAAAACTTCTTTAGCTGTTGCAATAAGTGGTGAAACGCTCAACTCAACCTTCCCACTTTTAATAGGCTCTTTTAAGCGGAAAGTTATTAAGTCCCAAGGCAGAGCATTGCAGTAGAGCCAAACTTCCCATTCTGCCTCTCTTAGAGTGTCGTTTACAACTATGGGGGCAGTTATAGTTTTAATTTTACTTCCCGCCGGCCTAACAAGCGAATTTGAATAGAGCCACACCATTAACTCCACATCGCCCTCTCTAGCTCCCCTAGCTTTTTCCTCCGCAGTTATCCAAGCTTCCATGGCTAAGTTTATAGGAAGGTTTCTTTTGTGCCAGAGGGAGTAGTTCAATGTCACCTCAATGTTTCCAAGCTCCTTTATCCTTTTAGGGAGCTTTCCATTGGTTCCATGATCAATCCACGGTTTATATCCATAAAATATCTCAGGATAGCCTTGAATGTAACGTTGAGGTTCTTCCATCACAATATCACTCAAATTTGCGTAAAACCCTATTGTATGATTGCTTTTGTAATAAGCTAGCTTAGCGCTTCCATTAAACTCTTTGATGTTCCAAAAGTTAAGCTCCATTATAAGCTCGGTGCCGTTGTAATCTATCTTTCTATGTGAGCCGGGTTCGACTAGAGTGACATCTCCTCCATTCCCTAAACAGCCAAATAGTAAAGATGCAAAAATTACTAAGATTATCATGAGGAATTTTATTTTCATTAGATATCTCCCCCTGATTTTCTTTGGATATTTAGTCAATCGCTCTTGTTATACTTCCCAAAAGTATATAACACCTACGGGCAATGAACGTTGTCACCGCAAATTAAGGTGATGAAAGTTCCAAAACGAGGTAAAACAAAATGATGAAAAGTGTATTAATTGTATTAGGAATAATTGTTATTCTACTAGTCTCAACTGCTGTTCTCGGTGGCGTTGCATTCACCAAAAGTACAAGAAACGAGGTAAAAGAGCTTTTTAAAGAGAGTGATATGACAAAACCCAAAGTCATTACCGAGGAAGACGTACAAGATTTACCTGAACCGGTTCAAAGATATTTGAGATATACCCAGATCATAGGCAAGGAAGAACTCAACACTGTTAGGTTAAAACAAGGCGGGTATTTCCGTATGAAGGAAGATCAAAAGTGGATGCCAATAACAGCAGAGCAGTATTTTAGAGTGGATTCCGCTGAGTTCATCTGGATAGCAAAAGTGAGAGCTGCTCCACTGCTATCAATACATGCGAAGGACGAATTTGTTGAGGGTAAGGGCAATTTGGTGGTAAAACTATTGGGGTTAATTACGGTTGTCGATGCAAAAGGAAATGAGGTTGATCACGGAGAGCTTTTGAGATTTCTTGCTGAGTGCATCTGGTTTCCTTCAGCGTTTTTAAACGACTACATCACATGGGAATCTATAGATAACACCTCAGCAAAAGCTACAATAACTTACGATGGAGTCTCAGCTTCGGCAGTTTTCCATTTTAACGAAAAGGGCGAAGTAACGAGAATCACTGCAAAGCGGTACATGGAGGTTGATGGAGAGTTCGTTTTAGAGGACTGGGAAGGACAGATTGTGAAATACAAAATGTTCAACGGCGTTGTTGTCCCAAGCAAGGTCAACATAATATGGAAACTAAAAACAGGAGACTTTTGCTATGACCAAATTGAGATTGTGGACATTGAATACAATAGTTTATCAACCTACTGATAGCCGCTTTCATATTTTTTCTAGCTGAGCAAAGGTTTTTATATTGCCAAATGCAACTCGATTTATTTAAACGCAATGGAGGAAGCTAGATGCAAACATCTCTTCAAATGGCACTTGGTGCCTTTGGAACAATCCTCTTTGTACTCCTCGCGCATAAAAAGATTGGAAGCTATCCTTCACCCCTGCCAAAAAGTGAAAACCCAACAAGGGAGCTCTTTGAAGCTATTACCATCTGGTTAATTATATTTGCATCAATCACATACATCGTGCTTTTTGGCACTGAGTCCTATCCAAGTGTAGCGATAGGTGGAATTAAGTTTTCCTTACACTTCTTCCTCGTCCTTCTGCTCCCATTCGTGGTTGAGGTTGTGATCCACAAGCGAGGTGCAAGAGAGCTTGGCTTTAGAACTCCCATAGCATGGAAGCCCGCGACTGCATTGATTGGGTTTGGCATGTTTTTTGGCTTTTTTGCGTTCCTCTTTGAGGGTTCTGTATCCACAAGTATGGATAAGCTGATAATCGGATTCCTCTCCCCATCTTTCAAAGAGGAGTGGTTTTACCGTGCCACACTTCAATCAAAGCTTGAGAGAGCATTGGGGCAAAACAAAGCCTGGTTCTTTGGAGGATTGCTTTTTGGATTAGCGCACATTCCGACAAACTTTTTTGGGCCTTTGTGGGAAGCTTCAGGATACAGCATAGCTGCAGCTTTATTTAGATTTCTTGGACAGTGTGCATTTGGCTGGCTCTGGGGAATCCTCTATATGAAAAGCCGCAGCATTTTTCCGGCAGTGATTGCCCATTATTTCGCCGATTTTCTTTCAGGGTTGATGTAGCATCGCTTTTTTGAGAAAAGCAATTTTGTGAGCTCCATATAGCCTCAAGAGAATTGGAAAGAAAAAGTAGAAGGCCTAAATAAATTGGTCAATTTTGAGCGCTGAAATATTGTAGTTTGAACACTTTTAGGGAGTAGTGAGGTGAGTGAAATGTTTGATTTCGAGAGTTTGAGGTTTTGGAAGAAAGTGGGAAAAAACGAGAGCGGTGTCGTGAAAGAGTGGGCAGTTAAAGAGGCATGGGAATTTAGGAACATGATGTAGGGGAGAATACGATGATGAAACGGACGAAGGTGAAGAGGGGGAAAATTAAGCCAGAGACTCTCTTTCTCTGGCACGCTTTGAATTTAAAGAGATGAAGGAACAGCCGAGAGATTATGGAGAACATTTGAAAATGAAAATTGCTCGTAGAGCTTAGGTGGTGTGTATAATGGAACGACCAAAAATTATGAGAGGAGAAAAAATTTCGTTGGCCATTATCTTGAAAGAGGACAAAGATAAATGGTTTTTGTGGATAAACGACAGGAACATACAGAGCTTTCTTAATGATGGAGCGAGAATACACCTTAGAGAAGAATTTGACGAAATCTATGAAATGTCTAAAAAGAACAAGCAGAAAATGGTAGATTTCGCAATAGTGGATAATACTAACGGAGAACTTATTGGATTCGTAGGCTTGCAGGGAATTAACTGGGTTTCAAGGCATGCTATGGTCTGGTATGTTATAGCTAAGGAGCACTGGGGGAAAGGCTACGCGAGTGAGGCTTTAAGTTTATTGTGCAAGTTTGCCTTCGAGAATATGAACCTCAATAAGCTTTGGGCAAGAGTCTATGAGCCGAACAAAGCTTCTCAACGGGTTTTAGAGAAGAATGGCTTCAAGTTCGTTGGGCGCTTAAGGAAGCATGTTTATTTGCCCGAGTTTGGTTATGTTGATGAACTCCACTATGACCTGCTGAGAGAGGACAATAAAGGAGGTGTGGGATTCTCGTTTAGCGGATGCTGGCTGTGAGCCTGAAGGAGGCTTTATCATAAAAGCGGTGGTTGTTTATAAATCGGTTCTCTTTTACCTTGGAGAGCTTCTTCGTTATTGAGAAGGGGCCTCTTGAGGAGGGAGAGCTAAAAAAGCGAAAGAGTGTGCGCACAAAGTTTGGCAAAATAGGATATGGAGGACTTAAAGGAGGGATAAACATGGAAAAGGTTGAGTATCCAGGAGTTTTGAAAAGAGGAGCAGCTTACATCATAGACACCATTGTTTTGTTTTCCCTTTTGGGGATACTCCATTTTCCTATCTTTAGCATCTGGATCAAGCACCCTCCAAGCATGGACGAGCTGTTTGCTATACCCTTAATCGGGTTGTTATACTTGGGGGTATATCTCGCCTACTTTACTGTGCTTGAGGGAACAATGGGCTTCACGATTGGCAAGAGAGTGCTTGGGCTCAAGGTGCAGAAGGAAAATGGAGAACCTTGCGGACTCCGTGAAGCGCTTTTGAGGAACGTGCTCAGGGTGATTGATGGCATTGCGTCCTACTTGGTGGGGGCACTTCTGATCGCAACGTCAAGGAAGAAACAGCGGTTCGGTGATATAGTTGCCAAAACTGTCGTTGTGAAAGGTGATTGGGGTAAGTGAGTTGATGCTTTGGAGGAGTTTGAGATGAGGTATGAAAAAATGAAAAGTATGGGTCTATCCAGAAACGAACTCTCCGGAAAAGTTGCACTCATTACAGGTGCAGGACGCGGTATTGGTAAAGAGCTTGCAAAAGCTTTAGCATGGCTTGGTGCAAAGGTCATTATTGCTGAGATTTCCGAATCAGGCGCTGAAGTTGAAGAAGAGATCTGCTCTAAAGGGGGCACAGCTTTTTATTTCCAAACTGATGTCTCCGATGAGAAGAGCATTAAGGAACTTGCAGAGAAAATCCCCAAAGAGTTCGGCAAAGTGAATATACTGGTCAACAACGCCACTATAGTGAAGACCGGTTCAATATTGGACACCCCTCTTGAAGATTGGGACGAGTCCTGGAAAGTTAATGCCCGGGCGGCTATCCTTTTGGTGAGGACATTCCTACCCGATATGGTGGAAAGAAAAGATGGAGTCATTGTCATGATGACATCAGAAGAGGGAATGCCTTACGTAGCACCATATTCAGCTTCTAAAGCTGCATTAAACTCATTTGGACTCTCTTTAGCGGCAGAACTGGGTGAAGACTCAGGTGTGTCAGTCTTCATCTTTGCGCCCGGAATGGTTGACACTCCGGGAATAAGAAATGCTGCCCAAGAGTTAGCCCCACTCTATGGCATGGCATATGATGAGTTCATAAATCAAAGCGTGAATCCAGGATATAATGGACTCATGCCAGCTGAAGACTGTGCAGCAGGACTTGCTTACTGCATTGCTCATGCAAAGGACTATCATGGGCAGGTGGCGGATCCATTCGGGCCGCTTGCTAAGGCAGGGCTCCTAACTTTCTCCACACAATCTGAGGGCAAACATACCAACGATATTCTCCATAGAGATGAGGCTGTGAGTGAAAAAACGGCACTTGAACTCGCTGAAGAACTAAAAAAGATCATGGAAGACGTTGAAAGAGAGACTAACGAGCTCAACAGGTTCGCGAGGATGTGGGTTAGAAGGATATTCAGACAGAGAACAGGAATGGGCATCAAAGAGTGGCTGGAGGCTATTGAAAAGTTAATTTCTGAACTTGAGGAGCTCGATATGGTTATAAAAACTCATGATGATGTAAAGGATGAACGCATTCGTGCAAAGCTTCTTTGGATAACAAGCCATCTGGAAAAACTGGCAGATAACTTCAAACAGAACATGAAGGATGTGGAGGCGTTCATCAAAGATCCAGATGCCCTTGCTAATGCCCTTGAAGTTCTGGCTTATCGTGAAAACACGACGCGTTCACTGGTAGCGGCCTTGAACAAAAAGCTGGCCGAGGTAAAAACCAGAAACCCCTCGGATGTATGGCATAGCTGAGGAGTGAGAAAATGAAACTACAACTATATTGGCGTAGGGAGGTTGTATGAGTATGAACATCCCCCAAAACAAAAACGACTGGCAGTTCGCTTTGGAAATTTTTCTTGAGGAATGGAAGGAAAAAGAGTTTGTTGAGGCTGCTCTGCTCACGGGAAGTCGAGCGATAAACACCCAAACCGAATATTCGGACGTAGATGTTTACATAATCCTATCTGAAGATGTGGATTGGCGTGAGCGGGGAAACAAAGTAATTAATGGCGTTTTAATTGAATACTTTGCAAATCCGCCCAGACAGATCAGACACTACTTTAAGAAGGAATTCAGGGAAAACAGCAGGTGCACCGCGAGAATAGTCGCGGTTGGAAAAGTTCTCTTTGATAAAACTGGCATAGCTAAGGAGCTTAAGAAAGAAGCGTTGGAGTACATGAAAAAGCCTTTTCAAAAGCCAGATAACATTTGGATCGAGATTGCGAAATATGGTCTGTGGGATATGCTTGACAGCGTAAAGGATGCGAAGGAAAGAAACGACCCGAGCTTCCCATATTTGTATCACCTGACCTTAAATGAAGTCCTTGGGGTCTACTCCCAATTCCTCTCAGTTGAAGCCCCTCCGGCCAGCAAGGTTTACCGCATGTTTGCCGATGGGGAGTTTAGAGAGGCATACATGTTTGAACCTTTTCCGGATAGGGAGTTTATGGCACTGTTCTTGAGCACTATAGAGAGGGAACAGGTTGAAACGTTGGAGAAACTAATCATGCATGTTTTTGAGAGGATGGGAGGGTTTAACATCGATGGCTGGCGACTGAAAACGGAGACGGAGGTTTAGGATGCATTCCCCATAAAAAGAGAAAGTTTAAGATGGGGATTAAACAGACATTAAAAACCTAAGGAGGTATCGTTATGGAAAAGGTTATTGGAGTATGTGGATGTATATGTAGTGACTGTGGGATGTATGGAAAAAACTGTGAAGGATGTTATGTCATAGAAGGCAAGCCATGTTGGTTGCACGAAGTAGGACTTGATGTTTGTGATTTTTATGAATGCTGTGTAATTGATAGAGGGCTAGAGCACTGTGGACAATGTGGGGAAATCCCATGTATCAAGTTTTGGAAGAATAAAGATCCTGCGTGGACGGAAGAACAGCACAAGAAAATCGTGGAAGAGAGGGTTGCTTTACTTAAAGGATTAGCGCAAAATAAAGTTTGATTCATGTTTGTTAAACCAACCGAAGGGAGATTTATGGAAATTAAACAGTACAGTAAATATTTACACCATTGGACAGTGGAGTTATATGAACAGACAGTAACTAAGATAGAAGATGTTCAGATGATTAAGAAAATGATTGGTGACCGCAAGGAACAGCGTATTTTTGAGGTATGCTGTGGCAGCGGTCGCATACTCGTCCCTTTGGCAAAAGATGGGCATATAGTGGTTGGACTGGATATGGACAATTTGATGCTGGCAAAACTCTTTGAAAAAACCCGGGGATTAGAAAACATCACAATAATCCAAGCGGATGCTATTACCGCCAATTGGGGTGAAGAATATGACGTCGTGATCCTAGCCGGCAACGTTCTGCTTAACATTATATCCAATAATGACAATAAAGCTGCCCAGCAGAAACTTATCGAGAAGTCTTATTCCGCACTCAAACCCGGTGGACACATGTATTTAGATACCCACTTAGTTGCCCATCCCGAACAATTTTTCGGTCAACCAGGAGAACGTGTAATTTTTGAGGGCATTGATAGTTGGGGAACTTATGGACGCTATATCCTTATAGACGAAAAATATGACGCACAAAAGCAGGTAGTATCGGGTGTGCGCAGGTTTGAGCTTAGACTAAAATCAGGCGAAACTTTTTGTAAAGAAGAGAGCTATGTTAAATATATCCCCACTGCTCAGGAAATTGAAGGGTGGATAACTGATGCAGGGTTCGTTATTGAGAGGAGATATGGGGACTATAAAGGCAATCCAATTGGTGAAACCTCACACCGCGCTATTTATTGGGCAAAAAAGTAGCTGTAAAGTAAAAGAGAGCAATTTTAGAAAAAGGGGGATAGATGAAAAGCTGAAGTCACTTACAGAACGGAGAGGAAAAGGATGCTGAATAGTGGTATAAAGCTTGGGAAAGGAAGAGAGATTATAAAACCCTCTGATTTTAAAAGGGGAGTGGTAGAAGCAAAAAGCGAATCCTGCTCAAAATATCTAATAACCTTCACAGGTATTGCAATGAACCATGCCAAACGATTGTTAGAGAACGTGGAAATTAAAGCTAAATGCACCCATGTGTATCAAGCTTTTGTTGGCGAATACCAAGGCGAGAAAATTTACGTGCTTAACCCCTATTTTGGAGCGCCAGCTTCGGTTTTTGCTTTAGAGCTCGCAATAGCCAGCGGGGGAAAGAAATTTTTAGTGGTAGGGGAAGCAGGTGCAATTAAAACAGGTGTAAACATTGGCGATGTGATACTGCCAACGTGGGCTTTGAGGGAAGAGGGAACGAGCTATCACTACATGCCACCGGATTACATACCAAAGCCCAGCGAGATGCTTTTCAACGCACTTAAAAAAGAAGTGAAATGTCAAACTGAAAAAGAACATATTAATGTGTTCGAAGGAGGTATTTGGACAACAGATGCATCCTTTAGAGAAACAGAGGATAAGGTGAGAGAATACTCAAAGCGTGGCATTCTTGGCGTTGAGATGGAGAGCTCTGCCTTAATGAGCGTCGCTAAGTTTAGAGGCGTTGATTTAGCCATTGCTTTAGCAGTATCAGATACACTTTACAATGGATGGAATCCGGAATTTGAAGGTGAAAGACTGCGAAGAACAGAAGGAATCTTGGTTAAGGCTGCTTTGGATGTTTTGGTATCAATTTAAATTGTAGGAGGGTATATTTGTGAAATATCAAAAGCATAGGGATTTGAAAATCTCCGAGATAGGGATCGGTACGTACTCTTTAAGCGGGGTTTATGGAGTAAAAAATCTTGAAGAGTTTAAGAGAATGATTTACCGTGCCTATGAACTTGGGGTTAACTTCTTTGACACTGCGGAAGCCTATGGAAACGCTGAACAAATTTTGGGGGAAATTGTAAAGCCCTTCCGTGAAGACATTTATATAGCCACGAAAGTGGGGATTAGGAGCGGCATAAAGCCAAACCTCTCCAAAGAGTACATCAAAAAAGCCTGTGAGGAGAGCCTCAAGAGACTCCAGACCGATTATATCGACCTCTACCAAGTTCACTTCCATGACCCAACCACGCCAATAGAGGAAACCATTGAAGCGCTGGAAGATCTTATTGAAGAGGGGAAGATTCGATATTACGGCGTTGGCCACTTGCCTATAGAGGTCACAGAGGAATACTGCAGGCTTGGAAAGCCTTTCTCAGTTCTTGCAGAGTTTAGTGCAGTTGCAAGAGAATCCTATGAAAAGCTTTTGCCACTTTACAGGAAATACAATTTGGGAATCATTGCTTTCAGCACAACGGGAAGAGGCTTGCTCACAGGGAAGTTTAAAGAAAATCAAAAGTTTGAACCTGGGGATATACGTTATTTAGACCCACTTTTCCAGAGAGAACGCTTTCAACATGGCTTGAGAATAGCCAAAAAGTTTGCCGAGTTGGGAGAGAGATATGATAAAACTCCAGTGCAGGTTGCCATCGCTTGGGTTCTTGCCCATGAGGGGGTAATATGCGCCCTAACTGGACCTTCAACGATAAAGCATTTAGAAGAGAACGTTGAAGCGAGTGGATGGGAGATCCCCAAAGAGGATTTGAGAGAGCTGGAGGAGTTTTTTAAGAGAGAAAATGAGTGGCTAAGGCAGAAGCAGAAAGAATCCATAAAACAAATTCTCATCGAACCCCTCCAAGAACCTCAAAGAGCTTTCGTTGATTTGATATATGTTATTGAAACTGCACTTTCCCTTGGCATTATTGAGGAAAAAGAGATACTATCAATTTTCTATGAGCTCTACGGTTTGAGGAAGGAGTTGGATAAAGAAGATGTTAGTGAAAAACTGAAGGACATCCAAGCCCAGCTGCGAAAAGTAATCCCACTAGATGCTCTTTGACCTCTTTTTCAAATTTTCCCACACCTCTATATGCTGCGTGGTTTGAGGGAGATCCCTCAACGCTTTCCGCAAAAATCGTGGATAGAGCGGGAGAGCCTCAAGCTCATTAAGAGAGAACCACTCAAAAATCAGCCTGATTTCTTTTTCTTCTTCTAGACGTTCCTTCCCCAAAAACTGTCTTTTCCTGTAGAGGGAGCAATTTTTGGGAAGCTCTACCAGATAGTAAAGCCCCATCTCATGAAAAAGTGTCCCACCATCTTTAAAGAACGTCTCAACGATCCAGATTAGCCTGTCCACACGAACCTCAACGCCAAGCTCTTCTTGCATTTCTCTCTTTAACGCATCTTTTGAAGGCTCCAACAGCTCAACCCGTCCTCCCGGCAGAGCCCAAAAATTATCCCTTTCTGCTCTGTGGAGGAGAACATAATTCTTATTGAATATAATCCCAACCACCCGATAATTAAACCTCATATCCCCTTTTTCAAACGTTATCATCTGTCTTATCCTCAAAATTACCATCTCCGCTTTGAGTTTGGATTATAAACCTCAGCCCCCACACTTAAGTCTTTATTGCTATCATGAGTTCCTCCCTAAACTTCTCCTTTTCTATAGGGAGCGATTTTATTGGAATGCCGTTCACCAACATCCAATTCCGCCCTCTGGACACAAACTCTTCTGGATGTTCCCATCCATTCAACATTCTTATCTCCAGTTCCGGAGCAATTTCTTTCACTATTTCTTTACTCCTATGTGCCCAAAGATAAGTGAAGGGGCATGTAGGCTCGTAGAATATTAAGACTTTGCCGATATCCTCGTTGCTCCTCTTATATTCCTCTCCCTCTTTCCAGAAACCAGAATAAGGTTCTTTAAGCGCTCTCCCGCTAAACGAGTAGTAAAGGTCTTCTTTAGTTATCTTCCTGAAGCCTAACCTCTCAAAGAACTCCGCTTGTGACAAAAACTCTCCCGTATCAAATGCATGAGTGAGCAAAAATTCATATTTCCCTCTTGCCTTTTCAATGAGTTTCTCGACCATACTCCTTGCTATTCCCTTTCTTTGGGCTTCTAAAAGAGGATTGTATATGCAGTTGATGACTAAAACGTTTTCTCGCTTCAGACTTGTCGGGTCTGCTTTTTCAGGGTAGGTTAATAGTTGAGCAGCAGGCTTTCTATTAAAATACGCAACAAGGCCAACATCCCCATACGTTCTCAGCATCTCGAGAAGCCAAACCCTCTTGATCTCGACGCCTTTCTTGTACGCCTCACTGATGGTAGAAGGATTGCACACCGAAATCATGTCACCTATATTAGTTTCATCAACTTCTCTAATCTCAATCCTCACCTCTCATACCTCCAGTGAAATATAGTCACAACAAGCCAGCCAAATAAGAAGTTCGATAAAAGGACCTCCACAAAGTGCGCTCTTCTTATGACGTCGGGCATATATGGATTGGGAACTAAAAGGAGACTAGCCATGAGTACTGAGTA
The DNA here is from genome assembly GCF_000725425.1 of Palaeococcus pacificus DY20341. Taxonomy (NCBI): domain Archaea; kingdom Methanobacteriati; phylum Methanobacteriota; class Thermococci; order Thermococcales; family Thermococcaceae; genus Palaeococcus; species Palaeococcus pacificus. The sequence goes on along the minus strand of NZ_CP006019.1, from coordinate 1,341,963 downwards.
GAGCAAAGCAACAGCTAAGCGGGCTTTCTTCCAGTCATCAATCATCTTGACTATTGGGATTGCCAAAAGGCCCCATATTATGCCCCTTAAGATTTGAAATGGAAGTATCCATGCTGGCAGCTGCAGGTTAGCGTAGTATTCATCAAAGGCTTTCCCTGCCAATGGTTTGAAGACCAGAGCTCCAAACGCAATGTAAATAAACATGTAAACAATTCCAATTAACAGCAATTTCCAAATCCAAGTCTTTAGAGGGAGAGAAAACTCTTTGGCATGTTCTTGAGGAGTTTCTTCCATTTTATCGTGAACTATCACTGCTATCGGTGAGAAAACTGTTGCGACAATAAATCCTTCTACAAAAAGCTTTGGAATCATCTCAGGAGGGATTATCTCTTCAAAGTAGGTTAAGAATACAATGGTCTCTATCTGGCTCAGAAACGTCATTGCCCCATAAAACACGGCAAAAGTTGCTAAAACGAGCTTCCAGCCGCTCCACTTGGAATTAACTATCATGTAGCTCAGCACTAATATGTCAAGGAATGCAACTAAGAACCAGTATATTAAGTTCCCAGCCTCTGACGATGCTCTTATCCCCGGAATGGGAAGCCAAAACAGAAGTGCTAAAACCAGAGTTAAAATTATCAACTTTGCCCAAGTATTTTTCAGTCTCATCCATACCCCTCTTCTCAAATTGTGTAATGAATTAAAATAGAAATAATGAAAGTTTGATATAATTCCACTTCTGATTTTTCTCTGATCTTCTGTCTTATATAGCTTGTGATTTGGCCGTTTGATAATAACAAGCATTATATACACCGCTGCTCATTGCTTATGGGGGATAGTATGGTCTATGAGAAGTCTGCCAAAGTTTATGTTTTGGGTCTAGCTTTTAGTGCACGAAGAAAAGGAAATTGTTCAAAGCTTTTGGAGTACTGTCTTAAGAAATTTGAGGAGATGGGTTTTGAAACAGAGCTTATGGAAAGCTATGACCTCAACATCACCCCATGTAGTCATTGCAACTATGAATGTTTCTCTGGTGAAGCATGCCCGGTAGAAGATGATGTTCCAAAAATCTATGAACAATGCAAAAGTGCGGACATAATCCTTTTCGCAGTACCTACTTATGGAGGACATGTCGCTTCGCTTTATCTTGCATTTTCTGAAAGAGGGCAAGCAATTTTTGAGAGTTATAAAGAATGGAAAGAGTTTGCTAAGAAAGTGAACTTCATAATAATCGGAAATCTTTCCTCAGGGGGTGATATGGCGCTTCATGAAGCACTTTATAGTTTTGCAAACTTTGGATTTTGGCCTGAAGTTGTATTAATTTCTTCAAGAGAGTATGGGAGAAGCTCAATTAAGGGAGATTTAATTGAAGAGGAAGAAGTTAAAAAAAGACTCGACAGGTTCGTAGAGAGAATAAATCAAAAAATGAAGGAGAATAACTGACCTCTTCCCTGCCCTGAAGGACGAGGCTTCCAAAAGGGTAAAGAGGCAATGAGGTTTAAATACCAGTTCCCTCAACAATGTTGGTGGTGATATAATGAAGCCTGTAATAGGAATAACCACATCATACTCCTGGAAAAAGCAGGCCTTTTTCATAAAAGAGGCCTATGTTAGAATGGTGAGAGAAGCTGGAGGCATTCCTGTACTCCTGAGCCCATTTATGGAAGTAGAGGAGGCTTTGGATTTAGTGGATGGGATACTCCTAAGCGGGGGTGGTGATATCCATCCCAGCTTTTACGGAGAGGGAGCAACCAACAAAATAAGGAGCATCGAGCCCTATAGGGATGAGTTTGAAATAGCTCTTGTCAAAGAGGCCATAGATAACAAAATCCCACTCTTAGGAATATGCCGCGGTGCTCAGCTCATAAATGTAGCTCTTGGAGGCACTCTTTATCAAGACCTAGCTAGTGAAGTTGTTAACTCTATAAAGCACGACTGGTTTGCCAAAGGCGAGGATTTGCTTCCACGAAATTATCCGATTCACGGAATAAAAGTAAAGCTTGATACAAAACTTTTCGAAATTTTAAAGCCGGCGTTAAGTGTGGAGAGCACTAAAGAAGCGACGCTAATGGTGAACAGTTACCATCATCAAGCCATAAAACGCCTTGGTGAGGGCCTCAAATCGGTAGCCTATGCTCCAGATGGAGTTATTGAAGCGATTGAAATGGAGGGCCAATTTGTTATTGGTGTTCAATGGCATGCGGAATGGATGGACAACATGCTGCCCCTCTTTAAGGCACTTATCGAAGAGGCAAAAAGAGGAGAGCTTGAGGAAAACGTTCCTCAGTTAGATAGGAACGAGATGTGACGCGTCGCAGCTTGGAAATGAGTAGTATCCCTCACGGCAGGAACCGAAGGTTATCCCCTTTTCTTCTGTTTTCCTCCTTGCTTCTTCTAGAATCTTAAGCCTAAGCCTCTTTGGCAGATAATAGTACCCTTCAATCCTTCCACCTTCTTTATACAAGGGCCCGAGCTTTTCCATAACTTTTGGAAACTTCACTTTCATCCTCCTCCAAGAATCAGGACGGAGTTTTAGCGTGGATACAGTTATGTGGGAAACGAAGCTCAAAGCATCGAGCGTTTCCTCGAAGTCCTCCCATGTCAGGTAGGGGATTATTGGATCTATGCGTGCATACACAGGAATACCCTCTTTTTTAGCCTTCTTTAATACCTCTATCCTTTCTTTGGGGCTTGGAGCATTTGGCTCTAGAACTCTCGCCTTATCCTCATCAATGGTTGTGACTGTTATCCCAACGGCACACTTAAGCTCCTTTAAAATGTGCAAATCACGCTCAAATAGGTTGGATTTTGTCAGAAGAATGCATCTAACATCATAGCGCTTGAAAAGCTCGAGGACTCTGCGGGTAATTTTTAGCTCTTTATCAACTGTAGGATATGCGTCGGATGAATAGGAGAGAGCTATTATAAAGCGCTTGTCGAGCTTTCTAAGCTCCTTTTCGAGCCTCGGCAAAAGCCCCTCTTTCGTCCTAACTTGGAATGCCCTTGGGATATAAGAAGTGATGTAGCAGTAAACGCAGGCGTAATCGCAGCCGGTGTAAACGTTTAGAGTGTACTTGAATGGGCACGTGCAGAACTTTGACTTCCATGGATCGAAAGGCCTTATGTACATAACTTAAGGTTTTGCAAAGCTATTTAAAAGCTCTCCCTTTATTTTCTTTGGTGGTTATATGAAAGGGAGTGTAAAATGGCTTGGTGACGGGAAGTTTGAAGCCCAAGTTGAGGAAGGAGGAAAAATAATCTTCGGCGAAAATGGCATTTTTCCAATGAAAACCCTCCTTTTGAGCGTTGCTGGATGTACGGCAATAGATGTTGTAATGATACTCCAAAAGATGCGTGAACCCATAAAAGACCTCGAAGTTGAGATAAGCGGCGAGAGAAGGGAAGAGCACCCCAAAATTTACAAGAAGGTTCACATTCACTACAAAATTTATGGGGATGTCAATCCAGAAAAAGCGGAGCGTGCCATAAAATTAAGCCAAGATAAGTACTGTTCAGCATCTGCACACCTAAAGCTCAGCGGTACAGAAGTTACATACTCCTACGAGATTATCAAAGAGTGAGTTAAACACTTTCATTTTCCCAAAACATTTTTTTAAGCGAATAGGTTAATCAAGTGTTGGTGGAATAAATGCCTTTAGTGGACCGCTTTGGAAGGCCTTTAACAAACCTTAGGATTTCACTTACTGAGGAATGCAACTATAACTGCTTTTTTTGCCATAGAGAAGGGCAAATTAACGCCAAAAAGAGAGAGATGACCCCCGAGGAAATTGAGCACATTGTGAGAATAGCTTCATCCCTTGGGATTAAAAAAGTAAAGTTAACTGGTGGTGAGCCTACTGTTAGAAGGGACATTGTAGAAATAGTGGAGAGGATTAAACCATACACCACGGACTTATCAATGACAACGAATGGAAGTGTGATGAACCGCTTAGCCGAGCCTCTAAAGGAAGCAGGGTTAAATAGAGTTAACATAAGCTTTCACAGCCTTAATAGAAAAAGGTATAAACAAATAACAGGCGTTGATTTGTTGGACAGGGCCATTAAGGGCATTGAAAAGGCTTCAAAGTTTTTTCACCCCGTTAAGCTCAACATGACCATTATGAGGGGGCTAAACGAGGACGAAATATGGGATATGATTGAGTTTGCAGCTAAAAACAAAGTCGTCCTTCAGCTCATTGAGCTCGAAGCTCCAAGGGAGCTTGAAGGGACGGAATTTTTTAAGACGTTCTTCTATCCACTCAAGCCGGTAGAAGAGGAACTTGAAAAAAGAGCTGTACAGATTAAGGAGAGAAAGCTCCATAGAAGGAGAAAATATTTCATTCCTACGAAATATGGCATAGTTGAGGTAGAGGTCGTTCGCTCTATGCACAACACAGTATTCTGCGCCAACTGTACGAGGTTGAGGATAACGGCAGACGGCCACATAAAAACGTGTATCTATAGAAATGACAATCTAATAGACCTCCTAGAGCCACTTAGGAAAGGAGCAAGTGATGATGAGTTAATAGAACTCTTCAAAAAATCAGTGATTATAAGAGAGCCCTACTGGAAATGAACATAAAAAGTTAATAATCATGATGAGAAAGATAATAATTGGTGGAAAGAATGCCTGTCAATTTTGGAGGAATCATAGCCGGACTGGTATTAATCATAATTAGCATTTATGGTATCCTCCGAGTGTTTAATTACTATAAAAGCCTAAAAAATAATGCAAAGCAGCTGGCAGGCAGAGTTTTAATGTCATTTGTTCTTCTGAGTCTGGGAGGAGTAATGGTTATATTCGATTCCCTAATTGAAAACGAATTATGGTTTATTACAGCCATTTTAGTCACATCAGCATACATACTCTCAACTCTCTCAGATATGTATTATTTGGATGCACTTGCAAAAATCTCGGAGCAGAAAACGGAAATCCCACCAAGCAGAGCAGTCTCGGGGAAAAGGGAAAAGAAAGAAACAAAAATCCCTGTAGGGGCTTTTATTGTCACACCTCAAAATGAAAAGAAATTAAAGCAAGCCTTAAAGATGCTTCAAAGTGAAGCAAAAGGTCTTTTTGTCGTAAGCAGGATGTCTCAAGAGGATTGGGAAAAGAAATTTGAAGTCAAATCTGATTTTTATATCTGGCTCAGTAGGGTAGAAAGTCCAAATGCGGTAGACCCATCTAAGCTTCACGTGATTTTGGAGGAGGCTATAAAGTTCATGAAAAATAAAGGTGGAGAGATTGTAATTTACATTGAAGGTATCGAATATATAATGATATACAGCAATTTTAATGCGGTGGTTAAATTTTTGTTCTCTTTAAAAGACCATGCTATCATCGGAAGTTCAATGCTTTTGCTGTCACTCGATCCACAATTTTTAGAGGAGTCCCAGTACAGCGTACTTTTGAGGGAATTTGAGCTTTTCAATGTAGAAAAATTTTTGAACAAGATGGCCAGAGAAGCTTTGTTTGGAGCAATTGTAAGGGAAGAGGTTAAAAAGGAAGCAGAGAACAGTGAAAGAGATGGCGGCGATAAAGGTCAAGAAAGTGGAAGCGGAGAAGGTCAAAAGGCTTTTGAAAAGACTTAACTTGTATGATGGGAAAAGAAGGCCTAAGCGGGAGGGTGATTTTGTCCTATTGCCTATTTTAGACTCTGCAAAGGTTCAAGAATTAGAGTTTGAAGTTCTTGATGTTGAGCTACCAATGAGACCTGATAGACAGATATACAAAAATTTGGAGAGCGTCTTGAGAGAAAAGCTTAGTGAAAACGAGCTCAAGCACTTGAGAAGGTACGATGTTATAGGAGATATTGCGGTTATTCAAATACCCAAAGAGCTCGAGCACCGCAGGGAGGAAATAGTTGAGGGGCTCTTGACGGTTCATCCTTTTCTCAAGGTCATAGCCGTTAAGGGCTTTCACGAAGGAGCGTTTAGAATTCGGGACTATGGAATAATTTGGGGGGAAGAGAGGCTCTGGACAGTTCACAAGGAAAATGGAGTAAAAATAAAAGTGGACTTAAGCAAAGCTTTTTTCAATCCACGGATGAAAGGCGAGCGTTATCGCCTAGCACAGCTCGTTAAAGATGGCGAGAGAGTTTTAATCCCATTTGCTGGAGTTCTGCCCTATGCCCTCGTTATAGCCCGCTACAAAAATGTTCATATAACTGCTGTTGAGCTTAACAAAGAAGCCATAAAACTCGGCCTTGAAAATATAAAACTAAATGAGAAGAAGCTCAAAGGGAGCATCGAAGTAATCCAAGGTGATGTTTTTGAAGTTCTTCCTACGCTCGGCACGTTTGATAGGGTTATAAGCCCCACACCAAAAGGCGTTGATGCCTTGGCTTTAACTCTACGCAAGGCCAAAAACTCCCTCCACTACTACGACTTCGTACATGAGGAAAATATTAATCAATTCAAGAATTACATAATTGAACAATGCAATAATTATGGAAAAAAGTGTGAGGTTAGAATAAAGAAAGTCTCAGACTACAAACCTCATGTGTACAAAGTGTGTGCCGATGTTGAGATTAAAAATTAAAAATCAGCACTGGCACACTTTTACCACGACTTTTCTCCGCCTCGGCCCATCCAATTCGATAAAGAGGATAGACTGCCAGGTACCTAAAGCTAAACGGCTGTTCTCAATGGGTATTGCTATACTTGAACTCATCAAAATGCTCCTCAGGTGGGAGTGGGCATTGTGGTCTATAGCATCGTGGGCGTAGCCTTCACCTTTTGGCACGAGCTCTTTGAAAATCCTTTCCATATCCTTTAGGAGTCTCGGCTCATTCTCGTTTAGAATTAAGGCCGTTGTTGTATGTCTTGTGAAAACCACCACCAATCCTTCACTTATACCGCTTTTTTTAACAATTTCCTCTACTTGGGCAGTTATATCGACAATCTCGACTTCCTTAGATGTTAAAATTTCAATTGTGTGCAGCATTTCAATCACCGAGTGCCTTGTCTATAGCATGTTTAGTATCTTTTAAGAGCTTTAAAGGCGATAGATCCGGATAATTTATCAGCGCACGAAGTACAGCTATATGTTCAAAGGCATCTAGAAGATTTTCATCTTTTGAGTTTAGCATAGCATCCCTCAGTATCTTGTACATCTCATCAATAGTCTCAAACAAAAGCTCCTTATCCTCTGCCAACCTCTCAAAATCCCCACTGATGAGTGTGTCCAACAGAATCCTAATAAACTCCAAATCTTCTTTCCTATGCCTTTCACGGCGGAGGGACTTAATCAGCGTTTCCAATACTTTCCCCTCCAACTTTTCCAGCAACTCTCACAAGAATTTCAGAAACTAACTGCGATGAAAGCTTTGGCTCTTTTATTTGGATAACCAAATCAATTGCATCCTCTACCATGTTCCTCTTTAGTAAGTAATGGGCAATACTTCCAAACGCTAGAGATCGGAGCTTTACATCCTTAATTTTTGCTCCAATCCTTACTGCACTCTCAAGTTCATCTAGTTTTAGGTAGTATCCCACAATTTTAACCAAAATCTTCTCATCAGCAGTTCTTTTAGGAATCTGTGCTACCAAGTCTTTAAACTCTTCGTGAGGATTGTCCAAGAGATAATTCATTAATTCCTTCGCTGCGATGTTTAGCTCTTCATCGGAGAGGCTTTCAAATAGTTTCGGCAGAACTCCCGGTTTTCTCGCTATTAACACCTTAGTGATCTCCTTTAAGGCATCATCAGGGTCTTCAACACCCCGTATTAACGAAACAGCGTTTTTAACTTCCCCATTCAGTGCAAATATGACTATCAAATCCCGTGTTATATTAATGCCCAGTCTTTCGGAGAGGTCCACGGCCACAGTAACGAGCTTTTCATAGTATTTCTTTGATATATTTTTCTTTTTTAGGTGGGTGATGACCTCTCTCACAACCTGCTTTATCCAAGGCTTGCTTTTGAGGTAGCTTATCATGAAAATGGCCCTATCATATTCTTCAAGCCGCAAATAGGCTTTAATTATCTCAACGGTAGCTATTGAGTAGTAGGGCTCACTCTCTATCTGCTCCCATATGTACTCTGCCTTCCTCATTTGCAGAACGCGTGTTGTCTTGTTTGCACTGATTTTCCTCAAATATCTTTTGAGAGCCAAAACAAGAGCTTCATTTCTCAGCTCTTTATCAGATATTCCTAGAGCATGATATGTTGCTTCATCAATCTCACCCAAATCAACGAGGTAGTTGACAATATCGACTAAAAGGAGGTCCCGTTTATCTTTAGGCAGGACATCTAAATCATCTTTAATCCTCTGAAAAATTCTTTTTGAGGACTTTAAGTTCGCTTTTCCCATATAGTATGCGACCACTGCCAAGTTGCGAAGAATTGCAAATGGATCATTCATGGAGTAAACAACATCAAAAGCCTTTTTAAACGCTTTATTTGCAAGAGGATTGTCCATCTTCGCAAATTCCAAACCTAATCGCGCATACGTAGCTATTTTTATGTCTGGATCTCTTATCACATCCACAGATGCGAGAATCTCTTCAAGGAGCATATCATCACCTAATAATCTATCAAAATAATTCTGCGCTTGAATTATATTTAATTTTTGGTAGCAAAGCTTTTTAAATTTCCCAGCCAAGGCTTTAACCATGTATGCAGTGATCTTTGGAAAGAACCCCATGCTCAGCGAAGCAGAGTTTTGGGCATTTGCGAGGCGCTTTGGAATAAAAGTCAAGGTGATTGAGTCATCAAAGGACTGGCTTATTTTTGAATCTAATAAAAAAATTGAGCATCTCTTTCATAGACTCGGTGGTTCTCTAAAGCTCATACGGATAGTTGGGGAAGGTGAAGAGACTATAGCAGATTTAGAATATGCTAAGCTATTTACGCTGAGCTTTTATGGGAAGGAAGATTGGCGGCTGTGGAGAAAAATGGGGAGCAAGATAAAGAAGAGCTTTAAGCCAGAACCCTCAAAGTTCTTCAAGCCAAAAAACATCTATTCCATGCCTTCTGAGCTCGTTCTTAAGGGCTTTCCTGATGTAAAGGACTTCGTGTTTATCTTTGGGAACAAGCTCTATGTTGGCGAGACTGTTAGAGTAGCTGACCCATTTGAGCTCAAAAAGCTCGATGTGGAGAGGCCGAGGCAACGAGCGATACTTTCAATTCCGCCGAGGTTAGCGAGGATAATGGTGAACTTGAGTGAAGTTAGAGAGGGGAACGCGTTAGACCCCTTCTGCGGCGTGGGAACGATAGTGCAGGAATTCCTCCTTCAAGGTCTAAACGCCTATGGAAGCGATGTTAATCCAAAGATCGTTAATGCAGCTAAGGAAAACATTAAGTGGCTCAAAAAAGAGTTTAGAGTTAAAAGATCCGCTAATCTTCAAGTGTGCGATGCTAAAAAGCTCCACCGCTGCTATCGCGTTAAATTCGATGTCATAGTCAGCGAGCCCTACTTGGGCAAGCCCTTAAAGTACCACCCCACGAGGGAGGAGGCCGTAAGAATGGCCAACGAGCTCGACCGCTTCTACTACCCCGTCTTCGAGAGCTTTGCCAAAATACTTAGAAGGAACGCGAGAGTGGTATTTGTTTTCCCCGCATTTAAGCTCAAAAATGGCAAAATCTACCGCAAGGACAGGAGATGGCTCGAAAAGCTTGGCTTTGAAGTTTTAGCGAAATACACTGACTTTGAAGAGAGGCATAAAGTGGTGAGAGATATACACGTGCTGAGGTTTAGGGGCTGATCATGTTCTCCCTACCTGTTTAGTTTGAACGGCACTGTTTGTGTTGATGATAAACATGGGAAACTCGGAGGTTTAATCTGAACTTTTTTTGTTAAGTGTTTTTGTTTTCTTTTCGTTTTTTGGTTACTATTTTTAGTGGTGTTCAAAATTTGGAGAGAAAAGTATTTAAAGATTGAAAATATTCCAAAAATATAAACACAACTTCCAAGGTGATAAAATGAGAAAAATACTAATATTAGTATTGAGTTATCTCATCCTAAGCCTGAGTTTTATCACAGCCCAGAACACCACGATCACAGTCAACGCTCTCGAGAACGAGAATCAGCCTTACGAAGAATTCTGGAATATACTCAACAAAGAAGCAGAACTCATAATCAAACTCAATCAAACAGCAGACCAAAACACCGCCAGAGAACTCATCACAAACTCCCAAAAAGGAGCAGAAAACGCAGTCCAAATATCAGCACTAATCTGGCAAAACCTCAAAGAACTCGAACAATCAGGAGTTAAAACCTACTACACCACACAAGAACTCAGGAGCATAGCCGAAGAAATAAAACAGAATGGTCTACCCGCAGAGACCGTCAGCACTCTCAAAGAACAGGGCTGGAGTGACAGTGAAATCCAGGCCCTCCAAAACTACATTGTCCAAAATGCTGATCAAATTACCGAAGACTTTAATATGACGGCCTTTCTAGAGGAATTCTCAACGGCGTTCATTAACGTCGCCTTCAAATACAATGAATACGAGACTTGGGCGATTGAAAAGTGGAAGTGGACAAATGCAGGGGAAGCACCACAAGAAAACCACGGAATCGCGATAAACCCTATACTTGCAGAGGAATGGGCGCTCTTTTACATGAGGTACTCTCAGAAAGACTACAAGAACATGTCTGTAGGCATAAAAAGTCTGAAGGATTTAACATACAAGATCATCACAGGATCTAGCGGTGAACAGGTAACCTCTATGCTATATAGGACAGAGTCTATCCTCAGCAAACAGGGCACTCTTGAGAGCATTAGATGGATCAAAAATGGAGGTCTCGTCATTACGTTCAAATCAACTCAAATAACGCCCACAGAGATAATCACTGAAAGGACAACCTACTACTGGCCGAACGCTTTGAAGGCATATGAACTCATGGGCAACGTATATGCCCTAATAAAAACAAGAAACTATGGTAACAATAATCCTAAAGTGGAGTCAATGCTCAATCAGAAAGTTGCCGAGCTCAAGGAAGCATTGAAGGTGTTAATAATTTCCAGTGAAATTAAAAGAAGCCCCATAAAATCCCCCATTCCAATTAAACCCGGCGACCCCAGGATTCCAGCGCCAATACCAGTATCCCCAAAGGGTTATTCAGTAGATGGCACCCAAACCTTCGAAGAAAATCTTGGAGTAGAAGTGAATGGAGTGTTGATAGAGCCTGAAATTATCAGGGAAGCCTTGGACACGCAGGGCAACATTGGCCAGCTAAAGATTACAGAAGTTAAAGTTATCGTGGACAAGAATCAGCCTGGAAAAGTTGAGTATCACGTTAAGATTTCGTTCAAGGCGGAGAACAACGCAGTCGACACCATTAGGATCAACGTTAAGGATTACACAACCGGCGATTCTGATACAGGAACATTATCATTCCTCAACTCAGGTCAGAGTTACGCCTGGAACAGCAAGAGGTTCACACTAACTCATTCCATGGATGGTGAACTCACCGTGAGTGGAAAGGTTGAAATCACTTACACTCCCTCCTGTGGTGCAGTACCCCTCTCAAAGAATCACGAAACACTCTCCACCTCGCCGAGCTGCCAGGAGAGGACTATAACGAGAGAATACTCCTCGACAATAAACCTTGAATCTCCCATAGACTGGAGCAAAGTTAGCATTAGAATGGAAACCTCAAGAGATAGGATTGTTGAAGGCGAAAGTGTGACTTACAGGGTTGTCGTGGAGAATGGGAATAGCGCACCTTTGAGTGATGTGGAGTACTCTATCAGTATTCCTTTCTCGCCAACTAATTCAAAGACATACTCTGATACCGTGAACGTTCCTGCAAATGGAGCGGTTACTCTGCTCGAACAGACAATAACTTACGAGGATGCCAGCACTTACGTTGCCCATGCATCAATCTACTGGAATGGCAATTCAAAGAGCGCCAGCAAAAGTGTTACAGTGACTTCGGGAACTTTAACTATAACTGGCGTTGACGTTTCACCAGCGAATCCAACGCATGGAGACAGTGTGAGTTTTGACGTGAGCGTCAAAAACCCCGTCTCTAGATCCCGGAGCGTGATGGTAAAACTTTTCATTGATGATGCGGAAAAGGCGAGTAAAACTATCACAATAGGCAGTGGGGGTTCTGGGGTGGTGAGCTTAACGTGGACTGCCGTTGCAGGAACCCACAAGTACAGGATAGAAGTGTGGGAGGGCGGAAAACTGGAGGCATCGAGGAGCGGTGGAATAACCGTGGGTGGAGCTCCCAGCGATTCCTTTAACGTTGTTTTAACCGCTTACCCGACTGAGCTTGAGGGTAGTGGGACGGTGTACTTTACCATCAAAGCGTGGAATTATGGAAACACGGCTATTCCACTTAGCGGTTTCGTTGAGGATGAAGATGGTGCGGTGGTAAAGCGCATTGATGGTTTTGCTGGCAGGCTCCCGGCCAACGCTCAGAACTACACTCTAACAGCCTTCAGTCTGGACGTTTATGGTATTGGCAACCACACTTTCAAGCTCTTCCTCGACAATTACGACGGCAAACCTAACGGAGCAGGAGAAGAACACTGGAGCGAAGTGAAGGTGGAAGTGAAACCTTGGAAGGCAGATCTGAAGTTGGAATGCGATGATGGAGTTGTGCTGGGTGAAAATGATGTAGACGACCTTGACTGCACTTTGTACTTGCTAAGGACAAATCCAGATGACTCTGTGCAAGTCAAAATATCAGGAATCGACGTTGGGGGAGCAAAAGTCTGGCCAAGCGATTTTAAAGAAGTCACGTTGTCAAAGGATACTCTTAAAGTGACTCCAAATGATCCAGATGACGAGACTCACATCAAGATTACGATAGATGAAAACTTTGCAGAGTTTTACTTTGGGATCGATCCCCTCTTCCCATGGCATTCTTATGTGGATAAACTTGCCACGGAGCAACCTTGGGAGATAGTGATACACTTTGAGAATGCGCCACCAATAAGCACGACATTCCAGATACTAAAGAATAGTGGCACCACGATTGAAGATGCAGTTGAATACGGCGGTTCAGGAACATTTGTAGTGACAGAGATACTTGAAAAGGCAGGATACATAACAACCGAGGCAACAGGATCCGGACAATTGGCGGTTTTTGGATCTAGACTATTCGGATACGCTGGACTACTGCTCTTCCTAGCGGACATAACGGAGGAGGCATATTTCTATGGATGGAAACAACCGAGGGATTTTGATAACGATGGTTTTGTGGGGTGATATCATGAACAAAGTCCGCGTTCACAATATTTTGACGTTTTATCTTCCAATTTTAATTTTTGGTAGTCTCCTATATGGATTCCTGAACGAGAATTCTCAGATGTTGATTTATGCTGTAGGATATTTAGTAGCTTATTCAGCGATTAGACTTGAAATCCACCACTATCACCACAAATGGAGTGCACATGGGAATACAAGATTTGTCAAGACCCTTGTAATCTCAGATTTAGTGGTAGTAGGTTTTCTATTGCCTACAATTCTTGCTTATTCTACAATGACAGATTTTAGCAGGAATCTTATGATTTTCTTTATTGTGGGAGCCTTCATATATGTGACAATTTGGAAGATAGTTGATAAAATATCAGAGCACGGGCTGTTAGTTGTATCGTTAGTACTTTCAGTTTTGATTCTTATAACTACAAAAAGCATTCTAGAACCCACGATATTTGCACTCCTTAGTTTATGGACATACTTAGTACTGAAACATGATTTAGTATCTTATGCAAAGTAAAAGGCATTAACTAAAGCATAAGCTCCCTCAAAAGACTACGACTGAAACTGTATGAAACGGAAAAAGAACACTGGAGCGAGGTGAAGGTGGGAGTAAAACCACTGAAAGGGCTGGTGTTCGGTTTGAACTGTCCAGAGCAACCGATATTGCTGGGAGAAGCTGGAGTCTGTGAGGTAGTAGTTAGGAAGAACACTCTATCAACGGCTGTGGGTTATTCGGTAGTGACTAAATTGCTTGATGATGACATGGACACTTCCAGTGTAATAAGCGTAACAATGGTGAAGGACGTTATACCCAGCCAGTTTACTGGAAAAATTGCCGAAGTTTACGTTCCACTGGACGAGAAAATGGCTAAGGCTCTTGAGCTTAACGACGTAAGGGATTTAACTCCCAAAACCAACACATGGGTGTGTGAAAACGGAGACTGCCACTACACGCTAGAAAGAGTTGATACCCCACACTACCTAAAACTGAAAATAAGATTAGACTCAGGTGAGTACATGAACCTTGAAGGAATAATCACGGCAAGATACACAGGAAGCAAATACTGGAACGAGGATGCTAATGGTGGTATCAAAAAGGGGGCATTAATGATAATTGCACCTTTGGGATTGGCATATGCCCCAGTAGAATATATGGGAACTGTGATAGTTGAAATGACTCCAGCCCCAAAACCAGTAAAAACAATTATCCAAGTATTTCTGTTTGTTAAAAGTATTGGTCAAAGTATTTGGAAAGAGATTAATTTTGGAGGGTGATGCACATGAAGTTTGATACTATCCCAACGGGAATTTCAGTACTATCACTACTAGCATATGCCTTTAGTGGGCAGGAGATTCATTTTTTATCCTTTATTTTATTTGCATTTCTCTCAGCTTTTTATCCGGTTAAAAATGAAATTCAAAATCTCAAAAAGAAGCTTAACATCGGAAATATTGATCAGGATCCCGGAGAAGTAGTGGTTAGGTATATTTTGGTGGGGATTGTTGCAATATCCTTTGCTATGAGTGGAAGCCCAAGAGACTTTATTGCTCTCGTGTTGTTGTACTCTTTAATTGAGAGATGGCAAATCAAACAAGAAATTATCCACATTAGAAATAGTTTAAGGTATCCAAATCAGCAAGAGTGAGAGAATGCACATCTACCACAGAAGCTTCCAAATAGGGCCTTGGAAAATTATCCTCTCGGTTCCAAGCAAGTTTAAAGGTGATTGTGGTTTGATGGAAGTGCATTCAGACTGCATTCCTGGACTGCAGTGATCTATTACTCTAGATCACTGAGAGTGTCAAGTCAATAATAAAAAGATATATCGGGTGGTGATTGTTAATGAGTACTCTACTGGACATTCCACCCATAGTACTTTCCTTTATCTCTTCAATTCTGTTTTTTGCCCTTGCAATCACTTCCCAACGCACTCAGAGATTCAAAGAGCTAGTTGCATTGGTGAGCTATATCCTCTCAGTGGGAGTATGGTGGATCCATGGTTATCCACACATCTTTGTAGTTATGCTAGTCCCACTCTTAACGTATATCGAAGAAAAACAAAAATCCCACGAATTCCAGAAGTACTACTTAAAGAAGAGTACCGCTCCATGGGTTATCCTAGCAGTGATTGGAATGTTCTCAGCCCCTCTATTATGTCTGGCAGGAATAGCTTTGGAGAAAAACTACGGAGTATGTTTTATGTCTGCAGGGATATTGATATTTGCAAGTGAGATAATATTTAGATTCGTAAAGAACAGAAAGGCAAAAGTTCCAAACAATGATAAACAATATCTGACAGAGACTAAATCGGACAATTAAGTCTGATATGAAAAAAGTTCTGGAGGAAATATGTCGAGGGAGTTAAATATGAAAAGAGTCTGGCAGTTGGAAATTCCGGTAATTTTTATTTCTCTTTCCTCTCTTTTAATGTATATCTATTCGAAGGAGGCAGTATACTTTGGAGCAACGATCGTGTTTTTGGCAATAGTTGCAGAGTACAGATTTGATAAAGAGCTGGAGAAAATAAGGGATTTGTTGGGGTTACGGGAGTCCATGGGATCCTCTAGAGATTTATGCTGGGTACATTCTAATCTTCGCTACAACATTAGGATTTTTGCTGGATGGAACTGTGATAACGTTTGGAATAGTTTTCATGCTTTATTGCCTGTTCGTCAAGAGGATGCTGAAAAAGGAATTCTCAGAAATTGCAAGACGATTAGAGTACAATGATAAAGACTCAAGTTTGAGAAATAAAGCCTAGAACAGTAGAACCCGGGGTGATCCCATGTCCGACGCATACTTACTGATGGTGCTCCCTTGGATCTTTTATTTCTTTTTAATGTACTTCTTCCGCTGCAGGCTCCTTGGAGAGTTCAAAGAAATCAATCACAGACTATTACAGCTCGAAGACCGCGTTAGGAGGGAGGCAAATGATTAATTACATCCCACTCTGGAACTCAATCGTGGCACTGATGTACATAGTTTTAATAATAGAGATAGCCCTTAAGACACGCCCCAGTGCTGGAGAACTAATTTTCATGACGCTTTACAGCATTTCAGCGCTCGTGGTCTCTTGGATATCCCTAGGATACTCACTGCTCCTCTTAGCGCCACTCTTAATGTATGGAATGTTAGCTTATTCCGAAAATGAGAGCCTTGGACATCTCAAGGAGAAAATTAAAGCACTGGAGGGTGAATTATGAGAGCTGATCGCGTGATGCCTACCATTTTGGGAGTAATGTTCTTTCCTATGCTCCTCGAGGCGGACGTTTATGGATGGCTTATTGCACTAATTTCGGTTTTTATGATACCCTGGGCATTCGCTTGGGCGCTCTTCGATGATGTTGACGAACTAAAATCCAACATAAACAGACGGGTTCAATTATTAAAGCAAGAAGTAGAAAGACGACGGTAACGTCATCAGAGAGTCAGAAAGAACTAAACAGTACTCTTAAACAGGACAGTAAAACTATCACGATTGGTAGTGGGGGCACAGGAATGGTTACTTTAACGTGGGCTGCCGTTGCAGGAGAGCATGAGTGGAGAATTGAGGTATGGGAAAGTGAGAAGTTAGAAGCATCGAAGAGCGGAAGCATCAGGGTTAACTCCAACGGAGATAGTCAGAAAAGTGGATCCAACACAATCAATGCAAACTTGGAAATTACAGACTTCGCTTGTATGCCAAAAGAAGTTGGGCTGTATGAATGGAGACTGGACAGGGACAAGGTTTCTTGTACCGTTACTATACAAAATAAAGGTCCAGAAATCCAAATAGCCCCAAGAGTTGTGATTGATGACATCGAGACCTTTTGGCTTAATATAAGAACGTTACCAATAAATTCCTCAATAAATCTACAGTATGAGGTTAAGTTCAGCGATGGACTGGCTCAAATTATGTATGAACCATCAGCAACTGCATTGAGCTTTGTTCGTACTGTTGAGGAAAGCGGCAGAGCTGTATGTCAGCGTGGAGTATGCTACAACTCGACAAGGATCTACCACTTGCCCAAGAACCACACGATTAGTCTAAAGATTTACAAGGCAATAAACTTTATGCCAACAACAGAAGCACTAACACAAAGCGAGAAAGAAGTTATCACAGTCAAATACGACGAGTACGTTGAAAAACGGACAGTGTTATTTTACTTATATGTCGCACGGACGAGCGCAGAGGTAATAACCGGCTTTATGGCTATTGAAATGGAAATAACCAAAAACGGAGCCAAGATTGCAGTAAAGAAACTCTCAAAAAAATATGGGATTGGCTGTTGGGGTGATGCTCGTGAAGACTCGATATTGGGCAATACTATTTTGTTTTTATGTTCTTACTGTGATTATCCAGGAAAGGATTAGCATCATAGACTTCATAGGATTTGTAATTTTACTAGTTGCGTACATGGTGATACTGAAGTATGGAGATCAGAGAAAAGAGCCATATATCATTGGAAAATCTAAGAAAATTGAGTATTTGACATCTAAAGAGCTAGAAGAACGGTTAAGATGCCGTAAAAAGGTCTAAAAAGCGAACATTACCTGGGAGATTTAGACCGAAAATTGAAGGACAACTGGAGGACAGGAGTGGAAAGGTAGAAAGCTGGAGGCATCAAGGAGCAGTGGAATAACCGTAACTGGAACTCCCAGCAGTTCCTTTAACGTTGTTTTAACTGCGTATCCGACTGAGCTTGAGGGTGGTGGGACGGTGTACTTTACCATCAAAGCGTGGAATTATGGAAACACGGCTATTCCACTTAGCGGTTTCGTTGAGGATGAAGATGGTGCGGTGGTAAAGCGCATTGATGGTTTTGCTGGCAGGCTCCCGGCCAACGCTCAGAACTACACTCTAACAGCCTTCAGTCTGGACGTTTATGGTATTGGCAACCACACTTTCAAGCTCTTCCTCGACAATTACGACGGCAAACCTAACGGAGCAGGAGAAGAACACTGGAGCGAGGTGAGGGTGGAGGTAAAGTCTGTGGGTAATGTGATTGCAAGTATGGAGTGCGAGCCTGTAATTGTTCCTCTGGACGAGTCGACAACTTGTACTGTTCACCTTGAGTTAAAGAGTGCTGATACAGTAAGGCGTAACTTAGTGGAGGTTGAGTTTGGGAGGAAGAGGGTGTGGCCTGACGGCCCGAGCAGTGTCACGGTTAACAAGCAAACCATAACCCTAACTCCAACAAACATGCAGGAGGATTTAACGATAACCATAGATATAAACGACGAGCTGGCGAACTACTACTTTGGAAAGCCCGTTTACAGAACTTACATTGATAAGTTTGCTGGTCACTCATACTTAATTAAAACAAAGTTTAGTGAACTGAATTATCCAGTTTCAGATGTGATAACGATAATTTACAAGGACACGAGGAGTGAGACGGAAAAGGCAATAGATTACGGTTCAACCGCAGGGGAAATAATATCCACAGCACAGCTTGTTGTTGAGGGCAGTAACCCTGTGGGCTGGATTGCATTTGCATTAACAAGTCTTCCAAAGCTCGGAAAAGCCGCTTCAGAGATCCAGTGGATATTTGAATGGGGTGTGAATGGATTTTCACAAGAAAACGACAATAATGCTGTGGTGGGGGGATGAGAAATGGATATTTCCCTTGCTGTTTCTATTTTTTTGTGGGTTGTCATAGCGTCACTTGCTATTGTATCTTCACGGCAGGCTATTGCTTGTCTTGCGATTCTTATGGTGTCTGGATACATTGCTCTACGCTCGAACTCAATAGGAGCACTTTGGCCACTTGTCGCTTCCTTTATGCTATGGCTTGGGACTGCTCTGATCAGTATTAGGAGAAATGTAATTGGCATAACCAGAAGAGATATTGAAAACAGTGGTGCTTTGGCTTCCATTCCATTTCTTGGTTTTTCAGCGACGTTGCTCTTTAAACATCCAGGATATGGGGCTTTTGGTATTTTAATCTGGTTTCTCCTCTGGTATTACCTTAAGAATGCATGCAAGAGCTTAAGGGCATTATGTCTAATGCTCCTTTATCTCCCAACTCTCTTATTCGTAATACTCTACAGAACCCCAATTGCCGTAGTGTATGGTATAATTACATTATGGTTGCAGAACGAAATTAAAATCTTACAGAACGTAAGGAATAAAGAAGAGTCATGAGAAGAAAATATACTTACAAGCTCTTCCTCGACAATTATGATGGTGAACCAAACGGAGCAGGAGAAGAACACTGGAGCGAAGTGAAGGTGGAAGTGAAAGCAATGAATGGAACCGAGTTGAAGCAAGTGAGCTTTGAGTGTGATGACCCTGAATTCAACTGGAACGGTATAGAATACAAGGCCACATTAGTGTGCAAGGCATTTGTTTATAATCCTGCGCAAGAAAATGTCCTCTTGAACTCTTTGAGTGTTAATGAGTGGCATACCGACAACCCTGACTTTACGCGGTCCTTGGCTCCTCGTGGACGATTGAGTATCCCAGCGTAATACAGAGCTCTGAAACTGCTATGATAGTTTTCAAGAATACCGCGCGAACAGGACTCATAACGCTCGAAAAAGACTTGTTTGGGGACTACGTCCCGATATCGCTGAAGTATGCAATATCCCCGCAGAATGGAAACGACTTTATATTCACCGGACTCGATGTAATAAACATAAACAGGATAACAAGGACGTGATAGTGGACGTTGGTACTAACTTCGTCCTCATTGGAGGAGAGGTTAAAGCCATCATTATCTCAGCAAAACTTATCAAGGCGGGCAAGGTAATTAAAGGACTTTCAGAATTAACTCCAGTTATTGCAGATTTTATTAGACGTGCATATAGTTGGAGGTGATGCAAATGCAAGTATTTAAGGATAGATTTGCAATCCCTGCTTTTATGTTTTTTACCTCAATAACAAGCACGTTTTATCTTTGCAAAATATTTAATCCCACAATTCATAATCACTGCGTATATTATTGGATTCATTACACTTCACTGGAAAAAAGCGTTGTTTCCAAAGGAGAAAGCTATGAAGAGCCTTGCAGTTAGCTTTCCGCTCTATGTCCTTCCAGCATGGGTAGTAACAGATAATCTAACTCTGGCTCTCTCCTTGGAACGTTATGGGGCATCTCCACAGGCTTGGGAATTCATGCAATACTAACAAGAAGACTGGATGATAATCAAACACAACTACGTGGTAGCTAGTGTCCTCCAGTAGCTTTTAGTTTTTAAACTACGATAGAGAACTCCCACGGAAAAGGAAATTAGGGCTGAGTGTTGAAGGGCTTTTTTGTTGTTTACTTCTTTTACTCACGATGTGGAAGAATCAATTCCTAGAGAGATGACAATCTCAAACACAAAAGACCGAATCCTAGAGAGAACAGCGTGAGGTGTTAAATAATGAGTCAGCCTCTTTCATGTAGAATATTGCAAAATAAAAACTTTTTTCAGAAACTACGACTTCCTCAACTTTGCTATAAAAAAGCTGTTACAATCATGGAGATGAGTAAAAGCTCTAAACACCTTGTCACCTATCTCCGTGAAGCCCCTCTCACCCCATGTGAACTCATAGGGGACGAGCTCAAAGCCAACCTTATTTAGGGCGTACTTAACGTTTTCCTCGTCCTCGTCAATCCTTATGGAACACGTTGAGTAGGTCATCTCTCCTCCTTTGCGCAGATTCTTGTATGCATTCTTGAGCATCGCCTTCTGCACTTGGATAACTTTCGCAATCTTCTCCTCATCGAAGCTCCACTTTACATCGGGGAACTGGCGGTAAGTTCCGGAGGAAGAGCAGGGCGCATCTAAAACAATTTTATCAAACTCATGCTTCCACTTAAATATCTGCCCATCGGCGTGGATTAGCTTGACGTTTTTAACTCCCAAAAGAGCCATTTTCTCGCGCATCTTTTCCAACCTGTCGCGCGAGTAATCAATAGCTATTATCTCCCCTGTATTTTCCATTAAGTGAGCCACGTGAAATGTTTTACTTCCGGGAGCAGCGGCCATATCCAAAATCCTTTCGCCATTTTCCGGACTTAAAACATGGGCAACATATGCACTTGCCAGGTCTTGAATTACGAAGTAGCCTTCTTTATACCACTTCAAGCGTGTTAAGGGCTTTTGGTATTCCAAAACTTTCAGGACATCATCTAAGGGAGTTCTCGCTACTCTAACATCGTGTTCCTCGAGATAGTCTCTCAAAGAATCTATATCCGTCTTTAGCGGATTAACCCTAACATAATAGCGCTGGGGCCTGTTGTTGCTCATCATGAGCCTTATCGCTCCTTCATAACCGAGCAGTTCCATAGCATACTCCACATACCAGCGCGGGTGGGAGAACTTGACGCTCAAATACTCTATCCTATCTTTTTCCTTGAGCTTTTTCAATGCATTCTCCTCATTGAACTCCTCAACGCTCCTTAAAATGGCATTGGCGAACTTTGCAGTCTTTATGTTGAAGCGCTTCTTAACAACTCTAATCACAGAGTCTGTGGCAATAGCGGGAGGAGTGCCCTTAAAGCGTATATCATAAACAGCTATCCTCAAAAGGTTTGCTAAAAAGGGATTGAGCTTCTCTATCTTTGTACCTTTTAGGACAGAGTTCAAAGCAAAGTCAATCCTCTTACGCCATTTCAAAATTTCAAAAATATACGAGTGCACAAGCCCCCTATATCTCTCTCTATCCTCTTCAACAACATTTCTAAACGCCCTTTCCAATGCATTCTTCGCCGATAAGTTGAACTCCTCTATATCCGTTAGAATATCTGCAATGAGTTCTTGAATAGTTATCTTAATCGTCACTTCCATGTTTTAGGCCTACCCAGAGGGAGTTAAAAAGATTTCTCAGGTTGAGTTTATATAGTGTGCGAGCGAATGCATCTATGGGATGAACCATGAAAGAAATCAATATCAAAATAGGTTCCAAAAGAGGGGCCTTGTGGATAGCGCCTCTCTTGGTAATAGCTCTTTTGGTTTGGATTGCTAGACCATGGTTTCACGGCCTAATAATGGGCTTTTACAGGAATCCCTCAATCATTTACATAATAATTTCACTTTTGCTGCTGTTCCCATGCTCAATAAAAGCAAAGCTTGCACCGACAAACAAGAACAGGGCAATAACCGGGGCTTTAGTGGTGGTTCTTATACTTTCACTATCCGCTTCAATACTCTCGGGAGCACTGATGAATACAGCCCTTTACAATGAATATCATCCGAGCTCTGTCTCAAGTGAGATGTCTCAGCTCTCAACGAGCAAAATTAGGATTCTGCCAAAGTTTACGGCGTATAAATACGCTCTTGATACGATCGAATATGCCCGCTACACCCTTGGAGATGCTCACCTGACAATAAAAGACGGCTCTCCCGTGTGGGGCTTTTATATAGTTCCCGATGGAGCATGGAATGCAATAAAGCTGAAGGATAAAGGCGTTCTCTTTGTGGATATGAACACGACTCAGGCCAAAATTGAGAGGGTCGAGAGGGAGCTCCAGGTGGGGCCGGAGATGCAGATTTTTGACAACTTGGAGTGGCGCATCTACAAAGAACACTACCTAATTGACCTCGATCTGCCGAGGGCCCTTTACTATGAAGGAAAAGTCTACATTGTGGTTCCTTACATCGAGTACCAGTTTAGGGTTTTCTACACAGTCCCCAAGTGGGGCGGCGTTATAATAGTTGATGAAGACGGTAACATAGAGGATTTAACGCCTGAAGAAGCCCTAAAGGATGAGAGACTCAAAGAATTTCCAATATTCCCCGAGAGGCTCACGAGAGACATCATAAATGCTCAAAACTACTGGAAAGAGGGTGTCCTAGACAACATAATAAACCTGTGGATTTACCACAAAGACCAAATAGAGCTTATAGATGTTAGCAACCAGGGCAACAGGCAACCGTTTTTGGTCATAACGAGTGATGGAAAGGAGTACTGGATGACTGCTGTAGAGCCCTATGGAAAGGCGTATGGTCTTGCCGCCATATATCTAATGGATGCTCAAAGCGGTGAAATGAGCCAAATAAAGTTTGATACTCCTTTAACAGGTCCAGTAAAGGCTATTGACTACGTTAAAAAAGCTCTCCCGACGTTTGACTGGAACCAGTTCATAACCGTTGAGCCAATCCCAGTTTTCATGAAGGGCACGCTCTGGTGGCGCATAGCTGTTATACCAAGGACGGGCTCTGGAATAGCGAAGATAGCCTTTGTAAATGCCGAAACCAAAGACGTCAAAATCTTTGAGAGCGAAAAAGAGGTAAAGGAATTCCTCATCTATGGGCAGATACGCGGAGAAAAGCCCCAGGAGGTCAGCGGCACACTTGAGGCCATCTACTCATATACCAAAAACGGCAATACCCACTGGGTTCTTGTAATCGGCAACACCACAATTTACGCAAACGCCGCCGAACTCAGCGGCGAGCTTATATACAAGCTCCTAACTCTTAAAGAGGGCGACAGTGTGGTGATAAAAGTAAGCGGCGAAAGGATAGTGGACATTGAGAAGGGCTGAGGGAACTATAAACACTCTCCAAGCTCCTCAATTCTGCATTCGCGGACTTTTCCTTCTTTCACAGCATCTAAGAACTTAAGTCCACTCCCGGTTAAAATGCTCACCACTCTGGCACCGGCTTTAATCTTTCCTTCTTCCCTGAGCTTTCTTAGTGCCGCTATACCCGTAGCTGAAGCAGGCTGGATGAAAAGGCCTTCCCGAGCTAGCTCTCGTTGAGCCTTTAAAATCTCATCATCGCTAACAGCAACGCAAAGCCCTTTGAGTTCTTTCAAAAGCCTTAGAACAGCATTCCCGCTCGGCGGGTAAGGGTTCTCTATGGCATGGGCTATGGTGTGGGGGTTTTCAAAGCGCTCGATTTTTTGCTTACCTTCATTAAAAGCCCTGCATAGTGGAGAGCATCCTTTGGCTTGAACGGCAACGAAAGTTGGGAGGTTATCTATTAGCTCACTCTCCTTGAGCTCTAAAAATCCCTTTACAATGCCTCTAAAAAGTCCGCCCGAGCTTGTGGGGATTACGACATAATCGGGAGCAATTTCCTCAGCAATCTCAAAGCTTATGCTCTTGTAACCTTCGACCCTAAAGGGGTCGTCGGAGTTTATGAAGTAGATACCCTTCTTTTGTCCGAGCTCGAGGCTTTTGTAGTAAAGCTCTCCATAATTTCCGTGAACTTTAATAACCCTCGCTCCATAGGGCGCCAGAGTTTTAAGCTTCTCCTCCGCTATGCTTGAGGAGACAAGGATGAAGGTTTCGAGCCCAAAGCGCGCCCCATAGGCAGCAACACTAGCGGCCATGTTGCCCGTTGAGACTGTCCCAATTTTATCAAAGCCAAGCTCCAAAGCTCTGTGAATGCCTATGAACGTTCCTCTATCCTTAAAGCTCCATGTTGGGTTGAGGGTCTCGTTCTTGAAGTACAGCCTAACACCAAGCTCTTTTGAGAGGCGCTTCGCTTTCGTGAGGGGAGTGTCACCTTCACCGAGGCTATACTCCAAGTCGAGCTCGAAGGGATAGAATTGAGAAAAGCGCTCCCAAATACTCCTTCCTATGCCAGGAACTCCCTTGAAAAGCTCCAATTCTAAGGGTTCACCGCATTCGCACCTTTGACACGGCTTTCTCAATGGATACTCCTTTCCGCATGATGTACATTTAAGCATGATACCACCTCACTCCACATACACCAGAATCTTCTCCCCATTACTCTGAGCTAAAAGCTCTCCATTTTCGTCAAAGACCCATGCACCGCCGAAGCTGTCCCAGTGAGCGTAGGAGTTCACTATGAAAGTCTTAACTCCTAAGAGCTTGACCCTCCCGCCCATGCATTTAATCTCTTCCTCCAAATTAAAATCACCCCATGGAGAGCGATCCATTGGTACAAAGATGTAGTCAGGTTTTTTGCGTTTAATCCACTTGGCTATTCTCTTATTGTAGAGGTCGCCGCAAATAATTATCGCAAGCTTTCCGAACTCCGTCTTCGCGGTCCTTACAGTGTTGCCTGTACAGAACTTCATCGGCTCCTGGAACTTGCGGTGCTTTAAAATAACTTCACCTTCTCGATTGATGAGCAGAGCAGAGTTGTAAACACAGCGCTTGTATGGCTCAAGGAGACCGAGGATTACATAGACCGAGTTCTCCTTTGCAAGTGCGCTCACCCTGTCCACAATCTCATCATAAAGCTTTGCCCCGCTGAAGTCCCACTCATCAAAGCCCGTGAGGCAGTACTCGGGAAACACCAGGATGTCGGGGCTGTGCTCCAATGCCTCTTCAAATCTCTGTTCAAACTCCTTCCAGTTTGCTTCAAAGTCATTAACTTTAGCTCTCATTGGAATTAAAGCAGCTTTCATTTCATCCACCTCCATAAATACAGCGGGAGAAGCACAGCGACGGAGACCAAAAACGCGATTGTTGTGGGAGTTTTTACACCTGCGGGAGCATAAATCATGAATGTGAACATTTCCAGAAGGTAAACTGGAGGGCCGAGCTTTAAAAGCTCCTCCCCAACTTCACCCTTTGAAAGACGCTCGTAGAGATAGAAAAACGTCAAGGACACAATAAACCATCCCAGATAGTTCGTCCATGGGATTCCAAACCAGTTTATAGCTGTTATCGTCTCCCACACCCATGCCCTCCACGAAGTCATGATGGGGTCGATTGAGAGGTCGAGGACGACCATCAAGAGCGATGCAAAGACTATTCTACTCATTTTGTGCACAAAAAAGCGGCGCGCTGTCAGATATGAAATAAACCCAAAAATTGCCCATGCAAAAGGGACGAAGAGAGCCACACCGAACACCTGGGGCTTCAGATTTTCGTAGTAATAGCAGCCAAAGGGCGTGCACATGCGAGTACCGATGATTTCAGCTAAGAAGCCTACAAGGACGGAGATTGCGAGAAACCTTGGGAAGTCCTTCCAGAGCCTTCGAGAGAGAACAATCATTGCAAGGAGATAAAAGATGTTATAAATCGGTGAGCGCTTAAAAAGGTTGGCGAGCAGGATTAGGGCTGAGATTGTGTAGAGATCATGCTTTGCACTTTGCGTCATATCTTTAATTAAGCGGGATTGGGATATAAGTGTGGCGGTTTCATTGCTAGATCTTACCTCCTGCTAAGCTTTTTATTTGGTAAAATAATTCATCCAAACCTTTTGCCGTATCTGTAAGTGCCCCCGCAATTTTCACCTCTGGGCAGTGATTAAAAACCCGTCATGAATACCTCCATGTGTCTTTGCCCTTCCAATGGTAATATCTTTAACGATTTCCAGCCCATTTTCTTGTGCGAATGCCTTAACTTTCTCTCTAAGTCCATTAATATCAAAATCGCCGATTATTATTCTCCCTTCTTGTTTCAATATTTTGAGAGCTTTTTTTAAAAATGGCTCCGGTTCATGGTCGTGGAGCGTGTAGAGAAAGACAACACAGTCAAATTTCCCATTAACTTCCACGCTCAGGAAATCACTGCATAAAAATTCTGCTTTCTCTGTGATTCTATTTCTCAAACGATTGCAAAAGTTGATTAGTTCACAACTACTATCGATGCCTACAGCTTTTTTGACTTCATCTTTAAGTGCCATCCTGAATGTTAAAATCCCAATGCCGCAACCAACATCTAGGACTTTGCCACCAACCTCTTGAATTATTAAATGCATCAGACTCTTTCTAACTTCAAGCTCGTCTCTGTGTTCCGGATATCTAATCAAGATGCTACTAACAAGCCAATAAAGATCCTCTTCATCTCCACCCTTCTCATAAAAAACTTTGATGGCCTCATCGTGATATACCCGGAGAAGGCTCATAAAATCACCTCTCACTTTTTATTAAATCCTCCGAAACCTCAAGAAAACTCTCCGCCAACTTATCTGGAATATCATTTGGTTTCTGATACTGTGAAAGCTCTTTGAAAAGTTTGTCAAACTCTCTCAACGCTTCAAGATTGCTCTGCAGATTTTCTCTAAGGCTTTCAGGATTATCACTCATACTATTCAGAACATCGAATAAATTCATCATTGCAACATGTAGCTTTCGGAATTTTTCTTCTTCATTGTAGGAGCCCAAAATCCCAAAGACGTTCTTCACGACAAGTACGTGATGTTGATACTTCTCAAGATAAAGCAAAAGAACATCTTGTGAGGCATTTTTCTGAAGTAAATGTTGAAAGGTCTCTCCCATGTACTCAAGCTCCCACCTGCTCACTTCAAATTCATTGTATATCTGTATCTGCATTTTTCTCTTTTCCCTCCTGCATTGCCACCAAGAATACACTGAAAAGATTGAAACTAAGAGTAATGCAATGAGAAGGAAAGAGAAGACCTTTTTCATATAACCACCAAATTTTATTTCATCGATAAAGATTTAAAACTCTTTTGCGTTGTAATATTGGGGATCTGCTATGTTTAAGAATCTTGGCTATACTGATGAGCCCCTCTACGAAAAGACCCAAGGTGAATACGATATAGAAAGCGAGAGAGGTAAAGAAAGATTTGCGGAGGTAAGGGAGATTCTGTCAAGACATTTACCTATTAAAAATGGCAGAGCTTTGGACATTGGTTGCAACGCAGGGCTAAGCAGTTTTGTTTTAGAAGAGCTGGGTTTTGACGTTGTGGGCATAGACATTCAAGAAAAAGCCGTAGAGCGGGCTAAAGAGTTAGCCAAAAAGCGAGGTTCAAAGGCAAAATTTTATGTTATGAACGCTAAAAATCTGAATTTCAAAGAAAACAATTTTGACCTTGTTGTGTTGCTCGGCTATCCTTTAGCTCACTTCAGCATCTGGGATTTTGATAAGATTTTGCAGGAAGTTAGACGAGTTCTGAAGCCTCAAGGCTGGATTGTGATTCAAGAAAGTGACTTTCTCTGGACGCTCATAAGGGGTTTCAACCAGCCGGGGCTTGAGGCTGAGGGCTTGGTTAGAATAAACATAGACGTGAATGTTTACGAGGGCTACCTTGAGAGATTGCTCATCGATTTTGAGAAAGGCGTCTTTTCAAGGGACAGATTCTATATTTGGTCGCCGTGGATTCTGCGTTATGTTCTTGAGAAGAATGGTTTTTGGGTTGAGTTTAAGGATAAGGACCTGATTCTTGCTCGAATGAGGTGATACTATGTTCAAAAACCTCGGTTATACCTTTGAGCCAACCTATAAGGAAAAGCTCTGGATGTACGACCCGCGGAGTGAAGTTGGGAAAAAGAAAATGGGAAAGCAGAGAGAGTTACTTGAAAGATTTCTTCCCATAAAAAGCGGTAAAGCCTTGGATGTTGGCTGCGGCATGGGGATCTCGACCTTCGCCCTCGAAAATCTGGGGTTTGAAGTTGTTGGAATAGATGTTCAGGAGGAACTCGTGGAAGAGGCAAAGGAAATTGCGAAAGAGTTCAAGTACAATGCAGAATTTAGAGTTATGGACGGCAAAAAGCTAGATTTTCCTGATGAGAGCTTTGACCTAGTTGCGCTTTTAGGGAACCCTCTTCCTCACTTGAGCGTTTATGATTTCGATAAGATTGTCCAAGAGGCTTTCAGGGTGCTAAAGCCCAACGGAGTCCTATTCCTTGAGTATGCGGACTGGGTTAAGCTTTTACATGACGGTTATAAGCACGTGCTCGTTGAAGATCCATTCCTTTCCTTCCATGTTTCCCTCAACACCGTGAAAGGACAAGTAGAGCGGCTGTTCATTAATCTTGAGAAGGGCTACTTCTTTAGGGTGAAGATTAACGTCTGGGCACCGTGGATTGTAGAGTTCATCCTGAGAAAAGCCGGGTTTGACGTGAAGACACATTATTTAGGAACTTTTAGTGTTGTGACTGTTGGCAGAAAACCTTCGGGTGTTTAAAGTGTCCAGACATCTTGGCGAAGGTGCCGACATTTATTACAAAGCCCTTCCCACTACTTGGGATGCAACGAGTGAGATTGGGAAGAGGAGAATAAGAGAGTTAAAGGAAACCTTAAGGAAATATCTGTCCATAAAGGGAGGAAAAGCTTTAGATGTTGGTTGTGGCACTGGAATTTCAACTTTTGCTTTAGAAGAACTCGGCTTTAAGGTCATTGGAATAGACATTAGAAAAGAAGCGATTCAAAAATCTAAAGAAGTTGCAAAGGAAAGAGGTTCCAAAGCAGAATTCTACCTTATGGATGCTAAAAGGCTGGAGTTTGAGAGTGAAAGCTTTGATCTTGTGGCTTTACTTGGCTCTCCTTTGCCGCACTTCAGCGTTTATGACTTTGACGAGATAATTAGAGAAGTTTATCGAGTCTTAAAGCCAAAGGGAGTGCTTGTAATTGAACACGCAGATACAATAAACGGGCTTTATAGCTGGCACAGAGATGCTTTTGTAGAGGGCTCGCTGATTTCCATTCACAAAGGTTTTAACTTCATTGAAGGCTTAGAGGAAAGGTTCTTCATAAATTTAGACAACGGGACAACTTTTAGCGTTAAGTTCTACCTTTGGTCTCCATGGATTGTGGAATTCATCCTAAGAAAAGCTGGTTTTGAAGTAGAAAGCCATTACATAAATGAGAGAATGGTTGTAACGGTGGGAGTCAAACCATGAAGCTGAAAATCACATATGAAGTGGTGAGAGACACATTGGTGAACTAATTTAGAGAGGTTTGGGAAATGAAGCGGATATGGAGTGCTGTGCTCATACTGTGTCTATTTGCTCCGGTATTCTGGAAGTATACCCCTGAAAATTTTAAAACCCCAATAGCTCTAGCTTATCCTTATCTAATCATCTTCGGAGGAGTCTTGGCTGGATGGATAGCTGGAAGATATGTTAAGAAGAGATGGGAGTGAAAATCTGTGTGTCTAGGTATGAATAAGGAAAAACTGTAAAAGAATCAAAGGCGCAAATGCTGGTTGATTATTTAGCAAGAAGGATTGTGGAGGTTGTAAGCCTTATGCACTAAAGAGCGTTTGTGAAGAACCTTAGAAACACCCATAAATTGTTTTAAAGAGCAAGCCCAGATTGAATGGGGGTGAAAACATGTTCAAACATCTGGGTGAAACTTTTGAGCCGTTTTACAGGGAGTTTGCCGAGATGTATGACCCAAACACTGAAGTTGGAAAGAGAAGGATAGAGCAAATAAAAGGAGTTTTACAAAAGTATTCTCCAGTAAAGAGTGGGAGAGTATTGGATATCGGCTGTAATGCGGGAGTCTCGACTTTTGCCCTAGAGGAGCTTGGTTTTGAAGTTGTGGGCATTGATATAGACAGAAAGGCAATTGAAAAAGCAAGGGAGAACGCAAAGCTGAGAAATTCGAAGGCACAATTCTACATTATGGATGCCAAAAGACTAGAGTTTGATGATGAAAGCTTTGACCTCGTTGTTACGTTAGGGTATAATTTGCCACACTTCAGCATCTACGACTTTGATGAAATAGTAAGAGAAGCTTACAGGGTTTTAAAGCCCGACGGTGCAATAATAGTGGATTACTCGGATTTTGTGAAAGCCCTCTCTGCAGGAATCATAAAAGACGTTTATGTTGAAGAACCATTTATAGCCTACCATAAGGGTTTTGACTTTAAAGGAGGTTCCAGAGAGCTTTTCTACGTCAATTTAAGCGAAGGTTACACATTCACTATGAAGACTTACCTTTGGTCTCAGTGGATAGTGGAGTTCATTCTTAGAAAAGTGGGTTTTAATGTTAGGACATATCCTCTAACGAGTATGAGCGTGATAACAATAGGAGAGAAAAAGTGGAGTGATAACGATGACCTTTAACATCGAAGATGTCTTCAACGTTGACGATTACATGTATTTTTATTCGGAGAAACTTACTGAAGAGCGAACCAAGAGGGAAGTGGAATTTTTAGTGAAAGTCCTTGAATTGAAGGAGTCAAAGAGAATCCTTGATTTAGCCTGCGGCTTTGGAAGACATGCAATAAAGTTGGTAGAGTTAGGGCATGAAGTAGTTGGCGTTGACATAATGGAGGGTTTCCTAGAGATCGCAAGAAAGAAAGCAGAAGAGCAAGGAGTAAGCGTTAAGTTCATGAAAGGAGATATGAGAGAAACAAACTTCAAAGAAGAATTTGATATAGTTTTACTTCTCTACACATCATTTGGATATTTTAGTGGCGAGGAGAACTTTAAAGTATTGCAAAACGTTTACAAAGCCTTAAAGCCAAATGGGTTCTTTTGCCTTGATGTTCCAAACAGAGATTTTGTAGTTAATCACCTTTCTCCATGCTCCGTGCTTGAGAAGGGTGAAGATTTGATGATTGACATGCCGAGCTTTGATGTCTTTACAGGAAGGATGAATGTGAGAAGGATAACCATAAGAAACGGCAGGAGAAGAGAAGTTTCCTATTCAATTAGACTCTACACATTCACGGAACTAAAAGAACTCCTCAAAAGAGCTGGGTTCGAAGTTTACAAAGTTTTTGGGCACTGGGATGGGAGAGAGCTTTCGCTAAACGCCCCAAGGATGATAGTGGTTGCACAGAAAGTTTGAACATTACCAAATGTGTAATATACCCGACTGGCAATACCTCTTTAAGGGCTAAAAATTGAGGTAGTGCCAAATGAAAGTTCAAGTCCTTGAGTTTAAAGAGGAGTTTGCAGAAGGTGTCGAGGAACTTTATAATACATTAGGCTGGAAATTCAGCCCAAAACTTATCACTATTTGGAAGAGCCTGAGGAACTATTCAAAAGTCCTAATAGCGTTGTCTGATGATAGAGTCGTTGGAAAGGTAACTCTCGATGTAGCTTTTCCACCTTATGCGGAGATTGTTAATTTAATAGTGCATCCCGAATACCAAGGAAAGGGAATTGGAACAAAGCTCATAGAGGAGTGCATCAAAATATCCGAAAGCAAAGGACACAATATTCAATTTTTAATGACAGAATACGATAATATTCCCGCCCTAAACCTTTATAAAAAGTTTAACTTTTATCCAGCGATACTCTCTAAAAGGAAGCAACTCTGGCTTTTTAGGTTTGGAAAGGGCAGCTTTGTCGAAAACTTTCTCAAGACTCATCCTCTCTTTGAGTTCAAAGTTTCCAGAAAGAAGGTTAGCTTTCATAGTGAGAAATTCTATGAGATTTCTTTTGCTGATATTATAGGCAATGCGCGCTTGAAAGTTTATTTTAGAGGCCAGCCGGGGCAAGAAGGGACAATGCCAAGAATTGCGGGAATCTCTGTTATGGAAGAGAAAAAGGCCTTTGATTTAGTTGCCTATGAGAATCCATTTGAGCTTGGAATCTTCAATTACGGAGAGGGCGTAAGCTTAAAGATAGAGCCTTTAAGCCCAAAAGGTTTGGAAGTTTTCATTGAGAAACAGATTTTAAAGCTCTCCAAGAACCAAAACGAAAGGATGGATATAGGTTTTAAGAAAACTAGAGACTTTGGTATTCTCCTTGGGTATCTCTCATTCAGAACGATCGTTGCCTCATTTAGAATAAACGAAAAATTTGTGATTTCGATAGGGAAAGATTGTAGATAGTCAAACATCATCTTTTCCTCTCTTTTCTAAAAACTCCTTCAGCATCTTCGCTTTTTCAATTCTTCCAAGCTTGAGATAAGCTTGATACTCATACTCTAGCGACAAAACGGGAATTTCCATCCCTTCAATTTGCACAAAGCGTTTGTATTTGTTTATGTCCACCGGCGGCTCCCACTCCTCATTGACTTTCTTTTGAATGTCCCCCATTATCTCGACCTTAACGCCTTCAATCATCAGCGCTCCAAAGTGCGAGCGGATTCTCTCGCTTTCCTTAAATCTCACAGGCTCAACTACAAACTCAGAAAAGAGGCGCTCGATTTCATAAGCTCCTTCATTATCAGTTTGGATATCAATGTCATGTGGCTCAACTGGAACACCTTGGAGCGCAAAGCCAAGACTTCCGGTAACAACCCAATTCACATTGCTATCCTTTAACCTCTCATACAGCTTATAGAGAACTTTGAGGTGGGTTTGAGGAATCATCTCAGCACCTCTAAGGTTTTATAGCTTAGGTTCATAAAAACTTTAAGGATTCTCCCGGAGTTTTATCTTGAGGACTTTCTGTTTAAGTTTCACCCATTTTAGAAACAAAACTCCAAGACTTACTCTTTTTGACTCATGTTTTACAATGGTGAATAAGCTTAAATAAATTGAGAACATATGGTTCTGTGAGAACATAGAGTCTATGACACTAAATCAGGAGGCAGGTTCATGAAATTTACTCATTTCTTCCTAATTTTGAGTTTAATCTTGATAGTGATAGCCGGAAGCTTGCTCATTAGCGAAAGGCACCAGAAGACATCTTTGGAAGCTGATAATGAGAAATACAATAACTCTCAAAGTGAATCAACACCTTTAGAAATTAATGGAGGGAATGAAAATGCTTCTAGAGTTGAACCCGAGTGCCTGCACCCGGCTTACGGGGAGTTGAATATCCACTCTATTAGATTGAGTGAAAACGAGGTCATGATTCACAAGGGAGACAAGGTTGTGGTTAGAGGCAACATTACCGGAAAGGAATATCACGTAGGAGAATCTGGTGGGTCTAAAAACACATGCTATTATGATGGTTGCGTAGTGCTGAAGGCATACCTCGGTCCGGAAGCTTCAAAGTCCTCATGGAGCTATATGCAGGGAAAACTGACGAAGGTGGAAGGATTGGATACCAAAATTACCCCACAGAAGTTCTGTTTAAAGCCCAATGAAACCATAGAATTTCAGGTTGAGGTGATAGCTCAAAAAGCGGGGACTTATTATCTCTATATAGTTGCCTTTGGAGAGAAAGGCTGGAAGAGCTGGGATGTGATTGAAGTTGAGGTAAGGTAAAGCTGGCAATATTAACATCACAACGTTAGCTCAAAAATGCTTTGTTTAAAAGCAATAGTCTACGTAGGAAAATTATAAATGTCAAAGGTGCATAGAACTTTTGGTGGTACGATGGAACCAATAATTAGGCCTGCTAAATCAGAAGATAAACCCTTCATCGAGGAAATTGCAAAGTTAACCTGGGAAGGTGAGGACTACCTTGCGAGGGTTTTTGATAATTGGGTGAAAGATGGAAACTTCTATGTTATCGAGCTTGAAGGAAAAGCCATCGGAACGGCAAAGCTTACAATCTTACCTGACAAAGTCGGCTGGCTTGAAGGCCTTAGAGTTCACCCCAATTATCAAAAACACGGGTTTGGGAGGCTTTTGCACAACTTTATGCTCAAGAAAGGAAAAGAACTGGCAGAAGAGGGCATCATAAATGCACTGGAGTTCTCAACCTACTTCCTCAACAAAGAGAGCATTGCAATGGCAAAGAGGGACGGATTTAAGATCGTGGAGCGGTTTTATTACGTTCAAAGAGCGCTTGAGGAAGAAAAAGAACCAAACGTTTCAAAAATTTCCTCTTTAGATGAACTAGGCTATGAAGGCCATATCCCCTACGGTTGGAAGTTTCTGCACAAATGTAAGGAAAGTATCGAATGGCTAAACCAAAAGGCGAAGGTTAGGGAATTTAAAGGATTCAAGTTCCTTTATCCAGAAGTGAACACTGAGCCGGCATTCACAATTTTTAAAGTCTCAATGGAGAGCATAAAAACGCTTTTACCTGCGATGAGTTTTGAGGCAAAGAAACTCGGCTACGACAGCATTGACATAATGCTCCCTGAAGATAAGCAAGATTTGATTGAACCCCTAAAAGAGCTTGGATTTAAGAACTGGACTGACTTTAAGGAGCCTGATGTCTTGGTACTCAGGAAGGTACTGTAGTGACTTTGTCCTGCTGAATCCAAAGGTGCTTGTGGACGGAGAGCCCATAA
The DNA here is from genome assembly GCF_000725425.1 of Palaeococcus pacificus DY20341. Taxonomy (NCBI): domain Archaea; kingdom Methanobacteriati; phylum Methanobacteriota; class Thermococci; order Thermococcales; family Thermococcaceae; genus Palaeococcus; species Palaeococcus pacificus. The sequence continues at coordinate 1,307,128 of NZ_CP006019.1, read as the reverse complement.
TGGAGGATGGTCGCATTATCATCGAGTAGTTCTTTTCATCTCAGCGATCCACACATACCTGTTTATCTGCTCAAACGTAAACTCAAGCCCCAGTCTCTCGCATATCTCCCTCAAATGCTCTACTGTCGCGAAGTACTCATCCTCAATCTCCCCTGCTATACCGTCTTCTTCACCGATGCGTCTCTTCTCCTCTTCGGACTCAAACATGACATCTCCAATGACAATTTTCCCATCATGCTTTAGAACCCGGAGCATCTCCTTTATTGCGTTCTCCTTTTCCCCGTCGGGCACGTGGTGAAAAGCATAGGTCGTTATTACAGTATCGGCGGTTTCAGCTGGCAGAAGAATGTCCAAGAAGTGGCCGTTTACAGGTTCAAAGCCCCACTTTTCTTTAAAAACTCTTCTCATTTCTCCTGAAGGCTCAACACCGATGTATTGCTCACACTTAATGACTCTCAAAATATTTCCCGTGCCGCAGCCGATATCAACTACAATACCTTTAGCTTTCTCCGCGACGAGTTTAAGAACCTTTTTATAATCCTTGTGTATCCAGTTTTCCTGCTTCACATCTTCGTCATAGCTTTGAGCCCATTCATCAAAGTTCCATTTATCTTCCATCATTGCAAAAACCATAAAGAGTTAACTAATGCTCCATTTAAATTGTTTTCTAGGGCACAGGTTTTTATTTAGCAATTTTTATCTATACGCTCAAAGACATTTTTAACAATGATTACCTCCTCTTCCACGAGCTAGTTGAAATTTAGCGTTTAGAAAAACTCACTCATCAAGGCCTAAAAGGAGGAGGCAGCAAAGGCTGTTCAAACCTAAAATTAAGGACGTAACGGGCCACAAAACTTGCAAATGAAGATAAGTCCACCAGCAATATGAAGCCAAAGAGCGTATAGCCCAATGCTCTAATTTCTTTGGGCGTTTTCTCATCTAAAATGCTCGCTATCAATACTCCTGCCAAAGCTGCGAGTACTGGGGCGAAGGGGAGATAAAAGCGCATTTGGAAGATGTAGGCATCGGCGCGGAGCCAATCGTATTGGAAGTATAAACCAAAGTATGCTAAGAACCACAGAAATAATAGGGGCGTTAAGCGGCTTTTTCTTGCAAAGTACAAGCCCACCGGAAGCAGAAAGATTGATGGGAACCCTTCAAAGAGAAGCTTTGGGTGAACCAGGAAGTTTCTCAAGAGTATTGCAAAGGCCCTATGCCACTCTCCCTTCAACAGAAACTGGAAAGCAAAGTTTGTGTAGCCAATTGTATATGCATAGCCCACCCTAAATGGACCTCCAAAGACTGTGTAGTGATATATCATGAGCAAAATCACAGGGGGAATCGAACCCAAAAGGAGAATGCCAAGATATCTAAGCGGTTTCTTCGTGCCTTTTCTCAAAAACCACACGGCATAGAGGAAGAGCGCAGAGTAAATCACGGCATTTGTGTATCTAATTGCCACACTCGATCCCAAAGCTAATCCGGAGAGCACAGCTAGGGTTTTGCTTTCTTTTTCGAGTCCCATGTAGTAGAACGCCACGCCGATGAGCACAAAAACCATGCTCGCAAAGTCAGACATGTAAATCCTGTAGAGCATTCCCAAGAAGGTCGCATTGAAAAGTAGGATTAGCGAAGAAACAAAAGCAGTTTTTGGATTGTAAGCCAATGAGATGAGCTTGTAGAAGACAATCAGCCCAAAAAGTCCAAAAACTAAGTTTACTATTCTCTCAAGCCCGAGCTTGTGAAAGAAGGCGAGTATGAAGGCATAACCGGGAGCCTTTTCCAAAGCATACTCATCGACATCAATCCTCACGTATTGTATTCCAAGGTGTTTGCCTGCAAGATTAGACACGCCTATGAGCTCTTCATAGCTTGCATCCCTTTGAAGCTCCAGAAGCTCGGAGCGCGAAACTGTGATTTTACCTTGGGAAAACGCCTTCATTGCGGCGTAGTACGTTATGTCGTCGGGCTCTATGAGCTTAATAGGGACTACTAAAACAGCTGAGAAAACTATGAATGCTATGATGAGCGTCATTAACAAATAGCGAGCCTCTGGATCTTCAAACTTCCTCATTGATGGCCCTCCATTTCCAACCAAAAGATAATTAGGCTAAGGTTATTTAAGGAATTCTGTGAAAATAACGTTTCGGAGCGTTCCCTATAACTTAAGAAAATGCCTAAATGATAAAAAGGGAAAGTGATCGATTATGGAAATCAAACCTCTCCAAAGCGAAGAAGAGTATTTGCAGTGCCTCCAAATAGCCAAAGACCTTAGAGAATGGTTCAACGAAGGTGGAATTAAAGCGATTGAGCGCGACCTAAAGAGCGAAGCTACATTCATAGCCCATGAGAACGAAGTTATTGGCTTCATAATTCTAAAGCCCATCAACGATAGAGCACTTGAAATCCTCTGGATGGCCGTAAAAAGAGAACACCAAGGCAAAGGTATTGGCTCAAGCCTCTTGTCGTTCGTTGAAGAATGGGCAAGGGGGAAGGGCTTTGAAGTGCTCCTTGTTAAAACCTCCGGCGACTTGAACTACAAACCCTATGATCGAACAAGGCGCTTTTATGAAAAGGGAGGGTTCGTGAGAATTGCCCTTATAGACCCCTATCCTGAGTGGGGGGAGGAAGCTTTAATCTATGTAAAGTGCTTGAAATGACTTTTCTTGACCATTTTTGACCACTTATGAGTTCTACTTTGAGCATACTATTATCAATTGGTGAGGACAATGTTAGATTGTGAGTGTTGGAAGTTTTGGAAAAAAGTGAGCCGGGATGATCCGAAGATAGCGGAAGAGTGGGCAGTTAAGGATGCGATAGATTTTAGGAATAGGGTTCTTTGAACCACTCTTTGATTTTTTCAAAAGCTTGTGGGTCTTATCACGCCCCTATCTCTTTAGATGATAGCCTCCTCTGGACTTTTTCGCTCCTCAGCTCTCTAAGTGTTTCTGTGGCAATGTATTTTGCACTTTTGGTTTCCAATTTTTTGATTTCCTCAGCCAGCTCAATGGCTTTTTTGTTCAAATACAAGTTCCTCTTTCCAATTTGTCTCAACGCCCAGCTTACAGCTTTCTTGACATAGTTTCTCTCGTCCTTAGCACCCTCGAGGATGTAGGGGAAGAACTTTTCAAACTTCTCATTATTTGCCTTTTTGTCGCTAATAGCTAACTTTGCCATTAAAGCAAATCCTGCTCTTTTTACAAACTCCTCCTCTCTCTGGCTCCACTCAACGGCCTTTTTATATGCAAACTTCGTTCTCCAGAAAAGATTTATAACACATTGGTCGCACAAATCCCAGTTGTCAAAATCCTTGACCCAGCGCTCCATTAGGTCTTCATCAACTTTCTCGGGCTCAGCAACCATGCTCGCCAAAATTCGCGCTTCGTGGATGTTAGAATCCCACAGCTTCAAGGCAAGTTCATGGTTTTTACCTATTTTCTTAGCCAGCTCCCTCAGCTTTGGCTTAGGGACCCCTAAAATCTTGGAGGAGGAAGTTATGCCAAACCTTTTCATGCCTTCAATATTTCTTTTATCTCCTAAAGATGCCAAAATATCTAAGACATCCTCTATCATTATCATACCCCGTCGTAGAGTCCTGCTAAAAGTATTTAAGTTTCACGATAACCTCCCATAGCGAATAAAAATAGAGAGGATAACACAAAGGTTACTTTTCAAGTGCCTGCGCAAACCCTCTGGCGCCTAGCAATAAGCTTACAAGCGCAAGAGCTGATAAGTATATCATAGATATTAGCAACGTTGAAGCTAATAGCGGGGTTGAGTAGACAAAAGATCTAACTAGCCTTGCGGCATGGGTCATGGGATTAACTGCGACTATTAGTGAGAGCAATCTGTTACTGCTGAAGACGCTTTCAGGATAGAACACCGTGGAAAGGAACATCATGGGCAGCAGTAATATGCTGGAAATTGCAAGAGGGAGATTTGGATTTTGGCTCTTGGAAAGGAGATATATCATGAAGCTTGCCAAGGCTACAACAAGGCTCATATTAACCAAAAAGCTTTTTAGGATTCCTGATAATGTCAAAGAAAGCCCTTCTGCCATTAAAGCTGCTAAGAGTGTAATTACCGACATTGCTATTAATGCTCTCAAACATGAGCCCAAAATCTTGGCTAGGAAGAGAGCTGAGCGAGGCACAGGGAGTGTAAAAAGTGTCTCCAAGCCACCTCTGAACTTATCCTGAATGAATGTTGCAGCACCCCGAAATCCTTGGTTAATGCCTATTATCGTGAGCACTCCTGGAAACATGAAAGCAAGGTAGGAGATTTCTTTTCCTCCAAAATTCACGTTTCCAATGAGCTTTTCCATCAAAGGCCCAAAGAGCATGACGTATATCAAAGGCTCAAACAGCGTTCCTAAGAAAAATTCCAAATCCATGCCCATTTTTACTTCCCTTGAAATGGCGACCCTAAGCGAAGACACTACTGATTTTAAGTTCATCCCATGTCACCTCCAGAATTTTCTATTATTTCAAGGTACACGTCCTCGAAGTTTGCAGCGGTTGTGACAATATCCTTAATTTTTAGCTCCTTAGATGCGAGAATTCGAACAAGGTTGTTAATGGAGCGATCCAAGGAATCCAGCTTTATCTCAACTGCATTTTCGCTTACTTGAAAAATGCCCTTGATTCCATCAACCTTCATAAATTCATCCATTAAAGTATTAGAAATCAGTATGGGATCTTCAAAAATAACTTTAACGGTCTTACCAAATCTTTTTCTCAAATCTCTCGGCGTGCCTTCAGCTATTAGTCGACCATTGTTTATGATGATCACTCGATCCGCAAGATACTCTACCTCATAAAGATCGTGGCTTGTAAGAAGAATAGTTGCCCCACTATCCTCAATTTTGTCTTTGATTAGCTTCCACGTGTTCCTCTTGCTTTTTGGATCCAGTCCTGTTGTTGGTTCGTCAAGAAAAATCACAGGCGCTTTGGCAGATAGGACAGATGCTAACTGCACTCGTCTTTTCAAACCAGTACTTAATTGAAACGGTTTTTTACGTCTATGATCATTTAGATTAAAAGATTTGAGAGCTTCTTCGCAACGCTTTTTGGCTTCTTTTTTACTAAACCCTCTAAAACGGAGGTAGTAGGTTATATGTTCTTCAACAGATAAAGATGGAATCAAATCTGGCTCTTGAGGCATGTACGCTATCCGTTTTCTAACGTCTAATGGATTGTCTAAAACATCTATCCCCTCAACCCTTATGGTGCCTTTGTCAGGCTTGTAAATTGTGGCAATCATCCTTAAAGTTGTTGTTTTTCCAGCCCCGTTGGGACCAAGAATGCCAAGAACTTCACCTTCTTTTGCTTGAAAACTGAGGTTGTCAACGGCAGTAATCCTCCCTTTAGGACTTGAAAACGTTTTTACGACATCTCTTAATTCAACGGTTGTCACCCCTACACCTCCCTAATGAGAACATTGTGCATTTTGGGTAGGCTTGGAAAGGTTCTTAACAATTGTAAGTACCATAGCTGAGAACAATTGCCTTCCATATTTATTAAACTTTTTGTTGTAACAAACATACGTTTCTCTTTAATTCTTAAACTACCCGAGGGCAATAAACTTTTAAATAATTCAACACATTTCATATGGCAGGACATCTGGACTTTAAGCTTACTGAACTCTAAATTATGAGGAGTGTAATTTCAATGCGCTGGAGTGAAATCCCCCGCGATGCTAAAGCCTATATGCTCTACCATACAATCATAGCTCCACAGCTCATAGTGTGGACTCTCCTCCCGCTCTACATGATGTACTCTGGTTACTCCGTTCTTGAAGTCGGGGCGTTCTTCACAGCCGTTAACATAATCTCTATACCGCTAACCTATCTCTTTGGCAGGGCGTTTAACCACTGGGACATTAAAAAGGGGCTGATTGCGATAGACGCGCTCGATGGAATAGCTTATGTCCTCTACGGCTTTGCAAAGGGTGCGATAGCTCCACTGATGCTCTTCGCTGGGAGGACCATCGAGAAGTTCTCCACCATGCTTTATCCCCTCTACCGTGCTTACGAGCAGATCATTTACCCCGAAGATAGATATGAGGAGATATTCGCCTGGCACCTTCGGCTGCCGGAGATAGCGCGGCTGGTAACGTTCCCAATCCTTGGCTACCTCTTCGGCTATGTCTTCCCAAAGCCGGAGCACTACCGTTTAGCGTTCATCTTCTTTGGGTTGCTCTCAATAGCCACGATGGCCTACATCTGGCTGTTTCTACCATCCGTGGGGAAAGAAGAGAGGATAACACCAAAGGGCTTCACCTTCAAGGCCGGCGAATTCAAACTCCTCCTCACTTTTGAGGCTTTGCTCACACTAGCCTGGGAGCTCGCTCCCGAGATAGTTCTCATAAACTATGTTGTTTTTGTGCTCAAAAAGACGATCTTTGAAGTAACACTGATAGCCTGTGTAAGTAGTATTGCTTCAATAATCGGCACCTATGCCAGCGAGAAGGTTCCAAGGGAAAGGGGTTTTCAGGCGATAGGCTTTGGAATGTTCCTCAACGCGGTTTACGCTCTCATTATGGCGCTTTCTCCACCCTTCTGGCTGGCACTGATGGTTTATGCCATAGGGGATTTTGGCACCACTCTCTGGTTCCCCTTCTACCGCTCCTGGATGTTCAAGCTCATCCCCAAGGAGAGAGCGAGCGAGTTTCACGCAGCAATAACAAGCTATCGCAGGTTGATTGGCCTCGTTACTCCATTTATCGCTGGCGCGCTCGCGAGTGTATATGCGACTCTTCCGTATGCAGCAAGTTTGGTACTGTTCCTAATAATGGGAGGCCTCTTTATGAAAGCAAAGCGTGAAATGCACGTTTAGAACAGCTAATAGACATCTTTGGTAGGAATATATCTTGCCTTCAGTTCAGCCGGGCATGTAAAACAAGAAGAAAAAAGCCCCGGGGACTTTAAAACTCCGGAATCCTTATGGGGGCTTGTAATTCCTTCTCATTGGCTTCCAAGTTCGTTGCGAGCATCTTTATCCTCTCAACACCTTTAATCTCCTTGATGTATTCCACGACACTCTTTGGAACTAAATTCTCCCAGGACTCATCTTCAAGCATCCTACGTCTTATCTCCGTCGCCGAGAGAATATCCTTCCTAAACATGGGCTGGACAAAGACCTTGTATCCTCTCTCCCTAAAGAGCTGAGCCACGAGGGAGTTTCCTGTAAAGACTACATCGAACTTTGGAACTATGGACTCCACGTAAGGAGCCCAGATTGAGTTGAAGTTTATGTCTGGGAGCGGGATTAGGAAGTATCTTCCCCTATCAAAGCCAGCTTCGTCCAAAGCCCTTAGGAGCATTTCCATTCTCTCACTCGTTGTGAATGGGTTCTTTAACGTGTGACTAACTTGTGCACTCCCAATTCCAATTATAAGCTCATCCACTTCCTTGAAAATAAACTCTAAGGCCTTTAAGTGTCCGTTGTGAACGGGTTGAAAACGCCCGATGAAGAGACCTCTCATACCTTCACCTCCAAAGCCCAAATTTTTGAACTTAATAGACAAGCTTCACCTCCAGCTCATCGCCCACATTAACCTCTAAAATCTCAGCAGCAGAGCCCTGATTGACAGCTATCTCTAAGTAATCGTGGCTTCCTGGCAAAGCTAAGAGCTCTCCCTTACCAACTTCGCCATAGGTGTCCTTGTAGGGAATTCTAATACTCTTAACTTCAATGTAGGTTGGCTTTTCGTAGTCCTCTAGGCCTAGAATCACGTTGCCGAATTCATCGATGTATATAACTTTTAAGAGCCAGGCATCTCCGCTTTTCTTAGGCTTTAAGTCAAGTTTTATTATGCTCTCCATGTCTATTTCCTCTCCCAAACGGGATGGTTCATACCCAAGCTCAAGAAGAGCTGCTGCTGGCCCAAAAACGTCTCTCCCATGGAACGTAGTGCTTATTTTTCTCCCGATTATTCCCTCCATCTTTCCTATATCAATCTCATAGGCTGCTTTTGGAGTTATGTGTTTTAGCGGCAATGTCGCAAGGCCGTTATCGGGAACTATTAAAAATTGGCTCCCCTCTATGATCAGAGCCCTCCTCGAAGTGCCTACCCCCGGATCAATAACTCCAACATGAATTGTGCCTTTTGGATAATACTTCACAATCTGCTCCATCACAAAGGAGCCTTCTAAAATGCTGTGCCGCGTTATTGAGTGTGTTATATCTATTAACTCAACTTCAGGATTTATCGAAAGTATTGCTCCTTTCATCTCGCCTACATATGGTGCTTTGAGCCCGAAATCAGTTGTAAGCGTTATCATAGTACCACCTAAAGTTTATTAAGCTGCAAATGTTAAAGGCTTTTGGGTGGAGTAAGTGGACAAATTTAAAAAATACGCTCTGTTTGTAGCATTCTTGGTGCTGGCTTCCGGATGTATTTATAAACCCCCCTATACCATTAACTTTTCCTTAAATAAAAATGTCGTTGAGCCAGGTGAGACCTTTTATATAACCTTAACGTTTAATAACACGGGAAAAGTTGCTTTTGTCGGAATGGAAGATTTAAGTGATATTCCCGACGGATTTATAGTGATTAGATATCCTCAATTTCCCCGCTTCCTGAAAGTTGGAGAAAGCGCCGATCTAGTGTGGGTTTTAAAAGCACCTTTAGCCCCTGGGACGTATCCCATAAAGTTGCGCATAAATTTTATAGATGAGCTTCATAGAGCGTGGTTTGAATATAGAGAGTTTGTGATTACAGTTGTAAAAGGAAGCAATTCTAACAGTAAAAATAAAGAGGGCAAACTTCTCTTGAACTTTGGGATATCCTCTTCTACGCTGGAAGGGGGAGAAGAGTTTCAGTTAACGCTCAATTTAACGAATATAGGGGACAAAACTGTAAAAGTGGGAGAGGTTAACATTTATCTTTCAGAGGGAATAGAACTGAGCTCCCAAAGCACTTTACCGGATAAAATTCCCCCGCAGGAAACCGTTTTGGTCAATTATACATTGAAAGCAAAATACATGCACTCAAAAGGATACATAACCATATTTGTGAGCTATAATGAAGGTGGAACGGAAGTTAAAAAAGTGCTGAGCGGTGATGTTGAAGTCCTCTGGAGGCCCTGGATTCACGACAGAGAAACTTTGAAAGAGGCTTATAAAGACAAGTATGGCTGGATAGTCGATCCCTACATTGTAGACGGATACTGGATAAAAAAATATAAAGCTGAAATAACCGGAGACCTAGAGAGCCTAACACCATACATTAAAGGACTGACAGAGGGAGCAAAATCCGAGGTAGATGCGGCAAAGAACGTCTATAATTGGATAAGGGATAACTACACATTTGGGGACACAACGACAGCTCTTGAGCCCATCAACATAGCAGAGCAAAGAAAGATAAGCTATGATGAAGGACAAATACTCTTTGTCGGCATGATGAGGGCTTTAAATGTTCCCTCCAGACTTGTGACGCTGTACAACGGTGGGGACTGCACTTTGAAAGCAGTCTCTGAATTTTACTCAAATGGAGAATGGTATGTTGTAGATTTTGAGAGGGGCTTTTTTGGAAGCAGGGGAGAGTACATAGCTACATCCTTCTTCCCTCGTCTCTATCAAATGTTAACGGACGGAGGTTATAGATTGGTTGCTCAAGCTCCGGAAGAACTAAAGGGGCATGAACACATTGATGTGACCGGTGAATATACCGCAAAAATTAAAGAGACACTAATAGAAGAAATTGAAAAGAGAACATCTCCGACAGGAAGGATCCAGCTTAATAAGATACTCATGGATATGGATGAAAATGAGCAACTTTTTGCTCTATTTTTATTGGCATCAGCCCCTAAGGACGAGCTCAATTATGTGCTAACAAAATACAGTGCCGGGGACATCGGGAAAAACATTAAAACCATACATGAATTTTACAAAAATAAGCCTTATCCAGATGATTTTGAAGAATACTGGAAAATATTAAGGGAGGGACTGGGATGATTGTAGTTTTGCGCTTGGGACACAGACCGGAGAGGGATAAGAGGATAACAACTCATGTAGCCCTAACAGCGAGGGCGTTTGGAGCGGATGGAATAATCATAACCACAGAAGATGAGCACGTTGAGGAAAGCGTTAAGGATGTTGTGGAGAGATGGGGAGGTCCTTTCTTCATTGAATTCAACGAGAACTGGCGCAGGATTTTAAGGGAATGGAAAGGGAAGATAGTCCACCTTACCATGTATGGCCTACATATAGATGATGCTCTTCCTAAAGTTGAGGAGGACTTAGAAAGAGGAGAGGATCTGCTCATTGTGGTTGGAGCTGAAAAAGTTCCAAGGGACGTTTATGAGAGAGCAGACTACAACATAGGCGTTGGCAATCAGCCGCACAGTGAAGTTGCGGCTTTGGCCGTCTTTTTGGACAGGCTCTTAAAGGGAGAAGGTCTTAGGAAAGAGTTCCAAAATGCCAAAGTTAAAATAATCCCGCAGGAAAGAGGCAAAAAAGTGATCACACTCGAGAAAGAGGAGTGAGGAGGATGGTCCTAAATAAGTACCGGCCAAAGGTCAAAGGATATCTGGAATCTATTGTATCTCCTTTGGCAAAGCTTGGCCTAACTCCAAACCAGCTCACCCTTATAGGGTTTTTAATAACACTCGCGAGCGCTTACTACTTCTCCCTTGGAGCCCAGAGAGTAGCGGCTTTGATTTTAATTTTTGGCTCTTTGGTAGATGCTCTAGATGGGACATTAGCTCGACTGACAGGCAAAACCTCTCGCTTCGGCGCTTTTTTGGATTCCACAATTGATCGAGTAAGCGATGGAGCAATACTGTTTGGAATTGCTTATGGTGGGCTTGTAAGGTGGGAGGTTGCTTTTATCACGCTGATTGGGGCATATTTGGTAAGCTATGAGAGGTGCAGGGCTGAATTAGCGGGAAGCGGCAGCTTAGCCATAGGAATAGCAGAAAGGGCAGAGCGTTTAATAATCCTAGTGCTCTTCGCCTTGTTAAATAGAGTCGAGCTTGGTGTTTATATAGTTGCTGTGTTGGCGTGGATTACTGTCTTTCAACGTTTAATTGCCGCAAAAGAAAGGCTCAGTTAATTTTTGTCCTCTTAAATTTTTAGAGAAAAGAAAGAAGAAATCACTCTAAGGCTTCCATGAGCTTCTCGAGGAACATCTTCTCCGGATATGCACCCTCAAATGAAACTTTGTCTTCGCCGTTAACCCTAATTACAACCTTTGGAACGGCCATAACGCTGTATTTGTCTGCCAATTCTGGGTACTCAATAGCCTCAATCATATCTCCAAGGATCTTGCCCTTTCCTGCCAATGCATTCTCAATAGCAAACTTGTGGGCCATCCTAACAGCCATTGGGCAGTATGGGCATGTTGGTGTAACGAAAGCATATATTTGGACGTCCTTGTCAATGTTCTTAAGGGCTTCCTTTGTCTCAGGCATTAAGTCTGTAGTACCGTTTGAAACGTCAACTATGTCCTCAAGGAAAGCTCCGAACTCGTGCCCTGCTGGAAGTCCAAAGTATCTAACACCCAAATCTTTGCCGTCTTGGGTAATTACAAGTGAAGGAGCTTTGTCAATCCTATACTTCTCTGCGAGCTCCTTCTCATTATCAAAGTCATGGATCTCGTAGCTCACCAAGTCGCTAAGTTCACTAACCTCTTGAACGAGCTGCTTTAGTTGTTCACAGTACTGGCAGTGGTCTTTTCCAATGAAGACGATAATCTTAACTGGATTAGTTAATTTTGAGAAGAACTCCTCCCTAATAACTTTCTTGTCTCCATCGCTAATCAGTCCCATTCTTCACACCTCCAACTTCAATCTAAAGGTTTATAACCTCTGGATGCAACAATTTAATTAAACCTTTGCAAATTTAAAGTTATCAACCAAAGGTTAAAGTGGACAATATATAAACTTTACGCCACAAGTTTGGGTAGGTGGGGAACATGTCTGAGCCTGATATATTTTACATCCTTGGGAATAAGGTTAGGAGGGATTTACTGAGTCATTTAACTTGTACTGAATGTTATTTTAGTCTCTTAAGTAACAAAGTTAATGTATCATCAACAGCCGTCTCAAAGCATCTAAAGATAATGGAGAGGGAAGGCATCATCAAGTCCTATGAGAAAGAGGGCACGTTTATAGGTCCCACAAGGAAGTATTACCAAATAACGTTCTCTAGGACATATATAGCCACCGTAACTCCAAACCTATTCTGGTACAAGGGACTAGATTTACATGAAGCTCCAGAGAAGCTAGGAAAATATAACATTAATCTTGAAGAGTTAAAACTATCCCATGACAACCTAACAGACATGATAATCGATTTTATAGGATCTAACGAACAGTTAAGCCGCATCTTAGATGCCCTTAAGGATATTGAGAGCTATAGAAACTGGCTCATTGAGGAAATAAAAGACATATACCTCAAAGAGATAGGCGATATGACGCAATTAGCTATTCTCCATCACCTGCTTTTGTATAATGAGGCCACAGTGGATAACCTCAGTGACATATTGAACCTGAAGGAAAGGGAAGTTTTAAAGAAGGCTGAAGAGCTTAACAAATTTGTTCCGTTAATAATAAAAGACGGTGTCATTAAGATAGATGAAGAAGCATTAAAGAAAAAATCTCAATGAATCGGAGGGTCAAATATGGCACTGCAGAGGATTAAAATAGAGGTTACTAAAGAAAAGTGCTACTTATGCGGCTCCTGTGTTGCGGTATGCCCAAAAGAAAGTATAGTACTTGAGAACGATGAATGGATTTTCTTCCAAGATAGGTGCATCTCATGTAAGTTTTGTATTGCAGCTTGTCCAGTTGGGGCTTTGAGTGCAAAACCTTTGGAGGAGGAATGAACTATGCACTATGATGTCGTTGTAGTTGGAGCCGGTATAGCTGGCCCAATCTTAGCAAGAAACGTTGCAAAGCAGGGATATAGCGTTCTTGTAATAGACAAAAAAGCCGAGATTGGTTCGCCAAAGAGGTGCGGAGAGGGCCTCGGCATTGGAACCTTTGAGAAGTATGATATTCCCTATGATAAGCGCTTTATCAATAGGGAAATCTATGGTGCTGCTATATACTCTCCAAATGGACACAAGCTTGAGCTCCGCTATAATAAAGCGAGCGGTGTTATATTAGAGAGAAAAATCTTTGATAAGATGCTCGCATATTATGCAGCGAAAGCGGGCGCTGATGTGATGGCAAAAACCGAAGCCATCGGACTAATAAGGAGAAATGGAAAAATTGTTGGACTCAAAGCCAAGCATGAGGGAGAGACCCTTGAGATTAACGCTGACATAATCGTCGCTGCCGATGGTGTTGAGAGCAGAATCGCAAGGTGGGCTGGAATAAACAGCTTTTTGCCGCCCCATGAGCTTGACTCCGCTTATGAGTACGAGATGATTTTAAAGGACTTTGAATTTGATCCTGACCTAATTCACCTCTACTTTGGAAATGAGGTTGCCCCAAGGGGTTATGTTTGGATATTCCCAAAAGATGAAGACAGAGCAAACGTTGGAATTGGAATCAATGGAGATAATCCAAACACTGCTAAATACTATCTCGAAAAGTGGCTCAAAGAGAACAACATTAAGGGTACAAAAATCCTTGAGGTAAATGTTGGCGGCGTTCCCGTTGGAGGCTTCTTAAAGGAGCTCACAAAGGAAAATGTCGTTGTGGTTGGAGATGCAGCTCGTCAAGTGAACCCAATGCATGGCGGAGGAATGGCCGAGGCGATGGAAGCTGCTACAATAGCATCAAAGTGGATAGTGAAGGCTTTGGAGGAAGAGAACCTTGAACTTCTCGAAAACTACACAACCGAATGGTGGACAAACGATGGAGAGAGGCTCATGAAAGTCCTCAAGATAAGACAAATAAGCGAAAAACTAAGCGATGATGAGCTTGATGCCGCTGTGCAAGCACTAAGCGGTGCCGATGCCGAAAAGCTGGCTGCAGGAGATTACAAAGAAGTCTTCAAAGCATTAATAAAGCATCCAAAAGTTCTCTTAAAGCCGCGCATGCTCAAGCTTTTGAGAGAAGCTCTGTGAGCTTTTATCTTTTTGTCGCTTCTTTTATAATCCTCATAGCCTCCTCCAAAATTTCCTCGTTGCAGCTGTGGCACATGATTTTAAATGTGGGCACCAAAACGCTCATTCTAACTTTGTGCTTTCTTGCAAGCTTGCTTATCTCAAAATTAAGCTCATAAGCTAAGTCCATGCTTTTTTCGGTTATGACACTCTCATAATCGAGGTATTGGAGAGGGCATCCTTCGCGCCACTGTCTCCTCCTGCCGTGTTCGTACATTCGGAGGGGTTCTATTTTGGCTTCCTTCGCCAGCTCTTCAACATCATTTGCGGTGTATTTTATAAGGGGTCTAAAAAAGGGTATTCCAATTTTCGGAATCCCGCTGAGCCTAATATCCCCTTTCCACTGGTCAAGCAGAGCTCCGATGATTTTATCATTCGAATTGTCGCCCTTTGCCAAGACATCGAAGCCGTTGAGCTTGGCGAAGTAGTAAGCATTGAAGAGCATTCTCTTCTTGCACTTCATGCACATCTTATTGCCCTTTCTCCCTATAACATCTCTCAAGAGCCCCTCGGTCGTATCGACGATGTAATGAGTTACTCCAAGCTCTTTTGTAAAGTTCAGCGCCCAGAGGAGTGGCTCACGCCAAGACCAGCGGTGCTTAAACGTGAGCGCTGCAACATCAAAGCGGGCCTTCTTTAGGAGGTAGAGCGCTAAACTGCTGTCCTTTCCACCAGAAAATAAGAGCAAAATTCTCTTATCATAAAGGCCGCTCTCTTCACCAAATGATTTTAAATCCTCTATTACCTCGCGGATTGCTGGCATAGGAGAAAAAAGAGAAGATGAGGTTATAAAGCTTCCGTGTTTATGCAATTGTTGCATTGTGTAACTACATAATTAAGCAATTAGATAATTGTGGGTCAGCTACCGGTCGTCATCATATCTCAATCCAGGGAGTTATCATCATCCCCTAATGGACTCTAAACGTTAGCTTAAAGCTCTATTCCTTTCACTTTATCGCTTACGTAGCCCTCTAAAATCTCGACCCTAACTTTTCTTTCTTCACCAGTCAAATCACTCATAAGCTCAACGCCTTTGGCGTAGTCCCAGAGCCGCCGTTTAGCATCGTCATCTATCGCTTCGCACATAACTATGATTTCTTTAGCGTTTTCTTCACTTGCGAGCTCGATAACTTTTTGGGCATCGCTAACCGTAAAGAGGCCTTTCTTCTTGAAGAGCATTGAAATCACCATGAAAAAATACTGGTGGAAGGTATATATGCATATCCCAAGCTGAAGGCAAAAAGTTGTGGAAAGGTTATCATATTTTGCTTACATCATTTTGAGAATTAGCAGTTGAGGGCGTAAAAGGTTAAATAAAAAGAAGCTCAGAAGAGCTCCTCCAACTTCACGTCAATCTTGTCTGGGTTGAAAGGCAAGACGTGTCTTGTAGTCTTTGGTGAGTAAACCTCACTGCGCTTGACGAGCTCCATAACTTCCTCCTTGCTTGGGGCTTTTCTTATGAACACATAGTCAATTTCGCCTTTGTCCATGTCTTCCCTTGCATCCTCTTTGAGGCCGTAGTAGATGAGCTCTATCTCGCCCTCTACGCTCATCTCATCGAGAACTTTACTGACCTTCTTCTGCTCATCGAGGGCACCGGGTATCTCATACATCTTCTCCTTGCCGACGAGAGCAAAGGCAATCTCACCCTTCTCAGCCTTCTCCTCGGCAGCTTCGCTTTCAATGATCTCCAAGCCTTCTGCCTTTAAGCGCTCTAGAACCTTATTTAAGTCCCCCTTGAAAGCAGGATACCATGTGTAAACTTTCACATCATCGCTGAAATAGTCCAAAATCACGGATGGGGCTTTCTTAGCACCGAGCTTTTGGAGTCCAGCCCATCTGTGGTGGCCGTCAACTATGAGGTACATGTCCTCTCCTGGAACCTTGGCCAAAAGCATGGGCTTCCAGAAGAGACCCGAGCCGGTAACACTCTCGATGAAGGCCTCAAGCTCCTTTTGAACGAGCTGCTCGTGAGGCTTCATCTTATCAAGCTCAATAAAAACGTAATCAACTTTCTTCGTTGGAATGTCGTACTTTGGAACCTTCTCAACTCCCATTTTTGAACCCCCAAATAATTTTCCAATATGTGAAATGTTTCATCAAATAAAAACCTTGTGTCAAAAATCCTAAAAAGAGTGGGCGGTAGTTTTACAACGGTGGTGTCATGCTAATCAAAAACGCGGTTTTGCCGAACAAAAAGAGAGCGGATATCTATATAGAAGAAAAAGAGATAGTGAGCATAAACGGGGAGAAGAATAAAGATGACTGGGTTATAGATGCGAGAGGAAAGCTCGTTCTCCCCTCATTCTATAACACCCACACTCACTTAGCTATGACTCTGATGAGGGGCATTGTTGAGGACTTAGTCCTTAAAGACTGGCTCGAAAAGATAGTCTGGCCAATGGAAAAGCACCTGAGCAGGGAGCATGTTTACTGGGGCTCCATAATTGGTGGTTTAGAACTCATAAGGTCAGGAATTGCAGGAATAGCGGATATGTATTTTTTTATGGATGAGGTTGCCAAAGTTCTGAAGCTTTTAGGGCTAAGGGGCACTTTAGGAACGACGATTTTTGACTTTCCATCCCCTGAAGCGGAGAGTACAGACGAAATGTTAAAAATTGCTGAAGCTTTTGCTAAAGACTATCAAAATGATGAGCTTATAACGCCGAGCATAGCCCCCCATTCTACTTACACCTGTTCACCCGAGACGCTCCTTAAAGTTAAGGAGCTTGCGGATAAGTACGGTCTTTTGATCCAGATACATTTGGCGGAGACGAGATGGGAGGTTTATGAAATCCAAAAGCGCTATGGAAAGAGGCCTGTAGAACTTTTAGGGGACATAGGCTTTTTAGATGAGAATGTTTTGGCCGCTCATGCGGTTTGGGTTACAAAAGCAGAAATTAGGACTTTGGCAAAACACGGAGTAAAAGTGGTTCACAACCCAATAAGCAACATGAAGCTTGCGAGCGGCGGCGCTGGCGTAATGCCCTACCCGGAGATGAAGGAGTACGGAGTTTTGGTAACTCTGGGGACAGATGGCGTTGCAAGCAACAACAATTTTGACATGTTTGAGGAGATGAAAGTTATGGCCATAGCACAAAAGAATCACAGGTGGGACCCAACGATAGCAAAGGCTGAGGAAGTGTTTAAGATAGCAACAGAGAACGGTGCAAAGGCATTAGGACTTAAAGCAGGACGAATTGAAGAGGGATACCTGGCCGATTTAATGTTAATTGATTTGAACAAACCCCACTTAAAGCCGTTCTACGACCCAATTACCTTAGCGGTTTATTCAATGAGAGCAAGCGATGTTGATGGACTGATAGTCAATGGAAGGCCACTAATGCTCAACAAAGAGATTTTAGTTGTAGATGAGGCGGAAATGCTTGAGAAGGCCGAGAAAAAGGCTTTTGAACTCTACGAAAAGGCTTTTTCATGATTATTTTTTGCTTTAACTAAAAGATATTGCACAGCAAAAGACATTTAAAGGGAGAAGAAAGAGAGTCTATTTTGATTGACTATGAAGACGGTCAGCGTGAAAATTCCTGATAAAAGCGCAAAGGCTATCATAGTGAATGCACCGCCTAAAGCATATTTTTTAATAGAAAACCTGTTGACGTATAAGCGGGATTTTGGTAAGTGGGAAAAATCAGAAAGCATTTACGACCCCTACGAGCGTTCATTCCCAATAGGGGTTATACCCCGAGTTAGAGAATACTTAAAGTCAAAGGGACTGAGGCTCAGGGTCAAAGATGAGAGGAAAGTTTACGGCATACCTTTAGAGGCACAGTGGAGCGAAGAAATAAAGCTCAGGCCGTATCAAAAGAGAGGCGTTGAAAAAGCCTTAAAGGCAGGTATGGGCGTTTTAGCACTACCAGTTGGGAGCGGAAAGACAATTGTAGGCCTCAGAATAATTTATGAGTTAGGGGTTTCCGCACTCATCATAGTGCACACCAAGGAGCTCCTCTATCAATGGGCAACACAGATAGAAAGAGTTTTAGGTGTCAAAGCTGGCTTAGTTGGGGACAACAATTGGATAGAAAGGCCTATAACCGTTGCAATGATCCAAACTCTCCTCTCGAGGGGAGTGGATAAACTGGAGCTGCCTTATGGGGTTGTAATGTTTGATGAGTGCCACAGAACATCGGCGGCACAGAAGTTCTTTGAGCTTGGAATGAGGCTTACCCAAAAATACCGCTTTGGGCTTTCGGCTACTCCATGGCGTCGCGTTAAAGGAGAGGAGGTAAAAATTGAAGGTGCAATAGGGCCTGTTATATACGAGATCAAAGCGGACACACTAATTAGGGAAGGATTTTTGGCAAAGCCAAGGTTCAAAGTTTTGAGGTATGAGTCAGAGAAAGTTCCCTTCAGCGAGCGCTATAAAGAGTTCTACGAAGAAATGGTGATGAACCACAAGGAGAGGAACAAGGCAATAATTGAGGAAGCTGTAAATCTTGCCAAAAAAGGACACCGGGTTCTAATTGATGTTAAGAGAATCGAGCATGGAGAAAATTTGGTAAAGATGCTCAAAGAAAAGGAAATTAATGCAGAATTCTTAAGCTCACAGACAGTGGACAGATGGGACATACTCGAGAAATTCAAAAGCGGCGAAATAAATGTCCTAACTTCCACGTTGCTTAAGGAAGGAGTTGATATACCTGAAATTTCGGCAATAATCTTGGCAGGCGGCGGAAAGAGCGATATAATGACCATCCAGACCATTGGAAGGGCTTTGAGACCCAAAAACGGAGGAAGTGCCGTAATAGTAGATGTTCTCGACAATGATCCTCTTTTGTTCACCCACTTCATAGAGCGGCAAAAGGCCCTAATGTCCTACTACGGCAAATACTATGATAAAGCTCTTGTAAAAGAGTTCGGAATTGATGAAAGCAGCAAGAAGAAAAAACCTAAAGGGCATCTAACCAATCTCTAAAGATGCTCGCTTTAATCACCGCCGCAGAGAAGCGCTCAAAAAATTCCCTTTTTGCTTTTTCTATGGAGTACTCATCCAGCTCAAATGAAGCGTTGGGATATCTAATTTCCCATAGGACGAGGTTTTCTGGCGGTGCTGGAGGTACTTTTTTATCACTTTTTAGCTCGAGCATGTCTCTTATTTCCTCCTCGCTCAAAAGGCCTAAAGCACAGAGCTTTAATGCATTTGCTATTCTCCTGACCATCTCCCAAAGGAAGCTTTCACCTACAAACTCCATCATTATAAGCCCATTCTTTTGAGTTATGCTTATCTCCTTAACAGTTCTCACAGGGTTTTTGAACTCCTCCAGCTTTGCAAAGTTTGAGAAGTTGTGCGTTCCTAAGAAGAGCCGTGCACAGCGCTCCATGGCCTCCAAATCAAACCCTTCATCCACGAGGTAATAGCGATAGACCTTCTCCTTCGCAGCATAGCGCGGATGAAAGTCCTCGGGCACTTGGGCAATTCCAAGAACCCATATATCCCTTAAATGGTGGTTTAAAATTCTTGGAGTGGCAAGCTTTGGGTTTTCCGTATCAAAAGCCACAACATTTCCAAAGGCGCTTACCCCTCTGTCAGTTCTAGAGGCACCTTTGAAATTGCTCCTCTTTGGGTCTTCGATTATGCCCAGTTTTTGGAGCGTTCTAATTATCTCACCCTCAACTGTTTTAACATCTTTTTGGCGCTGAAAGCCGAAGAATTTAGTGCCATCATAAGCTATCTTTAAGGCTATCCTCATTTCTATCGCCAAAAAATTTTTAAATCTCTCATAATATATAAGCTTTATGAGAATTTTGGCATCTTAGGCCTTCTAGTATTTCAAACTTTAATACCTTAATGTGCATAGTTGTTCGTAAGTGCTGCGCTCTGCTCATCCTTGCCTTTCATTATGTAAACCTTTATAAATATCAAAGAAAAATGTTCAAAATTTCCCGTATACAGAGCAGATTATTTGGATTTACGACAAATAAATCGAGACAAACCTTAAATTCAAAGCAGAGTACAACAAAATGGGGGTGAGAGTATGGAGATAGAATGCATAAGAGATGTTGAAATATGGAGTGCAATAGAGAACTTTGAGCTAATGCTTTCTCAACTGATAAAGAGGATAAAGAAAGAGAAAAACTAGACTTTTCTACCTTCCTTTTCTTCAGGCCTCACCAAGAAGCCCAAATAAATAAAGCCGTATAATGCCAAGCCGGCGCTCATTAAAATCCCTAAAATGTCTATAAATGTCATCTCAAATTCGTAGAGAGTTATCCCCAAAGTTCCAATCGCTATCAAAACAATGGCAATCAATGCCCTTATGCCCTTCTCTTCTATATAATCCACGAAATCGAAGGAGAGCCAAGTAAATATCTCGAAGAATAAATAGGAAGACTTTATCATGCCGCTTTTCCAGTACCACAAACTTGAAACGGCCATAAGGAGCATGATGCTGATTCGCCCTGCATATTTGTATTTCTCCATTATTTTTGGGAATGTTATTCCCACAAGGATGCCCAAAATAATAGCTATGAACAGATACACATTCATTGTATCACCCTAAAGAGTTAGAAGAGATAGTAAATAAAAGTTTTGAACTCAGAGAAAGCTCCCTCTATAGAGGGGCCTTAAAAAGACTTCAAAGACGGCAACAGGGATCTCTAAACCCCAGTTTTCGAGCACTTGTGGATGGACTTCTCCAATTATTCCAAGCTCCTTGCCCTCAACGATAACCTTTCCAACCCTTCCTGAAATGAATGATGCGTGCTCTATTTCTTCGAGCTCGTACTCAAAGCCGAGGTGCCTCATTAAGCCATCCAAAATCTCCTTAGCTTCAGTGAACGTCACCTTGGGATGTGCAAGTGCAACGGCAAGCTTGTCTTCGCTTCTCGTCTTTGTTTCGGCATTCTCGTCTATTAGTGTCGCCTTTCCAACTTCAAAAATTTTCTGCGGGTACTCTTCGTGGGTGTTTTGGCTTAAGAAGTCCATAAGCGATGGAATAAGCCAGCTCCTCAGTGCGCTCCACTTGAGGCTTATGGGATTTTCAATCTCAACGAGCTCTCCCGAGGAGAGGTTCATCTTATCAAATTGAGCCTCTTTGTTTGTTAAATTGAACGTCATAACTTCTTGAAGACCAAAGCCAACCATCAAGTCCCTAACGGCATTTATAAAGTCGATGAAGTCCTCGCCCTTACCTTGAACCGCAAGCTTCGGCTCCTCTGGCTCAATCTCGTTGTAGCCGTAGGCTATAAGCACGTCTTCGAGAACATCTCTCGGGTGCATTATATCATCTCTAAAGGCTGGATACCTGAGCTTTGCCTTCCCATTGACGAGCTCAACTTCATAGAACATTTTCTCCAAGAGCTCTTTGACGTCTTCATCCGTTAGCTCAAGGCCTGTGAGCCTCTTTATGTAGTCGAGCTCAACTTCAAACTCCTTAGGTGTGAAGTCGGGCGTCTCTATCTCAAAGTCTTTGTAAACTACTTTAACACTCTTTATCTTCCCGCCACGCTCTGCTAAAGCTGTTACAAGAACGTTTAAGGCTAACATAATCTTGTCCAAATGCCATCCAGTGATGTCTATGAAGATGTTTCTTGTTTTCTCGGTGACCTTTCCATGGGTTTCTGAGTTTATAACGGGTGGCATTGAGAGCACGTTACCTTCACTGTCCACTAAGAGGGGGTAGTAGGGCTTTCCTTTAATCAAATGCCCATACTCCTGCCCCTTCTCGTGCTTCTCTAGGATTTCATCAGCGGTCATCTCCTTATCGTAGTTGAGCGGAATGAACTTAATCTTGCTCGGCTCGACAGCTTTGTAGTAAAGGGGCGGTTTAATCTTGTCGAAGTCGAAAGTTCCAATTGCAACCTCTCTCCTCCTTCTCCCAAAAGTTAACGCTATCTTCTCTTGTAACTGGATCAATTGCTTGAAGGCTTCTTCATCCAAGTTAACGTTCTCAACTATGGCGTAAACTCCATAGGGTCTAATATCTCTGAGCTTTTCGTCAACGTAAACAACAACGTCACTTTTCTCAACTTCATACTTTGGCAGTCCTCTCTTCATTCCCAAGGCCCACTTAACCTGCCTCGCTATTCCCTCGGCACTCCAAAGGTCAGGCCTGTTCGTATCTTTAGCATCAGCTTTGAAGTATATTTTACCCTCATGCTCCCAGAGGTCGTCGAGCTCACACTTAGCGTAAAGGAATAAGTCTTCCCATTCCTCAACTGTGAAAGATTTTCCAACGAGTCTTTCCAAATCATCTTTAGACACATCGAACTTTGGCATCCTTCTCACCTCACCACACGAGCTTTGCCTCTCTTAGCCATCTCAAGTCATAGCTGAAGAGATACCTTATGTCATCAATTCCGAGCTTGAACATTGCCAAACGGTCAATTCCTATTCCCCAAGCAATCACAGGTACATCAATGCCCAAAGCTTTGGTCATTTCTTCCCTAAAGATTCCAGCTCCACCGAATTCAACCCACCCAAGCTCCTCATGATAGGCACTCATTTGGACGCTTGGCTCTGTAAAGGGATAATAGTCTGGGAGGAACTTAACTTTCTTCGCTCCGGCTATCTCGACGGCAAAGCGCTTTAAAATGCCCAAGAGGTTCTTGAAAGTCAGGTCTTCACCAACGACAAAGCCATCAACCTGGTTAAACTCTATTAAGTGAGTTCTATCCAAAACATCGGGCCTAAAGACTCTCTGGATCGCAAAGTACTTGCCCGGAATTTGGACACCTTTAGCCAATTGGCGCGCACTCAAAGCCGTCGCGTGTGCTCTCGGCATGAGAAGCATGGCTTTTCTTGGATCCCATTTGTATCCCCATCCTCTTGAGCCAGTCTCCCAGCCGTGCTCGTGGGAAGCCTTAACTCTCTCAACGAGCTCTTCCTTTGGCAAATAGCCCATCTTTGGGTGCTTTAGTTGGTAGGTGTCTGTCCAATCACGAGCAGGGTGATTTTGTGGTTGGAAGAGAGCATCAAAGTTCCAGAACTGAGTTTCTATTAAACTCTCAGCTTCCATTTCAATGAAGCCCATTTCTATAAGCTTGCGTCTTATTTTATCGAGGAAAGCCCTATAAGGCTGCTTTTTACCCGGATAAGTTACTTTAACTGGGGCTTTTATATTGAAGCGCTTGAACTCCACGTTCCTCCACTTGCCGCTCGTTATAAGCTCGGGCGTTAGGTATGAAACTTCCTCTTTAAGCTCTAACCCGGTTTTAACCAACTCCAGACCTTTTTCTGTTATCTCCACTTCTCTCTCACTTTTGCTTTCCTCATCTCCAATTTTTCTTCGTTTGATCTCCTTAAGGGATACCAGCTTTTCAATCTCGCTCGCTTCAACTTCGCTCCTCTCTGCAAGAAGTTCTAAAGCCTTATCAATAGGACGCTTTTGACTCAAAGCTTGCTTTCCTTTCTCAGTAATCTCCAAAACCAGCTTTCCCTCTTCTTTTCTTACACTTGCCCAGCCCTCTTTTCTGAGAAGTCCCACTATAGGCTTAAGCTCATCTTCGCTTAAAACATCTTTTAAGTCATCTAAGCTTATTTTCCCCCTTTCGACTAAAATTTTAAGCGCCCTCCTCTCTGGAAGGCCTATTTGAGCATATTTCTTAGCAAGCTCTGTGGACTTAACTACTTTGAAGTGTTTCTCGTGGAGCTTTGCCAAGCCCTTGCTTTGGAGGCCAAGAATAGCCCTCATTACAGCAACTTGATCTAGCTTAGTTCTCTCAACAAGCTCTTCAACTTTACAGCTTCCTATTTCTCCTAACTTTATGAGCGTGAGCTTTTCGTGATAGCTTAGTTCCATTTCCAGCACCCCGAATTTAGTTGGGATGCTGTTACTTAAAAATTGCGGTTTTTAAAAAGAGTGTGTTGAGGAATGCTACTTGAAAAATTTATAAGTTTCATGCACATACTTAAATTTATGGAAAGCTATTTAATGGAGTTATTCCTAAATTAATATTACAAAATTAATGAGGTGTTTTTGATATGGAAAGTACTGGTGAACTAGAGAAGAAAACTTCCCTCGGTTTGGAAGAGAACATCGAGGGAGCATTAGCTTATGTACTAGGATTCATAACAGGGATAATCTTTCTGCTGGCAGAAAAAGAGAGCGATTTTGTTAGATTCCATGCTATGCAGTCAACAATTACATTTTTAGGGCTGTTCATCATAAATTTAGTGCTGGGATTTATACCATTTCTAGGGTGGATACTAGGATTGCTGCTGTCATTACTAGGCTTTATTTTCTGGATCCTAGGAATAGTGAAGGCATACCAAGGAGAGCTCTACAAGTTCCCAATAGTGGGAGATATAGCAGAAAACCAGCTACAGAAGATGAACATTTAGCTCCTCTTTTTATTTTAAAAATTTAAAGCAGAGCGATTCTCGTTGTTCAATCAATTATGGTGTTAGGGCTTTTTAAACCTAGCATCCAGCTCCTTTCTTTTGTAGCGAACCTCATTCAAAAGTTCTTCAACCTTCACCTTTTGCTGACTGTCACTAATTTTGCCTTTTAGTGTTATTAGAACCCCTTCTAGGAAACCGTAAATACTAGCCTCAATAAATTCTCTCCCCTTTTTTGACTCCAGCTCTTCGTTGAGTGCTACAAAAGAATCTATTCTTTTAACTACATCTTCCTCTCCAAGTTCATGGCAGAGTTTTTTAATCTCCTCCACAACCTCCATGACAACCCCCAAGTGACTAAAGCAAAGAACTTTTAAATGATTGCGCTGAATATTTTAGTGCATCCGATGCAAAAATTTTTAAATACTTGACTCTTAGTATTTTTAGAAAATTTTTGCAAAGATGAAATGTTGGAGGTGGCGCTCATGTGCGCATATAAAAGAGGTCAAAATAAGAAAAAGAAACACTCTCAAAATACAGGTGAAGAAATTATTAGGGTCCCCCTTCCAAAAGAGGGACAAGTATTTGGTGTAGTTGAGCAGGCGTTGGGAGCCGGATGGATGGACGTTAGATGCTCCGACGGATACGTTAGAAGATGCAGAATTCCAGGAAAGCTCAAGAGGAGAATGTGGGTTAAAGTAGGTGATATCGTCATAGTTGAGCCCTGGCCAGTACAAACAAACGAAAGGGGAGACATAAAGTACAGATACACAAGAACCCAAGTAGACTGGCTTTTGAGAAAAGGTAAGATATCCCAAGACTTCATATCTGGTGGACTCTTTCTTTAATGACTCCCTTGTTAAGTGATTGAAATGAAGCCTGAAAGTGTTGATAGGAAAATCTTTGAACTGCTTGGGTTAAAAGAAGAAAGAGAAAAAGACAGTGAGCTCTATAAAGTATTCAGCGAAGTGTTCGATAAGACAACCCAAGAGACTCTCGAATATATGAAAAAAAGAGGTTATATAGATACGCTATTTGGAGTTATATCCACGGGAAAAGAGGCCAATGTATTCAGAGGACTTGACAAAGATGGTAACCAAGTGGCAGTTAAGATTTATAGGACTTACACAACAGAGTTTAGGCGTATTTGGGAATATTTAGCTGCAGACCCAAGGGTAGGGTATTTGCCGAAGGATATTAGAAAGCTTGTGTTTATTTGGACGAGAAGGGAGTTCAAAAACCTGCAAAGGGCCATAAAATACGCGGTTAGAGTCCCAGAGCCATTAGCTTTCCGAAAAAATATCCTAGTTATGGAGTTTATTGGAAATGAATATCCCGCACCAAGGCTTAAAGACGTTGAGAGGACATTGAGCTTGGAAGAGTTTGAAGAGCTCTACCACTACACAATGAGAGTCATAGAGAGACTTTGGAAGAGAGGCGAGATGGTTCACGGAGATTTGAGCGAGTATAACATACTTATGTGGGATAAGCCAGTTATAATAGACTGGTCTCAAGCCACGGTTAGTAGAAATAAGATGGCTAAAACCTTGCTCTATCGTGATTTAAGGAATATCACCCATTACTTTGCTAAAAAAGGCGTCGAGGTTGAAGATCCCAGTGATAAACTGAAAGAGCTGGTTGGTGAGAGCTATGAAGGAATTTGAAAAGAAGCTCGAAGAGTATGAAAATGTTGACAAAGAAGGTGAGGAAGAATACGAAGAAACTCCCTATGAGGAAATCTTCAATGAAGAGTATGTTAGGATACCTAAAGAGAGAATAGGAGTTTTGATTGGAAGGAAGGGCGAGACTAAAAGGGAAATTGAGGAAAAGACAAAAACTAGGATAGATATTGACAGTGACAGCGGAGAGGTGTTTATAAGCTCAACTAAAGAAACAGAAGACCCACTGGCTGTTTGGAAGGCAAGAGACATCGTTACTGCCATTGGAAGAGGATTTAGTCCTGAGAAGGCATTTAGACTCTTAGAAGAAGGGGAAGTCTTAGAGGTAATTAACTTATCCGATATTGTTATCGGTAATGATAAAAATGCTCTCCCACGTGTCAGAGGGAGGATAATAGGCAGGAAGGGCAGGACAAGGGAGATAATTGAAGAGATGAGCGGTACTTATGTGAGTGTTTACGGAAAGACAGTTTCCATCATAGGAAACCCAATCCAAGTTGAAATAGCTAAAACAGCAATTGAAAAGCTCGTAAGAGGTTCCCGTCACGGTTCCGTTTACAAATTCCTAGAAAGGAAAAAGAAAGATCTAGAATTGGAGGGAATGACTTATGGCCAAATCTGAAGCCAAGGAGCTTTTTAAGGAGTTTAAAATCCAAAGCGTTAGTGAGTTCTTTAGAAGAAACGCCGCTATGCTAGGTTACACAGGAAAAGTACGCTCATTTACAACGCTAATCCACGAAGCAGTGACAAACGCTCTCGATGCTTGTGAAGAGGCTGGTATTCTACCCTACGTAAAAGTTGAAATTGAGGAGCTTGGAAAGGAGCACTATAAACTCATAGTGGAAGACAACGGACCTGGAATTCCTGAAAAGTTTATATCACACGTATTTGGTAAAATGCTCGCAGGAACAAAGGCCCACAGAAACATACAAAGCAGAGGACAGCAGGGTATAGGTATAAGCGGTGCGGTGATGTTTGCTCAAATGACGAGCGGTAAAGCTACCCGCGTAATCACTTCAACAGGCGGCGATGAGATAATAGAAGCGTGGGTGATGATTGACGTTGAGAAGAACGAAGGTAAAGTTGTTAAGAAGATAAAGCACCCGAATCCAACAGGATGGCGTGGAACTAGGATAGAGATGGAAGTTAAGGATGTAAGATACATCCGCTCAAAGCAGGGGCCCTACTGGTATCTAAAGCTCACCGCTATAGCCAACCCCCACGCTCACATTGAGCTTATAGAACCCGATGGGAAGTTAATAGTCTTTCCAAGAGGCAGTGAGGAGATTCCAAAGCCTCCCGAAGAGATGAAGCCGCACCCAAGAGGAGTCATTACAGACGATCTCTTTAGGATGGCCAAAAAGACGAGGAGGAGCACGGTTAAGCGCTTTTTGGTTGGCGAGTTCTCGAGGATAAGTAGCCAAAAAGTAAGTGAGATAGTGAAATATGTTGCCGCTTTAAGGCTCATAAATGGTGTTGAGGAAGAGCAGAAGAAAAAGCAGCTCTACGAGCGCTTGGCTAACGGTGAAGTTGATATAATCTTAAAGAGCTTTGGAAAGAGGGGCAAGCAAACACTGAGACAGGTAGAGAAAATAATGGAAAAAGAACCCTCAAAGCTCACGTGGCATGAAGCTGAAGAGATAATTGAGGCGTTCAAGTACATAAAGTTCTTAGCTCCTCCAACGAGCGGTTTAAGGCCAATTGGAGAGGAGAACATAGAAAAGGGACTCACAAACATCCTCAACCCAGAGTTCGTAACTTCCCTAACAAGGTCCCCAAAGGTCTACCGCGGTGGTATACCCTTCCAGGTTGAGGTTGCTTTGGCTTTTGGAGGCTCTTTGAGCGGCTTCGACATCCTGAGGTATGCCAACAGAGTTCCACTGCTCTTTGATGCAGGCTCATGTGTAACCACTTCGGCAGTTAGAAGTGTCGATTGGAAGCGCTATAAGGTGGACAACCTTGAAGATGCCCCAATGGTTGTTTTTGTCAATGTAATCAGTGTTCACGTGCCCTACACATCAACAGGCAAGCAGAGCATAGCGAGCGAGGAGGAAATCTACGAGGAGATCCGCTTGGCTTTGATGGAAATTGGAAGGCGGCTAAAGAAGTACTTGAGCGGAAAGCACAGGAAGCTCCACCAAGTCAAGAGGAGAAGGACATTGGAGAAGTATGTTGATGAAGTAGCGGAAGCTCTTTCTATTCTAACAGAAAAGCCCAAGGAGGAGATTAAGCCCTACTTCCTCGGTCTCATAGAGAAGAAGTTTGAAGCCCCCGAAGTGGAAGCTGCGGAGGGAGAGGCATGACAATTAAGAGAGAAAAGCCAAGAGAGAAGTTTGGCTACGACCCCCAAAAGGTCATCAAGAAGCTTGAAGGAATTGGATATCAAATCCTCGAGGCAGTTAAGCAAGGCAAAAATCCACACATAGATGTCCCAATGAGGGGAATAAGCAACGTCTACTATGATGAGGCAACGAAGACGATTCAAATGGGCGATAAAATCTCGAGGCGTTATTTCCTTCACGTGGCTCATGCTAAAAAGTTCATGCAGACCGTCCTCATAGCCGCTTATATCAAAAGATTAGTCGGTGAAATGAAGCATGCGAGCTTGAGAGAAGCTTACTATGCAAACAAGCACAGCGTTGGCGGGACAAAGGAGAACACTTTCGAAGATCAGATCGAGAGCAACGCCATTATAGAAGACCTTGAGAGGACTTTAGGTGTTTTGAGAGAGGAGATGCACATTACAGCCGATAGAAGGGGCTACATCTACGGTGATATAACAATTAAGGACGGCGAGGATGAGTTCAACACCTCAAAGCTCGGTATGGGTGGATGGGCAGTTCCAGGAACAGTCGAGCACCTTAAGTTCACTCAGATCAACGTTGACTATGCCTTAGTTGTTGAGACAGCTGCTATGGCCGACCGTCTAATTGAAGAAAAGTTCCCCAAGAAAGAAAACGCCCTCATCATAGCCACTCAAGGTCAAGCCTCAAGAGGTGTGAGAAGGCTAATCCACAGGCTCCATTATGAGGAGGGCCTGCCCATAATAGTCTTCACGGATGGAGACCCCTACGGATGGTACATCTACTCCACAATTAAGCAGGGTTCGATTAACCTCGCTTATTTGAGCGACAAGCTCGCAACGCCTGAGGCGAAGTTCGTTGGAATGACTATGGACGATATAGAGCGCTATGGATTGCAAAGAGTTACAGAGAAGCTTAAAGGAATTCCACCAAACAAGAAAGGCGGACCAACTGGTGATTATAAGCGTATACTGGAGGAGATGGAGTACCCATGGTTCAAAAACAGGGAATGGCAGAGGCAGCTTAAGATGGCTATTAAGCTCGGAGTTAGGATTGAGCAGCAGGCTTTAGCACACAAAAGCTTAGAGTTCGTGGCTAAGAAGTATTTGCCCGAAAAAATAGCCAACGAGGAATTGTTGCCATGACGACAACAGAAGAGCTCATTTCAAGAGTAAATTTGCTGTTGGATGATATAAAAACAAATACGCCTAGGTTATTTGAGGGTAGCGTTCCCTCAATAGTTTTCCACCTCAACAAACAGCTTAGCGTGTTAGAGGACTTAAGACATGAGCTCGAAAGGAGGGTCGGCGTCACGGCACCCTCCACATACTTCCTCTCAAGGAGTGAGAGGGATCCAAACATTCACTGGATATACAGAAAGAAGCACAACAGAGTGCTTGCCCTGGAAAGAATTAAAAGCGCTATAATGGCCCATAAGATGGCATTAGGCCACATATTAGCCAACTACAGCTTCTACGATGGAAGGAAAGAAATCGAGCCCAAGAACATAAAAGACCCAAAAAAGGTTAGAGCAATTAAAAAGGAGATAGTTATTGGGCGGTTGGACATACTTCCACACCTAGCTTATTCGGGAGATGTTCTAAGGATATTGAGCCAAAAAGACGTAGTTGTTAGAGAGGCCTTTAAGAATATAAAAGGAAAGCTTAGAGAGCGCGGAACTTTAAAAAAGATCGGCTATAGGCTGGAAGTTGAATATTTTGAAAACAAGAAGTTAAAGACCACGAGGATAACCCTTCCAGAAGATGTTGATATCGACAGCGAGCTGAGGAGAAGATATGGAAAAATGGTCCGGTGGAAGGTCTTAACTTCAGTAAAAACTAGAGGAGTTTTGATAAACAACCACTACACCGTAGACAACTTAGCTTTAGCATATGCAAGCTTGAATCCTGAAAAAGCCCTCCAAATGCTGGCCTTTGACTTGTTTAGGTACTATGTAATAACGTCCGAGAGAGATAGAGAATTTTTAGCATTATATCCCGATATTAAACTTCATATAGATTGTCACTACTCCCTCTTCGATGAGCCCTTTAGAAATGAGCCCTTCTTCAAAACAGGCTTTGGAAGCATGCTCCTGATAAGGAAAGGAGAAATTGAGAGAATGCTCTCTGGAAAAAGAAGTACGCTCTCAACAATTCCAAACTACCTGTTGGGAGCTGTGATACTCTACGGAATAAGTCCCTATAATGAGAAGAAAGTAGCGGAGCTCTTGGGCATTAACCAAAAGGAGCTTGAGGACGCCCTATGGAAAGTTGCAATATCCGGAATTCCTCTAGACACCTTTGGAGATAAGAAGAAGTTTGAGAGGTTTATGCCCAAGGAAGAGATAGTTGTGGAGTTTTTAAAAGCCCTCGAAGAAGGGGAAGAAGATGATAGAGCTAAAAGCAAGAAACAACGAGGAGCTCCTAAGAAAAATAGATGAGGAGCTCAAACCTGGGGTTGTGGAGGTTTACGTTAATCTAAGGCCCACCAAGGAGATAGTGGTGAGAATCCTTAAGAGGGCCCCAACGGTTAAAGTTATTGGCTGTCCACCGAGCTTATATCCAAAGGTTTCTAAAAAGGTCATTTCCGCTCTTGATAGGGTTGGGATTAAGCTCATACCCATCAAGCATCCCCGTGGAAGGCCCAAAAAGTACGATGATGGGATTAAGGAGAGAGTTGATGAGATGATAAGGAGGGGCAAGAGCTTAAAAGAAATCAGCGAAGAGCTCGGTATTCCCCTTAGGACACTCTACTATATGGTGAACGGCAAATGAAAAAGCTTCTCCCGTTTTTGGCCTTCTTTTTTCTCATAATCCTTTTATCAAGATCCGTCATTGAGGCGGGGACATCATTTTTCAATTTGGACTGGCTCCATTTCGGCATGTGGCTCTTCATGCTCTCAGTTTTTAGTGTAGTAATATGGTACATCCTAAAAAACGGCTTTCCCATCTCTCCATTAAGACGGCAAAAAATGACAAAAAAGGATTACATTGCGCTCATTTTAACAATGCTTGCGCTTTTGGTAGCCCTATATAAGCTCTTCTTTGAGAAGCCCGCTCTTGGAACCCCCATAGAAGCACCCCGTATAAAATACCCAATCATCGAGCTCTTCAATGTCACATCACCCGTAGAAGTCTTCTACAAGCCTTTGCCTATACTTATATATGCCCTCCCGCTCCTAGTGATAATAGCCTTTTTCGTGTATTACATGAGAAAATCCAAGAAAAAAGAGGAAATTGTTAAATTCAAACCCGAGCTCACATTTGAAACTATTGATGGCACAAAGGAAGAGCGCGTTATTAAGATGTACAAAAATATCGTAGCTGGCCTTGTGAGGAGAGGCTACCCATATCAAAAGAGCTGGACTCACTGGGAGCACGAAGATCACTTAAAAGACATCTTCGAGGACTTAAAAGACCTGCACACTCTAACTGCCATCTTCGAAAAGGCAAAATATGGGAGAGAGCTGAGTGAGGAGGACGTAGAGAAAGCAAAGGAGAGTTACAAAAAGCTCATGGAGTATCTAGCTTAACCGCCCGATACAACGGGGATAACTTCTATGTAGTCGCCGTCTTTCACAGGTGCGTCCTCTAAAACAACTTTGCCGTTAACTTTAGCCACAGCGCTCTCCGTATTGAAGCCAACTTCCCTGAAAACATCTTTTACTTTCATACCCTTTTGAAACTCTATCTCCTTTTCAATTTTCCTCCCGATGACCTTGACCTTAATCATGTTCTCACCAGCACAAATTCCCGCGGAGGGTTTATTAAGTTTAAGGAAAACCGAATTAGAGCATTAGCTTTTTTCCATTTTGTTCATATTCTTTTCCCATGTCAATACGACAAAAAAGTTATAAAGAACAGTGGTATATTTTAAATAAATAAAGTTGTTGGAGGTAGACTAATGAAGTGGAAAAGTTTAATAATATTAATCATTGGATTTTTGACTATGGGGACAATGGTAAAAATGGCAATAGCTGCACCATCTCAAGAGCTGAGCCATGATGTTGTACTTGCTCAGAGACTTCAAAAGGAGCTTGGAATTAATATTAAACCTGAGGAAGTTGCTATAGCTAAGAAAATAACAGCAAAAGATTTAAAAATGATTGATTATCTCCAGTCTCAAGGTGTGAAAGCTCCAAAAGAAAAATTACTTAAGTTAATTACAACCATTAAGGTTGCAAATCTAATAGCAGAAAAAACAGATGGAAATCCACTTGCTGTTTTTAAATACTTCTCCATTCTTGGAAATAAAGTCCAAATTGAGCATCCTGTTGGGATTACTAAAAGACAATCAGTACTCCATGCGAATAATATCTTAAACAAAAATAGCATAGTTCCTTTAAGTGGAGATTATGCTGACCTTCACCTAGATATGTGGGTAGGTCATATTTACCAAGATGACCCAGACATTCCCTACTATATAATTGTTCACAATGCATACTGGTGGAGAGAAACAGAAGCATCCACCTATGAAGGTTCAGATGATGTATTGTACTTTATTTGGGATGAAGCTGGTGATTTAGTATTATTTAACGACAAATATCCATTTAAGATTAGAAGAGCCGACTCAGCACTCGGAGCAATAGCATATTATGCCCCAGATGATTTAAATTCAGGGTATGTATACCTTTACTTACTGCCAAAAACACCAGATGTATCTGGAAGATATACTAGGGTTTCAATGAACTATGTGCACACGTATGGTATTGGAGGTAGTTTAAGTGTAACAGTTGGTTACAAATATGTCAGTGTTACATATAGCCCCAAAATAGGAGGTAAATGGAAAAAGTCAACATACGTAACGTTTAAGATTGATCCTTGGGGAGAATTGAAGTGATGCTATATGAGAAGAAATATCCTTATCTCCATTTTTTTGCTTTTCTTTATTGTAATTGTAGTGATGTTCTTTGGTGCCCCCCAGCTTTCAGTTTATCATGAGGTTCTCTTAAATAATAATCCAATCGAAACCTCGAAAGCTCTTCCTGGTACAATGAATAATCTCACATTTATGATGATTACAAACATAGATGCAGAGTGCTTAATTTCAGTTAGTTCCTCCTCGGAAGAATCTATAATGATAGAACCAAAAAATACCGTCTTTACAGCACCAAAACATCAAAAAGAGGTTATAACCTTTAAATTAGTTCCAATGAATAAAACTCGCTATATCATCTTCTATGAAATTGACTGCAATAGTACAGGATTTAGAAGGAGTTATTTCTCCTCCAGCGGCCAAATTACAATTTATACAAATGATGCAAAAGATTAAAAAGAAAATCCTCAACTTAGCATGCCCTCAAGATTCTCTACAAAGCTTATGCTCCTCCTTATGTCGGCGAAGTACTCTTTAGCCTTCTCGATGTGCTCCTTCTCAACCATTCCTCTAGCCAAAACACTTGCTGGTGCCAAAAGCTGGACTGCATACCTTAAGCTCGTCTTTTCGCCGAGTTCCGCTAAATACTCAATGGCATCCTCGCTTATCTCTATTCCTTCCTCACTTGCCCTAATCTTCACAATCTCCCTAACTTCGTCGCGTTTGTAGGGCTCAGTGTTGATTATCAAGAGCCTGTCGAGCATGTCTATAGGTATTCCGTGGGGAGCTTCAATATCAGTTCCCCTAATCCTTGTCCTTCCTCTGTTCGTTGCAAGAATCAATATTGGTGCGAGCTCTCCTTCCATTGCTCTAGCTAAGAAGGAGAAGGCCTCAATGTCGAGCATGTGGCACTCGTCTATGAACAAAACGCCCGGGACGAGTATCGCTTTGCCTTCCTCAACCCATCCTTTTACAGCCTCATCAACCCTTTGCCTAATGTCATCGTTTATCTCCATTCCCCCGCCGAAGAAGAGGCTAAATATTCCCCCGCTTCTTGCATTAACCACATCGAGGTCATGCAGTGTAACGGTGTATGTGAACTCTTTAATTTTAAGAACAGGTCCGCTTGGGAGATTCACTTTCCTCTTCAAGAATAGGCCTTCCTCCTCCTTTACAGTCCCAATCTTTGAAACCCTTCCTGTCTCAGCGTCTATTTGAATTACGTCTCCTTCTTCAATGCCTCCCTCAAGAAGCTGGTATGCTATCTCCCTGCCAACTTTAATGGTCTTTTTATCATCCTTAGTCTTGAGCGTTATTAGTGCACTCTCTGGGATTTCTACGTAGGGGTTGAACGGATGCTTCGTCCTCCTAATCTCAATCTTCTCTAAAGCTCCCTCATAGACCTTCTTTTCCTCGCTTATTCTAACACCAATCGCTCTTCTCAAAGCTTGCTTTAAGAATTCCGTCTTCTTCATCTCAGCTGAGTAAATCTCACTTCCCGCTATTTGAACAAATGGGACATCCTCACCCAGTTCTTTAGCAATTCCCATGGCTATAGCGGTTTTACCGCTTCCAGTTGGACCCACCAATAGAATGCCCTTACCGGCGAACTTACCCTTCTTTATGAGCTCCACTGCAATTCCAGCCGCTTCTCTAGCTTTCACTTGACCTACCATGCCATCGGCCATGAACTTGGCTTTCCCACTCTCGTCCAAACCAAGGCCTTTTATGTGGGAGTGGCTCCCTACGCGCTCAAAGCTTATCTTTGCAACCTCTTCTATCAGCGGCATGCTTCCACCTCCTTCCATCTTTAAGTTCCATTTTGTTATTAAAAAATGGATTTAAAAGGTTAACGGGAAAACGGCTGAGCCTCTAACGGCATTCTTTTGGCCCATTCACCATTCATTCAGAATTCCCGAGGCTGACACTTATTTCTAAAATCTGCCAGTTCGCTGGAAGAATGTCAAAAACCCCTAGAAACATCCTATGCTAACGTCTCAGCTCTAACAGGCAAAATGCTGATTATATGGAGACCTTGGTGGGCATGAATGATGTCAGAAGAAACACAGAATCGCGCCCCTAGTAAGGTAAAGATTTATAAACAAAAGCTTGCATTCACACATTGGGCGTGCCCCGGTGGCCTAGTCTGGATAGGGCGCGAGGCTGCGGACCTCGAGGTCCGGGGTTCGAATCCCCGCCGGGGCGCCACCATTCAGCCCTTGCTTGCGCAAGCGCTGGCGGAATGTTTCTTACTGTTTTAATTGGAGTAATTTTTAGGGCGCATTCTTGAGTTTGGAGGACTTTTACAGAGATTTTCACCCTAAGAACTCTATTTTACAGAGGATTCATTCAAAAAAGACGCCTGAAAGGCGTCAAAAAAGAGAGAATCCACCCCAAACCCATGTTTGATAATGAAAATCCACAAACAAAATTACCAATACAAGAATGCACAGGAAATCATCAACTTTAAAAGTTAATCCATTGGGTCAACCTTTTACAAGGCAAAGGTTGCTGGCGAAAAGTTTGATCAAAGCTCGTATGTCCTGTTAAACTTGCTATTCTCGTAGTGAATTCCTGCTAAACTGGTGCTCTTTGCGGTGAAAAAAACCTCCAAATCCCAAAACTTCAGCTTGAATTCACAACTAACCTCTTCACTGTTTCAGGGGAAAGTGAAATTTATTCAACTCTATATTTTGCGTTTAGATGAGTATCGAAAAATATTAAAAGGCGAGAGTTGTATTATATCCAGGTGGTTGGGAAAATGGCTGAAGAGATATTCCAAAACGAAACCATAAAGCAAATTTTAGCCCACTACAAGAAGATATGGGCGATAGGGCATGCTCAAAGCGTTCTTGGCTGGGACATGGAAGTAAACATGCCCAAGAGAGCAATCCAAGAGAGAAGCGTTGCTCAAGGAGAACTGTCAGTTTTAAGTCAGAGCTTCATGCTCGAGCCAAAGTTCGTTGAGCTCGTTGAGAAAGCCGAAGGATTAGAGCTCAACGACTATGAGCGCGGTGTAGTCAGGGTTTTGAAGAGAGATATAAAGATTGCCAAGGCCTTTCCGCCAGAGTTCGTTAGGGAGATGAGCGAGGTAAGGAGCAAGGCTACGATGGCTTGGGCTGAGGCTAAAGAAAAGAACGACTACAAGAAGTTTGAGCCATATCTTGACAAGATAATGGAGCTTGCTAAAAAAGCTGCGGACTATCTCGGCTATGAAGAGTATCCCTACGATGCGCTCTTAGACCTCTTTGAGGAAGGTCTCACCACAAGAGAAGTTGATAGGGTCTTCGAGAAGCTCGAAAAGGACTTGAAGCCACTCTTAGATAAGATACTTGAGGAAGGTAGAGTTCCAAGGGAGCACCCGCTTGAAAATGAGAAGTACGACCAAAATGCTATGGAGAAGGTCAATCTAGAGGTGCTCAGGCTCTTTAGATATCCTCTTGGCGAGAGAGGCCGCTTGGACGTCTCACCCCACCCGTTCACGATAGGTTTTGGAATTCACGACGTTAGAATAACTACACGCTATGAGGGCTTCGACTTCAGGAGAACGCTCTTGGCTGTTATCCACGAGTTCGGACACGCTCTATACGAGCTCCAGACCGACGAACGCTTTATGTTTTCCCCAATAGCAGGAGGAGTTTCCCTTGGAATACACGAGAGCCAGAGCCGCTTTTGGGAGAACATCATTGGCCGCTCAATAGAATTTGTGGAGCTAATCTACCCAATACTTAGAGAAAACCTCCCATTCATGGCAAACTATACCCAAGAAGACCTCTACAACTACATTAACATCGTTAGGCCAGACTTCATAAGGACGGAAGCTGATGTTGTAACCTACAACTTCCACGTACTCCTGCGCTATAAGCTCGAAAAGCTCATGGTGAACGAGGGTGTTAAGGCGAGTGAACTTCCAGAACTCTGGAACGAGGAGATGGAGAGGCTTTTGGGCATAAGACCAAAGACATATCGGGAGGGAATACTCCAAGACATACACTGGGCCCACGGAACTATAGGCTACTTCCCAACCTATACTCTTGGAACCCTCCTCTCAGCTCAAATCGCGAGCTACATGCGCAAGGACATTCCTGACTTCAGCGAGAAGGTTAGGAAAGGAGAATTCGAAGAAATCAAGGGCTGGCTGAGGGAGAAAGTCCACAAATACGGCTCAATGTACGAACCAAAGGAGCTCTTAAAGAGGAGCTTTGGCGAAGGAATCAACCCAGACTACTTCATCGCCTACGTGAAGGAAAAGTATCTAGGTTGATTTCGCACTGCTTCTTCTCTTTTTTGCATTATGCTTTTTGGATTTCAGGGAAAAACTTAAGCTAAGGAACATTAAAAAGGATTTGATGATTGAGGAGCTTTGTGAGATTGAAAATGGAAATGTTAAGTGCTTGGTCTGCGAGAGGAATTGCCTAATTAGAGCAGGGAAGTTAGGAATATGTAAAAATTACGCCAACATCGATGGAAAGCTCGTTCACATTGGCTACGGAAAGCTGAGCGCATTGGAGAGCCGGCCTGTAGAGATAAAGCCCTTCTTTCACTACTATCCAAACAGCACGGCCTTAACTTTCTCGGGCTTTGGGTGCAACCTCTACTGCCCCTGGTGCCAAAACTACCATTTGAGCTTCTCCCATGTCCCTAAGGACATCCCAAAAGTGCCTCCCGAAGAGCTCGTAGAGACAGCTTTGAGATACGGGGATGAGGGCCTTTGTGCAAGCTTCAATGAGCCTGCAACGCTTTTCACTTACCTCCTCGATGTCTTTGCTCTTGGGAGAGAAAAGGGCCTTTATGGCTGTTTGGTGACCAACGGCTACTTTACACCTAGAGCCTTAGAAGAGCTAGTCGAAAGCGGAGTTAGCGGCTTCAGCATAGACATAAAAGGGTGTCCCGGAATGAAGAGGGCTTTAGCAGCGGTAGACCATAGAAAGGTCTTTCGCAATGCAAGGAAAGCCCTTGACCTGGGGGCCCACGTGGAGATGGTTTATTTGGTTGTCACGAACACGAACGAAGAGTGCTACTCTTGGATATTCGAGCAACATTTGAGGCTTGGCGAAGATGTTCCTCTTCACATAAACCGTTACTACCCAATGCACTTCTGGAGAGAGAAGGAAACCCCAGTAGAGAAGCTCTTGGAGCTCAAGGAAATAGCCCAAAAAGAGTTCAACATAAACTACGTTTATTTGGGCAATATTGGTTCAATAAAACACGAGAGCACCTACTGTCCAAACTGCGGGAAAAGATTGATTGTTAGGGCCCACCAGCGGGTTGTGGAGTGGAACTTAACGAAAGAGGGCAGGTGCCCAAAGTGTGGAAAAAAGATTCCAATCTATGGGAGAGCGCCTACTCGTCTCTAAGAACCTCCACCTCTATTGCCACAACGCCGTATTTCTTCTCCCTCTCTTCATCGTAGAACTGCCGATAGATTTTAATGCCCTCCTCTATGCTTCCAACGTTGGGCAGAACATTCTCGAGGCCTTCTTTCTCAAGCATCTCCTTAAATGAGGCGTAGCGTCTTAGAGCCTTTATTTTAACCCTTAGCTTCCCCTCGAAGACTATTACGTCACCAACTTGGAGCTTCTGTCTCTTCTCGTCGTAAAGCCTTCCCTCAACTTTCTTTTTGCCCTCTTTCATCAATCTCAAGTACTCCTCCTGAAGCCCCATCTCCCACTCCATAGCATCACCTCA
The DNA here is from genome assembly GCF_000725425.1 of Palaeococcus pacificus DY20341. Lineage (NCBI taxonomy): Archaea > Methanobacteriati > Methanobacteriota > Thermococci > Thermococcales > Thermococcaceae > Palaeococcus > Palaeococcus pacificus. The sequence continues at coordinate 1,268,285 of NZ_CP006019.1, read as the reverse complement.
TAGCAAATACCTTATCAGCATCGGTGTTATCTTTAATGCCTTCGCCAAGAGTCTTGGATGTTTTAAGAGTGCTTTAATAGTTTTTGCGTGCTCATCAAAGTCAGCAGTCTGCTCAATAACTTCTCTCGCTTCTTTTGTGGAGAGCAGCTCAAAGATCTTCTCCATTTGTTCTTGGTTTAGAGCTTTGAAGAGCTTCCTCGCCCTTAGGCCGAAACTTATTTCCCTCTTGATGTCGCTGCATATCTTCTCATACCTCTTTAAGTCGCCTTCTTTTAGAGCGTAAGCTAACGCGTGAGCACAGAACATTCCGTAAGCTATGCCTCCAGCAGTTAGGGGCTTCAACTGGAGGGCAGCGTCTCCTACTAAAGCGACATTTCTCCTCACCCAAGGTTTTCTAACACCGATACCAACGCTACCCGCCTTGAACTCTATTGCACTCTTGTCAGTGAGCATCCTTATTTTGAGGAACTTGTAGAGGGAATCTAATCGCCCAATGGTGCCCACTCTCGCTAAGTTTTCATCAATTGGAGCAACCCAAAAGAAGAAGTCTTCATTGAGCTCTTTATCGACCCAGACCTCTACGAAGTCGGGATTATCAAAATTTCCTATAATCTCCATCTCAAAACCGGGCAAAAACTCTCCTTTACTCTTCGCACCAATAGCTTGAGCTACTCTGCTGTGAACACCATCTGCACCGATGTAAACTTTTGCCTCTACCTCAAAGACATCGCTGTGCTTTTGAAGGAGAGCTCTCCCATTTTTAAATTCCAAGAACTTTGTGCTCAAAGAATATTCTGCTCCTTTCAAAATTGCCTTCCTCGCAAGTTCTCTCTCCAAGACCCTCCTATCAACCATGTATGCTTGAGGGCTTTTTCGCTCAATTTTAAAGCTTTGGATTTTGGAGTAAAATTTAGCACCTCTAAATGCATTGAGCACCGCTTTTTTTGGAAGGCCCAATTTTTCGTAGCTCTCCGCCCCGATTATGCCGGTGCAGGCCTTTTCACCAAAAGAACTTTTTTGTTCCACAACCAGAACATTGAAATCTCTCGCCAAAAGTGTGGCTAAGTAACTTCCCACGGGTCCTGCTCCAATAATCATCACATCATATGCCATCACAATCACCAACCTATTTAAAGCGTACCCTTCAAAACCTATAAATGTTTACCCAAACTCAAGAGGTGAGCATATGAAGGTCCTCATTACCGGATTTGAGCCTTTCGGAGGCGAAAAGATAAACCCCTCGTGGGAGGCAGTTAAAGAGCTATCAGACGAGATTGACGGTGCTCAAATAGTCAAGAAAGAGCTCCCGGTGAGCTTTAAAAAAGTTAGAGAGATTCTTCCAAAGCTCATTGAGGATGTAGCTCCAGATGTGATAATACTAACAGGGCAGGCTGGAGGAAGGTTCAACATAACTGTTGAGCGCGTTGCCATAAACATAATGGACTCCACAACCGCAGACAACGATGATTATGTTCCCGAAGATGAGCCAATTTATATGAACGCGCCATCAGCATATTTCGCAACGCTTCCGATAAAATCTATTGTAAAGAGCCTTAGGGATGAAGGAATTCCCGCAATGGTCTCTAACACAGCAGGCACTTACGTTTGCAATACCGCAATGTATGTTGCCCTACACCATGTTGCCCTCAAGGGTTTAAAGGCCAAAGCAGGCTTCATCCACGTTCCATACATCCCAGAACAAGTTTTAGACAAGCCAAGGCCATCAATGCCCTTAGAGATGATAAGAAAAGCGCTGGAGATAGCAGTTAAGGAAAGTCTAAGAGAGGTTTAGGGGGATCATTCCCCCGTTGCACCCTTCAAAGCGTCCTTACACGCACAGCGCCTCTCCTTTGGAATGTATTCAACGGCCTTCATGAGGAGAAGCTTTATCTCTTCGCTCTTTTTTGCCATTAGCTCGACAACTTCAGTGTGCGTGAGCTTTTCTCTGCTTATACCAGCGGCAAAGTTCGTAACGATGGCAACGCTTGAGTAGCACATCTCAAGCTCTCTCGCTAGAACTGCCTCAGGAACTTGGGTCATTCCAACCACATCAGCCCCTAAAATCTTGAGTGCCCTAATCTCAGCTTTGCTTTCGAAGCGTGGACCTTCCATACATGCATATGTTCCCATTGGGTGGTAAGTAAAGCCAAGCTCTTTGGCCGCTCTAATCAAAGCGTTCCTGAGCTCTGGGCAATATGGCTCTGTGAAGTCCACGTGAGCGACGAACTTTCTCTCATGGGGGGCATCTTCACCGTCATAGAAAGTAGTAATCCTGTTCTTTGTGAAGTCCATTAGCTGGTCAAGGACTACAAAGTCCCCCGGCTTCATGGCCTCATTTAGTGAGCCAACCGCTGAAGTGGACAAAATGCGCTCAACACCAAGCTCGTAAAGTCCCCAAATGTTCGCACGGTAGTTTATCTTATGTGGAGGAACACTGTGCTTCTCCCCGTGTCTTGCCAAAAAGACTATCTCTTCTCCTTTGTACTCCCCTATTTTTACTTTTATCGTCCCATAGGGCGTGCTTACTTCCTCTTCTCTCACATTCTCCAAGAGCTTTGGGTCGTAAACTCCAGAACCTCCTATTATGGCTATCCTCGGCATGCTATCACCTAAGCTAAAATGAGATGTGGAGGATTTAAACTTTCCCCAACGGCAAAATTAGAGTACCCTCAAGGGCTGGCTTAGGGCATTAATAGTGCAAACGCTGAACAAAAGGGTAACTTAGGAGGCACGAAAGATGTCAGAAAAGGGGCAGAAGCGTGCCCCAGATTTACATCACTTCCGGCGCTTCTATGCCCATTAAGCTCAGCACGTTCTTGAGGACTTGCTTCGTGGCCAATACTAAGAGTAGGCGCTCTTCCCTTATGCCTTCCTCGGCCTTCAGGACAGTCAGGGCCATATAGAATTTGTTGAACGTCATTGCCACCTCGTTGGCATACCAGGCCAATAGGTGGGGCTTTATGTCCATTCCAACGGTTTTTACGATTTCGGGGAACTTTGAGAGTATCTTTATGAGCTCCTTCTCCTTTGCATCGAGCTTTGAGAAGTCTGCCTTTTCAAAGAGGTCTTTGACATTGATGGTTAATCCTTCAGATTGAGCCTTTCTTAGAATTGATGCACACCTTGCGTGGGCGTATTGGACATATGGAGCGCTCTCTCCTTCAAAGTTGAGTGCATCGTCCCATCTGAAGACTATGACCTTTTCAGGTGAATACTTGATCATGTTGTATCTAACGGCACCTATACCTACTGCTTCAGCTATCTTATCCTTCTCCCCATCGCTTAAGCTTGGGTTCTTCTCCTCTACCAAAGCTCTCGCTCTCTTAAAGGCCTCATCTAGGACCTCATCCACAGTGAAGCCGACCCAAGTTCCTTTCCTTCCGCTGAATGAACCTTCTGGCCTAACGACGTGCTCGTAAGCTAAGTGGTGGAAGTTTTCGTAAGCGTTTTCATAGCCAAGGAGCTTTAAAGCGTAGGCCACAACCTTTTGGGGATATTTCTGTTCAGCTCCAATAACGTTTATGACCACATCGGCCTTTCCAAACTTGTCGCTCTTTTCTCCGTCTTTTGACGTAGTCCACGTCTCGTGCTCCTTACCTTCAAAGGGCACTTTGTCCCACACTTTATAAAGCATGTCTGCGCTCACTAAGCCGAACTTCCACATGTGATAGGCTATATCCTTGCCCGTATAAGTTGCTGTCCCGTCGCTCCTTATGAGGACTTTATCCGGATTTTCCATGTCCGGAAAGAGGTGTGAAAGCTTCATTATAAACGCACCCTTATACTTTCCTTCTTTTGCCCATTCAAAGTGTTCGTTCTTCTCTATCATTGCATAGGCCTCTTCAAAAATGCCGCTCCTCACTATGTCGCTCTCCCAGGAGAGCAGATCGTAGGCGATGTTTAACCTATATGTCGTCTCCATTTGAGCTTTAACACACTCCTCGGCCAGTTTACGTCCCTTTTCAGCTATTTCGTTGTCCCCTTCTTCAAGCTTCTTCATTAGCTCTCTAATTTTCTTCTCAACCTCTGGATTCTCCTGCATCTTCTTGTGTACTTCCACATAAAGAAGCCCCAAAACGTGGTCTATAGCATTTTCTTTTACCCCTTTGGCTTTGAGCTCTTCTCTGAGCTTTTCAAACTCGTCTTTCAAGTTGAGATATCCCCAAAACACCTGGGCAAATTGGATACCAAGGTCATCTATATAGTTCTGCACTTCGACGTTGTAGCCCAAAGCACGCATTACTCTTGCCATTGTATCTCCCAATATCGAGTTCCTCGCATGTCCCATGTGGAGGGGTTTGGTGGGGTTAACAGATGTGTGCTCCACTATAACTTTTTTACCCTTTCCAATCTCGCTCTTACCAAAGCTGTCGCCCTTCTCAAGGATTTCTTCCACCGCTGACTTTCCAAACTTCTCATAGTCCAAGAAGAAGTTTATGTATCCAGCGCCAGCTATCTCGACTTTTGCTATGTAATCCGGCAGTTTATCACCAATGTGCTCCACTATCTCCTGAGCTATCATCCTTGGGGCTTTTCTAAAGACTTTGGCCAATTGAAAAGCTACTGTCGTTGCAAAATCCCCAAGCTCCATACTCGGTGTTTCATCAAATAATACTTCAACCTTAAGCTCAACTCCCTTCTCTTCGGCCATTTTCTTGAGCTCTTCACTAAGGATAAGCTTTACCTCGTTTTTAACGTCCTCGTAAGCCATGAACATCACCTCTAAAATTCCCTTTAGGAAACTACTTTATAAAAGCTGTTCCTTAAGGTTTAAAAACTTCTCCTGGAATAATTGAGTTGGTGAAAGCATGAGGAAAGTAGGCGAGCATAAAGCGAGAAAAGGTTTAATCAGATTTGAGATTGATGAAGAGAGAGGAATTGCGAGAAGCGTTAAGATCAGCGGTGATTTCTTCATATATCCAGAAGAGGCTGTTGAAGAGCTGGAAAAATCCTTAGAGGGCAGAGAAATATCCAAGCTTGAAGATGCTATAGATGAGTTTTTCAAAGTGAACTTCGAAGGAGAGATGCCCTACATCACAGTTGAGGACTTTAAGATAGCGCTGAAAAATGCGTTAAGAGGAGAGAAGAATGACGAGGCGTAGAATTTTTGGTGCTTTGCTTGGAGTGTTTTTAATCGGTGTCGCACTTGGCATACTCTTCACGGTAGCTAATCCAAACTTTGCGGAGTCCATGTTTGAGAATCTTAGGAGATTACTCGGGCAAAAAGTTGGGGACGTTCATGAAAACCCCTTTGGAACATTCTTACTTATATTTTCAAACAATGCGAGAGTGGCCATAATAGCTGCCCTTGGGGGTTTCCTCTTTGGCATAGTTCCCATAGGCATTTTGCTGTTCAATGGATTCGTTGTGGGGATTGTTGTAGAATACAGCTATCTGCAGGGAACGCCTATTTCAACCCTAATCCTCTCAATAGTGCCCCATGGAATAGTTGAGATACCTGCATTTGCCGTTGCAGGCTTGGGTGGAATCGAGTGGTATCTCGAGATTATAAAAGGAGAAGGAACTATTGGGGAGCGCTTCAGGAGGGGCTTCAAAAACTCAATGAAAATGCTCGGTATCTCAATAGCCCTCCTTTTTATAGCGGCAGTTATAGAAGCTTACATCACACCTGCACTGGCAGGAATTTAAAATTAAAAGGCGAGCTTTTTTTCGCCCTCTTTAATCTCTTCAAAGCTTCCATATTCTTCATACGTCTCAATTTCCCTCAAAATTGCATCTATCGGGTTTTCAAGCCTTGACACCGTGTACCTTATGTAACTCCTGAACTTGCCGTTTCTTCTAAGGAACTCATAAGCCTTCTTTGCAACTGCTAATGGATCGGTTGAGTAGAACTTAACCCCCAAGTTTGTCATCCACTTTGTAACAGCTAAAGTCTTGCCGGGATACGTAGAAATTGTAGGCGTTCCTAATGCTATAGCTTCCCTGTTCATTGTCCCTCCTGCTCCTATCATCATCTTAGCATAGTAAAGCAAGCTTAAGCTATCCATAGGCTTCTCGGGCATTATGACATTATAAAAGCGTTCAAACCTTTTCCTTTGGCTTTCAGTTCTTGGGAAGAGGACTATCGGTATATCAGGCAGCATTGGAATTATCTTCTCCAAAACGCTCTTCTCAGCGTCCCCATTAAAGTAGTTGGCTTTTATAGGCTCGGGCCTCATGACGATGTAGTCATACTCCTCCAAGCCCAGCTCGTTTAAAGGTTCTTTTGATGGAGTAAAGCCGTAGATATGGGCTAGTTCAGCAAAACCCTTAATCGGCTTTAAAGCATTTGCATCCGCACCAGAACGCATGAGGTCGTATTTATCAATCGGCTCGGGATATATTATGCGAGAGGTTAGTGGAAGCATGAGCTTGTTCTGAGCTGTTGCAGTTTCATTATCCACAAATCCAATAGAAGGTATTCTCAATCCAAAAGCCACCCTTGGAGCTTCAACGGAGTGTTTATATAATGCCAAATCGGGTTTTTCCTCAATTATAAGTTGGGCGAGCTTTTGCTGTCTCTCAACGCTCGCGATTAGCTTTCCTTCTAAAGTCGAGCCGCCGTGCTTGCCCACAACATAATAATCTATACCGAGCATGTCCAAAATACCTGTTAATCCATCAAAATGACGTGTTGTTACAAGAACTTCGTATCCTCTTTTCTCAAGCTCTCTGATTATACCCTTGAAAAAGTGAGCGTGAGGTGCATTTGAGATGTCAATCCATACTTTCATTATACTCGCCTCCAAGTTAATAACCAACTTTGTCCATTAAAAGGGTTTCCGCAAAACGGTTATGAAGTCTTATTTTTTGAGCTTTCTGATAATTGTTTAGACTTGCTAACCGTTTATAACGATTTCTATTGCATCACTAACTCCTAACATTGTGCTGTCTTTTTTAAAAACCTCCCAAAGTGCTCAGATTAGGTCTTTAATCGTTCATCCGATTGCATTCATGCACAAGTTCAGCATGAAATCGTTACCTAAAAAAACTTTAAATTGAAGATTTCTGTTCTAAGAATTAGGTGGTAGCATGAGAAAGAAGATAGAGAGCAAAAGAGCTGAAATTGCAGTAATAGGGTTGGGCTACATAGGCCTGCCCACGGCAATAATGTTCGCAAATGCTGGCTTCAATGTTGTGGGGTATGAGATAAGAGAAGATGTCGTGAAAAAGATAAAAAATGGTAATTCTCACATAATCGAGCCAGATATTGATGATCTTTTGAGAAAAGCTGTTGAAAGCGGCAAGCTTAGGGCCACTTCAAACCCCGAGGAGATTAAAGAAAAGGACGTTTACATAATCTGCGTTCAAACACCACTAAGAGAAGATAAGACCCCCAACTTGGAGTATTTAGAAAGCGCTGTAAAAACCGTAGCTAAAGCCATGAAAAAAGGCTCACTCGTAATAATTGAGAGCACTATTCCACCGCTTACCACTTTAAGAATGGCTGAAATCATCGAAAAGGAGAGAAGATTTAAAGCGGGAGAAGACTTCTACATGGTTCACGCTCCCGAGAGAGTAATGCCCGGGAGGATTTTTAAAGAGCTCGTTTACAACTCAAGGATTTTTGGTGGAATTACAAAAGAGAGCGCCGAGCTGGCCGAGGTCTTGTACCGCTCCTTTGTTAAAGGTCAAACGTTCATAACAAACTCCACAACAAGCGAAATGGTAAAGCTAATGGAGAACACGTTTAGGGACGTTAATATTGCTTTAGCCAACGAATTTGCATTTTTAGCCCACCAGTACAACGTCGATATTTTCAAAGCTATTGAGCTTGCAAACACTCATCCAAGGGTTAAAATTCACGTGCCGGGAATAGGTGTAGGCGGACACTGCTTGCCTAAAGATCCCTACTTACTCCTAAGCCCCGCTAAGGAAGATTTCGGCCTTATAAAGAGGGCAAGAGAGATAAACGAAGACATGCCGTTAATGGCCAAAGATTTGCTCTTTGAGGCATTAAAAACTATAAACCTTCCTCCCGAAGATGCTATTGTCACAGTTTTAGGGCTAGCCTACAAAGGAAACTCTGACGATACAAGGAATTCTCCTGCTCATGCTTTTATAGAGCATATTAAAGATGATGTTAAGGAAGTGCGCTCATACGACCCATACGTTAAAGGCACTCATGAAAGCATAATGGAAGCTCTCAAAGGAGCAGACGCCCTTGTAATTGCTACAGACCACAGCGAGTTCAAAGAATTGGATTGGAAAACGATCGGGGAGCTAATGAGGAACAAAGTCTTAATTGATGGGAGGCACATCATAGAGGAACCTCCAAAGGGCTTTGTCTTCAAAGGGATAGGGAGGGGCGAGTATTGAAGCCTGCTTTCGTCTTTGGAACGAGGCCCGAGATAATAAAGCTCGCCCCAGTTATTAGAGCATTCGAAAAGAGGGGAATCGAGCCTTTAATAATCCACACAGGCCAGCACTATGACTATGAGATGAGTCAAGTTTTCCTGGAGGAACTTGAGCTCCATAAGATTGACTATCACCTTGAGGTTGGAAGCGGAACCCAAGCAAATCAAACTGGTCTGGCCATGATAAAGATAGAGAAAGTCTTAATGGACGAAAAGCCTGATGTCACGCTCGTTCAAGGTGATACAAACACAGTTTTAGCGGGCGCCCTTGCAAGCGTTAAACTGAAAATACCAGTTGCCCATGTTGAAGCCGGGCTTAGGAGCTTCGATAGAACAATGCCAGAGGAAATAAACCGCATTTTGGCCGACCATGCGAGTGAGGTTCTCTTTGCTCCTACAGAAGAAGCAAGAAAAAACCTCGAGCGTGAGGGTATTGTGGAAGGAGTTTACGTCGTTGGAAACACCATAGTTGATGCCGTTTTGCAGAACGCAGAAGTAGCGGAGCGCAAGAGCAATATACTAGAAAAGCTCGGCCTAAAGCCTAAAGGATACGCTCTTTTAACAGCTCACCGTGCGGAAAACACCGATAGTGAGGAAAACCTTAGAAAGCTCGTTGATATAATCAAAAGCCTGCCAATTAAAGTTATCTATCCTGTTCACCCGAGGACGGAGAAGCGCTTGAAATCGTTAGGGCTGTGGGAAGAGCTCGAGAGAGAGGAGCACGTAACATTAACCAAGCCCCTCGGTTATTTGGACTTCCTAAAGCTCCAAAAGAATGCTAAGCTCGTTCTTACTGATTCAGGGGGTGTCCAAGAGGAAAGTATAATCCTAGACGTGCCATGTTTGACTTTGCGCTACAATACTGAGAGGCCTGAAACCGTTAAAGCTGGGGGAAACGTTTTAGTTGGGCTTGAAAAAGATAGGGTGATGCACTACGTCGAGAGGCTCTTAAACGATGAGGAATTCTACAAGAAGATGGCAAATGCAGAGAATCCATTTGGAGACGGAAAGAGTGGCGAAAGAATGGTTGATATACTCTTGGAGCTTTATGAAAAAGGGGAGCTCAAAGTTAAGAGCTCAAGGTTTATTTGATTTGCTGATTTTACGCTTCTTTTTTAACCTTCTCATTAATGCGTTCACTTCACAGGCGTCCCGATGTATATGCCGTGCTTTGTCCTCACTATTTTGACCTTTATCGTGTCGCCAACTTTTGCATTCGTGTTTATAATTTCAATTAGCCTGTCCCTTGCAACTCCGAGCATCTCTCCCTCAATCCTACCCGGGAGTACGATTTTTACCTTAACAACTTCCCCAATCCTGAATGAGAGGGGTATGAACTTCCGTTTATGCATTCCAAAGTGCTTGGGCTTCAAAACTAAAGGCTTCATTCCCGTTTTTTCTTCCAGACCTCTGAGCCAAGCATAAAAGTCCCTGAAAGACACAAGCTTCGCTATAGTGGGTTTTCTTCCAAACTTGTATGGGATGTAGTTTTGGAATCCCAGAGCAGGCCATCTCTTTCCGGCACCAACTTTTCGGGCAAACTCTATCATATCTTCAGCTTCATCGTCGTTTAAACCAAAAATTATGACTGGTGCTATTAAAACATCTATTCCAGCGTTTATCATTGCCTCAATCATGTCCAAAACGTGCTCTAGGTCGTAATCCTTTTTACCCATGATCATCTTTGCTTTTTCGGGGTCAAGGGAATGAATGGAAACATTTGCCCTATCCAAACCCGCCTCCGCAAGCTCTTCCACAAGTTTATCATCCAAAAGCGTTGCGTTAGTTTGGATTGATACCACATCGACTTCTCTCATATCCTTTAAGCCTTGAACGAGCTCGACAATGAAGGGATAAATGAGAGGCTCACCCTGGCCGTCTATATGTGCCTCAAGACCTTTTCCTTTAATTTTTGCAACATCCTTAAACCACTTTAGTAAATAGTCAACATCAACAACATAATCGAAGCGCCTCGTCCTAGAGTAGGGCCCTTCATCAACGGAGCAGAATATGCATGAGAGATTACAGCCACTTACACCCCTCACTTGGATTAAGTTTGTACCCCTATCGATTAGCCCAAATGCGTTGTAACCCAAAAGAGGAACATCCATTCCCTCGTGGATGTAAATTACTTTTCTCTCAGTGTATCTGCTTTTCAAGAACTCCCCTAGATGGCTTGAGATTAAAAAGTTCAGAAAGTTCTCCACCTCAGGATGCTCAACATCTACCACCAGATACCCATCTTCAACGCTCACATTTGTTTTTGTTTTAAACTTCCTCTTTATGGACTTCTCAATGAGTTTTCTATCAAAATCCGCGTAAAGAGTTCTTCTCCACACTAACCTAATGCTATCACCCAAATCTTCAAAATAGGAGTTTGGAAGCTTAACCTTCACCATGTTTGGTGGTGTAGGTGAAGGGTTTATAAGTTTAATTCCATAATATTGGTGAAGCGGGTGAACAAAATGGAGAAATTTGAACTCCTCTTGTTGTTAGCAAAAAAAGGAGCAATCGGAGAGAAAGTTAAAATAACACTCAGAGAGTTATCTAAAGAGCTCAATATTTCTCCTCAAACCATCTTAAGGAGATTTGAAGAACTTGAAAAGGAAGGCTACGTGGAAAAAGCTGTCGAAGGGAAGAGAACCTATGTCGAGCTCACTGAAAAGGGCATGAGGTATCTAAGCGATATCCATGACCAGCTCACTGAAGTGCTCTACCTCGGGAAGAAGATTTTAGGAGAGGTAGTTTCGGGGCTTGGCGAAGGGGCTTATTACATCAGGCAGTACACACCCTTAATAGAGGAGTATTTAAACTTCAAACCCTATCCCGGGACTTTAAACATCAAGGTCATCTTCCCGAAGACCGTTTTCGATGTATTCCACGATGTTGAACCCATCATTATCCCAGGTTTTTCAAAAGAGGGCAGAACCTTTGGAGATGTGAGGGCATATAAAGTCAGAATAAATGGCATTGAAGGAGCAATAGTAATTCCGTTTAGGACAATCCATCCACCAGAGATTGCTGAAATAATCTCACCCATAAACCTTAGAAAGGCGTTAAATTTGAAAGATGGAGATAGACTGGTAGTTGAGGTGGTAAAATGAATCAAAAACTGCTAAATGTTCTCTCTTTTGGAGGTACTGGAATTACGTTAGCATTTTTCCTACTCTTGGCTTTTTTCCCACTCTCGACAGGAATTGAAACCTTTTCTCTAATGTACGCTACATTTTTCTTTCTCGGAGCATTTGTAGGGCTCAAAAAAGGTGAGGCAAATACAAGCGGCATTGCATTTCTCCTCGGCTTCGCTGCAACAAGTGTGCTCTATGTCGTGTGGTTGACATTTGGCTTTAGATTCGCAATGTCATTAGTATTTGCTGGGGCATCAGCAATTTTCCTCTATACTTTCAATCCTAGCGGCCTGTTAGATGCCATTTTAACACCCTTTGCATACTTTGGAGGATTCATATTTTCAAACTTGCTTTTTGCCAATTCAAGAATCCCCACAATAGAAGGAGCTTTGCTTAGCATCTCTCTGGCAGGCGTCCTAGGAGCTTTCATAGCAATGATGGTAGCATTTCTCAGAATATTTGTAGAGGAGTCAAAGAGATTCTCCCAAAAGAAACCTCTTTAGCGCTCTCTTTGATTCTTTATCCGCCAACCTTAATGGTGCAGGATAGCCATTTTCATTAACCACTCTAACTATTTCCACTGCAGAAGGCAAGTCAATCAAGTGCCCAACACTTACGTATGCTTTTCCAACTTTGGCTAAGCTCTCTTGGGGATACGTCTTTAAAGGCCTTTTTGCAACTCCAACTGTTGGCTTTTGGAGGAGGAGCCCAATATGAGAAGCTAATCCATAGCCGCGGGGATGTGCCCTGCCGTGACCTTCTACAAGCAACACATCAAAGTCCTCTCCCTTAACAGCAACTAGAATCGGCTGAGTTTCCTTCAAAAAGAAGAACGTTGGTATGTAAGGATATGAAACCTCTAAACATATGGCTTTAATTTTTAAAACCTTGCACTCTGGGAAAGAGCATAAAACAAAGGAAGCACTTGCAAGATTTTCCTTATATGCCACATCCACAGCTGCAATTCTCTTTATTGAGTCTAAATCTATTGGTTTTTCAACTATTTTACTGCTCAGCTTTTTCTGAACTTCTGCAAGTTTTTGCAGGTTATTCATCTCTTCAAGACCTCACCTATTTTATCTTCAAGCTTTTTAGTTAGCTTAGCCCTTGTTAGATCTTCCAAAGTACGCTCTACGAGTTTCCTCGCTGAATCTTGCTTTTGACGGACGTTCACCACCCCTTTTGGATAGTCGAGGCGCATTATCTCCTCATATATATGCTCCATTGTTCTGTAGGTTCTCTCGGCTTCATCTAAATTTTCCTCTAAAATAGAGAGAAGGACGTGTCTTCTAAGCTCTCCTATTAGATCCCCAAGCCCTAAAGCATAGTCCCCCTCTGGAACTTCGAGCTCTTTGGGGGAGGGGAATTCTATACCCTTCAAATAGCAATAGAATAGCGTAGCCTCTACAAATTCTTGATGTGCGGTTTGAACATAACCCGTGTAATAAATATCAGGATGTGCTTCCAAAAGTTGTTTTAAACTCCTTACGAGCTCTTCAGCCTTTCTCAACCGTTCTTCTGCCAAGTCAAAGTTTTTTCTATGAAGTGCTTTTATAACATCACCACTTAGCCGAACTATCTCACGTGTTATTCTCAGAGCCTCTTCTCTCATCTCATCTTTTTTGTCTAAAGCTTCTATTATTTCCCCAATGATCTTTGAAATATCCATATTATCACCCCAAAGTCAGCACTCAAGATCGTCATCATTGCAGAGCTCAGGTTTGCCGAGTTCATCATTCTATATAATCCTTCACGTCCTAACTTTTTTATTTTTATGTTAGGATTTTAAAGGCAAGAGAAAAGATTACAAAAGCCAAAAAGATGTTTGGGGCAATACTCCCCTCTGAGTTTCCACGGGTTCGATGATAATGCTGCTACCTCTAAGAAGGCATGTGTAAACTGTAGGTTCAAATTCAAAAGAAGGAGACTTAAGAATATACATCTGCTCTAAGATTCTGTCAGTTTTTTCTTCAAAGAGAAACTCAACGACATGATCTCCAAGTTCAATATTCCATGAGACAAACTCTTTTGAGGCTCTGTCTTTGTTTAAGAGATACATTGAGAACAAGAGTCTTTTCCTTTCCTCCGAACATGCATTTGAAAATACATGTTTTAATATTCTAACACTTCTATCTTCTCCTATTTCAAACGCCATGCCATCTATGGTAAAACTCAACTCTATTATCCTTCTATTCCCAGCTTTTTCCAAGATATCATTATAAATATCCAAAAGTTTTGGAACATACGTCTCGGAATCAAATCTCTCTATTGTATATACATAATCCTCAGAATGCTGATTGCCGTATCTGGAACCAAATATATCAATAATAGCTAAGTTTCCATTTTTGCCCTCTAGATCAATATCAAGGCCTGCTGATTTAGCTCTAAGTGCAAGTTTTGGCAATGGAAGGTTGTAGTTTATTATTATCCCAAAATCACCCTGTGATAAACGATATTGAAGTATTTTGAATGGCATAATCCAACCTAAGGAAAAGGAGTCATAAATGAGGAGTATGTTTGTACCTTCTAATATTCCGCCCCCTAGCGCTTTATCCAACCTCTCAAATCCCGATGATAACAGTCTCATAATACCTCACATCCACATGTGGTCTGTTATACTATATAATATTTTTGTCTTATGAAAGCAAAATTGTTCTCTCAGAACAAAATTTACCCTAAAGAAAAGTTTATTAACAACTTCATGTATAACCAGAAAACGGAGGAGAGGCTATGGATGTTGGAAAAATGCTGAAATTAATCGTATCATCTACTTTGCGCCATAAAATCCTGTTTGCACTATCAAGCGGACCAAAAGCCCTTGGTGAATTACAAAAAATAATTGGTTCTACCAAATCTTCGATATCCCATTCACTCAATGATCTTGAAGAGGAAAATTTGATCACACAGGATCCAGATACCAAGAAGTATATGCTCACTAATACAGGATACCTAACATACTTACAAATGGCTAGATTGGTAGACACGCTCGAGACAGTGAAAAATTTTGAGGAATTCTGGCTAAATCACGATCTAAGCGGAATACCTGTAGAGTTTCTTGAGAGAATTGGCGATTTAAAAGATTCTCAGCTGTATATTACCCCACCCGAACACCTCACGCTCCCTCATGAAGCATATATGAAGCTTGTAAAAACTTCGAAGTGGATCAAAGGAGTTTCTCCCATCCTATTCTCCGATTATCCAAAGGCGTTTATGGAGCTTGCATCGACCAAAAATGTCGATATTGAGATCATAACAACAAGAGCAGTCTATGAAAAATTAATAGAGCTAGCACCTCCAGAGGCTGTTGAGCTAGTTAAAGACCTTCCAAATGTTAAAATTTACATACTAGAAGAAAATCCAAAAGTTGCCTTTACTGTTACTAACAACTTTTTATCCTTTGGCTTGTTCTTTCCAGATGGCAGGTATGACATGATGGCGGATCTAATTAGCAACAGCGAAAAAGCAAGAAAATGGGGAATAGCTTTGTTCCAATACTACAAGGAAAAGGCAAAGAGAGTATTATAAAACTCTTTTTTTATTTCATCCGTTAAGAGTTCTAACTTAATTAACGTATTGCGGTTAAATTCATTTTTTAAAAACATAAACGGAGGAAAAAAATGGTTGATTGGGGGTACTTCAACTCATACAAAGCTCTGGAAGATACTATTAAAAGCTTTAAGAAAACTTATCAAACAGCTCATTCCTTTTTTACACTTTTGACATCAACATCACTCTTCTTAGCAATAAGCGGTGTTTTCAAGCTGTATCTGTCTTTCATATTGTACGAAGCTGAACCTCATTGGAATCTTCTCTTAACCACATTCTTTTTGATATTCAGCGTTTACGGGATAAACAAACTCACAGATTTAAAAGAAGATGAAATAAACAATCCTGAAAGGGTTGGATATATAAAAAAATTCCCAAAGATTTTTAAGTGTTCTATAATTATCTCTTTTGCCTTGGCAATCATTTTGAGTGCTGTAACAGGCATATGGGCAGTTCTTGTGGTTATGTTTCCAGTATGCTCTGGCGTGCTTTATAGTGTTCAGATTTCCCCAAAATATCCTCGACTTAAAGATATAACCGGTGTTAAAAACTTGATAATAGCGATAACATGGGCTAATGGGACCACATTTTTACCTTACTTAACCATAGATCATGTTAATTTCATAAAGGTGTTTTTGATATATTATTTCTTTTTTATGAAGAGCCTTATAAACACCATACTGTTTGACCTAAGAGATATCGACGGGGATAGAACTAATGGGATCAAGACTTTGCCTGTAAAGCTTGGATTTGAGAAGAGTAAAGTTTTACTCTTATTTTTAAATAGCACATTTATCCCCTGGCTTTTAATTGGATACTATTTTAGATATTTCAGCAGAGTCTTCTTGGTCTTAGCGTTTTCAATATTGAATGGATACTGGTATATACTGCGATTTTCAAACAAACGAAGAAAGATAGGAAAGGACATTGACTTAATAGTCGATGGAGAATGGTTGTACACAACACCATTGGCCCTCATGGGTATTTAGACGTATTTTTCGTCTACCATCGAAACGTTAAATTTTTAAATTGAAAAGCACCTTTTAAAATCATGTCCATGATTGAAGGAGTGCTTTTGGCCCTAATGGCAGCGTTTGGGTGGGGGCTATCATCAGTGTTCGTAAAAATGGGGATGAAAAATAAGCAGGCGGTTAGCGTTAACATTGTGAGGCTTTATTTTGTATCCTTCCTATACGCTGCGATATTTCTCCTCACAGGAAGTTTTGAAGAGATACTATCCCTATCCTCTAAGCAGCTTTTAATAGCTTTTATCTCAGGTCAATTTGGATTTGTTGTAGGCGACTACTTCTTCTTCAACGCTTTAAAGATTGCTGGTGTTTCAAGAACAGTTCCCGTTACGTCCTCATATCCCCTTTGGGCGATATTGTGGGCCGTACTTTTTCTAGGACGATCCATCACAGCCCAAATAATTATAGGGGCACTTCTCATATTTGCGGCAATAGTTTTAGTCAGGCAGACTGAAGAAGAGGAACACACAAATCCCAAAGGCCTGATATTTGCTATTTTGGCCCCGATTAGCTGGAGCTTAGCCATAACTACGTTAGATTACCTCTCCTCCCAAATATCTCCTTTGACTTTGGCAGGCCTGAGAATGATGTTTGCTACAGTTGGAATTAGCTTCTTTATCCCCCGCTATAAAGAGGAGTTAAAATCGTTCACTTTAAAGGAGTTTGGAGTGGTGAGTGCTGCTGCTCTATTTGGGCTTCTTATAGGCCAGTATGCATTTGTGCGGGCTGTTGGAACAATTGGTTCACAAATAGCGACGCCAATAACTGCCATCAATCCGATTATATCATCCACTCTCGCAATAGCCTTTTTAAAGGAGCCTCCAAACAGAAAAATCATCCTAAGCCTTATCCTGGCAGTTTTGGGTATAGTGATAATAAGTCTCGCATAAGCGAGCGAAAAGTTTTAAGGCATTACTTATTAACCATTAAATGCCGACAGTGAGGGGACAATCGTCTCCTCAGGGCTCGGTGAACCCGCATCCCTAAGCTTAATCGGGCCTAATGATGGGGTGTGCTCACGCCGAGCCCACAGGGCTTGCTTAGCATCCACCCGCGCGATTAATGAACGCGGGTCTCTGTGGCAAGCCCACATTTAATCCTTCTATCCTTGCAAGCTCTTCTAAAGAACAGCTGATGATAAAAGTCCACTCATTGGTAATAGAAGAGAATTGAAAAGGAAAACAAAGTTAAATTAGCTTTTTAAGTTCATAGGAGCATTCTTGCGTCAACGGCAACAGCTTCGTCTTCATATGCAAAGATTGGGTTTATGTCGAGCTCCTTAACCTCTGGGAGCTCAAGAGCAAGCTCACCGACCTTGGCAATGATATCAGCTAACGCCTCTATGTTGACTGGCTTCTCTCCTCTTGCTCCTGCGAGGATTGGATATGCCTTGATTTCCTTAATCATGTCAAGGGCCTCATCTTTAGTGATTGGGGCAACCCTGAAGCTGACATCCTTGAGAATCTCGACGAATATACCACCGAGACCGAACATTATAGCTGGGCCGAACTGTGGATCCCTAATCATACCAACGATAACTTCTTTTCCAAGTGGGAGCATCTTGTAAACAATGACACCCCAAAGGTCAGCGTCTGGCTTGTAGTTCTTAGCGTTCTCCATAATCTTCTTGAAGGCTTCCCTAGCCTCTTCATCGCTCTTTATGTTGACCTTAACACCACCAGCGTCACTCTTGTGGATGATTTGTGGTGAGACGATCTTCATGACAACTGGATAGCCGATTTCCCTTGCAAACTGAACGGCCTCTTCCTCATTTGTAGCAACCTTAAAGTCTGGAACTGGAACACCATAGAGCTTCAAAATTTCCTTAGCTTCGGGCTCAACGAGTGGTCTTCCCTCAGCCTTAGCCTTTTCGATGATTTGCCTTGCCTTTTCAATCCTTTCCATACGTATCACCTCTCCAATAATTAGGATGCAATTTCAATTATGTTGACAATGTTAAAAGTCTTTCCCTATGGAAAGCGCTGCTCTAAGCCTTCAAAACACATGAAGAGCACTTGCTTTAAAACTTGCATATACCACTTTTGAGTCATTAGCTAAACTCAATTGATATTCTAACATTAAAGTGCCTCTCGATCTCCTTCAAGAGCGTCAGGATTTTTTCCTTTGGTATCTTCTTTGAGTATTTGTAGAGGGTTGAGAGTTCTTTTCTCTCCTCTTCTCTAAGGTCCGCTGCAATCAAAAGATACTCTAAAACTGTTGAAAGAACATCATACCAGCCTTTGATTTGGGATTCCAAGACTTTTCTAGAGCTCTCATAGATATAGACCTTCTTAGGTTCTTCATCTGTCGTATCAATCGAACTTATTGGAACTATCGGAAGGAGTCCTTTTAGCATGCCCTCGCTCCTGAGGTAGCCAATTAACTCGTCCTCGTCGAAGCCTTCCCTTTTCAAAGCTCTAAAGCTCTCTTCAAAATATTGAAGCAGCTTTGCGAGCCTTTCAAGCTCTTTAATGCGAGATTTACTCAAGAGAGAAAGCTTAAGTGCACTTCTCTTTGGAGGCTCCTTCTCAAGATCGACTAAAAAGAGTATCCTGTCCTTAAGGGTTGAACCTTCTTCAAAGGCTTTTATAACTATCCACTGAAGCCCATTTGTGAGAATGCCATAGGTAACACCTCGAGAAAAGCAGTATTTCCCCAGCTGTCTTAGAGGCTTTTCATTTTTGAGTATCTTTACGCTCAAGTTTTTTGCTTCCACAAAAGATATTACTTTTCCGCCAAGGACTAAAGCGTAATCCGCCCTCCCATCTTCCGTCCTTTCCTCGGGCCTCACTTCATTTGGATTCTGCCATTCCCAACCCAATACCTCAAATATCTCGCCAATTAAGTGCTGCTTTACAGCCTCTTCATTTGCATCGTAAAGCTTTCTATGATTTTTGACTTTTTCGAGAATATTGCTTATTACTCTCTCCACGTCCTCCATGCCAACACCTATGAGGTTATTTAGAATTAGTGTTTAAAGAGGTTATCATTAGTTTAGAGATATTGCTAGTGTGAGAAAATCACGAAGAGTTAGAAGCAAAAGAAAAGATTTAAGATTAGCTCTAAGCTTCTGTAAGAACTTTGAAGCTAATCTTTCCATCTTTTATTATCTTTTTTAAGTCAGCAATAAGCTTTTGAGTGTTGTCCACTTCTACTTCCATCCTTATTTCACTAATCCCCATTGTTGTCGGCGGTAGAAAGTGTATATCTTTAATTTTGCCCTTAACCCTATTGCACAACTCATTCAAAACTTTCCCTCTTTTGTTGTAGGGCAATTTTATATCTAATTCAATAATTTTCATAGTTTCCACCACTTTATTTAAAGAAAAAAGCCCTATATAACCTTTTTCATGAGCAAGAATTATTAAGGAATTGAGATAATATTCCTAGAAGTTATTAAGCGGCAAAAACTTTATTTTGCTATTTAAAGGAATTCCTAGTGCCCCGGGCAACCGTGGGGGACTAGCGAGAGGCGAGCGATGAATCCCCTCCGCTCCCCCGGGGCACACTTCCAAAAATCTTATTAAGATGAATTTAAAATATTATTCTTGGTGGTGGTATGAAAAAGCCATCTCTCTTTATAATTGCTCTGCTGATTGGGATGGCTATTGGAGCGGTTATATCACCGCATCTATCTTCAAACAGCTCATCTAAGAGCATAAAAACGTTTTCAGAGGCTTCCTCAGATGAGGAGCATGAGGAAATTAAGTATAACATCTGTCCCTGGGTTTCTCAATTCGAGCTCAACAAATATCTCGGAGAACTCTCCACATACTACAACGCTTCTAAAGTGGCGGAAGTGTTGATAAAGGCATTTAACGATGAATATAACCCAAATTTGCCCCTCGCAATAGCTAAGAATCTAGTTCTCCAGTACAAAGCGGAAGAGCTAAGATATTATTTTTCCTATGTCATTCTGGACGAGAATGGGAGCGGAGTTTACAGCGGGAGAGGCGTTTTTAATAGAGGAAAAAACATGTCCGTAATTATTCCTCCACATTATTCTCTCTTCGAATATCCCGAGAAAGATGCTTTTGATATACTCGTTGGCCATATGGAGCTTGAGTTCGGGAAAAATACAACAACAGAAAAAGCTGAAAAAGTTGTTTTCATTTATTACCTCGTCAATCCGAAAACCATAGAAAAAACAAGTGAGCTCTCCATAATCTACCCTCAGGACTGGGAGCTCAAAGCTATTTATCCCAACGCTACAGTGACATGGACATGTAAAACGGAGAAACGTGAAGAAGGCAATATAACAAGCTGTATGGAGCACAAGAACATAGAAGGTTCCATGCCTCATGCATGGGGCTCAAAGGAAAGTCTTGGATTGAATGCTCAAGGGTTATCAGGATCCTACGCGCTCGTGTTTGAGAGTAACGACGAGAGCAAAAGCGAAAAGCCTCTTGTGTGCATCCAGCTCAGGGCAATGATGATGAGCGGCAATCCTAAAGAAGCGCTTTGGAAAAGCTTTCCCGATTCATGTCCTTTCTATCCCTGAATGTTTTTCCTATTTTCGCAAAGCTTAAATCATGGTGAAGTGTATTTATAAATGCCCGGGGAGTACCTCCGAAGGAGGAGTCAATGAACTTGGGCGGGTTATTACCCCTTTATACTCAATCGCATTTTTAAGTTTGCCTCATGCGAAAAGCTTAAATACCCTCCTCTACCTCATCAATGTTGGACACGTGCCGCGGTAGCCTAGCTTGGTATGGCGCCGGCCTGCTAAGCCGGTGGGCGTGGTCCCTCAGGGGTTCAAATCCCCTCCGCGGCGCCAAAATTCTCTTAAGTTTTGCCGGGATAGCCTAGTGGCGAGGCGGCGGACTGCAGATCCGCTTTACGGGGGTTCAACTCCCCCTCCCGGCTCCACCAAACCCATTTGAAAACCCAATTCTTTAACAACAATCACAAAATCGACCTCCTCTCCAATGATTTAATGTATCCTTGTGTATATTAATGCATTTTGTTGTCTTTTGATGATTTTAACTTTACATATAGCAAGGCTTTTATATCCATGAAGTACTCTTCATGAATGGTGGTTAAAATGAAGAAGCTCACTCTGGCAGAGGCTAGCGCCATACTAATAGGAACTCAAATAGGAGCGGGAGTTTTAGGTTTGCCCTATGCCCTTAAAGAGAGCGGACCTTTGTTGGGAGTTGCGATAGTAGTTATAACCGGATTGCTAACTCTATTAACAGCGTTCTTTGTACTTGAAGTGGCGGCGCAGAGCGAAGGAGAAACTCTCTCAAAGCTCGCTGAGAGGCATCTGGGTAAAGCTGGTGGCATTTTAATGTTTTTGAGCATCTCTGTGCTCGCTTATGGTGCTCTAATAGCTTATATTGCCGGGAGCGGCGATATAATCTCATCCCTATTTGGAGTTAGTCCAAAGGTATCCGCACTGTTGTTCTGGTTTTTGATGAGTGCTGTGGTCTTTATGGGCCTCAAAGCTTCAGGAGAAGCCGAACTCATGTTGAACTTCCTGCTTTTGGGTGCGTTAACGCTTGCAATAGCTCTCGTCCTTCCAAAGGTTGACTCTTCCAACTTGAGCTACGCAAACACTTCAGCAGTAACAAAAGGGATAGGTGTTGCTGTCTTTGCCTATGTGAGCCATATGGTCGTTCCCGAGATGCTTAAGGGATTGAAAGATGTTAAGAAGACAACAAAAGCCGTGATGATAGGCTACATAGTTCCTATGGTGTTCTATGCATTCTTTGTCCTTACATTTGTAGGAGCTTTTGGTTTGGGAACTCCGGAACTTGCAACGAGTGCTCTCGAAAGGTTCTACGGAAGCTTAGGGAAAATACTCGGCTTAATACTTCCATTAGCTGCCATATGCACGAGCTATATTGGAATTGGCCTAGCCCAGATGGACAATATTAAGGAGATGTTTGGAATAAGCAAAAGCAAGGCGTGGCTTTTAACTGTCATACCTCCACTGTTGATCTACTTCGCTGGCTTAAACAGCTTCGTCAATGCCCTCTGGATAGCAGGGACGTTTGGAGGCCTCTTATACGCAGGAATTCTTCCAACGCTGATGTATTTAAAAGCAAAAAAAGTGTATCAAAAGCTCCACTTACCAATACATCATAGCTTTGTCTACATCTCAGGTCTCGTGTTCTTTTTAGTGTTCGTTTATTCAATCGCCTCCATCGTTTGATTTTTGCCTCTTCTTTAAAATTTGTACAAAAAATAAAAGCTAAAGTTTTAAGACGCCCTCAAGTATGCAGACAGCCTCTCCCCCAACCCAAATTTCACCGTTTTTAAGCCTAACATGCACAACGCCCTCTCTATCAAGGGCATGTCCCTGCTCAAATGCATACTCTTCCTTTACAAGCTTGTTCGTGAACTTTAAATATCCCGCAAGGGCAGCATTTGCCGTGCCTGTCACTGGATCCTCCGGGACGCCCACAGCAGGTGCAAAAAACCTCGAAGCAGCATCGTATTTTGAATCGAGAGTATATACATGCACTCCTACAATATTGTTCTCCCTACAGTACTGAGCGAGCTCACTAAAATTGGGCTTTAGGTTCATCAGCCCTTCAAAAGTTGGAACTCCTACAATTCCAACATCTAGTCCGGTTGTGACTGCAAGAGCAGGTCCAATTAGATTGTCAGTGTTAAGTGAAGATTTTAAGCCTTCAATGTCCAGCTCGCCTAGTATTTTTGGGGACAGTTGCTGCATCCATATCTTTTCACTCACTAAGATGTCAAGCTCACCTGCCTTTGTAATCATTTTGTTGTATCCCTCTTCTGCAAGGCCTAAGCTCTTTAACAAGTGAAATGTGGCTATTGTGGCGTGTCCACATAGTGGAACTTCCGCACCGGGGGTAAAAAATCTAACATGAAACTTTCCATCCACCTTCTTCACAAAAGCGGTTTCAGATAAATTAAGCTCCGACGCTATTGCTAGCAGGGTTTTCTCATCAAGCTCATCATAATCCAAAACAACGGCCGCAGGATTTCCTTTTAGAGGAACCCTAGTGAAAGCATCAACTTTGTAAACTCTATATTGACTCATAACTACCACCAATTTGTCCTTTATAGGGGCATCTCTTTTAAAACTTTGTATAAGTCGATGAAAAAGAAGAATGATGAATAAGAAAAGCATTCTCATTTATTCGAGCCAAATCTCAAGCCTTTGCTTCCCTTTTCCAATGCTAGAGCGCTTGAGCTTCTTAATGTGGCCAATTTCTTTGATGTCCTTAACGTGAGTCCCTCCACAGGGCAAAACTTCAAAGTCTCTTATTTGAGTTAATCTCTTCTCCCCTTCCCACCATATCTTAACTTCGCCACCTTCATCAACGTATTTATTGAAAAGCTCAATAATTTGCTCTTTGAACTTATTGATATTCTCTGGGTATTCAACGTCATAGCGGCCTTTTTCAACGTTCATTCCACTTCCAACAATTTTCCAATTCTCTCTGCCTAAAACTTCGCTTAATACGTGGTCTAACAGATGCATGGAGGTATGTATGCGCATGAGTTTGTAGCGGTAGTCCCAGTCTATCCTGAGCTCAACTTCATCCCCGATATCGAATTTGCTCACATCTTCTACAACGTGCCATACATTGCCGTCCTCATCTTTGTAAACGTCTAAAACCTGAACACCACTTATGGTTCCCCTATCGTGCGGTTGTCCCCCACCCGTTGGATAGAAGATAGTTTGGTCTAAGAGCAGAGCGTTTTCTTTAATTTCAACCACTTTCGCTTTAGCTTCCTTTAGATAGGCATCCTCATAGTAGAGCTTCCTTGTCATTGCTCCCACCTTAAAAGAATGCGTTCTTTAGGTATAAAATCTTTATCGAAGTGAGAAAATTAGAATAGAAAAGAAGGCTCAATACCTCCTTCTCAAAATCAGGAGAGGCACTAAAGCTAGGGCCACTATTGCAGCTGGACCGCAGACACCAGTCTTCTCCTCACTGAGCTTGTACTTAACGAACACTTCAGTAGGCACATCTTCGACGAGCTTTGTAATATCCTCTCTCGTAGCACCGTAGCGGATGAATATTGTGTTGTTGAGGATTACTTTATTGCCCTCTTTGTAAACCTTAAGCTCAAGCCTGTTGCCGTTGACCTCTTTGCTTATGTTTTCTGGAAGTTCCACGAACTCTCCTCCGTCAACGAGAGTTATCTCCACAAGTGAGCTCTGAGTTAGTTCGTATGTGAACCTCCTACCGAGGGTTGCGGGGTTTATTCCAAAGTTTGGAGCGTATGGATACTCATAAACGCCATCTACCTGTTTTGTAAAGTTCTGGAGAATCCAGTGAGCACTTATTTCGAGCGGTTCATTTCCTCTAATTCCAGTTATTGTTAGGTTTCCATCTTTGACTGTCACTCCTTGGATTTGGAATTGGTATAAGCTTTGCTGCTTGAGGAGCTCGGTTGCATTTTCTAATCCCATCTGGAGAATCTGCATCTTAGCTTGGATTAAATAAGTTGGAGGACTCATCAAGCGATCAGTGGTGTTCAGCTCAACATAATCTTTGTGGACACCAAGTTTAACTATCCTCTCTCCATTCCACGTTTCGTAGCTCTCCTCCCCTTTAAATCCTTTGTATGTTATAGGCAGGAGAGTGTAGTCTTGTAAAAGGGATGCTAGCTCATCAATCGATGTGTTTGCTTTAATCTTTATGAAAGTGTGAATGTTGACGGTGGTGCCTTCAACAGTGCTTTCAAGTTTAACTTCATTTCCATTTGCCGCCCTCTCAAGTGATTCTGGCACAGTTATATCCTTCGCCCCTTCTGGTAGCTCTATCGTAAAATAGCTATCCAGAGTTAAATCTTCCTGAGGAGCACCATTTTGATAGGCATAGCTTAAATCTAAAAGTCTAAGAACGTCTATATCAAGCTCCCATGTATCATCATAAGAGTAGTACTTTGCAAGCCCAATGAACTTTCCGTGGAGTATTTTTATAAGCGGACCCTCACTGTCATAGTTCTTGAGCTCGAGGGTTCCGTTGATTAGATACATTCCGGCCTGCTCGAGCTTTTTATTTTCCTGGAAGAGCATAGCATTAGTAGCGTTTTCCACGCTCATGTTGAGTATTAGCTCTTTTGTCTTGTTAATGTCTTCTTCAGGAGCAAGCCAAGTGGTTATGAACGTTATATTTGCATCACCATTTTCCATTATTTTATACGTCGCCTCAAACTTCTCTGAATATTCGGCCTTCACGAGGCCCGCCCCAAAGAACAGGGCAAATACTAAGAGACCTGCCAAAACCTTCCTCATTTAATACACCTCCAAATTTGCAACATGGTGAAAGTTGGAAAAGGAGTATTTAACGTTATCCTTTTTTTATCTTTTCAAATTCATCAAAAAAAGGTTTGAAGTATTCGTAAAACTCACTTCTCTTCAAATAGTCCACGACACTCCAAAATTCCTCTAAATTTTTGTAACCCGCTTTTTCATATTCATATGCTTGAAGCACCATCTCTAATTTATCGGCAAACTTAACTAAGCGGCCCTCAAGGCTGCTCTCTTCTTCATATTCTTCAAAAAGCTTGTAGTAGTCAAGCCCCCTCTTTCCGAGCCCAAGGAGAAGTTCCACCATGGCCTTTTTCTCGGCTTTTTTCTTATCCAAATAACGCTGAGCGCTCAGTGGGATATCTGTTATCCTACTCTCCCCCAAATCGTGAAGTATGGCTATTTTCAAAGCCCTTTCAACATCTATTTGGATTCCTTTTTCCCTAAGCTCATCGGCTAAAATAAGTGTTATTAACACTACTCTATAGGAATGATCAGCAACACTCTCGGGGTTGCTAACTCCTCTAAGAAGCCATCCCATCCTCGGAATTTTTTTCAAATCTCCTGCAGCTGAAAATACATCCAGCATCTTCACTCCTCCGTTATAAAGAGAGCATATTCGGTTTCTATTGCCCTC
The DNA here is from genome assembly GCF_000725425.1 of Palaeococcus pacificus DY20341. Lineage (NCBI taxonomy): Archaea > Methanobacteriati > Methanobacteriota > Thermococci > Thermococcales > Thermococcaceae > Palaeococcus > Palaeococcus pacificus. The sequence goes on along the minus strand of NZ_CP006019.1, from coordinate 1,242,345 downwards.
GCCACTATGCTGTGCCCAATGAACCTTCCATAAATTTTTACTTGATCTCCTTTTTTAACGACTGGTGTTCCAGAGAACTCAATCTTTAAGCCCTCAATATGAAATGTAGTCCTGTAACTAGGCAACTCCATAGGCAAAAACTCGATTATGGGCTTATCCTCAATCGTACCTTCAATAACTACTTTCTTTCCTTTCATATGATTCTCCTGAAGCTCTTGGGGAGTTACGATATAGTAATAACCATGGCCAAACTTCACACGTTTAGGCATCATCATCACCTACAAAGTTTTAATGCCAACATCCTATAAATATAAGTGGTGGGAAAAGTGATAAAGGTTGCGATTATAGGTGCAGAAAACGTGGGTAAGAGCACGCTTTTAAACACATTGTTAGGCAAATCACTCTCAGAAACATCACCTATTCCTGGCACGACCAGAGGAGTTATAAAGAGAGCATTTGGAATCGTGAAAATACCCAAGAGCATGAAAAACCCATTTGGCGGAGCAGATGAGATAGTTCTAATTGATACAGCAGGGCTATTTGATCCCAAACTTGAGTTTAGAGGAAAAGTATTAAGTGAAGAGAGGTTTAAGGCAATTTTAAATGAGATATCCTCCGCGGATATAATTATTCACATGATAGATGCTCAGCAGGGTCTCCACAGAGGAATGGAAAAGCTCCACCATTTGCTCAAGTTTAGATACGAAAAGCCGATAATAGTTGTCATTAACAAAATAGACCTCGTTTCCAAGGAGCAGGTAAAAAAAGTTAGAGAGCTTGTGAAAAAGAGACTCGAGCAAGATGCTATACCTCTCTCTTTAGTTACCCTTGAAGGGTTCAACGACTTGCTTAAGGCCCTCACTTATTACGCCCAGTACACTAAAAGGTGATAGCATGAAAATAGGAATTTTAAGCGACACGCATTATCCGGACAAAACCTCTTACGTACCGGATTTAATATTTGACACATTTAGAAAAGAAAGGGTTGAGCTAATACTCCATGCAGGAGATCTAACATCTCCAGAACTCAAAAGAGCTTTTGAGGATATAGCACCGATGGTTGTAGTTAGAGGGAATCTTGACAAGTTAATTTTTCCCGAGGAAGAAATTGTGAAAGTCGAAGGTATGAAGATTGGTCTTATTCATGGCCATCAGTTTCTTTCGCTTGACTCCCAAGTTTTAAAGTATAAAGCCTTAGAAATGGATGTTGATTTACTCATATTTGGACATACGCACAGGTTCTTCTTTAATAAATATTGTATTAGTGAAAAAGAAGTTATGCTCTTGAACCCTGGCTCTCCTACAGTGCCAAGGAGAAGTGATCCCACATTTATAGTTGGAGAAGTCAAAGATAAAAAATTTAATTTTAAAATTTTCAAACCTTGGGAAACAGGATGGAAATGGCCTTGAGGATAGAAAAGATAAAGAAAAAAGCAATCATTGCTTAATGGCCAACTTAATGTCCTCGGCCTTGACTGTCTTCCTGCCTGCGTGGTGGGCAAGCTCGACAGCCTTCTTAGCGATTTCCATAGCCTTGTCCTCAAGGTGCTCGGCGAGAACCTTGGCGGCCTCCTCACTAACTCTTGGAGCACCTGCCTTTCTAATCAATCTGTCAACTGGGGCAATTGGCAACTCAGCCATACCACATACCTCCTAACATTTGTTAAATGGGTTTTTGCACTTTAATTTTTGAACAAAGGTATATATAAACTTTTCGGAAATGGAGGCTTTTCAGCTAAATATTGGCCGTGTATTCTTACAGTAATCGAGAGTTTATGAAAAGTAATGCTAGTACAAGGATGATGTCCATTTTTTGGATGCTCAAGCACTAACGAATATGGATTACTCAAGCATATTTGGATATAATCTCCGCTCTCTACCTTTATCAATCTTCGACAGATGTCTATCACCACAACGCTTATATACTAAGGGTTTACATACATAAAGACGCTAATGTCCTAAGGAGGTGAACAGTGCAATGGTTGGTGCAAAGATAGTCTTGTTTGTACTGCCTACGGCAATAGTTCTAACTTCAGTTTTGATCTACTATATTGCGGAAAAAAAGAAATGAATAACAATAAGATAGGGGGTAATAAATAATGGATGCATATGAAATGTTGAAAAACCCGGTTGCACTGGTAGCATTTTTATTTACCTTATTGCTGCCGGTGTTTGTTGGATTTTTCGTCATGAGAAGAACAAAGACCGAAGAAGACTTCTTCGTTGGCGGTAGAGCAATGAACAAGATAGTCGTAGCTCTTTCAGCAGTTTCCTCCGGTAGGTCATCATGGTTAGTCTTGGGTCTCAGTGGAATGGCATATGTTAAAGGAGTAAGTGCGGTGTGGGCTGCAGTGGGTTACATAGTTATGGAGATGTTTCAGTTCGTTTACATGGGAATGAAGCTTAGGAGATTCTCCGAAAAATTCGATTGTATAACTGTCCCAGACTACTTTGAAGCTAGATTTAGAGACAATTCAAAAGTGCTGAGAATTCTAGTATCGATAATTATCGCGCTGTTCTTGACGGCCTATGTCGGAGCACAATTTAACGCTGGTGCTAAATCTCTAAGCACAGCATTAGGATTACCGATGTTTGTAGCTCTACTAATATCAGCAACATTGATTTTGGTCTATATGGCACTAGGTGGCTTCATTGCGGTGGCATATAACGATGTTATTAGAGCAGTTATAATGATAGTTGGTTTGGTGCTCCTCCCAGTAGTTGCCATAGCTAAAGTCGGTGGCGTGGATGCTATGCTCACCATTCTACAGCAGCTTAATCCAAAGTATATCGACCCATTATCCCTTGGATTCGGCGGTTTGATAGGATTCCTCGGTATTGGTTTGGGTTCTCCAGGACAGCCGCACATAATAGTTAGGTACATGTCAATTGATGACCCTGACAGGCTTAGGGCATCCACCGTTATAGGTACGTTTTGGAATGTAGTTTTGGCATGGGGAGCTATCTTTGTTGGATTAATCGGAAGAGCACTGTATCCTGATGTAGCGATGCTACCAAACGAGAGTTCAGAGATGATTTATCTCGTGTTATCTTCAGACTTCTTTGGACCTCTGCTCTATGGAATCCTAATTGGTGGTGTCTTTGCAGCCATACTCTCCACAGCAGATTCTCAATTGCTTGTAGTTGCCTCGACAATCGTTAGAGATTTCTACCAAGAGGTTATGAAGAAAGGAGAACAAATTGACGAAAAGAAAGTACTCTTCCTCAGCAGGACCATTGTCATTATTACTGGAATTATAGCGATGCTATTAGCTTACTTCGCCAAAGACATTATTTTCTGGCTAGTGCTCTTCGCATGGGGAGGCCTTGGAGCATCTATAGGTCCAACACTAATATTATCCCTATATTGGAAGAGGACCACTAAATGGGGAGTTGCTGCTGGATTGATTGTGGGTGCTCTGACAACTATAATATGGAAGCTCTACTTAAAAGCAACCACTGGAATCTACGAGCTAGTTCCAGCGTTCCTATTCTCTCTATTGGCCACCATTATAGTCAGCTTACTCACAAAGCCACCTGAAAACGTCGAAGAGCTCATGCAAGCTATGGAGTGACCCCCTCTCTTCTTTTTATTATGGACATATCTGTACCGTAGCCTTTTTATATACATCAGTGCAATTGATATATTACTTGGAGAATATTGACCAGAAGAATATTTCTCTAAAACAGCAGGAGGTTGTAAAAATGCCTGAAAAGTTTGAGATATACGACATATATGTGGACAAAGAGTATGAACCAAACAGAAAGAGGGACGTTATCGCAGTGTTTAGGATTACCCCCGCAGAGGGCTTCAGCATTGAAGATGCTGCTGGGGCTGTAGCCGCTGAAAGTTCCACGGGGACGTGGACGAGCCTTTATCAATGGTATGAAAAGGAAAGATGGGACGACATGTCCGCCAAGGCATATTACTTCCACGACATGGGAGATGGCTCATGGATTGTTAGAATAGCCTATCCAATGCACCTCTTCGAAGAGGGTAACCTTCCGGGCTTTCTTGCATCCGTTGCGGGTAACATCTTTGGAATGAAGCGTGTCAAAGGGCTCCGCCTTGAGGACTTATACCTTCCTGAGAGGTTTCTTAGAGATTTCAGCGGCCCTGCCTTTGGAAAGAAAGGGGTAAAAGAGATTTTTGGCGTTAAGGATAGGCCCATAGTTGGAACCGTCCCGAAGCCAAAAGTTGGTTACTCCCCTGAAGAGCTTGAAAAGCTCGCTTATGACCTCCTCAGTGGTGGAATGGACTATGTAAAGGACGATGAAAACCTCACAAGTCCATGGTACAACCGCTTTGAGGACAGAGCTGATGTGCTCATGAAGGTCATTGAAAAGGTAGAAAACGAGACAGGTGAGAAGAAGTCATGGTTCGCAAACATAACCGCCGATGTTAGAGAGATGGAGCGTAGGCTTGAGCTTTTAGCGGACTACGGCAATCCTCATGCAATGGTCGATGTTGTCGTTACAGGATGGGGTGCTCTCGAATACATCCGCGACCTTGCCGCTGACTATGGCATAGCCATCCACGGTCACAGAGCTATGCATGCCGCGTTTACAAGAAGCCCCTACCACGGCATTTCAATGTTCGTCCTTGCTAAGTTATGCCGTGTTATAGGTATTGACCAGCTTCACGTTGGAACTGCAGGAGCAGGAAAGCTTGAGGGCGGAAAGTGGGACGTCATCCAGTACGCGAGGATATTCACGGAGGAGCACTATGTCCCGGATGAAAACGATGTTTATCACCTTGAGCAGAAGTTCTACCACATAAAGCCGGCCATGCCGACCAGCTCCGGCGGACTCCACCCCGGAAACCTCAAACCCGTCATAGATGCCCTTGGAACTGATATCGTCCTGCAGATAGGAGGAGGAACCCTCGGACACCCCGATGGACCAAAGGCGGGAGCTATGGCAGTTAGGCAAGCTCTAGATGCCATCATAGAGGGAACACCGCTCGACGAATACGCCAAGACTCATAAGGAGCTGGCAAGAGCTTTAGAGAAGTGGGGCCACGTAACTCCAGTTTAAACTCTTCACCTCCTTTTTGTTCTATTTTGACTGCAGGTGTTGGGGGTTAAGATGGCGGAGTACTTCAATAAAATAGCTAATCGCTATGATTCTTGGTATCTAACCAAAACAGGACAATATGTCGATAGAACTGAAAAAAGGTTAATCTTTTCTATGATGCATACCAAGAAAGGGCGTGCATTGGATTTAGGTTGTGGTACAGGGAACTACACTTTGGAGCTGTACAAAAGAGGATTTAATGTTGTTGGGACAGATTTAAGCTTTGAGATGCTGAAGATAGCAAAAACTAAGCTTCCAAACGTGCCTTTCATTAAGGCAAATGCGTACAACTTACCTTTTAAAGATGAGAGCTTTGACTTAGTTTTAAGCGTTACCATGTTTGAGTTTTTAAAAGAGCCAGAAAAAGCTGTGAAAGAAATTTATAGAGTTCTTAAACCCAATGGAGAAGTTGTCATTGGGACTATGAACGGGAGGAGCTCGTGGTTTTTCTTTAAGCGCTTGAAAAGCCTCTTTGTTGAAACCGCTTATAGATATGCTCGGTTCTACACTCCAAAAGAGCTCGAGGACATTTTATTATCAACTGGCTTTAAAGAAGTTGAGAGCAGAGGCATAATATACTTCCCCTCTTTCTTCCCCTTCTTGAGTCTTGCGGAGAAAATGGATGAAAGGTTTAGCGAGAGACTAAAAGAAATTGGGGCCTTTATAGCAGTTAGAGGCGTGAAAGACAAAACTGTTTAATATGAGGGAAAACAATTTATTTTTGATGAAAGATGGATGATATAATATTAATAACCCGTGAAAAGACTTTTGAAAAGGCAAAGCATATCAAAAAAGAAAACGAGTTAGTCTATGGTGTTGAGTTTGAACTTACAATGGAATATCTTCCCCTTAATATCCTAATCCCAACGCAGTGGGAGCTGAATGAGGCAAAGTTGCTGGTTGTCCTTCAAGAGATTAAGCACGGCTATGATGCCCCCATAATCGTGCTCGACTACAAAGGACGCTACTATGTGTTGGATGGTCACCATAGGGCGTTTGCCCTAAAAAAACTCGGCTTTTCTCAAGTTGAGTGCATAATACTAAAACCCACAAAAGATGTTGAGATAAAAATCGAAGAGAGCGTAAAAAGAGTGGGGCTAAAAAGCTTGGACGATATAAAAATAGTAAGAGACAGAGGCTAGCCTTGCATGTATATTGTATACTCCTTGTCCGCTATAAACACTGGTTCAACCCTTATGCCCCTCACGGTAACCTTGTCCGCACCGTACTTCTCCTTCAGGGAGTTGATGTAAGGTGTGATTACCTCTGGGAACTCTGCATCGCCCTTAAATGTAATCTCCTCGTTTGTTGTCTTTAAGCCGTCTGCAATCTTCTCATAATATATGATGTCCATGTGAGGCTCGAATATTGCATTGACGTCATCATTGCTTGTTCCCTGCGTCCTAACGAGATAAATCACTGTTGCCCTTAGGTAAAGGCTCATATCATTGTAGTCCTTTCTAAATGCTGCCTTGATCTCTAGCTCGCCGCTTTGTCCCTCGCTTAATACACGTATGGGGTTTGCAATTTTGCCGTTAACTTTAGGTGCATCTGTGAGCGCTCCCACAGGTCCCTTTTGGATTAGAACGAGCTTGTACTTAGTTGCATTAGGAACGTTTAAGCTAACTTCAACTGGTTCCTCTTTTAGGTGGTCAATATTAACGTTTTGTGCAATTATCTGTTCGCTGATCAACGTATCATTGTCGTATGCAAGAAGTTTAATCGTGGCATCTTTAATGTCCCTTCCAAAGGCTGAGATGTAGAGCTTAGCCTTATACTCGCCCGGTGTAAGCTTACCAACGCTCTTCCAAGTACCGTTTTCATATACATCAAGCCTATAGAGCACAAAGGGTATGAATTTATATGTATTCACATCTCCTGTGTTGTAAGCCAGCTTAAAGTTCGGAAGCTGGGATGCTCCGAAGAAAGCTAAATCAACGAAGTTGCTTCCTGCTATTTTGTAATATGCTACAACAGCATAGTTGGGGAATATATAAGCCACATAGGGAAAGCTTCCTGCTCCTCTTACAACTTCTCCTGTACCCACAAAGATGGACTGTATTGGCTCTCCCTGCTGATTCCCAATGGTTATTATCACTTTCTTTTGACCACCTTCACTCGTTATTTCAAGCTTTCTATAGGCATCCAGCATGTAGAGGTTGTCTGCCACTTTTTGGAAGGGGATGAACATCGAAATGTTATCTCTCTCGTTTCTGCTTATCGCTCCTCCGAGGTAGCTTATGGCATTGAACTTGTAGATGTCCTGATTCCAGACAATGAAATAGTTAAGCTGCCAGCTCTCAAAATCCACCTCACTCTTATTTCCACTGTTGGCTAAAAATTGGGCTAGTATGTGATCTCTATCCCTAGCATGTCCCCCGTCTGCACTTGCCCTTCTATTACTCAAGAGGGAACTCTCAATCCAATAGCCATAGTCCCACCATGATGTTGCAGTATCAAGCTCGTTTGAGTTTTCCTTGAGCCAGTTGAGTGTTTTTTCCCAGCTTGGAGTCACAGCATCTTGAAGTCCCATTGCCTTAGCTTGATTGTTCATGTTGACAGCCCCAGTAATTGGGAGGGGCACCAATAGTATAAGGAGCACAATGGTGAACATAGCTTTGGTTGATGGCTTCTCTTTCATAGTAGTTATGTAGTTAAATATTTCCCCAATTAAATAAGCAAACACTAGGATTATCGCCGCAGAGGCCAGGAATAAAAACCTCACGGCTGTCCCTATTAAGTATACAGACATGCCATAGAGCGTTAGAAGGAACAACAACTTTGAATTTACTTTATTATTCCTAAAGAGCTCAAGTAGGAACTTAAATATGGCCAAAGCAGCTCCTCCTAGCGAGAGGAAAAATACTATACCATCACTTCCTTTTACACTGTAGTATACCTTTATGTCGTTCATTGTAGTCTTTGCAAGCTCTTGAACGGTCTCATAAACCTGTGTCGATTGATAGGCACCGCTCATGAGCGACCAGAGCTTTGGACCCACATATAAGCGAGCCCCAACAAGCCCAATTGCTATAATGACAACAACAATTCCAAAGCGGTGGAGCTTATCTTCATAGTTGAGCTTTAGCCTTTCACCATAGAGCATTACCATGGTTAAAGCCGTTAATCCCAAGAATGCTTCAAAGGCGAACTTTATGTGTCCTGCAACTCTGACAATGCCGCTTGGAGTTAAAGCATAGCCAACTATCAAGAATAAAACATAAGCCGGGTAGAAGTCTCTAACAAAGGCTTTAAATCTATCAATCTCTCCAAAGATGAAGAGTGCTATGGCATTTAGCGCACCAAACCCAAGGAACACCATTATGCCAAAGGGCGAACCGTTCCAAGCCGCTAAGCTTAGAACTCCAAAGAGAATAAATAACGCGCCATAGGCATATTTTAGAATCTTTTTTTGTTCTTCCAGATAATAAAACATTGAAGCTGCTGCAAAGAGGAAGAACATCATGAAAAGACCGTCTCCTCTGTTGTTTCCCGAAAAAGTCCTTACAAAGTGCGCAGTTAAGAACATCATGACTAATGCGCTCCAAAGCCCTGTCCACTCGTTATGAAGCTTTCTTCCGAGTAAGTACACCCCTATTATGCTGAAGAACCCAACTAATGCTGGAAACATCTTAAATGCTTGGAACACACTAACTCCAAAAACCGAGAGCACTTTGTAAATTACTGCAGGAACAATGTACAATCCCAAAGGCTCGCCTATTTTAGCACCAAAAGGAGCTTCTGCAAGCGGATAATACTTGGGAATCCATTCCTTTATCGTGAGCTTGTATATCTCATAGTGATAGAACGTGTCGGGGTCTATGAAGTACTTCGTCGCTGAAGGTTGCATTCTTATGGTATACCCTATATAGGCAACTATCAAAACGACAATAGGAACTACTATCCTCAGAGCTTTTTCAAAGTTAAAAGAGGAAGAAGGTTCTCGAGATTTCTCTTTTTCTCTCATCTCTTTTTCTTTTGTTTTCACCATTTTTACCACCTCATTCAACCGTAACGGATTTTGCCAAATTCCTCGGCTTGTCAGGGTCGTTTCCTCTTAAAACTGCCAAATGGTAGGCCAATATTTGGAGGGGAACTACATAAACAACTGGGCTTAAGAGTTCATCGATCTTTGGCATTTTCAAAAATACATCGCTTACCTTTGAGAGCTCATCACTGTCTCCAAGGCTAATTATGAAACCTTTCCTTGCGTTTACCTCTTTTATGTTTGAAATCATCTTCTCTAAAAGCTTGCCGTTAGGTGCCACCGCCACCACGGGAACGCCTTCTTCGATTAGTGCCAATGGACCGTGCTTTAGCTCTCCTGCTGACAGTCCTTCGGCATGGATATAGCTTATTTCTTTAAGCTTTAGCGCCCCCTCTAATGCTGTTGGAACACTTACACCCCTTCCAATATAGAAGAAGTCTTTTCTATCTTTTAACTCTTCAGCTAGTTTTTTGAGCTCCCCGTCATACTCTAAAACTTCCTCAATGAATGATGGCAACTGGGTGAGCTGCTCCTCTAATTGGGTTAAATACCTTTCATCAGCTGTTCTTAAATGTCTCGCCAAGGCTGTGATTAGCATAGCCAAAACTGTCAGCTGTGTAGTGTATGTTTTAGTCGCTGCAACGCCTATCTCAGGCCCTGCAAATGTGTAAACAACAAGATCACTCAAACGTGTTGCCATGCTTCCCACAACATTGACTATACTCAAAACTTTCGCTCCCTTTTTCTTAGCGAGCTTTATCGCCGCGAGGGTATCAGCTGTTTCACCGCTTTGGGTTATGGCTATAACAAGGGTTTTGTCATCTATTAGCTCTTCAGCCTCATACCTAAACTCACTAGCTTCCTCAACTATAGGAACTCTTTTTGCCAAGCGCTGGAATAGATATTTAGCGTAGAGGGCAGCATGATAGGAAGTACCCATTGCAACTATGAATATTTTCTCGTAGTTTGCTATTTCTTCAGCAATTCTTGCTATAGTTTCAGCATTGCCATAAATAGCTTCTCTCACTGCGTTCGGCTGCTCATAAATCTCCTTGAGCATAAAGTGAGGAAAGCCCTGCTTCTCAGCCATTTCAAGGGTCCAAGTGATTTCTTGAATTTCTTTTCTCTTGAGCTTCCCAGTTTTAATATCCTTTACTAAGAAAGAGTCCTTGCTTATAATAGCATATTCTCCATCATCGAGAAAAATCACCTTATTTGTATAAGCCAAAAATGCAGGAACATCAGAAGCAGCAAACATCTCTCCATTCCCTACTCCTAAAACTAGGGGACTTTCATTTCTAACTAAGTAGATGTGATCTGTATCATTCTTATAAACAATAGCCAGAGCAAATGAACCTTTAAGCTTCAACAACGCTTTTCTAAGCGCTTCCTCAAAGTCTTGGCTGCTTTTAAGCTCCTCCTCAATTAAATGCGCGATAACCTCGGTATCAGTCTCGCTTTTAAATACATGCCCCTTCTTCAAAAGCTCCTCCTTAAGCTCGAGGTAGTTCTCTATAATGCCGTTGTGGACTAAAGCTATTTCTCCTATACAGTCCATATGGGGATGAGCATTAACATCATTGGGTTCTCCGTGGGTCGCCCAACGTGTTTGGGCAATTCCAGTTCTTCCTCCAATTTCGGAAAATTTTAGCTTCTCATTAAGTTCATCTAACCTTCCTGCACCTTTTTTAACCTCAATTTCTTCTTTGTCGTTTATTGCTATCCCTGCAGAATCATATCCTCTATATTCAAGCCTCTTTAACCCATTAATTAGAACCTCACTAGCTTTTCTTTCTCCGATGTATGCAATTATTCCGCACATTCGGCATCCCTCAAAAGGTTATCATCTCAATAAGTAAAGCATAGTCATTCATTAAAAGGGTTTCTGCAAAATGATTGCGGCTTAATTTAATAAGCATTTGTCAACAGTTGCTTTTCATGTTAGGAGGTTTATAATGATTTCCAACGGAGAAACGATTAGGATGGTGGTGTTAATAGCCTCACACGCCAAAAGCTTAGCTCTTCTATTTTTAATCTGAATCAAAAAACCTATATAGCATTGAGGCCCAGATTTTTTGGGTGGAATCATGGATAAAACGCTCGATGAATTCTTAAATAATGCTCCCGTAAAAAATAAAGAGCCAATGAATAGACCAAAAAAGAAGAGGCTTAAAGAGATCAACCTAGATTCTTTTTTGCCTGATGAGCACATACGCTTCTTTAGATCCCTCAGAATTGGCTCAAAAAGAATTAGAAATGCAAAGGTAATAGAAGCAAGCGACTAGGCATTAACCTACTGTTTTAGTCTCATTTGAGCATGAGCAAGAATGGGTTTTAAAATCGAGCTAATTTTTATAAACCGCTTTAAAAAGAATATCTCGGGGATAGAAATGCTGTTCATCATTCGCAAGGGAAGAAAAAAGAACGAGCTTGAGGCCTACTTTATTGAGCACGAGCCTGAAAAGCTCTCTCAAATGCAGGGACTTAAAGTGGATAGGAGTTACCGTTTAATAATGCGAGAGGGAAGGCTGTTTAAAGTTCTCGAGGGGAGCGAGTACAAAAACCCAAAAGAGATTGAGCGGCTTTTGAGACAGGCCAGAATAGTTCTCATCGAGGGAGAAGAGTATGAGGACTACTTCAAAAGGAGGCTTCAAAATAAGCGTGTTGAGAAAGCTGATCTCTGCCGCTTTTGTCTTATGAGCGATAGAATAACCGTGCTGACAGAAGGAAATAGAATAAAATATCACAACGAATACATATGCGAGCGCTGTGCGGAAGAAGAGCTTAAGAATGAGCTCCGCTTTAGGTTTAGGAGCATAGCTATGTTTGACCAAGCAAAGAATTTGTTAAAACGTTTTAAAGATTTAGATAAGGTTCTAATGACTTTTGACCCTAGGTTTGACCCCATACGCCATCCAGAAATTACAAAATGGGACGAACTGGAGCCAAAGAGGATTAAAATTAAAAAGCTTGCTCTGGAGGAAGTGAAAATTCCTGGAGAGTTTAAACAAGTCTTGAAAAGTGAAGGAGTTAAAGAACTTCTCCCTGTTCAGAGCTTGGCTATTCAAAAGGGCCTATTGGATGGAGAAAGCCTTCTCATAGTGTCCGCCACAGCCAGCGGTAAAACCCTGATAGGTGAACTTGCAGGAGTTCCAAAAGCCATGAAAGGACAAAAAATGCTCTTTTTAGTTCCGCTGGTGGCTCTCGCAAATCAAAAATATGAAGACTTCAAGCGTCGCTATGGCAGGCTTGGCTTAAAAGTTGCCATAAGGGTTGGAATGAGCAGGATAAAGACGAAGGATGAGCTGGTAGTGGTGGATACCGGGATTGATGCAGATATTATAGTGGGAACATATGAGGGAATAGACTACCTTTTGAGGGCGGGGCGTAGGATTGGGAATGTTGGAACTATTGTGATAGATGAGATTCACATGGTAGATGATGAAGATAGAGGGCCACGCTTGGATGGACTAATTGCACGCCTAAGGAAGCTCTATCCAAAGGCCCAATTTTTGGGATTAAGCGCCACTATTGGAAATCCCGAAGAGCTTGCCAAAGAGTTGGGTTTAAAGCTGGTGCTATACGACGAAAGGCCTGTAGCTTTAGAGAGACACATAATTCTAGCAAGGAGTGAAAGTGAGAAGTGGGGATATATAGCTCAATTGACAAAGGCAGAAGCAATGAGAAAGTCTCCACAAGGATTTAAAGGGCAGACGATAGTGTTTACATTCTCAAGGAAGAGGTGCCATGAGTTAGCAAGCTATTTAACGAGCAAGGGTTTAAAAGCAAAACCCTACCACAGCGGTCTTCCTTACACTCAAAGAAAGATAACAGAGCTTGAGTTCCAAAAGCAAAAGCTCGACGTTGTGGTTACTACTGCAGCATTAGGAGCGGGTGTTGACTTTCCAGCATCCCAAGTGCTTTTTGAGAGCTTAGCTATGGGCAATAAGTGGCTGACCGTTAGAGAGTTCCACCAAATGCTTGGCAGGGCTGGAAGACCGCTATACCACGAAAAAGGAAAGGTTTATCTAATTATTGAGCCCGGAAAGAAGTATTCTGCCCAAATGGAAGGGAGCGAAGATGAAGTAGCATTTAAACTCTTAAGTGCACCTATAGAACCTGTAGACGTAGAGTGGAGTGATGAGCTTGAGCAGGATCAAGTTTTAGCCCACTCCTGCCTGTTTTCGCACATGGAGATAATAGAGGAGGTGCAGGCCAGCTGCCTAGGGGCAAACCAAAGCGCTAAGTCCGTTTTGGAAAAGCTTATGGAGTATGAATTCGTCGAGATTAGAGGCAGTTTGGTGAGCGTTACCCCCTATGGAAGAGCTGTAAGCATGAGCTTCCTCCTTCCAAAAGAAGCTGCATTCATACGGGAGAATCTCAAAAAAATGCACCCAAGAGAGATTGCAGTAAAGCTTTTGCCCTTTGAGAATGTCTATTTGAGTGGAGTTATGCAGAGCGAGCTCAATGGGGCCGTTAGGGGCAGAGTTTCGAGCAACATCTTTTCACCGAGCTTTACGTCAATTTTAAGCGAGCTCGATAAGGTTTTGCCTGAAGTCAGTCCAAACGTTCAAGAGAAGCTCTTCATGATTTACCAAGACTTTTTCATGTGCGAAGAGGAGGAGTGCACCGAACACGCGATGGAGCGCTTCAGCAATGAGATAATAGAGCTCAGACGCCAAGGAAAGCACCCCTCTCAAATAGCGCGCTACTTCAGAGAACACTACTCCCTCATCGTTTACCCGGGAGATGTGTTCACCTGGCTCGATGGAACTATCAGAAAGCTCGACGCTGTGGAGAGAATAGCCAAGGTATTCAGGGCTAAAAGGGCTGAAGAGGAGGCAAAAATACTCAAGAGAGAGCTGGAGGAGGGAAGAACCATTAGGAGGTAGCTATTCGAAGAGCCACTTCTCCAGCACTTTTCCACAATCTTTCAGCGCTATTGAAGCATCACTATGAGGGAATTCAAACAAAAAAGGGCTCTTTAAGGATATGGATTCAACAACAGCACCATCTAACGGTATAACCCCCAAAACGGGGATTTCAAGGTTTTCTTCAATATAGTCAATTATGTATTTTTGACTCAGCTTGTCCACCTTGTTTAGTATTACTCCATGCTCCATTCTCCCATCCATGTCTAAGTTGAGATATTTCTCAAGCTCATTGTAGATATAAACCCCAATCTCGTTTTTTGGAACCCTCTCAAGCTCTAAGACAATTATCTGATGAGTTGCAATAGTATAGAGTTCCAGCTCTTCTAGGGGAATGCCACTAGGAGTATCAATGAATGTTACAGCATATTGCCTTGATAAATCTTCCAAGATATGAGTAAGCAGGGGCAGATATATGCCTACCAACGAGCCTAATTCTTTATCCCCCGGCAAAATGCTGACTTTTGTTTTTTATTTTTATAAACCGCAGCTTTCGCTTCGAGAGAAGAATCTGTTAATAGCTTGTGAAGGGTGTACTTGACGTTCCCCAAATTCATATAGTCGGCTAAATCTGGAAGGAACAAATCCCCATCGACCATTAGGACATTGTAATACCTTTTAGCCAAATATGCAGCCAAATTTAGAGTAAGAACACTCTTACCTGTTCCTCCAGGCCCGGTTACCAATACTAACGCCATCTCTTCTCCTCCTCTTCTAGCTCCCCTATTACCTCATCAATTATTTTAGTCCCCACATTTCTCCCGAAGATCCATTCTTCCAGGACTTCTCCACATTTTGCAAATGCCCTCGAAGCTGGAGAATTAAGGTTATATGCCAATATCGGCCTCCCGACATTTATTGCATCGGGAACATTTCCATCAAAAGGCACAACTCCTAAAACATCCACCTTTACAGTTTCATCCAAGAACTTTAGAATTCTCTCCATGTTATCAGCGGATTCTCTAACTTTGTTCAGAATAACACCCACCCTAAGACCATATATATCTCCTAATGCTTTGAGCTTTAAAATTTCGTTTTTAACCAACGTCTCAAAAGAATATATTGGAGAGCGCTCAATTTCAACTACCACTATCTGATACTGCGAGAGAGAAAACAAAGGCATAGTATCAAAAGGAATTCCTGTTGGAGAGTCGACAATAGAAAGTGCAAACTTTTTCATGACGTTTCCTATTGAGTTCTTCAACTTCTCATGGGGAACTCTCAGCACATCGTAAAATTTCGTGCTCCCTGGAAGGATAAACAAATTGCTTTCTCTATCTTCATAAACCGCTACTTGAGGATCTAAGCTATCGTCCATTAGGATGGAGTGAATGTTGTATCTTGGATTGTCCAGCCCAAAGTGAAGTCCAAGCTTGGGAAGATAGAGGTCACCATCAATAACTATCGTTTTATACTTTTGTCTGGCAAAATACACACCTAAATTAGCGGTGAGGGTAGTTTTCCCAGCACCACCCCTTCCAGTAATCACCACTCCAACCATGTCTATCAACTTCTATTTATGTTCTTCAAGGACAAAAAGTTTACCGTATCACATAACCTTGTAATATAAATGTACTGAGGTCAAAAAACAAAGTGAAAATTAGAAAATAATTTAAAAATCAAGCTCCAAGCGTCAGTTGTGTTGGATCCCTAACTCCGGGAGCAAAGCCCAGTACAAATGTCGCAAAATACCAGTACTTTCTCTCATTTTCATTGGGGATGAGGTATTTAACTCCATAGTAAACTATCCCCAAAATCAGAAGCTTCCATGGGTAGAGTATGAAAGGCCCAAAGTGCTCGCTGAGTATTCCCTCAATCCAGTGAACTTCGTAGTGGTTGTAGTAGTAGATAGCAACGACCGTTGAAGCGAGATCATACATGTGAGCCAGCGTGGCTAAAAAGAACACCCTATCAAAAGGCTTGAACTTGTAGTAAACCACTACAGGCACAGAAAAGAGCACCGTATAGAGAAGTGTTAATGCGTAGGCTTGGGGCCTCACCATATTAGTTAGAAACAGATAGAGGGGATATGTTGAGAGTAAGAGTCCCCAAGAGACAGTTATTTTTGGGTATTTCTTAAGTTTAACATCAGCTACTAAAGCTGGGAGGATAAGGAAGAATGCCGTGAAGAATATTCCAGGCGTCAAGATTAGGGGGTTTGGATTTAGAACCTTGCCATCGACGAGGGCTCTCATTGTCGAGCCAAATACTACCATTGGGGCGGTTGCATAGATTAAGCGCTCATCCACTTTGATTTTAAAGCGCTTGATTATGTGATCGTAGGTCAGAATGATGCCCAACCCCAAGAGGAAACCATAGACAAGAGTGTTATACGGGTTGTAGCCTTCCCTCGTGTACATGGGTCTTATAAAGTAGTTCCAGAGAAAGTTGTATATCTCCTGGCTGATTGACATTCACATCACCTTAAGAGAGATTAAGAAAAACTCTAATAAGCGTTTTGGATGTAAAGATGTGAACTATCTCAGTAAGTTTTTCCAAAATTGAAAATTGAACACGCTAGTAGAGCGCTTGCTTTCCTCTTTCGCCTGTCCTAACTCTTACAGCCTCTTCAATTGGCATAATAATTATCTTCCCATCACCGGGAATTCCCCGTCTAGCGTTTTGAATTATTGTTTCAACCACATGTTCTACATCTTCATCTTTAACGAAAAGCTCAAGCTTCATTTTCGGAAGGAGGTCGTAGGGCGGAACACCTCCTTGAACTCCCCTCCCCTTCACAGGGTAAACAGTTAGGGGTATTATCCCAATCGCCTTCAGAGCACTTTTAACCCTTTCAAAATCCTCCTCCCTTATAATAGCCTCAATCTTCTTCATAGAACCACCAATAGTATCTATGTCCCCAAAACAAAATAAACCTTTTGTAAAAATTAAAATATAAAACCTAAAGTCTCTTTACAGCCCTTTGGAGCCTCTTTAGGGGCACTCTTGTTTTCTTGGAAAGGACCTTTAGGTCAGCCTTCTTTAAATCCTCAACGCTCTTTATCCCGGCCTTTTTCAGCTTTTCAACCGTTTTAGGCCCTATGCCTTTTATTGCTAAAAGCTTTGCTTCAAAATCCTCTCGTTCTTCTTTAAGCTCCGCCTTCTGAATCTCGAACTGTCCATCCACCTTGATTTCCTCACATACGGCCACAAAAGGATATGAACTTTCCTTCGCAACCTTAGTGCTTCCCTCGATATTTGCATGAATTTCGGGAGGTTCTGCATATTTGGGCACTTCAATGGAGTCTTCACTAACATAGACATCAATTTTTATTGGCCTGAAGGGGTTGTCCCTTTCTTCAAGCTCTTCTAAAAATTCCATCTCTTCAAATTTTCCGTTTTCGAAATAGGCCTCTAGAGCATTTGCTAGGCGATGGAAGGCATTAGCATGCTCCAAAAGCCTCCTCTTCCCATAGGACTTAGCCTGGCCCGTTGTGATTAGGAACTGCCAGTCGCTACTCTCTAAAAGGAGGAGCTCTCTCCCCAGCTGCTCTAAGATTCTATCGCCCAGCTCGTCCTCTCCGAGGTACTTGCTCGCCAAAGCAACCATCCTTCTCTCTGCAAAGTGGACGTACTCCCACATCCACTCAACTTCGCTGTTCCACCAAGTGTAGTGCGTCCCATACATTCCCCAAGAGCCCTCTGGGAGTTCAATCTCATACTTCTCGCCCTTATAATGGTCTAAAAACTTTGAAATGCTCGTGGTCTCAATGCCTTCCTCTTCCATGAGCTCAAATATCCTAGCAATCCACTTTATTCCCTCAAACCACCAGTGCCCGTAAAGCTCGGTATCGTAGGGCGCGACTATTATTCCCTCCTCACCATATTTCCTTTCATAATCTTCTAAAAGCCCCTTTACAAGGTTCACAAAGTGCCTTGCGTGCTCTTCAACCCTTTCAAGTGCCTTATCTGGAACGTAGGGCTCTTTGTCCCCAAGATCCACGTCTTTTGAAGTAATCCTCCAATACTGTCCTCCGCTCTTTGGGGCCTTCTTGTGGAATTCGCGGTACCAAAAGTCTCCAGGATAGCCTATATCGGCGCTCCAGACTTGATGCCCGGTTTCTCTATTCCTTCCAAAGACTGCGATGTTAGTTCCTTTTATGAAATAGGGCCTCAAAGTCGACTTTGGCCTTTTAGCGGGTATAACTTGCCCATAACCAAAGCTCGCTGGCCCTTCGTCTATAATGTGGCTCTCCACGAAGAAGAACTCTATTCCATACTTTTCCAAAATTTTCTCAAGGCCTTTTCTCCAAATTACCTCTCCACTGCTTGGGCTCTGCCAAAATCCTTCTGGCCTATAAGCACACTCCGGGAGCCAAATTCCCCTTGACTTTCTCCCAAAGTATTTCTCGTAAGTTAAAATGCCGTTCGCTATTTGGGCCTCTATAGCTTCGTCCCTCTCGAGGAGCGGCAAATAGCCATGAGTAGCGGCTGAAGTTATGACCTCAATGTATCCTTCGTCTTGGAGTTTTTTGAGCTCTCCTAATATATCACCATTTATCCTCTTCCAATAGTTATAAACGTCGCTAAAATATCCCAGCATATACTCAACCGCTCTTTTAAGCTCGCCGTCGTACTTTGTTAAGTCCTCTTCCATAGCCCCCAACTTGCGCTCCATGTAAGCCTCGAACTCTTTCTTCATATACTCATCGCTGAGCTGTTCCATTAAAACCGGCGTAATGCCAATAGTAAGGCTAAATCTAACTCCTTTCTCTTTAAGCTCTTCAAATGCCATCAAGAGAGGGATATATGTCTCCGCAATTGCTTCAAAGACCCACTCCTCTCCAAAAGGCCACCTGCCGTGCTTCCTCACGTAGGGAATGTGCGTATGGAGCACAAGCCCAAAGTATCCCTTAACCATTAAAGCCACCTCTTTTTAGAATTTCTTGAATTCTCTTCTTATATTCGAGTATTTAACCGTTTCGGCCACGAAAATGCTTTTACAATCCAAAAATGGTTTATACGTGTAAAATTATTTTATCAAAAAATCTCCCAGGTTTGTCTTAACGTTAAGACGAAAAACTTAAAGAGGGTAACTTTCCAAATTATATACTAAGGTGGAGCATATGGAAGATGAGTTCACTTGGATGAAAAACCTAAGGGATGAAAGGGTCTTGAAGTTTGTTAATGAAGAGAACAAGCGCTTTAGAGAGTTTTTAGGGGATCTACCAGAAAAGCTGGGCGGAGAGGTCAGAAAGTACTATTTCCTTCCCAATATTAGGATGGGAGCAATAACAAAGAGAGGGGTTTTCCTTCAAATAAACGAAGCTGACAGGCAGGTAATAAAGCTCTTGGATGAAAATAAGGTCATAGTAGATTCAAAGGAGCTCGGGGAAGATGTTCTTCTTCAAGGATTTACGGTTGATAAAGAAGGAAAGCGCTTAGCCTACAGCTTTTCAATAGGTGGAGCCGATGAGGGGATAACGAGGGTAATTGACGTTGACAGCGGCGAAATTTTGGAGGAGCTTAAACCATCAGTGTGGAACATCATCTGGTTAGAGGATGGTTATTATTATGCAAGATTCTTCAGAAAGGAGAGAACTCCAGATGGAGTCGAGGCGCCAGCGGAGAGAATTTTCCTGAAGAAAGGAGATAAACACGAAATGGTCTTTGGAAAAGGTCTGCCACAAAGCTACTTTATCTCTATGAAAAAGAGCAGCGATGAGAAATACATTCTAACTACCGTTTCCTTTGGCTGGACTAAGAGCGACATCTATTTTGGGCCGCTGGAGAGGCCGGAGGAGTGGAAGAGGGTTTATGAAAGCCAGTTTAGAGCAGGGCCAATAGATTATGTTGATGGAAAGCTCTACATCCTGACCTACGACAAAGAAGGTATGGGAAGGGTTATAGCAATTGAAGACGGTAGAGAAGAAAAGGAAATAATCCCAGAATGGGAATATCCCCTCGAATGGGCTGCAGTTGTAGGAGATAAACTCTTGGCGAGCTATTTGGTTGACGCTTCCTCACGCTTGAGGATATTCACACTAAATGGGGAGCTCTTAGAGGAGACCAGCTTTGATGTGCTGGGCACATTAACTCTGCTGGATAAAAGCGGAGATGAAGCCCTCCTTAAATTTGAGACCTTTACAATCCCCTACCGTCTCTACCGCTTCAAAGGAAAGCTTGAGCTTCTTGATGAGATCAAGCTCGAAGGAGATTACGAAATAAGTGAAGACTTTGCCACTTCAAAAGACGGCACAAAAATCCACTATTTCCTTGTCAAAAAGAAAAACATGAGAAGCGATAAAGCCTTGGTCTTCGGCTACGGCGGATTTGCAATCGCACTAACACCAAGGTTCTTCCCTCATGTAGTTCCTTTCCTCGAAAGAGGAGGAACTTTTGTTATGCCCAACTTAAGAGGGGGAAGTGAATACGGAGAAAAGTGGCACAGAGCAGGAATGAGAGAAAACAAGCAGAACGTCTTTGATGACTTTATAGCCGTCCTTGAGAAGCTAAAGCATGAAGGATATAAAGTTGCAGCATGGGGAAGGAGCAATGGAGGTTTGCTCGTCTCGGCAACGCTCACGCAAAGGCCAGACGTCATGGATGCAGCTTTGATAGGCTATCCTGTTATAGACATGCTCCGCTTCCATAAGCTCTACATCGGCAAAGTCTGGACCACAGAATATGGCGACCCAGATAATCCAAAAGATAGAGAGTTTTTGCTCAAATATTCCCCCTACCACAACGTTAAATCCCAAAAGTATCCACCTACGATGATTTACACGGGACTTTACGATGATAGAGTACATCCCGCTCATGCATTCAAGTTTGCAGCTAAGCTCAAAGAAGTCAATGCTCCCCTTTATTTGAGAGTTGAGACGAAGAGCGGCCACATGGGAGCCTCGCCGGAGACAAGGGTTAAGGAACTAACGGACTTGATAGCTTTTGTGTTTAAGACGCTGGGAGTTGAGCTTTAGTCTTTTCTCCTTCCTTTATCATTGCCATTATCTTTTTGTGCAATTGTTTAATTAATTCTCTCCTGTCTTCCATCAAAACCACGTCGCTCGCTCCAATGACCTCTAAGTTGAATGCAAACGGACTTGGCAGCTCGTTCCTCTCAAAAACGACTTTGATTTTTCCTTCTTTAACCCAGCTCAAAAAAAGCTCGGCATTTTCTATGTCCATCTTGTCTTCCATTATTTCGCGATAAACTTCTTTAAGGAGCGGGAAGTCCGGATGGTTCTTTTTCAACAAGCGGAGGAGAGTTTGAGCATTTAATTGTTGCCTGCTTAAGCTCTTTTTTCTTCCCATGTAGCGCCTCAAGATTAACAATCCGCGGTTAGCAACGTGCCTAAAGCGCCTTTTCAAAAGCTCCGTGTTGTCTAAGGCTTTCTTCAATGTTTCTCTGAGATCTCTAATCTGGAAGAGCGCTTTAATTTCTTCCTCGCTTAATTTCTTGTTTCTTGGGAGAATCAACATAAAGCCGTTGTCTGATATAGCAATTCCAACGTTTGTCCTCTTCTTTTTGCTCACAAGGTAGGCGAATGTCCTGCTCAATGCTTCATTAGCTCTCCTTCCAATAAGCGTGTGGAAGAAGTATTTGGCCCTATTTTCCTCCAAAACTTCCTCCACCAAAAGCGTCTCATCGTCCGGGATAATTGAGTACTTGGCCTGCTCTCTAAAGTAGCCGAGAATTGCTCTGGCGGCTTTTTCATCAATACCGTACTTTTTCATCAAAAACCTCTTGGTTCTCCGGTTTTCTAAGAGCTGCTTCACTTCCCTTCTAAACTTTTGGACATCTAAGGCTAAATCAAAACTGAGAGGAAGCATTTCGGAGAACCAAGCGGGAATAGTGGGCTTTGCACCCTCCCTGGACTGCACGTATATTCTATTTCCTCTTGACTTCTTGAACTCATAAGTTCTGCCCGCTAAAACGAAAATATCCCCTGGCATCAAGCGCTCAGCAAATTCTTCCTCAACTGTCCCGATAAAACGTTTATCCAAAGTATAGACATCAATTTTAGCTTCATCTGGGATTGTGCCGATGTTCATGTAGTAAATCGCTCTCGTCATCTTGCCCCTTCTTCCAAACTTTCCTTCCTCTTCATCGAGCCAAATCTTTGCATAAACTTTCTTCTCCTCAAGTCCAGCATATTCTCCCGCCAGATATCTAAGCACGCTCATGAAGTCCTCAAAGCTCAAGTTTCTGTAGGGATAAGCTCTCCTCACGAGCTTGTAAGCATCTTCAACCTCCCAAACTCCCTCAAGAGCCATTCCTAAGACGTGCTGAACTAAAACATCCAGTGAATTTTGAGGTATCCTAATTCTATCCAAACGCTTATTCCTCGCATTGTGAGCTAAAACCGTGCACTCTACCAAATCATCTCTATCTAACACGATAATTGCCCCTTTACTGATCTCGTGAAGCCTATGACCTGCCCTTCCAATTCTCTGCAAAGCCCTGTTTACGCTCTTTGGAGAGCCGATTAAGACGACGAGGTCAATGCTTCCAATGTCTATCCCCAACTCCAAGCTTGTTGAAGATACAACAGCCCTGAGCTCTCCTCTCTTCAACCTCTCCTCAACTTCCAAACGAACATCTCTTGAGAGACTCGAGTGATGAGCCTCTATCAGCTCGGCATATTTTGGAAAGCGCTTCTTCAAGTGATAGGCTACTCTCTCAGCTCCGCTCCTCGTGTTCGTGAAAATTAAAACGGTTCTATGCTTCTCAATTAGTCCATCTAACCTCCTGTAGAGAGCTTCACTTAATGTTCCAGCATCTGTGTAAACCAAGTCTTCAACGACGCTCTCAACCTTTATTTCCGTCTTTTTTGCAAAGCTTACATCAACGATTAGCCCACTCCTCGGCGTTTCGTCGTCATTAAATCCGAAGACGAACTTAGCTACCTCTTCAAGGGGGTGGATTGTAGCGCTTAATCCAATTCTCACAAATTCGCCAGCTAAATTCTGCAATCTCTCCAAGCTTAGGGCTAAGTGTGTGCCGCGCTTATTCTCGGCTAAAGCGTGGACTTCATCAACTATGACGTATTTAACCGTTTTCAGCCTTTGGCTGAACTTGGGGGCGTTTAAAGCAATTGCAAGACTCTCAGGAGTTGTGATTAAGATGTGCGGAGGCTTTTTAACCATCTTCTGCTTTTGATAGCTAGACGTGTCGCTTGTTCTGACAGCAACCCTAATCTCGGGTAATTCGTAGCCGAGCTCCTTTGCAACCTCTCTGATTTCCCTAAGCGGCTCCTCCAGGTTTCTCCTAATGTCGTTGTTTAGAGCCCTAAGAGGTGAAATGTAAAGAACGTAAATTTTATCCTCAAGCTTGCCCTCTTTGCCGAGGAGAATAAGCTCGTTAATTGCTGCTAAAAAAGCTGAGAGGGTTTTTCCACTCCCTGTTGGCGAAGAAATTAAAACATTCTCCCCTTTGTGAATTTCCACAACTGCATACCTCTGGGGAGGCGTGAAAGTTTTGAACTTTCGCTTAAACCATTCCCTAACTGGATCGACTAATATCTCGTAAATCTCTTCATCTGTGTAGGCTCTCTGGGCAAGTCTTACCATTACACCACCGTTTCCGGTATTTTCATCTGTTCCAACCTCGGGTGTTTGGTTTTAAAATTTTTTTGATGGCTTAGCGAACTTCAATAAGTTTAAAAATAAACCTCGCTAAGATTCGGATATGAGATTAAAGCCTCTGCCTCAAAAGGCGCTTAAACTCGGCAATAACTTGATAATAGCTGACCTCCATTTAGGCTACGAAGAGGCCCTCGTTAGAGAAGGGAATTACATTCCAAAAGCATTTCAGGAAATTTTAGATGACCTAAACTCCCTCCTCATGAAAGAGAAGCCAAAGAGGCTTATCATAAACGGAGATTTAAAACACTCATTTGTGCCTTTTAAAAGAGAAAAACTTGAGCTTAAAACGTTTTTTGAAGAGGTTTCTCCTCTTGTGAAGGAGATTGTGGTAGTAAAAGGAAACCACGACGTTGGAATAGGATGGATTAGGGAACTTGGTATTGAGATTATGGATCATCTTGAGCTTAGGGGATGGACAGTTGTTCATGGGGATAAGCTGGTCGATGGAGAGCGCTTTATCATAGGTCACGAGCACCCTGCAGTAAGGCTTAGAGACGAAGTAGGAGCTTTGATAAAGGTGCCTGTATTTTTGGTGGATGCTAAACTAATAGTTCTGCCTGCATTTACGCCCTGGGCCTACGGAAACGACGTGTCGAGAGAGATAATCTCGCCATTCCTGAAAAAATTTGACACAAAAAGAGCTAAGGTTTTAGTTCCACTCGAAGATGAAGTGCTAGATTTTGGAGAGATGGGAACTCTCTTTGAGGCACTTAAAAAGATAGGTAACCCTTAAAGGGCCAAAAGGATAATTTTCAGGCCATTTTTACATCAAAATTCAATTTTACTAAACCTCAATCTCCTTCCACCTGCCCCTCTTGAATATCCACCAGAACATAGCTGCGCTTGTGAACGTCTCGAGAGTCATTGCGAGCCAAGCAGCTATAACGCCCATTCCTTTTATGTGAATTATCCAAAGGCTTATCCCAAAACCAAAGATGTATGAGGGCAATATTCTAAAGAGGAGCTTGCTTATTGCAGTTACATACATGGGGCTCTTTGTATCCCCTGCACCTCTAAGAGCTCCACTTAGAACAAAAATCCAGCCCAATGGGATTTCGCTTATTCCGACGATTATGAGGTATATTGCCGCAAGGCGGAGGACTTCAGCGTAGTTCGGGTCGTTCCTGGTTATGAATGGCATAACCAAGTATCTTGGGAAGACAATTAAAACCAGCCCCATAATGCCCATAAATAGAGATACCATCTTTAACGCTTCATACACGACTTTTTCGGCTTTCTCTGGATTTTTCTCTCCCAAAGACTGCCCAACCAAAGCGGAGGTGGCAACGTTAAACCCAAAGGCAGGCATGTACGCTATGCTCTCCACCCTAAGGCCCATCTGGTGAGCTGCCAAAGCTATCGTTCCAAAGCGAGTGACTATACTTATATAAAGAAAGCCATAGAAGCTGAATAAGATTCTCTCTATTGTTGCCGGAATTCCAATTCTGAGGATTCTCCTAACCATATCTACCTCAAACTTGAACTTAGGTTCGAGCTTCAATACCAAGCTACCACTTAGAAAGAGGAAGAGTCCCACAATGAATGCTAGGGCTATGGAAATGCCAGATGCTAAAGCCGCCCCCTTAACCTCTAACCTTGGGAAGCCAAACTTTCCAAAGATTAAAAGGTAATTCAAGACAACATTTGCGGCATTCATTAGGAGACTCAACTTCATGGGAGTCTTTGTGTCTCCTGCACCTCTGAGAGCTGAGAAAGCCGCAAAGCTTAAGAAATTGATGGGGTAAAACATGAAGAAGATTTTGATATATGAATAGCCGAGCTCAATCACTTCTTCACTCGCTCCCATAAGCTTCAGCGCATCATCACCAAAGAAGACTCCTAAGAGGAGAACCGGAATGCCCATTAAGAAAGCCAAGTAGATGCTCTGCTCTAAGACTTCCTCTGCTTTTTCAAAGTCTTTGGCACCTACAAATCTTGCAACTAAAGCGAGAGTTCCTGATGAAACTGCGAACATTAAGGGCATCATGAACCACGAGAACTGGCCTCCAAGACCAACGCTCGCAATTGCTAGAGAGCCAAGCTGACCTACCATTATCATGTCCACTAAGTTGACTAAAGTGGAGGAGATGTTGGCTAATATGGCAGGCCATGCCAGTGCCCAGAGCCTCTTCCTAAGCTCACCATCCATAACCATCACTTAGATTGATGTCTAAACGATTAAAGGAGTGTAGAATTTATAAATCTTTCCTAAATAAGATATCTTCGCCACTTTTGATTTTTGCTCAGCTGGCTTAGGGAAAAGCTTTAAAACGGTGATGTTTGATTGCTTTATGAATAATGATAACCATTTGAAAAAGCTTAGGAGGGGTGTGAAATGGGAAACATCAGGCAAGGTTTCATTAAAAGGACTGCTAGAGAGCTTTTCGACAGGTACCCAAATGAGTTCACAAGGGACTTTGAGCACAACAAGAAGAAGATCGAAGAGCTAACAAACGTCACAAGCAAGACCATTAGGAACAGAATAGCCGGATACATTACTAAACTCGTTAGAATGAAAGAAGAAGGGAAGATACTCTAAAGTCTGTAAATTTCCTTTCTAATCCTTTTTACTTCCTTGAGAATATCATCTGGGAGGGTTTTTTCTATTTCACGCCACACTCTCTCAAATTCCTCTTCGCTTTCTTGAGCCAGCCGTCTCATTAAGTTGTCCAGATAACTCTCCATTAAAAGCCTGACCTCTTCAAGCTCAGCCTTCATTTTAAGATACTCCTGTATCTTGTCTTCAATCTCCATCAAAAAGTTAGATATCTCCTTCATCTTGACCTCTATGGGTTCCTGAGCCTTTATTAAGGCCTTAGCGTGTTCGTACTCTCCTGCTCTCTTTGGCTTCCCTGGTTCGTACATCTCAGTGCCGAACAAGTGTGGAGTTAGGAGAACTTCCAGCCTAAAGCCGCGCTTTATCTCGTAGTACTTTCTGGGCCTCCCCCTAGGTATCTTTTCAACCCTCCCCTCTATGAGGCCAGCTTCTTCCAAAATTTTTAAATGCTCTAGGACAGCTTTTTGTCCTACCTTAAGCTCCTGAGAAAGCTCGCTAACAAAGTATGGCCTCTTAGTGAGCATGAGGAGTATTCTCCGTCTCGTCTCATTCCCCAACACATCCAAAAGTCTCCCCATCTCTATATTTGAGCCCATGCCCTCACCCCCTATTCTAACTTAAGGTTAAGAAAATTTATAACTTAAGTTTTTCGGTGGGTGAAATTTAGATCATGCGTCCATTTTACCCAAGAATCCCTCAGGTGGAAAAGAAAAGTCTCCTTTACTCCTATGTGCTGAAAAACCTCCCGAATGGCGCCTTGAATCGGCCAATGAGCGTGTGTATTTTAACATTAAACCAGGACTTAAAATTTCATCTAATTGATCATATTCTCTCACAAGCTCTTCTGCAAGCTCTTTTGGCATGCCGTTCCTCAGCAGGCCTCTTTTAAAAGCTCGCCTGCTTCTTTTTAGAGTTCTCTTCATTCCTGCCAATTCCCACAGGAACTTGGGAACCATAAACAAAAGCCTAAAAATGGGGAGAATCATCAGAGCTCCTCCTCAAAATCCACACTTATTTTCTTCTTTCCTAGTTTTTTCAGTTCGTTTATGCCCTCTATGCCGCCCATACCTTTTTTCATAAATGCGGCAGCGAGGGTTTTAATAACGTTTACACTATCCATGTACTCCTTTGTGAGCTCGAATGCTTTATCCGGATCCATTCCTGCGGCAACGAGCTCTTTGTAGAAAGTAGCAACATTCTTACCCAGCTTCTCCGCCTTATCTGGGTCGTAGATGTCGTTCAGAAGATCCTTTATGGGGTTAAATATTGAGTCCATTATGGTGGGCAAATACTCTGACACTGTCCCCAACACTTCTTTAAGTTCTTCAACATCCTCCTTACTTTCCTTTTCCCCCATGTCCTCAAGGATGTCTTGGAGCAGGTCGATCTTCCTTTCAATGAGCTTTAAATCTTCTTCGCTCTTTGCCTCCTTAAGCTGGTCTGTTAATTCCCTTAAAGTTTCCTCTATAAGCTTTTGGGCCCCCTGCTTGCTCTCCATGGCCATTAAAACCTTCTTTTTTATTTCCCTTTCAAACTCCTTCTCATCAAATTCCATATCAATCACCTCACTAATAACTATAGTTGGTCAAACTTGATGGGAATACCGATTAATTCTAACCACTTATTGATCACTTCTTTTCGCAAGGTGTAGGTTTTCCCTTTTTCACTGTTGACCTCATCCACGACACCAATCTCCACGAGATGCTTTATTTTTTCCCTAACTGTGTTCCTAGAAGCTTTCCCTCGTTTGGCTTTTAATTCCCTTGCTATTTGGCTTATGTTGCCCCCTTTAGTATCAAAAAGAATTTTGACTATATCACGGGCAATTTGGTCGTGCCTTATTTGGGGGATAACCACATCAATGCTTAGGTCTCCGTGCTGGGCATAGATATTTACAAGCTTTAAGTAGTTCTGTGCAAGCTGTGAGGCTATTTCAAAGCTTTTCATGAGCTGGCTCATGGCCGTTCTGAGGCTTTCAAGCTCTTTTGCAAGTCTCTCGACTTCTTTGTCATCCGCCATGTTGACCACTAATATCAAATTCTGGGTGTTATTGTATAAAGGAATATCGGTCAAAACTGATCACTTCTTATGTTCCCAAGGAGTTTCAAGATTCTTCTCAGGTGGGTTCTTGTAATGATAAGGTATAATATCAGAGCAAGTATGAGGAGAGATTTAGAAAGGAAGAAGCTCATCTGGAGAGGCAGAGCTATTAAAAGTGGCTTATATGAAGAGATTGACACTCCAAGTTTTTTCTTTGAAACTAATGCGACCCCAAGGAATATTGTGGCATATCCAATTAAAAGGCCAATCATAGTCCCATTTTCGCCCATCTTTGGAACTAGGAAAATCCATGAGAGCAGAGTAAGTATACTTCCCAATATAGCAAGGAAAGTGCTCTGTTTTATGTATCTCGTTGAGGATAGTGCCACTATAGAGGGATTGTAAGAAATGTACACCTCAATAGCGATTAGAGCAATGTAAAACTCATCTCCAAGCGAAAACCCGAAGAGGTATGATAGGATTTCCCTCCCTACAATGAGGCTTCCAAAGGTTATTATGGCTATTGTGTAAGTCAAAACCTCGGTTGTATCTTCTGCGAGCTTTTTAACGTAAGTCATGTCATTTTGTCCGTACTTATATGCGTAGAGGGGCATTATTGCAGATTGGAGGACTTGAGGAAGATAAGTTAATAAAAAAGCTGCGGAGAGTGATGCGGAAACCTTTCCAGCTACTGCTGCACTTCCGAGTTTTTCACTCATAAAATACGGTCCCTGAACTAAAAACACCCCTGCAAGAGTTCCTAAAAATGCCATAGAAGAGTACTCAAGGAGAATTTTAAACTCTCTAATGTTGGGCCTCGCAAAGAAGTCATTCTTTAGAAGATAAGCCAATCCTACAATAGTTATTCCCCCTAAGAGGGCTAAATAAGGGGCGTAGGGATTTGGAACTGCAAAAGATAGAAGAAACGCTATAAATGCAGTTACCGTCACATAGGCATAGATTTCCCCTCTGTGGATTCCGTAGAGGAAACTCCTAAGCGTAAGCTGAAATGCTCTCAAAGTGCTTAGGAGGGCAATATAAACGTTGAAAGGAAGCAAAAGGAGACCAAAAATTGCTGAAAAGAAGCCTATTGTCGCAGCAGACTTTATTCGCTTATCTTCACCTCTCCCTAAGAATTCAGCAGAGTATTTGCCTAAAGCAATGGCAAAAAAGCTTAAAGGCATTGCGAGAAGGAAAGCCTGGCTTATGAGTGAATTTGCAACTCCCAGTGTTTCTAATCCAAATTTTCTAGAGATTAAAACACTATAGATGAATCTGCTAATCCCAAAGAGTGCCAACGCTACGATGCTCGCCAATGAATGCTTGATTATCACTTTTCTCTCATAGTTCATAGAAAAAAGAAAAGCTCAATGGAATTTAACCTTTACCCCTTTGTGAAGCCTAAGTAGAATGCCACTACAAAAGCTCCTCCTCCAGGGAGAATTCCTAAAATTTTGTCTCCTAAGCCAAGAGCTTGTCCAGCTGTTTTCTCCGTCAAATTAAACAGGGCATCTGTGTTTATTGTTATTACTCCCTTCTGCTGGAGCCAGAACAGACTTATAATGTAAGCACCCATCAGCGCTAAAACTAGTTTTATGAACTTTTTCAAAGCGTATCCAGTGATGAAGCCAACAATACCACCAACACCCATATCACCAGCAATTCCACTTAAATTGAAGTCCATGTTATCACCTAAAGTTTATTTATAGACAAGCTAGATAAAACCTTTTCTCTTTTAAGGAAAGTTTAAGGGATGAAGCGATATAATTTAAAATATCATAACCAATTTGTGCTGGTGATTTGAGTGAGGATAGTGGTTGGAATAACAGGAGCGAGTGGGAGCATTTATGGCTTAGAGCTTATTAAAGCGCTCAAAGAGCTGGGCCACGAGGTTATTGTTATCGCATCAAAAACAGGAATCGAAGTTGCGAAGTATGAAGTTGGTGTTGATATTGAGTATGATTATGGAGAGGATGACCTCTTTGCACCCGTAGCGTCAGGGTCGTACCCATTTGATGCTGTGGTTATAGCCCCGTGTTCAATGAAGACTTTAAGTGCTATTGCTAACGGCTATGCTGACAATTTAATCACTCGAGTTGCTGATGTGGCACTAAAAGAGCGCAAAAAACTGGTTTTATTAATAAGGGAAACACCATTGAACCTAATTCATATAGAAAATATGTTGAAGGTTACTCAAGCAGGCGGAATAGTTATGCCAGCATCTCCAGCATTTTACCATAAACCTAAAAATTTGAACGATATGATAAAATTTATAATAGGAAAGATACTAGACTGTTTGGGAGTTTATAATAATTTATACAAAAGATGGGGCATGTGAGGTGTAAGGTATGTTAAAACTTGATGATTTAGACAGAGCAATAATAAAGCTCCTAAAAAGCGATGCGAGGCTAACAATCTCCGAAATAAGCTCCAAATTGGGCAAGCCCGAGTCAACTATCCACTTTAGGATCAAAAAGCTCCAAGAAAAGGGAATTATCGAGAAGTATAGCATAATTCTTGGAGACGAGATAAAGCCGAAACATACTGCTTTTCTAGTGCTGAGAGTTGAGAAACCTGTAATTGAAGACTTCTTAGAGCGTTATCTCGAGTATATAACAAAGACATTATCAATGCTACCAAATGTTTTAGCGGTGGCAAAGAGTAAAGAGGATTATATAATTGCACTGGTTGGGGAAGAAACACAAGAAAAGCTTGAACGCTTCATTGAAGACAACATAAAAACAATACCTACATTGAAAGAAGTCATCGTTCTCCCAGTTAGAGAGTTCAAGAAGGGAGCGGATTTAATAGGATTTTTAGCGGAGATTTGATATGGAAGTGGAGATAAAATTTAGAGTTGATTTTGAAACAATTAAAGAAAAAATCGAAGGGTTAAATGCTGATTTAATTCGGGAGGAATTTCAAGAGGATATCTATTTCTCTCTTCCTCCAAAACATCTTCTCCGCATTAGGAAAATAACCAATTTGGGGGAAGTTATTCTTGGATATAAAGAAATCAAAGACGAACGAAATGAGGAGTTCGATGAGATTGAGGTCAAAGTTGAAGACTTCGACAAAATGAGAGATATTCTCAAGAGGCTTGGGTTTGAGGAGGACGTCTGGGTCAAAAAACACCGCTACGTTTACAAGCTTGGGAGGATTACCTTTGAGCTCAACCGTGTCGAAGAATTGGGAGATTTCCTTGACATTGAGGTTATAAGCGATGACATTAAAAAAGCAAAAGAGATTATTTGGGAAACCGCCAAAGCACTGGGCCTAAGTGAGAGTGATGTAGAGCCAAGGTTATACCAAGAGCTTTTGGAAGAAAAAAAGAAAATCACTTAGCAGTGGCGACTATTTTTATTATGTCATTGAACTCGAGCTCGTGGTCTTCTCCAACCCGTCTGTGAGTTTTTGCATTCACAGCATATAGGAAGGTTTTTCCTAGGTCTGTGTGCACCTTAAACGCTAAGTCTCTTGGCGTTGAGCCTTTCCTCATGAGGAAAACATGAGGTAGAACGTTGCCGAACTGGTCTGTTAGTTTATGCTCATCCTCAACAGGATAGACTGGAATTAGCTGAAGAAGCTCAAAGGTAGCTTTGTTTATTACCTCCTGCACTCCTGTAGAGCCAAACCTATCCAAAACACGCTCCTTTATGAGTTCTAGTCCTTTTCTCTGCTTCTCATTGAGGGGTTTTAAGATTTCAAAGTCCCCATTGCCAGGGGTGTAATCTATAAATCCGGCTTTAGCAGCTTTTCTAAGCGTTAGCTCTGCAGCTGCTGAGGTTGGAATCACAATGTAGCCCCTCTTTTTCCCTTCCTCTATGAGCCTTTCAATTTGCTCATCGCTAGCCCTGTCCGCCTTGTTCGCGGCTATGATTATAGGCTTGTTTATCTTCCTAAGCTCGCTGACAAAGTGCATTATATCCTCTTCGCTCCATTTCGTCGGGTCATCTCTTAAATCAGTCTTGTGCATGGCCTCGAGAACATCATCCTCGCTCACTCCAATACCAGTCAGCTGCTCTGCTATTGCTTTTGAAAGCTTTAAGTTCTGCATCTTTATTCTCTTAGCAAATTTGTGCCAGTTCTTGTGGAGTATGCCGTAAATCCAATAGTCAATTTCCTTTTCAAGGAAATCCATATCATTCACTGGATCGTAGGTATCAACTGGCCTCCCCTCTTCGTCCGTTTTTCCACTTGCATCTATAATGTGAATTAGTGCCGATGCCATCCTCAAATCGTCGAGGAACTTGTTTCCTAATCCTCTACCTTCATGAGCTCCAGGAACAAGTCCAGCAACATCAATCATTTTTATAGGGATTAATGCCACTCCATTTTTGTATTCATAATTTTGGGGATTTGGGGTGCAGCCCAGCTCTTTGCAAGGATGCTCAGCTATCGCATAGCTTACCCCAACATTAGCATCAATAGTGGTGAAGGGATAATTTGCGATTTGAGCTTCTGCAAGCGTCGCAGCAGAGAAAAATGTGGATTTCCCGACGTTTGGTTTTCCAACAACACCTATCTCCATGATACCACCCCTTTATTTCTAACCCCCGAAGGTATAAAAGATTAAGTGTGTCCACCGATTAAAACAACCTTTTGAATCATAACAGTTATATACACGTTATCGTTACACTCCAAAGAGGATTGGCTTAACTTCAGCGGCTCGTGGAGGCGATCTCATGGAGCTTCTCCATCTCACCGATCCATTTATTTCCTTGGCCATTATACTAATGGTTTCAAAGACGTTTGGGTACCTCTTCACTAAAATGAATCAGCCCTCTGCCATAGGTGAAATCATCGGAGGAATGCTCGTTGGAGTATCTTTTCTAAACATAATTGATATAGGGGAGAGTCTCTACTTTTTAAGTGAGCTTGGAGTTGTTTTACTTCTCTTTTTAGCAGGTCTTGAGACCGATATTGAGGAGTTCAAGCGCGTTGGTGGTCCTGCTTTTTTAATCGCCGTTGGTGGTGTGTTTGTTCCATTCATACTCGGCTACTTCGCAACACTCCCCTTTACCCATGACACGATGAAATCCCTTTTCTTAGGCGGTGCACTAACGGCCACGAGCGTTAGCCTAACGGCGAGCGTTTTAATGGAAATGAAAAAGCTGAGGAGCAAAGAAGGGGCCACGATTTTAGCGGCTGCTGTTGTAGACGATGTTTTGGGCATCGTGGTTCTGACAGTTCTTGTAGCCCTCAACAAAACAGGCCACATTGAAGTGGAAAGGGTCTTAAAGCTCCTCGTGGAGATAATTATCTTCTTTGGAGTTAGCATATTTGTGGGAATGCCTTTTGTTCAAAAGCTTGTCAAATTTTCTTCAAAGCTCGATTTACCCGAATCAACGACGGCTTTTGCCCTCGCGATAGTCATGCTCTTCGCTTTTTTTGCTGAGGAGTTTAAAGTGGCCAGCATTACAGGGGCGTATTTAGCGGGTCTTTTATTGGGACAAACGGATGAAGCGAGAAGAATAAACGATAAAATTGTTACTATCGCATATGCTCTTCCAATACCTGTTTTTTTGGTTGGAATTGGAATCCACACGGATATAGGCATTTTTTACAAAGCTGGACTTTCAACACTGGCTTTAATAGCGATATACTCCATTGTAGCTATCTTTAGTAAGATTTTGGGCTGTGGTGCTGGAGCTTTAGCAATGAACTTCAAGCCAAAAGAAGCTCTTAGAATTGGAATTGGCATGATTCCAAGAATGGAAGTAGGATTAATAATGGTCAACATAGCGAGGGTAAGCGGCGTCTTTGATCAGAATCTCTTCTCTATCGGTGTCGCTATGACGATACTTACCACGCTAATAACACCTTCCCTTTTAACTTGGAGCTTTAAAATGCACTAATAAATTGAAAAAAGAGTTCAAAAGATTAAGAACTTGCCTTTCTCCATTATCTTTTCCCCATCAACTTCAACCGTCGGGTTCATGACGAGACAGTCAAAGTGGTTCAAAGCGGGAGCATCGTTGTCGTAGTTTGCTCCTATTGCAATGTGTATGGTGTTCCTAAGCTTCTCGTCCTCCAAGAGCTTCCCACTCATTATAGCTTTTGGATTTAGCCCTATGCCGAGTTCACCTAAATGCCATGAGTTTTTGGCGAGTTCTTCTTTGCCCATTTCCAGAGCTCTTTTTTCCGCCTCTTTTATGGCATTTTCAAGCTTTTTGGCATCTTCTCCCCCTTCAATCCTCTTAACAAACCCATCTTCAACGTAAACTTTTACAGGCTCCTTTGGAACTACACTCTTTCCTCCTAATCCGAGAGTGCCGTCGAACACAATTACTCCTTCGCTCTTTCCAACAGCGGGTGAAATGAAAACCTCGCCTGCTGGGAGATTGCCCCCGCTTCCAGGCCTTCTAAAGTCCCCATCATCTCTGAGGGCTTTTCTGCCTTTGATGCTAATCCATAAGTCCGTCCCTTTTTCGCTCGTTATATGCACTTCACTGCCCTTATCAAGGATATCGCCCAAAATTCCAGCTTCCTCTCTCAGCTTCTTGTAGTCAATGGGGACGGCCCTCAAATACATGTAAACATCTATGCCGGGGCTCCAGAAGGAGCGTATTCTTTTATCACCCCAGAGGAGCTTTTCAAAGATGTGTGTATACTTCTTATTGTCTCTTCCAACGTAACCTATGTTCAAGCCATAGGCATCTTTGCCGAGTTTTTTCTCACTTATTGAAATTACAACGTCCGGGCCGCTTTTTATAGCTTCAATAACGCTTCTCTCAGCATAATCCAGAGTTCCTTTGGGCTCTTGAACCACTATACTTGGTCTAGCTTTAAACTCCTTAGCAGCATCGAATAAGCTTAACGAAATCCCCAAGACCTCTCCGGGATTTGTGATTATTAAAATCTCTTCTCCTTCTTGAACATCCAAAACGTCCCTCATAACTATCCTTGAAACTTCAATTGGCTCCATACAACCACCCCTTCCTAACTCACTCTACGCATTAATAACGCTTATGGAAGTGTGCAATTGCCATAAATTTGACACCTAATGCTCTTTAACAAGCTTTTAAATAATAAAATTCTAAAGTTCTTCTATCCCCAAAGCAATCTTTACCGCCTTCTCCGCTATCACATCCATAGGATCTATTAAAGGCACGTTGAAGTCTCCTCTTTTCAAAGCAACGCTCACTTCAGTGCATCCTGCTATTAACCCTTCGCTTCTCTTTTCAAGCTTTTTTGCTATCCTTAAGAGAATAGCCCTCCCCCATTCCACGTTTCCTGCCTTTACACCTTCGTATATAGCACGCATCACTTTCCTTTGGTCATCTCTGTCAGGCAAAGCAATTTCAATTCCCATATTTAATAAAGCTTCATGATAAACCATGCCCTTTATCGTTCCATCCGTTGCTAAAAGCCCTACTTTTTTTATACCAAGCGTGTCTATATGCTCAGCTGTTTTTTCAATCATATTAACAAGAGGTATGCTTATCGCTTTTTGAATCTCCCTCGCA
This sequence comes from Palaeococcus pacificus DY20341, assembly GCF_000725425.1. Lineage (NCBI taxonomy): Archaea > Methanobacteriati > Methanobacteriota > Thermococci > Thermococcales > Thermococcaceae > Palaeococcus > Palaeococcus pacificus. Next base: position 1,206,696 of record NZ_CP006019.1, on the reverse strand, counting down.
AAAAAATGAGCCGTGTTGCAGGGCATTATTATAAAGTCAGCTCCCCATTCTTCGAGCCCCTTAGCACCGTCTATCAATGCTGAAAGAGGACTCTCCCCTTTTCCAAGCAAATAAGCAGTTCTATCAGGTATCTTTGGGTTGTTGTAGATTAAAATCCTCGGATGCTCTTGATCTCTTTGAGCTGGTGTTTTTAGAACTATGCGCTTAAATAGCTCGACGGTTGCTAACGGTCCCATTCCACCTAAAATTCCTATGATCTTTTCTTCCCTCATGTTTAACCCCTTAATCTTTGGCATACTTAATCTTTCCGTCCTTCCACTCAACATACCGCGCCATTACAAAAAGCAGGTCGCTTAGGCGATTAAGGTACTTTAGTGCATCTTCCCCAATACCATATTCAAGAAACACCCTTGCCACTTTCCTTTCCGCCCTTCTTGCTATTGTCCTACAGATGTCTAATTTAGCACTTGCCACAGTGGAGCCGGGAATTACGAATCCTTCAATCTTAACCTGCCCTTCAAATTTGTGAATTAAATTTTCCATCCACTTAACTTCCTCTTTTCCTACTTTTTTATACTCCCCTTTGCTTGCAATCTCTGCCATGAGAGAGTAGAGCTCCACTTGAAGCTTTTCAAGAATCTCTTTAAGCTCCTCATCCTCAACGTAGTGCTTTGCTTCACCGATAAATGCACTGAGCTCGTCTATCGTGCCGTTGGCTTCAACTATGGGGGAAAACTTCGTCAACCGTTCACCTGTAAATATCCCTGTCGTTCCCTTATCCCCAGTTTTTGTTGTAATACCCATATGACCACCCAAAGTGATTAGGAGCTCAAATTTTATCACTTTTGCCTTTGTACAACAAAGACATGTTTCTAACATCAAGGGTCATTGTTAGACATTGGGGAAAAGTTATTAACATTAAAGTTTATACCAGCTTTTTGGTGATACTATGAAGAGATGGAGTTTGTTTTTGGTTGTAGTAATGCTTCTAAGTCTGGTTCCAGCCACGGGAATTGGGATTGTTAAAGCAGCAGTTCCATACGTTTCAATACATGACATCCAGTACACAACCGATCCAAGTGGAGACTCTCCATATGCAGGACAGACTGTTATCACAAGTGGTGTCGTCACAGCTGTTGCTTCTAAAGGGTTTTTTATCCAGAATGGAACGGGTGCATGGGATGGTATATACGTATACCTCGGCTCATCACCGAGTGTTAATCCGGGAGATGTGGTTGAAGTCAAAGGTTACATAAAAGAATATTGGGGATTAACTGAGATATCTGTTAGTCTTAGTTATGGTGATTACGTACAAGTCATTGGAAGTGCTCCTCTTCCAGAACCGGTGCTTCTCCCAACAGGCAATGTCTCTCAAGAGAAGTGGGAAGGTGTTCTGGTTAAAGTGGAGAATGTTGAAGTGACAGACCCTGACCTTGGATATGGAGAATGGGAGATTAATGACGGCAGTGGAACTTTAGTGGTTGATGATTTAATTTATGCCTATTCCCCCGAGATGGGACAAAAATTTGACTGGATAATAGGTGTCGTTTACTATTCCTACGGTGATTTCAAACTAGAACCAAGGGATGCTGAGGATATTAAAGAGTACGTCCCTCTGATAAAAGTGTCATCCCTAGATGTACCCACTTCGGGGATTAGAGGCATGCCTATGACCATAACTGCTGTTTTGGAGAACGATGGGAGCTTTGATGAAAATATCACGTTTATTCTCTCTATAGATGGTTCCTTGGTCTTGAACCAGACTGTAGAAATCGCTGCTGGTAACAAGGAAGCCGTATCCTACAACTGGACACCTCAAACACTCGGTGATCACACAATAAAAGCGGAGATAGTGAACTATGATGTCAAATATGCATACACTACAGTTTATGAGAATCCCACCACAATAGTAAGCACGTTCTCAAGATACTATGCCTACCGCTACTCAAAGCAGTCTCCATTTGTAGATGAGCTTTACAGCAGGTTTAGGAACCTAACCGAGGAACTTCAAACATACAACGTTGATTTAGGCCCAATACAGGCTGATATCGACAGAATTGAGAGTACAAAAGAGGATATGGATAAGTATCATGCCTGGGTACTAGAGCTTCAAACGCCATATCTCCCTGCTTACCTCTCAACCAAATACTTTATAGCCACAAGAAAAGCGAGCGTGCTTCAAAGCGAGCTTATTGAACAGCTCAACGCCATAATCCCAGTTTTGGAAGATGCTTTGGAAAAGGCCAAAGCAGGGGAAGAGGTCAGCTTTGAAAAGCCGGAGGTCACCAAAGTCCTCATAGACAATGCACACAACCAGTACTACAACAGTGCAAAAATGCTAGGCCTCATAGAGAAAATAAAGAGTGAGCTCGGCTGGGAGGTTGAGGTAAACAACGAACCCTTCACCCTCGAAAAGCTCCAGGGATATGCGGTAGTTATAATCACAAACCCCGGAAAGGATATAACAGATGACGAAGCTAAAGCCCTTCAAGAATACGTGAAGCAAGGGGGAGGCCTGCTCATAACTGGAAACTACTATAAGTATGTCTATGATAAAAGCTTAAACAAGGTTGTTGAGGCTTTTGGAATTAAATTCAATGACGATGAACTTAAAGATGACGAGAAAAACACAGGGAAATCTTATTATCCAATAATTGGAATATTCAACCTGGAGCACCCATCAATGAAGTACCTCACGAACGATAGCGAGATGTTCTTCGATGGCGATACGTTAGACATAAGCGGCGATGCAGTATGGCTGATTAGAGGCTACGAAACCTCATATGCTACTGATGAGAGCGGTAATATCATCAAAGAAAAAGGCTCAAAGCCAATAATTGCGGCCGCTGTTGAAGTTGGCGAGGGAAGAGTAGTGGCTTACGGCTCAAGCAAAGCCTTAACGGACACTTCCTTCTATTACGAGGGAGAGACGAGGAGTTATATAGACAGCAACTGGCCGTTCCTAAAAGGAGTCCTTCTATGGCTAGTTAATCAACCCTGATTTTTTTCTTTTTTGCCCCAAGCGATACTCTAATAAAAGACTTTGCTGAACTCTTCTTAGGTGGTGACTGTGAAGGTTTACAACACGTTAACGAGGGAGAAAGAGGAGTTTGTACCTTTAAGAGAAGGAGAAGTTAGGATGTATGTCTGCGGTCCAACAGTTTATGATTACACTCATCTAGGCCACGCGAGGACTTACGTAGCTTTTGATGTGATAAGACGCTATTTGGAGCACAAGGGCTACTCTGTTCTGATGGTGATGAACTTCACGGACATAGATGACAAAATAATAAGGAGGGCAAATGAAACAGGAGAAGACCCTAAAAAGCTTGCCGATAAATTTATGCACTACTTCCTAGAGGATATGGCAGCTTTGAAGGTAAAGCCAGCCGACATTTATCCAAGGGTTACCGAGCATATCCAAGAGATTATTAGCTTTGTTGAAAAGCTGGAAGAAAAAGGATACGCCTATGAAGGAAGCGACGGAGTTTATTTTGAAGTTAAAAAATTCAAAGACTACGGCAAACTCGGTAAGATAAACCTCGAAGAGCTCACCGCTGGAGCTCGTGTTGAGCCTGGCGAGGGAAAGAAAAACCCCGAGGATTTCGCCCTTTGGAAGAAAGCCAAGCCAGGAGAACCTAAGTGGGAAAGTCCTTGGGGAGAGGGAAGGCCTGGCTGGCATATAGAGTGCTCAACGATGAGCACAAAGTACTTAGGAGAGCAGTTCGACATCCACGGCGGAGGAAACGACTTAATCTTCCCCCACCACGAGAACGAGATTGCTCAAACCGAAGCATGCACTGGAAAGATCCCATGGGTCAAGTATTGGCTCCACACAGGTTTCGTCATGGTAAGAGGAGAAAAGATGAGCAAGAGCTTAGGCAACTTCGTCACTATTAGAGAGCTTTTGGATAGGTATTCACCGGAAGTACTCCGCTTCTTTGTCCTCCAGAGGCACTACCGCTCACCTTTAGACTATACCGAAGAGGGAATACAGCATGCGAAGAACAACCTTGAAAGGCTCTACAACACGATAGAAAACATTAGGATAGCCCTCAAAAATGCGAAGACACCCTTCAAGTGGGGTGAAGAAGAGTTCGAGCTCTACGAGACCATCAGAAAGGCTAAAAGGAAGTTCTATGAAGCGATGGATGATGACTTTAACACTGCCGAAGCCATGAAGCCGATATTCGAGGTTTCAAATGCCGTAAACGCGTATCTAACGAAGGTTGAGAAGCCGAAGGAGAGCGTGCTTAGAAAGGCTTTGGAGTTCTTCAAGATGGTCGGCGAGGTGTTTGGCCTCTTCGAAGACTACTTCAAGGAGGACAAGGGAGAAAGCAAAGAGGAAGAGCTAATTGAGCTTTTAATCCAAGTGAGGGCAGAGCTTAGAAAGCAGAAAAACTTTGCCTTAGCGGATGAGATTAGGGCGAAGCTTAGGGAGCTCGGTATTCAATTAGAGGATACGCCGAAGGGAACTATTTGGAAGAAAGTTACTGTTTAATGAATGCCCCTCCATTCTCTTCTTTTCTCAACGAAAAATAATTTCTTTGGGAGAAAACGTCCTTAACGGGCATTTAAAGAGAGATGCACAGAGTATTAAAAAATATGAGGGGTTCTCTTTTCAAAAATCGGGAAAACATTGAAGTATTAACCCTCATTATAGCAACTTGTACACCTTGGAAAAACTTAAATACTCTTTTTATTTTCCCCTAATAAGGGAAATGCAATGAAGGAGTTTCCAGCTTATTTGGCATCTTGGGGAGACATCGAGAAGTGGGCAAAGGAAGGAGCTTTTAAGATTCTAGAGGAAGGTTGGAGGCCAGATGTTATAGTAGGGCTCGCACGCGGAGGATGGGTCGCTGCACGTCTCTACTGCGACTACTTGGGCATTAAAGATTTAATAAGCTTAAAAGTAGAGCACTGGGGAGTAACAGCAGCGCCCGACGGGAAAGCAAAGCTTAGGTACGGTTCTAACTACGACCTAAGCGGTAAGAAGGTTCTAATTGTTGATGATATAGCCGACACCGGGGAAAGCTTAACCTTGGCAAAGAACTATGTCGAGGGCCAAAAGCCCGCGGAGGTTAGAGTTGCGACGCTTTTGATGATAAATACATGCAAATTCAGGCCTGAATACTTTAGTGAAGAGATAGACTGGGCCTGGATAATCTTCCCATGGAACTTTGTTGAGGATATGATAAACCTCGTGGGCAACCTCTTTGAGGAGAATGAAAAGCTCACCCCTGAGGAAATAATTGAGCTCCTCAAAAAGCTTCACGGCATAGAGGTTCCAAAGGAGAGGCTTGAAGAGGCTTTAACTCTGGCCGAAAAGAGAGGAATATTTAAAAAAGAGGGGGAGAGCTGGATCAAAATCTGATGGATGTGATAAATTGGATAGAGATGAGATGATAAAGAAGATTAAATCGCACAGCAACTATTCGAAGGAAATTTACAGCATGCATGAAGAAAGCGTCAACAGCGCCTTGGAAAACTATGAGCAGCTCAAAGAAAGCTATTTAAATGAACACTCAAGGGCCAGGATTGTTAGAATTGTGATAAACGAAGACAACGGCCTCCCCTTAGCGTTGGAGTTCAACAAAAAGGACGACTCGTTCAAAGGCTTCAGCATTGCAATAGGAAAGCCATACATAAAGAGCGAAGAGAACGGAAAGGACTAATAGCGTATCTTGGGGTTGTACTCCAAAATTATATCTCCATCTTTAAATACTCTTATTACCCCCGTCTCTGAGATGGTAATTGCTATAGCTTTTGTTATTTTTGTTATTGCAGCTGCAGCTATGTGCCTGCTCCCCAAGCCTCTAGGAATGTCTATTTTAAGCTTTTTAGTATCCACATCCAAATACCTGCCTGCAGCTACCACCCTGCCGGTTTTTGAAATTATAAACGCCCCATCGAGAAAGGAAAACTCCTTCACAACTTCCTTCACATTTTTATCGAGAATATTGAGCTTGTAGCCCTTGAAGGGGTTAGGGATCATTTGATGAGAGTGCTTTAGGACGTTGTTGGTGTCTCCAAAGACGAAGATTGTACCGACGGGCATTCCTTCCCTCCCTTCAGTGCTGAGCTCTATGGCTATTTCCAAAAGCTCTTGAATCACGTTTTGGGTGGTTGAAAAGAATGTTTTAGATAGAATTCCTCCCTTCTTTGCCTCCCTAATTCCAATGAGGTCTGTGGTTACATAAACAAAGCTTTCACCCGTTCCAATTATCTTGTGCTCCATCAAAAAGGCCGAAATTAAATTTAGAACGTTTTCTAACCCAAGTTCCAGAGGAACAGGTATGGAGATATATTTATCATGCATTTCAAAGGTTTTTCCTGTTACGATGATGGGCATATCAACTTCAGGAATTTCTAAAGGCAATCCCGGATTTAGAACAACTAATGCTTTAGCATCAACATCAACGGCCAGCTCAAGTCCCTTTAAGATTAGCTTCTCAAAGTTCTCCCCGTTTGCCATATTTACACCAAGCTATAGTATTTCGGCAATTGTTTATAAACTTTTAGTTTGATGTGCAAAAATATGGGGAGAGCTATCTTTTTAGGACTAATATGCCGTAGACTATGCCTAAAAAAATCGTGGCTATCCCGCTGGGAGGAATGTTCGTATAGTATGCTAAGACTACAGAGGCCACCTCAACCCCAAGTGTTAAGAAAATACTTATTCCAATAATCCTCCTT